>NZ_JBBCPX010000011.1:0-144072 GCF_037150195.1 Cedecea sp. VD22
TAACAATGGCCGCATTATCAAGCGGAATTTCCTTTGCCGGGCTGTGCTCGTTATAAACTATTTCACTAACCTCAACGCGTACAAATGCCGTGGCATCCCCGGAGTTATAAATGCGTTTGGCGAGGGTGTTTTTACCGGAATAGATATACTCATTTAACGGACCCACATTGATCACCGGGCCAGCAAAAGCGTGCATGGGCAGAACGATGAAAACAGCTAAGAGCAAGTTATGAGTTAGGCCACGAGCAGGCATAAAAGCCACCACTGCAAAGTTTTGATTGGGAGCGTATTTGAGCATGGCTTACAGGCTGCTCAGTGTTTTTTTCTCTTAATTAATGTTTTTTCTCTCTTAATTAAACTGCGCATGCTGCAATGATGTTTTAAATATTATGCGATTATAGTGCGATCGTTTGTTTTAATGCTTCTGAATAAAGAGACGTGCGGCGAGGTGCTGCGAGCTTGTTTTTATCATGATAATGCATATTTGATAAATAGTTGTAAGCATTGTAAATGATTGGTTTAGTACGAAAGACAACAACTCTATGAGACTTGATATTTCTTGGGGGGCGGCAGGTGATGATTTTATATTATTGAAATGGGAGATCTATTAGGCCATTGCCATTAATGTGAATGAGATTATATAGAGTAATATGTAAAACCAGAGCGTTATTTATTTAAAAGCACGATATAAATCAGGGGGAGAGCTTAACAAATATATTGCAGAAGCATTTTAGACGCGGTTTTAAATGGTTATCTTCATTGTAAATAATGAACGTGGAAGAGGAAAAAGAAGGGCGACCGCTGGCCGCCCTGGAAGGTTAACGCACTATTTCGTAGCAGGGAATGTAGGCGCTGCCGGGCAGCTTCATGCGGTGCTGGGCGACAAAGCCCTGCAGCAGAACATCCATGCGTTTCATCATGTCCGGGTCCCCGTGCAGTTTGTACGGGCCGTATTTTTCGATGGCATGAATACCTGGCTCCTTCACGTTGCCGGCAACGATGCCTGAGAAGGCGCGCCGCAGCGAGGCGGCCAGCTTTTCCGCAGGCTGATCAGGGTAGAGCTGCAGGTTAGCCATGTTTTCGTGGGTCGGTTCAAACGGCATCTGCAGATCCGGCGAGATGCGAATGGACCAGTTGAAGCCGTAGGCATCACCGGTTTCACGGCGGTTCTCTTTCACCTGTGGCATCGCTTTTTTCATCAAGCGGGCGACTTCAGTTGCGTCGTCGATGATGATTTTATAATGCTGTCGTGCTTTCTCGCCCAGGGTGCTAACGATGAATTCATCCAGCACACGGAAGTAATCCGCGCTCTCTTTCGGCCCGGTGAGGATCAGCGGCAGTACCTGATCGTGGTTGTGCGGATTCATCAGAATGCCAAGCAGGTAGAGCAGCTCTTCTGCGGTACCGACCCCGCCAGGGAAGATAATAATGCCGTGGGCAATACGCACGAACGCCTCAAGGCGTTTTTCAATATCCGGCATGATGATCAGCTCGTTGACCAGCGGGTTAGGCGGCTCGGCGGCGATAATCGAAGGTTCCGTCAGGCCGATAAAACGCCCTTCTTTATAGCGCTGCTGGGCGTGGCCGACGGCAGCACCTTTCATCGGTGCTTCCATCGCCCCCGGCCCGCAGCCGGTGCAGATATTCAGCTCGCGTAGGCCGAGCTGAGTGCCCACACGGCGGGCATACAGGTATTCGTTTTCGTTAATGGAGTGCCCGCCCCAGCAAACCACCAGGTTCGGGGCTTCACCCACGTGCAGCGCGCGGGCATTTCGTAAAATAGAAAACACCACGTTGGTGATATGAATAGAGTTTTCTTTGTTCAAATGCTGAAAACGGCCTGCGTTGGTAATCTGGCCGTTAACAAACAGAATATCGCGCAGGACGGCAAACAGGTTAGCCTGCAGCGCGCGGATGATTCGGCCGTCAACAAAGGCGTCTTCCGGGGGGTTAATCAGTTCGAGTTTTACGCCACGTTCACGGCGTAACACATTGATGTCAAAGTTCTGGTAGCGAGAAAGCAGCTCTTTGCTGCTGTCGGTTTGACTGCCGGAATTAAGGACCGCCAGTGAGCAGTTACGAAACAGTTGATAAAGGTCGCTGCTGGCGGTGCGTTTAAGCATATCGACTTCCAGCTGCGACAACATATCCATTGAGCCAAGCGGGCTAATATGTGTAATCAAGTGAACTCCTTACGGAACGAAAAGTGCCGTTCTCACAGATTACAATAGCCCTGGCTTGTTCACTTTAACAACCCGTAAACCACATTCACTTTTGGCGCTGGGAGCTATTTCGCACTTATTGGCGGGTCAGGCGGCCAAAAGCAGGATGGAAATCGGTATTCGTCCGCCACGGGTTAATGTCCAACCCGCCCCGACGCGTGTAGCGTGCGTAGACGCTGAGCGAGTGCGGCTGGCAGAAGCGCTGCAGGTCATTAAAGATGCGCTCTACGCACTGCTCATGAAACTCGTTGTGATGGCGGAAGGAGACCAGATAGCGCAGCAGCTTTTCGCGATCGATTTTTGGACCACGATAGCGAATCTGTACGGAGCCCCAGTCTGGCTGGTGGGTGATCAGGCAGTTGGACTTCAGCAGGTGACTAACCAGCGTCTCTTCCACGATCTCATCCCCCGCGGCCTGTTGCAGATAATCTGCATTGAAGTCGTAGCTGTCGATGGTGATGTCCTGCTCATCGATGCATTCTCCGCTGAACGCTGCGATTTCCTGGCCTTCCAGCTCATGCAGGCGGAACAGTACCACGCTGACGTCGCCTTCGGCGCAGGCGCTTAAATCACGCTTCAGCGTTGCCTGGACGGTTTCCCAGTCGGCGAAGCGGGTCTGGTTAAAGCTGTTCAGGTAGAGCTTAAAGCTTTTGGACTCCACAAGGTTGACGCTATTGGCGTCTAACTGCACATGGCCCACGGCGACCTGAGGCAGGCCATTACTGTTCAGCCATGAGAGTTCGTAGAGCGTCCAGATGTCGCCGCCGCTGAATGGCAGGCTGTCGGCGTGGAGGCCAAGCGGGTCGCGATTCAGGCTGCGCGGTACGGCCTGCAGTAGCGAAGGCTGGTATTGATCCTGATAAGCCGTGGGCTTACCCAGCGTCAGGCCACTTAGAGCCTGGTGATTTTCGTAGGACATGTTTCACCGAGATAAAGGTACAATTGGCTTTTATTGTACCCCAGCCTACGCGAGTGAGAAATTAATGAACGAAGTCGCCTTTGCCCTTAAAGAGTTTACCCGCCGTTTTTGCGACCAGTGGCAGGAGGAAACGGGAGGCTGGCCTGCCAGTGAAGCACTGTACGGCATTCCTTCGCCGTGCATTGTAACGACCACCGGGGGAGACGTGCGCTGGCAGCCCCAGCCGTTTATACCCGAAGCGGATTTAAGCGCCGTAGAGCGAGCATTGGATATTTCCCTCCAACCTGCCGTTGAAGCGTTTTACACCACGCAATTTGCCGGCGATATGCCCGCCGTACATGGGAATACTGCGCTGACGCTGCTGCAGGCGTGGAGCGAGGACGACTTTGTTCGCGTGCAGGAAAATTTGATTGGTCATCTGGTGACGCAGAAGCGTTTGAAGTTATCTCCGACGCTATTTTTAGCGACGACTGACGATGAAATGGAAGTTGTCTCACTCTGCAACTTGACAGGTGAAGTGGTGCTTGAAAGAATCGGCACCCCGCAGCGGACCGTGCTTTCCGCCTCTCTTCCTGACTTTCTGAATGCCTTAACGCCACAGGTGATCTAGCTTTTTTGCCCAAGGCCTTGTGAGAGATCTCTTACAAGCCATGTGAGAGATCGCTACATTTGACGGCAGATGAAAGCGACTCTCATTTGTCGATATCCTTATAAAACAATGAGTTATTTTTGTTTTAGGAAAGTTCCGAATGAAAGTTTTTGCCCGCAGCACCGCTGCATGCCTTGTCACATGCGGGCAAATAGGGGATTCTATACCCATCGACAGGATGTCGACGTAATGAAGGAGACATTAGGATGATGTCGCTTCTTACAAAAGGAACCCGCCGGGATGGCGAACAAGGAAGGCTTCACAGATGAAGCATGGATAACTCAGGCAGAGTTAAAGGACACCTCCAGGACGGAGAATGAGAGCCGTAACAGGAGTGCGGTGGGTCAGGAAGACTTAAGGATTTCGCGTCAGGATGATGTTGGACACCCATCAGGATGATGGCAGCAGGAAGCCCTGGCGATGGATTGCTGGTCAGGAGACCAGAGGACAAAGTTGTCATGGATGAGCAGGGAGCATAAAAAGTAGCTGGATTAGCTGCGAAACGAACCGGGAGCACTGTGTAAACAGTGCTCCCTTTTTTTATGCCTTTTTCACGGGCAGCGAAGAAGTGTTATTCTGTACCGCTCTTTTCCACTGACGAATGAGGTTTTCATGGAGCGCCAGACGCTGGTTCGCCATCATTTACTCACCATTGAGCAGATCCTGCGCGATCATTCCCTCTGGCAGGGCCTGCCTCCCGATCCCACAGCATTCGAGAGCACGCAGCCTTTCTGCATGGATACGCTGCAGCCCCACGAATGGTTACAATGGGTCCTGATCCCTCGTATGCACGCGCTGCTGGACAGCCAGCATCCTCTGCCTGACGCCTTTGCTATCGCCCCTTATTATGAGATGGCGCTGGATGCGACGCATGCCGTGCGTGAACCTCTCCTTGCCGTGCTGCTTGAGCTGGATGCACTGTTTGACGCGGAACAGGGTTGATGCTGGAGATTATTTACCAGGATGAATGGCTGGTTGCCGTGAACAAACCGTCCGGCTGGCTGGTTCACCGCAGCTGGCTGGACAGACACGAAAAAGTCGTGGTGATGCAAACCGTCCGCGACCAGATTGGCCAGCACGTTTTTACCGTTCATCGCCTCGACAGACCAACCTCTGGCGTGCTGCTGATGGGGCTGTCCAGCGAAGTAGGTCGTCTGCTGTCACAGCAATTTGAGCAGCATCAAATGCAGAAACTCTACCATGCCGTGGTGCGCGGCTGGCTGCAGGACGAATCCGTGCTGGATTATCCGCTGGTTGAAGAGCTGGATAAAATCGCCGATAAATATAGCGACCAGGACAAAGGGCCACAGCCCGCAGTGACGCATTATCGCGGGCTGGCAACGGTCGAAATGCCGGTGGCGGTGGGGCGTTATCCAAGCGCGCGCTACAGCCTGGTGGAGCTTGAGCCAAAGACTGGCCGTAAACACCAGCTTCGGCGGCATCTGGCGCATCTTCGGCATCCCATTATTGGCGATTCCAAACACGGCGATTTGCGTCAGAATCGCGGGGCGGCGGAGCATTTCGGTTGCCAGCGCCTGATGCTGCATGCCAGCCAGCTCTCTTTAAAGCATCCTGTTACCGGGGAACCGCTGACGCTAAAAGCGGGGCTGGATGAGACCTGGATGCAAATGCTGACACAATTTGGCTGGCGCGGTCTGTTGCCGGATGTTGAAAATAGTGAGTGTGATCCGGCGAGCTGCCAGGATAAGCCTTGTCCCTAATTCTTAAGGAGTTACCGATGGCCGAAGTGGGTATTTTTGTAGGCACGATGTACGGCAATGCGCTGTTAGTGGCGGAAGAAGCCGAAACTATTCTGAAAAAACACGGCCATCAGGCAAAGGTGTTTGAAGATCCCGACCTGACCGAGTGGCAATATTACCGCAACCATTATGCGCTGGTGGTCACGTCCACGACGGGGCAGGGCGATCTGCCGGACAGCATTGTTCCGCTTTTTCAGGCCATCAAAGATCAGCTGGGTTACCAGCCTGAACTGCATTACGGCTTGATTGCGCTGGGTGACAGCAACTACGACCACTTCTGCGGCGGCGGCAAGCAGTTTGACGCTTTATTGCAGGAGCAGGGCGCAACCCGCATTGCTGAGGTTTTAACGATTGACGCCAACGACCATCCGGAGCCTGAAGTGGTTTCCGGCCCGTGGGTTGAGCAGTGGGCGACTTTACTGAAGTAAGTGAAAACAGGGTGGGTAAGCGGCGCATACCCACCCAGAAAAGGTCTTAATTAAGCGGGGGTTCGTGCTCGCGACGGTAGGCGCCGGGAGAGGTATTGAACCGTTTCCCGAACGTGCGGGTAAAAGATTGCTGCGAATCAAAACCGTAGCGCACTGAGATATCGAGGATTTTGTCCTCGGTATTTTTCAGATCTTCTGCCGCTAACTGCAATTTACGTTCACGAATGTAGGCGCCGAGGCTTTTCCCCGCCCAGTCTGAGAACATCCGCTGCAGGTACCACTTCGAGTAGCCGGACTGCCTGGCGACTTCTTCAATACGCAGCGGGCGCTGCATGTTGCCATCGACCCACTCAAGCAGAGATTCCATAAAATCTTTAGGCATGGACATATCACCTCCTTCTACATCTTGCTCGTTCGATAATTGATAACGCTATTCCCACCAGGCATCGAAGGCCTGACGCGGTTGACTGACTTCCAGTATTTGCCCCATTTCCGGCGTGAGCAGCTGATAGCTGCGGCCTTTGCTGGCGGTGGCAATGCGGCGGAAAGGTTCGTCCCAGCTGTGGTTCGCCAATGCAAACCGGCCTGCGTGCCCTGGCACCATGGTTTTCGCCCCCAGGTCTTCCGTCGCCTGAGCGGCTTCTTCCGGCATCATGTGGATGTATTTCCAGCCTTCGTCATACTGGCCGTTTTCCATGATCGCGAGATCGATATCGCTAAATTGCTCACCGATCTGTTTGAAATGCGGGCCGTAGCCGGAATCGCCGCTGTAATAAACTCTTCGCTGCGGCGTAACGAACATAAAGCTTGCCCACAGCGTTTTGTTGCCGGTTAACCCGCGGCCAGAGAAGTGGCGTGCCGGCAGAGCGTGAATCGTTAATTCATCGTCAATGGCGACTTTTTCCTGCCAGTCCAGTTCGTGGATAAGCGCGGGATCGAAGCCCCAGGCTTCAAAATGTGCGCCAACGCCAAGCGGGGTGACTACCTGCTTAATCTTTGGCTTAAGCGCCCGCAGCGTGGGGTAGTCCAGGTGATCCCAGTGATCGTGAGAGATGATCAAAGTGTCTATGTCCGGCATATCTTCCGCTCGCCACGGATAATCGCCCGCAAACGCTTTGTTCAGAAAGGCGAACGGGGCGGCATAGTGGCTGAACACCGGATCGATAAGAATGCGTTTGCCGCCGAGCTGAATAAACCAGGAGGAATGGCCCAGCCACACCACCAGATTCTGCTGTTTATCAAGCTTCGCCAGATCGGTTTTGATCAGCGGCAGGGGACGATCGGGTTTTACCGTATCTGGCCGGGCGAAAAAGAAATCCCACAGCGCCGCAATGCGACCGCGTTTGCCGGTCATCATTGGCGTGTCCTGCTGATTGTGGAACTTGCCGTCGCGGTACTGGGGGGATTGCTGGATGCGTTCAAGGCGGCTGCCCTGTGGCAGTTTGCCAAATTCAGTCATCGGGAACAGCGCAGCACTAGTGGCAGTAAGGCCTAATAACATAATCACGACCATGAATTTTAGGGTTAACGAACGCTTGCCAGATTGCGCGGCAGCCATAAAGAATTCTCGTAGAAATTGTGTGGGTTATATTGCTATTGAGTGAGTAAACACTCATTATAGGCAGACAAGGTCAACCGTCAACAAAATTTACGGTATGATAAAGAACATGACATTCAGCGATCGCGGCGATCCCGATGGTTGAAATCCTATCCACTCAGATAACTGGCTTGTGAGGAACCGTGGCTCGTCCAAAAAGTGAAGATAAACGATTAGCATTACTCGATGCGGCAACCGATGCGATAGCGGAACTGGGATTAGGGGCGGCGACCTCTTTAATTGCCAGAAAGGCGGGCGTTGCCGAAGGGACATTGTTCCGTTATTTCCCGACTAAAGACGAGTTACTGAACGCCGTTTATCTTCATCATAAGCAAGATCTTGGCAACGAGCTGATGAAGACCTACGATCGACATGCCTCAAGCAAAGAGCGCACCAGGACGGTGTGGGGGAATTACATCGACTGGGGGCTGGTGAATATGAATGCGCGTAAAGCGATGCGCCAGCTGGCGGTTTCCGGCAAGATCACGTCCGAAACGCTGGAAATGGTTTACCTTGCTTACCCGGATCTGCGTGACCTGTCGAAGGAATGTATCACCAACGAGGCGCTGACCGGCATTGAGTCGGCATTTGCCGACGCTATTTTCTTTGGCCTGGCCGAAACCACGATGGAATTTGCCGGACGCGATCCTTCACGCAGGGATGAATACAAATCTGCCGGCTTTGACGTGATGTGGCGCGGCATGACTAAAGGCTAACATTTTTGTAAAAGCAAAGAGGGCGTGCGGGATCCCTCTTCGCATCCGATTTAAGCTCAAATCTGATATTTCTTCGCTTCCCGCGCGACATTATCCATTTCGTCCAGTAGCTCCAGAATTTCAGGCTCCATCTCCTCTGGTGCTACGCCGTGACGCAGCTCGTGCTCGAGCGTCTGGCAGAGTTTTTTCATCCGAGGGACACCGCTGTAGCTGCAGCTTCCGTGCAGTTTATGCACGATATCAATTAATCCTTCGGGCTTGTCTCCCACCAGCTGTTCTTCGAGAACATTTCTCACTTCCGGTAAAAAAGCCAGCAGCATGTCAAGCATCTCCCGGGCGAGATCGGCTTTGTTGGCGGCCTGCCGCAGCGCCAGGTTCCAGTCCAGCGTCTTATTGATATTAATCGCCGGCGGGACGGGGTCTTCCTGCTGAACGGGAAGCTGGCCGATATTGCCCGGATGGTAGCGCATCAGCAGGCGATGCAGCTTTTCTTCTTCAATCGGCTTGGCGAGATAGTCGTTCATGCCGGCGCTCATGAGTTTCTCTTTTTGCCCCGCCAGCGCGTGGGCAGTAACAGCAATCACCGGGGTTTGCTGGTGATGTGGCAACTGGCGAATCAGCTCGCAGGCGCGGATGCCGTCCATTTCCGGCATCTGAATGTCCATCAGAATAATGTCGATGTTCATTTGTCGGGCGCGCTCCAGCGCCTGGGTGCCGCTTTCACACAGCACAACTTGCTGAACCCTGTCTTCCAGTAACGCGCCAATCAGCTTCAGGTTGGCCGGGTTATCGTCCACCGCCATGACAGCCATCGGCAGCTTATCGCTATGTTCAACGAACGGCAGAGCCAGATTAGCTTTCGGGCAGCTTTCAAGCAGCATCGGGAACAGGCGCGTAGAGGTGATCGGTTTTAACAGGCAGCCCGCCACGCCCTGGCGCTTAAGCTCTTCTGCACCGACCTGGGTATGGCAGGGCAAGGCCAGAATCAGGCAATCTGCCATGGTGACCGCTTTGGCGAGCTTAGGGTTTGCCAGCGTGAGCGTTTCTGTAAAGGTGACGGGAATGCCACACAGCAGAATATCGTAGTGCTCATCGGGCAGTCCGGTGAGCGACGGGCTGTGCACGACGTCCAGCGGCGTATTTTGCAGCAAATTCAGGGTGCTCTGCGCGGCGGTTGCGTTTGGCTCGACGTAGCCGAGGCGTTTACCTGCCAGTTTGTCCAGCACTTGCCTGTCGTTCACGGCGTTCGGGTTCAGATCCAGGCTGATGTGGAACCAGAACGTTGAGCCCCGATTCGGTTTACTGTGGAAGGAGATATCACCGCCCATTTCATTCACCAGCTTCTGGGTGATCACCAGCCCCAGCCCGGTGCCGCCGTGGCGGCGGGAAATACTGGCATCCGCCTGGCGGAAGGCCTGGAAGAGACGCGATTGTTCCTGTTCAGGAATGCCGATGCCGGTGTCGTGGATCTGCATTTCAATCTGAACTTTGTTGTTACCTTCCGCCCTTTTTTCCACCAGCAGGTCGATGTTGCCGGTTTCGGTGAATTTAATCGCGTTACCCACCAGATTGGTGACCACCTGCTGCAGGCGCAGAGGGTCGCCAATCACATTATCCGGCACGTCATTTTTGATGTTTAGCGTCAGCTCAAGGCCTTTGTCGTGGGCGGAATGTGCCAGCAGAGTTACCACCTCATCCAGCGTGTTGCGCAGCGGGAAGGGAATGGATTCCAGCAGAAGCTTGCCCGCTTCGAGCTTGGAGAAGTCCAGCACGTCATTAATGATGGTGAGCAAGTTATTGGCCGAGCGTTCAATCGTGTAGAGGTGATCGCGCTGGGTTGGCGTGAGGTCAGTTTTTAAGGCCAGACGAGTGAAGCCAATAACGCCGTTGAGCGGCGTTCGCAGCTCGTGGGACATATTTGCCAGAAACTCAGATTTTATACGGGCGGCTTCCTGAGCCCGCTTTTTGGCAAGATCGAGCTCCACGTTCTGAATTTCCATCTGCTCAAGGGTTTCACGCAGATCGGATGTGGCCTGGTCGACGTTGTGCTGCATCTCTTCGTGATACGCCGTCAGCGACATTGCCATCGAGTTAATGCCGTTTTTCAGCATATCCAGCTCGCCCAGCATAAACCCTTCCACGCGGCTGTCGAGCTGCCCGCGGCGAATGCGGTCCACGGTATTTACCATATTGCGGATCGGCCCGGTCACGTCGCGCATCAGGCGATAGGCAAACAGCATCGCAATGCCGATACAGAACAGCATCATCAAAGTGGAGATAAAGATTTCGCGGTATTGCTGCAGGCGAACGGATTTGAGATCCAGCTCCATGGCGACGTAGCCGAGGGTGCTGTTGCTTTGTTTGACGTTGGTTTCAGCGGACTCATCCGGTGAGCATCTTTCGGAAATAATCGGCATTCGCAGGATCATAATGTCGCCCGCGCGGGTGACGGTGAGATCTTTCGGGGGCTTTTCCCCGTCGGGCAGCTTCAGGCGAGCGGCGTTATGCTGAAAATTAGAGGTGACGAACAGCTTGTTACTGTCATCGTAAATTGAAATGCCCCGCACGATATCCGAATGGCGGCGGTGCAGCACGCTGACTAACTGGCGAATCGACTCCCGGCTGTGGAAGTTCATGCCGTATTCGCTGGAGACCGCCAGGGGCTCAATAATACTGGCGCCGGCATCTTCCAGCTGACGCTGTAAGTCATTGTAACGATGGACAACGAAAAAGATGCTGAGCAGTAAACCGACCAACAGCGTCGGGGCCAGAATCAGGATCATCATGCGTGCGCGCAGGCTGTAGTTGGTCATGGGGTTCCGATATGGGACAATAAAAGCAACAGTGACATTTGAGAACACATCTACTTACATCATGGCGCAATTCTACTCTGCAAAGCGACGCGATACGAATCGTGAATTACTTACCGTGACCGTCACCGACCTCGATCCATTTGGTCAGGGCGTCGCGCGCCACAAAGGCAAAGCGCTCTTTATTCGTGGGGCACTGCCCGGCGAACAGGTTGAGGTTCGCATTACCGAAGATAAGCGTAGCTACGCTCAGGCTGAGGTAAAGCGCCGTTTAAACGACAGCCCGGAAAGGGTGAAGCCGCGCTGTCCGCATTTTGGGGTTTGCGGCGGCTGCCAGCAGCAGCACGCGAGCGTGGCGCTGCAGCAGGAGGCAAAATCTAAGGCGCTTGGGCGGATGATGGGCGAGCGCGAACAGCCTCGTCAGGTGGATGAAATTATTTCTGCCGGGGCATGGGGATACCGGCGTCGCGCGCGGCTGGGGTTGAATTATCTGCCCCGCACGCAAACCTTACAGATGGGTTTTCGTAAGGCGAGCGATAAAGCGCTGGTGGATATTCATCATTGCCCCGTCCTGGCGCCCCGGCTTGAAGCATTACTGAATCCTTTACGCCAGTGCTTGTCTGAATTAAGTATCGTGAACCGGTTAGGGCACGTGGAACTGGTTCTGGCCGACGGTGGGCCGCTGATGGTGCTGCGCCATTTGGCCCCGCTCAGCAAAGACGATAGGGAAAAACTGGAACAGTTTTCGCATTCCCATCAGGTGGCGTTATTCCTCGCCCCGGACAGCGACAGTCTGGAATCCCTGGCCGAGGAAGAGCCCTGGTATCATTCAGACGGGCTACGCTTAACCTTTAGTCCACGAGATTTCATCCAGGTTAACGACGCGGTGAATCAGCAAATGGTGGCGCGGGCGATCGAGTGGTTGGAGGTGCAGCCTGAGGATCGGGTGCTAGATTTGTTCTGCGGAATGGGGAATTTCACCCTGCCGTTGGCAAAACGAGCCGCCGCGGTCGTGGGGGTCGAGGGCGTTGCTGCGCTGGTGGCGAAAGGTGAATATAATGCTCAGCGTAATGCGCTGAAAAACGTGACATTCTTCCATGAAAACCTGGAAGATGACGTGACGCGTCAGCCCTGGGCGCAACAAGGATTTACTAAAATATTGCTCGACCCGGCGCGTGCCGGTGCGGCGGGTGTTATGCAGCACGTCATCAAACTGGAGCCGAGCCGCGTGGTGTACGTTTCCTGCAACCCCACCACGCTTGCGCGCGACAGCGAAACGTTGCTGGCCGCCGGGTACCACATTAAACGACTGGCCATGCTCGATATGTTCCCCCACACCGGGCATCTGGAGTCTATGGCGCTCTTTGAGCGTAATTGAAAGGGTTAATCAGGCTTATTGGCCTGAGCGTTAGCCCGACAGGAGAGGATAATGGTTGCGGTAAGAAGTGCACATCTCAACAAAGCTGGCGAATTTGCGCCCGAAAAATGGATTGCAAGCCTCGGGATTTCCAACCAGCAATCGTGTGAACGCTTAGCCGAAACCTGGGCGTATTGTGAACGCCAGACCAAAGGTCATCCTGACGCTGAATTATTGCTGTGGCGCGGCGTGGAAATGGTCGAAATCCTCTCGATGCTGAGCATGGACAACGATACGCTGCGTGCCGCGCTGCTGTTCCCGCTGGCGGATGCTGGCGTAGTCAGCGAAGAAGTGATGCTGGAAAGCGTCGGCAAGCAGGTGGTGACGTTGATTCACGGCGTGCGCGACATGGACGCGATCCGCCACCTGAAAGCGACCCATAACGACTCTGTTTCTTCCGACCAGGTGGATAACGTTCGCCGCATGCTGCTGGCGATGGTGGATGATTTCCGCTGCGTGGTCATCAAGCTTGCGGAACGTATAGCCCATCTGCGTGAAGTGAAAGATGCGCCGGAAGATGAGCGCGTACTGGCGGCCAAAGAATGTACCAACATTTACGCCCCGCTGGCGAACCGCCTCGGTATTGGCCAGCTCAAATGGGAGCTGGAAGATTACTGTTTCCGCTACCTGCACCCGGAAGAATATAAGCGTATCGCGAAGCTGCTGCACGAACGCCGGATCGATCGCGAGCAGTACATCGACGATTTTGTCGGCACATTACGTTCTTCGATGAAAGAAGAGGGCGTAAAGGCTGAAGTTTATGGCCGACCAAAACACATCTACAGCATCTGGCGCAAAATGCAGAAAAAGCACCTCGCGTTTGACGAGCTGTTTGACGTGCGTGCGGTGCGTATCGTCGCCGAGCGCCTGCAGGATTGCTACGCGGCGCTGGGGATAGTGCATACTCACTTCCGCCATTTGCCGGATGAGTTTGACGACTATGTCGCAAACCCTAAACCGAACGGCTACCAGTCTATTCATACCGTGGTGCTTGGTCCGAACGGCAAAACCATAGAGATTCAGATCCGCACCAAGCAGATGCATGAAGAGTCTGAGCTGGGCGTGGCCGCGCACTGGAAGTACAAAGAAGGCAATGCGCGCAGCGGCAGTTCCGGCCATGAAGACCGCATTGCGTGGCTGCGTAAGCTTATCGCCTGGCAGGAAGAGATGTCCGACTCGGGCGAAATGCTTGACGAAGTCCGCAGCCAGGTCTTTGACGACCGCGTGTATGTGTTTACGCCGAAAGGGGACGTGGTTGACCTGCCTGCTGGCTCGACGCCGCTGGACTTTGCCTACCATATTCACAGTGATGTCGGGCACCGCTGCATCGGGGCAAAAATTGGCGGGCGCATCGTGCCGTTTACCTATCAGCTGCAAATGGGTGACCAGATCGAGGTCATCACCCAGAAGCAGCCGAACCCGAGCCGCGACTGGCTGAACCCTAACCTCGGGTACATCACTACCAGCCGCGGGCGCGCGAAGATCCACAACTGGTTCCGCAAGCAGGACCGGGACAAGAACATTCTTGCCGGACGCCAGATCCTGGACGATGAGATTGAGCATCTGGGCATCAGCCTGAAGGAAGCAGAGAAAACGCTGCTGCCGCGCTACAACTTCAACGAAATTGAAGAGCTGCTGGCGGCTATCGGCGGGGGCGACATCCGCCTCAACCAGATGAGCAACTACCTGCAGGCGCAGTTTAATAAGCCAAGCGCCGAGGAGCAGGATGCCGCCGCGCTACGTCAACTGACGCAAAAAAGCTATTCGCCGCCGCAGTCGCGCAGTAAAGACAATGGTCGTGTGGTCGTTGAGGGCGTCGGAAATCTGATGCACCATATCGCCCGCTGCTGCCAGCCGATTCCGGGGGATGAAATCGTCGGCTTTATTACCCAGGGGCGCGGGATCTCGATTCACCGTGCCGACTGTGACCAGTTGGCCGAGCTGCAATCCCACGCGCCGGAACGTATCGTCGATGCTGTTTGGGGGGAAAGCTACTCCAGCGGTTATTCGCTGGTGGTGCGCGTCACGGCGAACGACCGCAGCGGCCTGCTTCGCGACATCACCACGATTCTGGCGAACGAAAAAGTCAACGTGCTTGGCGTGGCCAGCCGCAGTGACACGAAACAGCAGCTTGCCACCATCGATATGACTATCGAGATCTATAACCTGCAGGTGCTTGGCCGCGTGCTGGGCAAACTCAACCAGGTGCCGGACATTATCGATGCCCGCAGGCTGCACGGCTAATTGATTGCCCCTCGCCCCTAAGAACAATTCTACTCGATCCAGCCCTCTTTCCCTTTTAGGGAGAGGAGGCTAGTGAGGGTAAAAAAAACAAGGAATTACAATGACTCAAATCGACCGCCTGCTCGGGATCATGCAGCGTCTGCGTGACCCTGAAAACGGCTGCCCGTGGGATCGCGAGCAAACCTTTGCCACCATCGCCCCTTACACGCTCGAAGAAACCTATGAAGTGCTTGACGCCATTAATCGTGAAGATTTTGACGACCTGCGCGGCGAGCTGGGTGACCTGCTGTTCCAGGTGGTGTTTTACGCCCAGATGGGGCAGGAAGAAGGGCGTTTTAATTTTGAAGATATCTGCCAGGAGATTGGCGACAAGCTTGAACGCCGCCACCCGCATATCTTTGCTGACGGCGACGCCGCGACCAGCGGTGAAGTGCTGGCGAAGTGGGAGCAAATCAAAATTGAAGAGCGCGCGCAGAAGGCACAACACTCGGCGCTGGACGACATCCCAGAGGCGCTGCCCGCGTTGATGCGAGCGCAAAAAATCCAGAAACGCTGCTCAAACGTCGGCTTTGACTGGAAGACGCTTGGCCCGGTGCTGGATAAAGTGCACGAAGAGATCGACGAAGTCATGTTTGAAGCCCAGCAGGCCGTGGTGGACGAGGCAAAGCTGGAAGAAGAAGTGGGTGATTTATTGTTCGCCACCGTCAATCTGGCTCGCCATTTGGGCACCAAAGCTGAGGTGGCGTTACAAAAAGCTAACCGAAAATTCGAGGCTCGTTTCCGAAAAGTGGAGGCGATTGTCGCCGCTCAGGGGTTAACCATGGAGCAGGCCGGGCTGGAAATTATGGAAAAAGCGTGGCAAGAAGTGAAACGCCAGGAAACTGAAATCTAAAGCGTTTTTGCTATCAGCTGCACTTTTTAGCGCTTTTTATTTAACAAGCGATTGATTTGCGTCAAAAACATTTCTCACGGAAGGGCTATTTTCTTAGCCTGACTGTGGGGCCGGATTGATTTCCGGGGAACAGAATGAATGTTTGTGGCGCCCATGCTGTTCGGGTATACTACTTTCCCGTCCTGGTTATTCCATCGTCTTTAAACCTAACTTCTCAGGTTCAGCATGACAACGAACTATATTTTTGTGACCGGCGGGGTCGTTTCCTCTCTGGGTAAAGGCATTGCCGCAGCCTCCCTCGCAGCTATTCTTGAAGCCCGTGGCCTCAACGTATCCATCATGAAACTCGATCCGTACATCAACGTCGATCCGGGTACCATGAGCCCTATTCAACATGGGGAAGTGTTCGTTACCGAAGACGGCGCTGAAACCGACCTGGATCTGGGTCACTACGAGCGTTTCATCCGTAACAAGATGAGCCGCCGCAACAACTTCACCACCGGTCGTATCTACTCTGACGTTCTGCGTAAAGAACGCCGTGGTGACTATCTTGGCGCGACCGTGCAGGTTATCCCGCACATCACCAACGCCATTAAAGAACGTATTCTGGAAGGCGGCGAAGGCCACGACGTGGTGCTGGTTGAAATCGGCGGCACCGTCGGTGACATCGAATCCCTGCCGTTCCTTGAAGCGATTCGCCAGATGGCGGTAGAAGTGGGCCGTGAGCACACGCTCTACATGCATCTGACGCTGGTGCCTTACATGGCCGCAGCCGGTGAAGTGAAAACCAAGCCGACTCAGCACTCCGTAAAAGAACTGCTTTCCATTGGTATCCAGCCAGACGTGCTGATCTGCCGTTCTGACCGCGTTGTACCGGCCAACGAACGTGCGAAGATTGCATTGTTCTGTAACGTTCCAGAGAAAGCGGTAATCTCTCTGAAAGACGTCGATTCTATCTATAAAATTCCAGGCCTGTTGAAATCCCAGGGGCTGGACGATTATATTTGTAAACGATTCAGCTTGAACGCGCCGGAAGCCAATCTGGCAGAATGGGAACAGGTTATCTATGAAGAAGCCAACCCAACGGGCGAAATCACTATCGGTATGGTCGGCAAGTACATTGAACTGCCGGATGCCTATAAGTCGGTGATTGAAGCGCTGAAACACGGCGGGCTGAAAAACCGTCTGACCGTGAACATCAAGCTGATTGATTCACAGGATGTTGAAACCCGTGGCGTTGAGCTGCTGAAAGGTCTGGATGCGATTCTGATCCCTGGCGGCTTCGGCTACCGCGGCGTTGAAGGCAAGATTGCCACCGCGCGCTATGCCCGTGAAAACAACATCCCGTACCTCGGCATTTGCCTGGGTATGCAGGTTGCGCTTATCGAGTTCGCCCGTAACGTGGCGGGCATGGATAACGCCAACTCCACTGAATTTGTGCCAGACTGTAAGTACCCTGTGGTGGCGTTGATCACCGAGTGGCGCGATGAAGAAGGCAATGTTGAAGTGCGCAGCGAGAAGAGCGATCTGGGCGGCACCATGCGCCTCGGCGGCCAGCAGTGCCAGCTGACCGACGGTAGCCTGGTTCGCCAGATGTACGGTGAGCCAACTATTGTTGAACGCCATCGCCATCGCTACGAAGTCAACAACATGCTGCTGAAACCGATTGAAGCAGCTGGTTTACGTGTTGCAGGTCGTTCCGGTGATGACCAACTGGTGGAAATCATCGAGGTGCCAAATCATCCATGGTTTGTTGCCTGCCAGTTCCACCCGGAATTCACTTCGACTCCGCGTGACGGGCACCCACTGTTTGCAGGCTTCGTGAAAGCCGCCGGTGAGTACCAGAAACGCCAGGCGAAGTAAGCAGAGTTAGAACGGCAACGCGCGACATTTTCGCGCGTTGTTTGTCTGGAGTTTTAGTTTAACGTTGTGACTTGAGGAAAACCTACTATGTCCAAAATTGTGAAAGTGATCGGTCGTGAAATCATCGACTCCCGCGGTAACCCGACTGTTGAAGCCGAAGTTCACCTGGAAGGCGGTTTCGTTGGTCTGGCAGCTGCACCATCAGGTGCTTCTACCGGTTCCCGTGAAGCTCTGGAACTGCGCGATGGCGACAAATCTCGTTTCATGGGTAAAGGCGTACTGAAAGCTGTTGCTGCGGTTAACGGCCCGATCGCTGAAGCTGTGCTTGGCAAAGATGCTAAAGACCAGGCTAACATCGATAAGATCATGATCGATCTGGATGGCACCGAGAACAAATCCAAGTTTGGCGCAAACGCCATTCTGGCTGTTTCCCTGGCTGCTGCTAAAGCTGCTGCTGCCTCTAAAGGCCTGCCGCTTTACGCTCACATCGCTGAACTGAACGGCACCCCAGGCAAATTCTCTATGCCTCTGCCAATGATGAACATCATCAACGGCGGCGAGCACGCTGACAACAACGTTGATATCCAGGAATTCATGATTCAGCCTGTTGGCGCGAAAACTCTGAAAGAAGCGGTACGTATCGGTTCTGAAGTGTTCCACAACCTGGCAAAAGTGCTGAAGTCCAAAGGCATGAACACTGCTGTGGGTGACGAAGGTGGCTACGCGCCTAACCTGGGTTCCAACGCAGAAGCGCTGGCTGTTATCGCTGAAGCGGTTAAAGCAGCAGGCTACGAGCTGGGCAAAGATGTTACCCTGGCAATGGACTGTGCAGCGTCTGAGTTCTACAAAGACGGCAAATACGTTCTGGCTGGCGAAGGCAACAAAGCGTTCACCTCTGAAGAGTTCACTCACTTCCTGGAAAACCTGACCAAAGATTACCCAATCGTTTCTATCGAAGACGGTCTGGACGAATCTGACTGGGCTGGTTTCGCATACCAGACCAAAGTGCTGGGCGACAAAATCCAGCTGGTTGGTGACGATCTGTTCGTAACCAACACCAAGATCCTGAAAGAAGGTATCGAAAAAGGCATCGTTAACTCCATCCTGATCAAATTCAACCAGATCGGTTCCCTGACCGAAACTCTGGCTGCGATCAAAATGGCGAAAGACGCTGGCTACACTGCGGTTATCTCTCACCGTTCTGGCGAAACCGAAGATGCGACCATCGCTGACCTGGCTGTGGGCACCGCTGCTGGCCAGATCAAAACCGGTTCTATGAGCCGTTCTGACCGTGTTGCTAAGTACAACCAGCTGATTCGTATCGAAGAAGCTCTGGCTGCACAGGGCACCCCAGCACCGTTCAATGGTCTGAAAGAAGTTAAAGGCCAGTAAGTTCTTACTGCTGCTTTAGACTTTGAAAAACCCGCTTCGGCGGGTTTTTTTTCGTCTTTGGTTTTTACGAAATGAACAAGGCCGGGATCTTACCGGCCTTCAGGCTGATGACAAACCTCATGCGGATAAAATTCTGCTTTTACAGCGAGCGGATCACTTCGCGCAGCAGTCGAACCCGTGGTTCGATACTGTTGAGCTCCAGATATTCGGAAGGGGAATGGAAACCCGCGCCGACAGGGCCAAACCCGTCCAGGGAAGGTACGCCCAGGGCCGCCGTGTGGTTGGCGTCTGAGCCGCCTCCCACCGCCTGCCAGCGAACTTCCACGTCGATAGCCTGACCGGCTTTTTCCACCAGCTTCATCAGCTTTTCCGTTTCAGCGGAAGGTGACATCGCGGGCGTTTGTGCCTGCTGTTCGACGATGGTTAACACATCAGGCTCGAACTGGCGGTGGCGGAACGACTGAACGGCCTCGTTAACCCGCAGATATTCGTCGTTATCATTGAAGCGGAGATCGACAATCATCTCCGCGCGATCCGCCACGATATTCGCCCCAACGCCGCCGGAAATCACGCCGGTGTTCAACGTGGTACCCTTCGTCGTATCGGCCAGATCGCTGATTGCCAGCACCGCGTGGGCGAGCGCTTTCACCGCAGAACGGCCTTTTTCCGGATCGTTGCCCGCATGGGCGGCTACGCCTTTAAAAGTCAGGCGGTAACGGGCCATGCCTTTTCTGGCTTTCACCAGAGAGCCGTCGGCTCTTGCCGCCTCGCACACCAGCACGCAGCGGCTGCGTTTTGCTATGCCGCCCATCCATTCGTGTGAATGGGCTGAACCCGTTTCTTCGTCCGGGTTCATGGCCACGGCGATAGCTAACCGATCAAGATCGGCTTTGTCCAGGCCGCGTAGAGCCCAAAGAATAGATAACAACCCGCTTTTCATGTCTGACACGCCTGGCCCATAGGCGCGGTCGCCTTCAATGCTGAAAGGGCGCTCTGAGACGGTTCCCGGCGGGAAGACGGTATCCATATGCCCCACCAGCAAAACGTCGTACTGTGTGGCGTCAGGCTTATTCGTGGCGAACAAGCCCGGCCCCACTTTGTTCCCCAGGTCGACGCTGTCGCAGTGCCAGTTTTCTGACAGATACCATTGCTGAAAGATACGGCTGACTTCTTCCACGCCCGCAACGGTGGCGGTGCCGCAGTCGATATTCACGACGCTTTTTAACTCTTGAAGATACTGTTTCAGATCCATGGGTTACTCCAGAATAAGCACGCGCATGATCAGCATGGCGCAAAATGCGTTGAGTACGGAAAGGGCTATCATCAGAGGAATGCGTTTCGCCGGAATACCGACCACGCCGAGGATACGCCCGGCGTACTGCACCTGAGAGCCCATCAAATAGATGGCCGGTGCGAGAATCGCCAGGTGTTCGCCGCTGAGAATGCCTCTTTCAAACAGGCTGATAGCGACGCCTACGCCGCCGCCCATCGACATCCAGCCGCCGATGAGCACTGCAGCGGCTTCACCGGGCAGTCCAAAGAGTTTCATTACCGGGCCAAACAGCCACGCCATGCCCTGCAGCGCGCCCGTCAGCTCAAGCGCATAGATAATAATGAATGCCATCAACACGTTAGGTAGCGTACTGGTTGTGGCGATGGTCCAGCCTTTGCGCGCGCCGGCAACAAAGACATCGGTGATCATCGGTTTTGCTGCATCAGCCATGTTGCGCCTCCGTTTTTGTTTTCCGTTCTGTGACGTTCAGGATCAGGCGCATCATGTTTGCCCCTACGATTTTCATCATGAACATCACGGCGACGCACATGCCGATAGAGCTTGGCACGGCCTGGCTGCCGTCAACGGCGATCAGCGTGAAGAGCACGGCCCCGGAAGAGAAAAAGTTGGTGATCATGGCGCCAGCGGAAAACTGGAACATAGTGAACACGGTTTTTTCTTTTTCGGTAATCTGGCCTTCATCGGCAAGCACGCGGGTGAGTGACGCGCCAACGTCGGTACTCTGCAGGCTGCCGATTAGCGCAAGGCCCGTGGCACCGGGCACGCCCATCAGGGGACGAAGGAGAGGGGTCAGCAGTTTTCTTGCGGCCCGCAGCGCGCCGTAGTGTTCCAGCACGTTAATCATGCCCAGCGCAAACATCACGGCGGGAATCAGGCCGAAAGCGAAGAGAAAACCGTCCATTGCGCCATACCCGCCGTTGCCGCGGAAGGCGCTTTTGGCAACATCCAGCGATTCTCCGGCCGGGTTAACGCCGCTGACCACTTTGCCAAAGGCGCCGTTTAGCGTGGTGAAGTCAAACACCCCGTACCAGTTTTTTCCGCCTAACAGGCCAGAAAAAAAGACCATCGCAAACAGCAGGCTAAACCAGGCGGCGGGCCCAACTCTTTGTTGTCCGGGAACAGAAGAATCATCCATTTATCATTTCCTTATGTAATTTCAGGGGGAAAGCCAGAGGGATGCTAGAAGTTAGCAATAAGTGCTGTTATGACGACGATCAACATGAGGAACGAACGTTTAATCACCATAAGAAAGTTGAGAACTGGCACACAGTAACCGTGAGAATAGAGAATGTTTGCGCGACATGGGCATCAGGTATCGCCGTGGTGCAGCCGCTTTCGCATGATCTCCATCGCCAGTTCTGCGATAATTACTTTTTGTGACTATGACTGAGATGATTATGCAGTACCCGATTAACGAGATGTTCCAGACCCTGCAAGGGGAAGGCTATTTTACCGGCGTGCCCGCCATTTTTATTCGCCTGCAGGGTTGCCCGGTAGGCTGCGCCTGGTGCGATACCAAACATACCTGGGATAAGCTCGCGGATCGTGAAGTGTCGCTGTTCAGTATCCTGGCCAAAACTAAAGAAAGCGATAAATGGGGCGCGGCAAGCGCCGAAGATCTAGTTACCGTGATTGGCCGCCAGGGCTATACCGCGAGGCATGTGGTGATCACCGGCGGTGAGCCGTGCATTCACGACCTCACGCCGCTGACAGATTTGCTCGAGAAAAACGGGTTTAGCTGCCAGATAGAAACCAGCGGCACGCATGAAGTGCGCTGCACGGCAAATACCTGGGTGACGGTTTCCCCGAAGGTGAACATGCGCGGCGGGTACGACATTCTCTCCCAGGCGCTGGAACGCGCGGATGAAATTAAGCACCCGGTTGGGCGTATGCGTGACGTCGAAGCGCTGGACGAACTGCTGGCTACGTTGACGGATGAGAAAAGCCGCATCATCGCGTTGCAGCCTATAAGCCAAAAAGAGGACGCGACGCGTCTGTGCATCGAAACCTGCATCGCGCGCAACTGGCGCCTGTCGATGCAGACGCACAAGTATTTGAATATTGCCTGATGAGCAAAGCCGGGTGTAGCCATCACACCCGGCGTAAACCGCTAGTTAAGCGTTGGACCAGCTTTGAATCGAGTCCGTGTTATCTAACTCGCCGTGCATCACCTGATACGATTTTTTCAGAATAACGTCAGTGTGCTGCGTTAACTCCCTGAAAATGCCTTTGTTTAGCGCCTCATAGCGTTTAGCGTTGCTTTCAACGGGCATAAACACGTCTTTGACCCGCACCATTTTTTCGACGGCGGTTTCATAGCTGGTATACAGCCCCAGCCCGACGGCGGTGTTGATTGCCGCACCCAGACTTGCGCAGCCGTTGATCGCGTTACGCCTGACCGGCAGGTTAAACACGTCGGCAAAGATCTGCATAAACAGGTCGCTGTTGGAGCCGCCGCCAGTGATGATCACATGTTTGGCAAAGTGGTCCATCTCATGGCACATATTGTCGTAGTTGTTTTTCAGCGTCAGGGCGATGCTTTCGAGGATCGAGCGGTAAATCCACGCGTAGTCCATGCTGGAATCAAAACCTATCATGATCCCACGCTTAAACGGTTCCCAGGGGTTGGTCAGCCAGTCCAGCACGGTCATTAAGCCGTTACAGCCCGGCGGCACCAGCGCGGCTTTCTTGTTCAATAACCCTTCCGGGGAAAGATTCTGCGCTTTGGCATCCTGAATCAATGACTCGCCCAGCATGTCCCGCAGCCAGCTTACCGTCCACATCCCTTTGCGGATGCCGTAGCCCTCATACAACAGCGTTTCAGGCACAGACGACATAATGGGCCAGTAGGCCACAGGGGCTTTTGGCAGCGCTTTGCCGTTCATCATCAGCGCGATATAGGTGCCGAGAGAAATCACCGCCGTTTCATCATCCAGCAGCCCGGCCCCAAGCGCTTCAACCGGCTTATCGCTGGTGGTACAAACGACCGGTAATCCGGCCGGGAAGCCCGTAGCCTTCGCTGCATTTTCTGTGAGATGGCCAATGACCGTGCCCGGCATTTGAACATCAAACAGCATGGTGCGCGGAATATTAAATTTCTTCAGCACTTCGCCGTCGTCGCTCCATGACCACGTTTTGTAGTCCACCGGCCACTGGCCAAAATAGTTGGCGATATTGTCTTTGAACTCGCCGGTTAAGCGATGGGACAGGTAACCCGAGAATGAAGTCACCCAGGCCACATCAGGATTTGTGTGCTCGTAGGGGCGGGTGACGCGGGCATCCTGCCAGCTGATCAGCGGCGCAGCTGGGGTGCCGTCGGCCTTTAATAAGGCGCGACAGCAGCGTATGGAGCCGAGGCCAATCCCAACTATCGCACTTATGTCTCCTGTGAAGTGGCTCATTAAATCCTGCCCGGCGCGGCACAGCGAGTCCCACAGATCGTCGTCAGGGTGTTCGGCGGTATCCGCGTCCGGCGTGTACATCGGCTGCAGCAGCCCCTTGCCTTCGCAGACGATATTACCTGCCAGATCGTACATCACGACTTTTGTACTCTGGCTCCCACCATCAATCCCAATGATGTATTGCTTCGACATTGCCTTTCTCCTTCAATTTTCCCTCATCACTCGCCCGTTGCGGCCAGCGATGCCAATTTTTCCTGTGCGATGTCGGCGGCGCGAATTTTGCGAATCAGCAAAAAGGCAAACACGATGACCATGCACAGTGCGGCTAATCCCATCAGCCACATGTTGCGGTAGGCTTCTTCTGCGGGCAGGGTGTCCTGCCAGTGGCCGACAAGCGGGTATACGAATACGTCCGGCAAGAAGCCGATGACCGAACAGATACCCACGGTGGTTCCCATAATATAGGGCGGCGTTCTCGCTTCGCCGGGGCAGGCCCAGTACAACCCGCGTGAGGCGTAACAGGTGAACCCCAGCAGCAAAATAAGCCCAATGCCCATCGCAACGGACTGAGGATTGGCGTTGGTCGCCAGCAGCGCTACCAGTGCGACTGCGCCAACAATAGAGAGCAACTGCACCACGCGAGTGGGCGATTTAATTCTGCTGTAGGTCGTAATAATGCCGCCCAGCGGGCCGCAAAAGGCGCGGAAGATTTTATTGATCACGATGCCCATGTAGCTGGCGGCCACCAGCGACATGCCGTACATCTCGGTCAGATAGTTGGTGGAATAGCTCAGGATGGCATAAATGGTGTAAACCCCGAAGATCACCATACTGCAGTACCAGGTGGTACTTATCCGTAAAACGGACAGAATATCTTTGAGCTGGAAGGCCGGTTTTTTGGCTGCCTGAGCACCTTCTGTGCGGCCGGTAAAGCCGTCGCTGACAAAGAACCAACACAGCACGCCAAGCGCAATATAAACGCCGCTGTAGATAAGAATAACGGCTTTAAGGCTGTTGGCATCTTCCGGCGCAAAGCGCGAAAACACCCACATGGTGAATACCGCCAGCGCCATCACGCCGACGCCGCGCAGGCCTTCCATCCAGCCCATGATTTTTCCCTGCTCGCTATGATCCCCCAGTAGGGAAGCCGCCTTAATGGAGACCGACCACAGCATCAGAATGGTGGTCACGGCGAAGGCGACCTGAATGACGATCATTACCCACAGCGGCGGATAGAAAGCCATCACAATCCCCAACAGGCCGGTGGCAATCATCGCCAGCGTCATCATTACGCGGTGAGAGAATTTATCAGCAATAATTCCACTCGGCGCATAAAGGATAATTGCGGTTATTCCGAAAGTACTCATAATTAAGCCTATTTCGGTATTGCTAAATCCCATGAATTTTGCCATGGGGATTTGGTAAATATACCTTAAATAAGCAAGGTCAAAACTTACACCACCACTGATACTTATTATTGCCAGCGTTAGCCAGCGACGAAAATTTGAATCACGCATGGTGTGCTCTCAGTAATCAGGATTGTTAAAGACAAAAAAAGAGAAAAGTAACCAATCCCCTTTTAAGGGCTGATTACTTTTCTCATGGGCTCTAGTAATTGCGGAGATTATTAACATGCAGCGTGTTTTTTTAGTGTGAGAAATATCACGATATTGGTTTTCACGGCGAATAATTTAGCGATAGAACCCTCTTGTTAATGAGTTGTGATGTTGATCACACAACATGCCCTCACCGCTGTGATACTTATTTTAGCCAGTTACTAGAGACGATGAGAAAAGTAACTTCCCTTTCGGGGGGAGCTTGCTTTTCTCATTTTTTTTGCGTTTAAAAAATTTAAGGAGTTCATCATGTCGCTCAGCGCACTCAACGAATTCTCACTGGACTTCTTCTCGCTCAAGGGGAAGACGGCGATTGTCACCGGCGGTAACAGCGGGCTGGGGCAGGCCTTCGCCATGGCGCTGGCTAAGGCTGGCGCGAATGTGTTTATTCCAACGGTGGTGGAAGAGAAAGGCGAAACGCGTCAACTAATTGAACAACAAGGCGTAAAAGTGGCGTTTATGACCGTGGATATCACGGAGAAAGGTGCCCCGGCTCAGGTCATCGCCCAGTGCCTGGAAACCTTTGGTTCGGTGGATATTTTGGTCAACAACGCCGGGATCTGTAAGCTCAACAAGGTGCTGGATTTCGGCCGCGCCGACTGGGACCCGATGATCAACATCAACCTGACCGCGGCGTTCGAATTAAGTCACGAGGCGGCCAAAGTGATGATTCCGCAAAAGCACGGAAAAATTATTAATATCTGTTCGCTATTTTCTTATCTTGGCGGCCAATGGTCTCCGGCTTATTCCGCCACAAAACACGCGCTGGCCGGTTTAACGAAAGCGTATTGCGATGAATTAGGCCAATATAATATTCAGGTGAACGGTATTGCGCCTGGTTATTATGCCACCGATATTACTACCGAAACGCGTAAAAATCCGGAAACCAACAAGCGCGTACTGGATCATATTCCAGCCAACCGCTGGGGTGAAACGCAGGATCTTATGGGGGCAATGGTTTATTTATCCAGCCGTGCTTCAGATTATGTTAATGGCCATTTGTTAGTCGTTGATGGTGGTTATTTAGTCAGGTAGTTTTCGCAGGGTGGTTCCTGCTTTCTATTATTTATATCCGTATTCCCTTATTTGTCAGGAAGGAGTTGTCATGTCTTTATCTCGCGAAGCAATTGTGGATCAATTAAAAGAAATCGTTGGTCCGCAGCAGGTTATTACCGATGAAAAAGTATTACAGAAAAACAGTATCGACCGGTTCAGAAAATATGCGGATATTCATGGCGTGTACACTCAGCCGCTGCCGGCCGCGGTAGTGAAACTGCAGAACACTGAGCAAGTCTCCAGCGTACTGGCGTTTCTGAACAGCAACCACATCACCTGTATCCCGCGAACCGGCGCTTCCGCAACGGAAGGCGGCCTGGAAGCGGTGGTGAAAAACTCCGTGGTGCTGGATGGCTCCGGGCTGAACAAGATTGTCGATATCGACATTGAAAACATGCAGGCCACCGCCCAGTGCGGCGTGCCGCTGGAAGTGCTGGAAGATGCCCTGCGTGAAAAAGGCTACACCACCGGCCACTCGCCGCAGTCCAAACCGCTGGCACAAATGGGCGGCCTTGTGGCAACCCGCAGCATCGGCCAGTTCTCAACCCTGTACGGGGCGATTGAGGACATGGTGGTTGGTCTGGAAGCCGTGTTCCCGGACGGCAGCATCACTCGCATTAAAAACGTGCCGCGCCGTGCCGCTGGCCCGGACATTCGCCACGTGATCATCGGCAACGAAGGGGCGCTCTGCTACATCACCGAAGTAACGGTAAAAATCTTCAAGTACATGCCGGAAAACAACCTGTTCTACGGCTACATCCTCGACAACATGAAGACCGGGTTCAACATCCTGCGTGAAGTGATGGTGGAAGGCTACCGTCCGTCGATTGCCCGCCTGTATGACGCCGAAGATGGCACCCAGCACTTCACCCATTTTGCCGACGGCAAATGCGTGCTGATCTTTATGGCCGAAGGCTCTAAGCGCCTGGCCGAAGCGACCGGCGCGGGCATCGAAGAAATAGTTGCCCGCTACCCGGAATGCAAGAAGGTGGACAGCAAGCTCATCGAAACCTGGTTCAACAACCTGAACTGGGGGCCGGATAAAGTGGCTGCCGAGCGCGTGCAGATCCTGAAAACCGGCAACATGGGCTTTACCACGGAAGTTTCCGGCAGCTGGAGCTGCATTAATGAGATTTACCACAATGTGATCGAGCGCATTCGCAACGAGTTCCCACATGCGGGTGATATCACTATGCTGGGCGGCCACTCTTCCCACAGCTATATCAACGGCACCAACATGTACTTCGTGTACGACTACAACGTGGTGGGCTGTAAGCCGGAAGAGGAGATCGACAAGTACCACAACCCGCTGAACAAAATCATCGTGGAAGAGACGATTCGCCTCGGCGGCTCGATGGTGCACCACCATGGGATCGGCAAGCACCGCGTGCACTGGTCCAGGCTGGAGCACGGTACCGCCTGGCCAATCATGCAGGGCCTGAAAGATCAGTACGATCCGAACGGCATCATGAACACCGGCACGATTTGGCCGATTGAAAAATAATCGCACATAACCGCACGGGTCGGCTCTCAGGAGCCGACCTCTTCATTTACGGATCGACAAAGGAATCAGTATGCACGCCGAACCGGTTCGTATGGATGACCTGCCGCTTAATCGCTTTCATTTACGCATTGCCGGGCTGACCTTCGGCGCTCACTTGACGGACGGCTACGTGCTCGGCGTAATTGGCTTTGCGCTGGTGATGATTGCGCCGCAAATGAGCCTGACGCCGCTTCAGGAAGGATTAGTGGGCGGCTCGGCGCTGTTTGGGCTGTTTCTGGGCAGCCTGGTGCTGGGCTGGATCTCCGATCATATTGGTCGTCAGAAAATCTTTAACTTCAGCTTCGTGCTCATCACACTGGCCTCCTTTTTACAATTTTTCGTTAGTAACGTAGAGCAGCTGATTCTTCTGCGGGTGCTGATTGGCATCGGGCTGGGCGGCGACTACTCCGTGGGCCACACCATGTTGGCCGAATTTGCCCCGCGCAAACATCGTGGCGTGTTGCTCGGCGCTTTTAGCGTGGTCTGGACGCTGGGTTATGTGCTGGCGAGCCTCATTGGGCATCAGCTAGTGGAGAGCGGGCCGGAAGCCTGGCGCTGGCTGCTGGCGTCGGCCGCGTTACCTGCGTTGTTAATCACTGTCTTGCGCTGGGGCACCCCGGAATCTCCTCGTTGGTTGCTTCGCCAGGGGCGGGTGTCCGAAGCGCATCAGATTGTGCGCCGCTGCTTCGGCGAACATGTTGTTATTAGCGATGAGATTGCGGTGCCAACTTCCCGCCATCTCCGCACGTTGTTTTCCGGGCAATACTGGCGGCGTACCGCGTTTAATAGCCTGTTCTTTGTTTGCCTGGTGATCCCGTGGTTTGCGATTTATACCTGGCTGCCGTCCATTACCGGGCTGCTGGGTATGCAGGATGGCCTGACCGCCAGCCTGTTGCTGAATGTGGTGCTGGTGGTGGGCGCGATCGCGGGCCTGGTGCTGACCCACCGCTGCTCAAGACGCGGCTTCCTGATCGGCGGTTTTCTGGTGCTGTTCTTCAGCCTTACCGCACTGGCGCTGGTGCCGGAACAACACGGCACCCTCATCCTGCTGCTGTTCTTTGTTTTTACGCTGACCATTTCGGCGGTCAGCAACCTGGTCGGTGTGCTGCCGGCGGAAAGCTTCCCGACGGATATTCGCTCGCTGGGCGTAGGGTTTGCGACGTCGATGAGCCGCCTGGGTTCGGCAATTAGCACCGGACTGCTGCCGGTGGCGCTGGTCTCCTTCGGGGTGCAAAACACTATGCTGTTGCTGAGCGCGGTTCTGATGCTGGGCCTGTTGGTTTCCGTCTTCTGGGCGCCGGAAACGCGAAACATGAGCCTTGTGGCCGCGTCCGGGAATAAAGAGCAGCCGCCGGGGGTGAATCATGAACATTCTGTTAGCCTTTAAGGCCGAGCCAGACCTCGCCATGCTGGCGGAAAAAGACTGGCTGACCGCCGGACAGGGCAGCCTGGACACCTCGATAACGCGCCCTTGTCTGGGAGAAGATGAGGCTGCTGCCGCGGAGATACTGCTGCGTCAGGCTGAAGGCTTAAACCTTACCGCCTTAAGCATTGGTCACGAGCGTGCGGACAGCTTTCTTCGCCAGTTCAAAGCGCTGGGGTTCCTGCGAGCCGTTCGGCTGCAGCCGGATGACGAGCTGACTTTTTCTCCCGCCTCAGTGGCTGCCTTGCTGGCCGCATGGCAGCAGCAACATTCTCAATCTCTGGTGGTCATGGGCTCACGCAGCGCCGAAGGTAACAGCGGCCAGATGGGGTTTTACCTCGCCGAACAGCTGGGCTGGCCGTGTTTCACTCAGGTCTATGATTTCACGCTCGATGCTGAACGGCAGCAGCTTTGCCTGAAACAGCGGCACGGCGCAGGAAAACGCAGCCTGACCGTGCGGCTGCCTGCGGTGCTGATGATTGAAAGCCGTGGAGATTACTGCCTGAGAACGCCTGGCCTGCGACAAAAGCTGGCGGTGAAAGCTTCGGACGTTGAGGTCTTGCCTGTGAAAGTCCCTGGTCATGAGGAGGCATTCTCTCCTCTGGTCGGGCTGGATCACCCTCAGCGGCAGCGCGGCGGCTTAATTATTCAGGGCAGCGATGTGCGCGAAAAGGTCCGCAGCCTTTACCGCGACTGGCTACGTAAAAGGATGAAATCATGAAAATTGCCCTGGTTCTGCCTGAAGCGAGGCCAGCGTCGGCGCTCAGTGAGATAGGGCATTTCATTGCGTGCAGTGAAATGGCACCAGAACATGTCGAAGCCTGGCTGCTGCCGGAGAGTGAATTCAGCGAGCCGCTGCTGGAGGGGTTGTATACCCATTTCGTGCCTGCCCCAGTAGACATGCTGTTATTCCCTTCTGGCTGGCAGGGCGCGGAGCTTGCCACCCGGCTGGCTCACCGGCTGCAAGGGGAGGCGTGGAGCGCGATTAACGACGCGGATTTTGCCCGGCAGGTGGTGCGCAAAAACGCCTATGGCGGCGCGCTGGTGGCTGAGCTTCAACTGCACAATAAGCCCTGGTGCCTGAGCGTAGCCGCCGCGCCGGGAGCCAAACCCTGGCAACCGGAGATCGAATATGTACCGATTCCCGTGGCAGCACAGAAGCCCGCCTGGCTGCTTGAATCCGGGGCAATTGCCGATGAAGCCGAATCCGGCCTGGCCGATGCCAGGCTTGTGCTGGCGGTGGGGCGGGGAGTTGGCAGCCCTCGAGCCATGGCGCAGGTAGAGGAGATTGCCAGCGGGCTGGGCATGGAAACCGGCGCCAGCCGCGAAGCGGTGATGCACGCCTGGTGCAGCATGGACAAACTGCTGGGGATGTCCGGTACCCAGGTTGCCGCAGACGTTTGTATTGCGGCAGGTGTCTCCGGCGCACCGGCCTTTATCAGCGGTATTGCTCACAGCCGGTTCATTGTTGCCATCAACAACGATCCGCAGGCGGCGATTTTCCGCCACGCCGATGTGGGGATCGTCGATGACCTGCTGCCGGTACTAACCGAGCTGCAAACCTGTGTCAGGGAAGATATTTAGCCAACTGCCAGACGCCGGTATTGGTGGTGGAGATAGCCAACGCCCCGGCGCTGAGTGCGTTGTTGGCGTCCTCTGCGTCGCACACCAGGCCACCGGCAATCACCGGCAGGTCGATTTTTTCTGTGACCCATTTCATCACTTTCGGCATACATCCCGGCAGGATCTCGATGCAGTCCGGGTTCGACTGGGCCACCTGTTTATCGATGTTGTGGTAAGAGATGGAATCGACGATAAACAGCCGGTGAATGGCAAAGAACCCCTGCGCCCTGGCCGCTTTCACCATTGGCGCTTTGGTGCTGATCACGCCGTCGGCCTGGGTCACCAGTTTCAGAAAGTTAATCACAATCTCTTTATTCGATGTCCCTTCCAGTAAATCGACGTGCACCAGCGCGTATTTATTCGCCTTCTTAATTTGCTGCACGATGCCGGTAATGGTGCAGATATTGCCGTACAGTACGGAAATTACCTGGCAGTCGGATTCCAGCGCCAGCTGCAGGCTCTGGTTATCTTTTACCGCTGCAATCAGCGGGTGTTGCTTGAGTAGGGACATCAGGGACACAGCTTGGACTCCATTAACCAAAGCGTAATTGGATGCCGCAGCCTGCGGGCGGGTAGCGCCAGCGGCTGAGGGTTTGTTCGTCGCACAGCAGGCGGCAGGTGCCGCACTCCAGGCAGCCGGTGGTATCAATGTGCAGGCTGCCGTCTTCTTTCTGTCGGTATAGCCCGGCGGGGCAGGCTCGTACCAGCAGAGTAAGCTGTTCGATATCGGGATTATCTGCGGGGACAATGTGTGGTTTCTCCGCAGGTTGCCAGGCGTTTCTGGCCAGTTTCTCATGCAGGTTCACAGGCTGCGCCCTCCGCGAAAAATGTCTTTAACCAGTCTGGAAATACCCGTTTTGCGGGCATGTTTCCACAGCAGGCTGCTGAGTCGTGGTGGCGGTGAATACTGGGGATCAAAGATATCACGCTGCAGCTCAGCCAGCAGGTGCGGATAGTCCTGAAACAGCCCCGGCGTTTGTAAAAAATCAGGCATTTTGCGATAGCGCTCCAGCACCGCCCACAGCGAAGTGCACGCCAACTGGTGGCGGTACGCCTGATGAAGATCGACACTGATATTTTCTTGTAGCGCTTGAATCAGCGTTTGCGCCGCCGCTTTTGCCGAAAGCGCCGCCAAATCCATGCCGCGCACGGTGAAACCGGTATTGATACAGAAACGGGCGCTGTCGCCCACAAGCAAATAGCCGGGGCCGGCCAGGCGCTCGGGAAGCCCGTTCAGGCTACATTCAGGAATCAGATGTGCGCCGTATTCCACCAGCTGGGCACGTCGCAGAAGCGGGCGCAGCGTCGGGTGCTGCTTGAAGTTTTCCAGCAGATCGGGAAGCGAAGCAGAGGCAGCCCGAATTGAAGAGAGCGGGCAGACAATGCCGACAGAAAGCGTATCGAGATTGGTATAGAGGAACCCGCCCGCAGGCTGTTCACCGCAGATGCCGCCGGTGAAGAGCCAGGCGGCACCGGCGTTACCTTCAAGCGAGAAGCGGTTCTCGAGATCTTCTTTCGGCAGCGCCAGCACTTCTTTCACGCCCACGGCAACGCTGTGCTCGGGTAACTTGTGCAACAGCTTGTGCTGTTCCGCCAGCAGGGTATTGGCCCCTTCGGCGATAACCACGGCTTTGGCGCTCAGCACTTCGCCTTCGATCACCACGCCGCTCACCGCGCCGCTTTCAACATGCAGGCTATCGACCTGAGTCGCCGTCAGGCACTGCGCGCCCGATTGTTCAGCCTGCTGGAACAGCCACGGATCCAGCCGGGCACGCAGCACGCTGTATGACGCTGCCGAAGGGTGCTGGAAACTCAACGTCGTGGACGTTTCTGCCGTCAGCGCGGAGAGTTTTTCATGGGTGATACAGCGTTCGAGTGGGGCGGCGCGAGAAAAATCAGGAAAGAGGGCATCAAACGCGGCGGTGTAAAGCCTGCCGCCCGACAGGTTTTTGCCTCCCGGCTGAGCTGCCTGCTCAACAAGCAGAACATTTAGCCCGGCGCGCGCGCACTCTACCGCGCAGCAGGAGCCTGCGATCCCCGCGCCAACGACGATAATATCGAAATCTGTAGTGGCCATCCCGTGCACCTTTTAGTTGCGACGTCGCAGCTTACCAAAGTGGGATGAAAATTAGCTTGATGGGGGACGCAGAGAGGAAAAGTCCGGAGTGATTTCCGGACTTTTTTTAGCTTATTCGCCGCGGTAGACGCAGCCTGCGGTGCAGGTTTCTTTGATCATCACCGCGCTTAGCAGTGGCACAACAGGTTTCATCTGATCCCAAATCCATTTCGCCAGCACTTCGCTGGTGGGGTTTTCAAGCCCTGGGATATCGTTCAGATAATAGTGATCGAGGCGATCGTAGGTTGGCTTAAACGCGGCTTTCAGCTCGGAGAAGTCCATGATCCAACCGGTATAAGGATCTACCTCGCCGGTGATTTCCAGGCGCACCATAAAGGAGTGGCCATGCAGGCGACCGCATTTGTGACCTTCCGGGACGTGCGGCAGGCGGTGGGCGGCTTCGAAGGTAAAATCTTTAAACAGGGTGGTGGACATCATTCGACTCTCTGGAATTCAAAAAACCGCCGCATGATAGCGGAATGGACTATTTTTCGCATTAACTAAACGGCGCATTGCCCAGCAGCATGGTGTAAATAGCGGTGAATGCGCTGAAATCTCATATTCATCAGTTAGTTAGGTAATCACTTTTAACACTATGATTTACCTGAAAAAACGATTAGTCGTTTTAGTTATTTATTATTTCCATCCCTTCTTTAATTGTTGATAACCTGCTGGTTAACCTTGACTCATTACAGTCTGTAAGCCCTTTTTTTGCCCTTTGCTACTGGAAGCTAAATACGTATGACTTCTCAGGTTCCACCGAGCGCTTTGCTGCCGTTAACGCCGGACCAGCTGGCACGCCTTCAGGCGGCGACCACTGATTTTTCAACCACTCAGCTGGCCTGGTTATCCGGTTATTTCTGGGGAATGATTAACCAGCAGCCTGGTGCTGTCGCGGCGGCTCCGGCCCTTGCGGCAGAAGTCCCAGTGGTTACGCTAATTTCCGCGTCGCAGACCGGCAACGCACGCCGCGTGAGTGAGCAGCTGCGGGACGACCTGCTGGCGGCGAAGCTGAACGTCAATCTGGTGAACGCGGGCGACTACAAATTCAAACAAATTGCCCAGGAAAAACTGCTGATTGTCGTCAGTTCCACGCAAGGGGAAGGCGAGCCGCCTGAAGAGGCCGTGGCCCTGCACAAATTCCTGTTCTCGAAAAAAGCACCGAAGTTGAACGGCACCGCGTTTGCCGTCTTTGGCCTCGGTGACAGCTCGTATGAATTCTTCTGCCAGTCAGGCAAAGACTTCGACAGTAAACTGGCTGAATTAGGCGGCGAGCGCCTGTTGGATCGCGTTGATACAGACGTAGAGTACCAGCCTGCGGCCCAGGCATGGCGCAGCCAAATCGTTGAACTGCTGAAATCCCGCGTCCCGGCCGAAACACCGGCTCAGGCTGCCGCGACGGCCACGGGCGTGAGCAACGAAATCTTCACCAGCCCTTACAGCAAAGAATCACCGTTGACCGCCACGCTTGCGGTGAACCAGAAAATTACCGGCCGTGACTCCGATAAAGACGTGCGCCATATCGAAATCGATCTTGGCGACTCCGGCCTGCGCTATCAGCCGGGCGATGCGCTTGGCGTCTGGTATCAGAACGATCCGGCGCTGGTGAAAGAGCTGACGGATCTGCTATGGCTGAAAGGCGATGAAAGCGTCACCGTCGATGGCAAAACGCTGCCGTTAAGCGAAGCGCTGCAGTGGCACTTCGAGCTGACGGTCAACACCGGCAATATCGTTGAAAACTACGCCCAGCTGACCCGCAACACGGCGCTGCTGGAGCTGGTGGGCGATAAAGCCAAATTACAGCATTACGCACAGACCACGCCGATTGTGGACATGGCGCGCTACGCCCCGGCAGAACTGACGGCTGAACAGCTGACTGGCCTGCTGCGTCCGCTCACGCCGCGCCTTTATTCTATTGCCTCTTCGCAGGCGGAAGCTGAAACCGAAGTCCACATTACCGTGGGCGCGGTGCGCTATGACATCGAAGGCCGTGCCCGCAGCGGTGGCGCTTCAGGTTTCCTGGCAGACCGCCTTGAGGAAGATGGCGAAGTGCGCGTGTTCATTGAACATAACGATAACTTCCGCTTACCGGCCAACCCTGAAACCCCGGTCATTATGATTGGCCCAGGCACCGGCATCGCCCCGTTCCGCGCCTTTATTCAGCAGCGCGACAGCGACGGCGCTGGCGGCAAGAACTGGCTGTTCTTTGGCAACCCGCACTTTACCGAAGATTTCCTTTATCAGGTGGAATGGCAGCGCTACGTCAAAGACGGCCTGCTGACGAACATCGATTTAGCCTGGTCCCGCGACCAGCAGCATAAAATATACGTACAAGACAAACTGCGCGAGAAAGGCGCGGAACTGTGGCGCTGGATTCAGGAAGGTGCCCACATTTACGTCTGCGGCGACGCCAACCGTATGGCGAAGGACGTTGAGCAGGCGTTACTGGAAGTGGTTGCCGTCCACGGTGGCATGGACACCGAAGCGGCAGATGAATTTTTAAGTGAGCTGCGCGTTGAGCGCCGTTATCAGCGAGATGTCTACTAATGAGCGAAAAACACCCTGGCCCTCTGGTGGTCGAAGGCAAACTGGTCGACGCCGAACGCCTGAAGCGCGACAGCGATTTTCTGCGCGGCACCATTAAAGAAGATCTGCAGGATGGCCTGACCGGCGGTTTCAACGGCGACAACTTCCTGCTGATCCGCTTCCACGGCATGTATCAGCAGGATGACCGTGATATTCGAGCCGAACGCGCTGAGCAGAAGCTGGAGCCGCGTCACGCGATGATGCTCCGCTGTCGCCTGCCGGGGGGGATTATCACCACCCAGCAGTGGCAGGCTATTGATAAGTTTGCCGAAGATAAGACTATCTACGGCAGCATTCGTCTGACCAACCGCCAGACGTTCCAGTTCCACGGCATTCTGAAGAAGAACGTCAAGCCCGCGCATGAAATGCTGCACGAGGTGGGCCTGGACGCGCTGGCGACGGCCAACGACGTGAACCGTAACGTGCTGTGTACCTCTAACCCGGTGGAGTCTGAGCTGCATCAGGAAGCCTACGAATGGGCGAAAAAGCTCTCTGAGCACCTGCTGCCGCGCACCCGCGCCTACGCCGAGATTTGGTGGGACAAAGAAAAAGTCGCCACCACCGACGAAGAACCGATTCTGGGGCCGACCTATCTGCCGCGTAAGTTTAAAACTACGGTAGTGATCCCGCCGCAGAACGACGTGGATCTGCACGCCAACGACATGAACTTCATTGCGATTGCGGAAAACGGCAAGCTGGTTGGCTTCAACCTGCTGGTCGGCGGTGGCTTGTCCATCGAGCACGGGAATAAAAATACCTATGCCCGCACGGCAAGCGAATTCGGCTACATTCCGCTGGAGCATACTCTGGCGGTAGCGGAAGCGGTGGTGACAACCCAGCGCGACTGGGGAAACCGTACCGACCGTAAAAATGCTAAAACCAAATATACCCTTGAGCGCGTTGGCGTTGACGTGTTTAAGGCGGAGGTTGAGCGCCGCGCTGGCATCAAGTTTGAGCCAACCCGCGCATACGAATTTACCGGCCGCGGCGATCGTATTGGCTGGGTGAAGGGCATTGACGACAAATGGCACCTGACGCTGTTTATCGAAAATGGCCGCATCCTGGATTATCCTGGGCGACCGCTGAAAACCGGTCTGCTGGAGATAGCCAGGATCCACAAAGGTGATTTCCGCCTGACGGCAAACCAGAACCTGATCGTCGCCGGTGTGCCGGAAAGCGAAAAGGCTAAAATTGAGAAGCTGGCAACCGAGTCTGGCTTGATGAATGCGGTTACGCCGCAGCGTGAGAACTCAATGGCCTGCGTGGCGTTCCCGACCTGCCCGCTGGCGATGGCGGAAGCCGAACGCTTCCTGCCGGAGTTTGTCACCAAAGTTGAGCAGGTGATGGATAAACACAAAGTGCCGGATGAGCACATTGTGATGCGTGTTACCGGCTGCCCGAACGGCTGTGGCCGCGCGATGCTGGCCGAAATTGGCCTCGTGGGGAAAGCGCCAGGGCGCTACAACCTGCACATTGGCGGCAACCGTATCGGGACGCGTATTCCGCGCATGTACCGCGAAAACATCACCGAGCCGGAGATCCTCAGCTCGATTGATGAGCTGGTGGGCCGCTGGGCGAAAGAACGTGAGACCGACGAAGGCTTTGGTGATTTTACCGTACGCGCTGGGATTATTCGCCCGGTGCTCGATCCGGCCAGGGATTTGTGGGACTAGTTTTTTCCCCTCACCCTAACCCTCTCCCCAAAGGGGAGAGGGTATTAGCATAACGATTGCCTGGCTTCGCTTCCCCCTCTCCCTTCCAGGGAGAGGGCCGGGGTAAGGGTCATTGATTACTAAGTGAGGCACGTATGTCCGTACTTGATTTAAACGAACTGAACGCCCTTCCTAAAGTCGAACGCGTCATGGCGCTCGCCGAAGTCAACGCTCAGTTGGAAAAACTTAGCGCGCAGCAGCGCGTGACCTGGGCGCTGGAAAATCTGCCAGGGGAATTTGTGCTCTCGTCCAGCTTCGGCATTCAGGCCGCCGTGTGTCTGCATCTGGTCACGCAGCAGCGCCCCGATATCCCGGTGATCCTGACCGATACCGGCTATCTGTTCCCGGAAACCTACCAGTTTATCGACGAGCTTACCGACAAGCTGAAGCTGAATTTGCAGGTGTTCCGCGCGACCGAAAGCCCGGCCTGGCAGGAAGCGCGTTACGGCAAACTGTGGGAGCAGGGCGTGGAGGGTATTGAGCGCTACAACGACATCAACAAAGTTGAGCCGATGAACCGCGCGCTGAAAACGCTGGAGGCGCAAACCTGGTTTGCTGGCCTGCGTCGTGAACAGTCCGGCAGCCGCGCCAATTTGCCGGTGCTGGCCGTACAGCGTGAAGTCTTTAAAATTCTGCCGATCATCGACTGGGATAACCGCACGGTTTACCAGTACCTGACCGAGCACGGGCTGAAGTACCATCCGCTCTGGGATCAGGGCTATTTGTCCGTCGGCGATACCCACACCACCCGTAAATGGGAACCTGGCATGGCAGAAGAAGAGACGCGCTTCTTTGGCCTGAAACGCGAATGCGGTTTGCACGAATAAATACCCCCTCGCCATTGCGGCGAGGGGAAAATCACTTCCCGGCCTTCGCCAACTCTTTCACCAGCGGGAGCAGAATACGCACCGTGTCATGGCTGCGGCGCTTAATTCTGCCCGGCAGCGCTTTATCCAGATACTCGAGGTTGTCGAGCGTGGCGTTATGCCAGCTGGTACCGTCTGGAAATGCCTTGTTTTTACTGCGCTGCTGATAACCGTCTTTCGCCCCAAGCGTCCAGTTGGTGGCTTCCACGGACAGCACCGGGATCCCGGCCTTGTCGAATGGTTCAGCATCGCCACAGCAGCCGGTGCCTTTCGGGTATTTCGTATTCAGTCCCGGATTGCTGGTGGCCTGAATCCCGGCGCGATGAGCCAGCGTCAGCGCGCGATCGCGGGTCAGTTTACGCACGGCCGCAGGCGTTGATGCCCCGCTATTGAAGTAGAGCTTATCGCCAACGATCAGGCTGTCCAGGTTGATCACCAGCAGCGTGTTGGCCTGCTCCGCTTTGCTCATGCGCTCCAGAATATTTTTCGCACCCAGGGAGCCAATTTCTTCTCCACTGGTGGCAATAAAGCGGATGCCGTAGCGGGTAGGAATATCTTTCAGGCGCTCGGCCAGCTCCAGCATGACGCCAAGGCCGGAAGCATTATCGTCCACGCCCTGCAGCGTGAGGCCGCCGAGATTATTGTCCACGTCTTTATCATTGAGCGGCGTATAGGTGTCCAGATGCGCCATGATAATAATTTGCTGCGGTAGTTTACCTTCACGGGCGGCAATCACGCTGCTGGTAGTGACGTTATGCCAGGTCTGATGTCCCGCTTTCGTGGTGTAGATATAGCGGGTATTAAACTGGCGAATATCGCTCTGGTATCCCCAGCTTTTAAACTGCTGCTGAATATAGTCTGCGGCCAGCATTTCGGCAGGGCTGCCGGTCATTCGGCCCGGAAAATAAGTCGCGATATGGCGGGTTTGCTGGTCGGCAAGGTCGCCTTGCTGCGTGACCTTCGCCACTGCGGGAAAGCTAAAGCACGCGCCCAGCGCCAGGCAAATCACCGAGCGGCGCAATGCGGAAAACATAGTACGTCCTTATTCATCTTTATTAGTCGGAAATTTTAAGCGCCGTTAGTATGAAACTGTGAGCCAGGTTAAACAATTTCATTTGCTCTTAAACCCGCGAAAAAACGACTGGTTAAGCACATTTTGTCGTTAGCTTTGCCGTGGCGTTATTCTTTTCGGGAACTAGTCATTCCAATTCGTAATTTCATAACAAATAAGCCCAAGACTTATAGTCCCCTTAGATTAAATCTCAAGCGGCTGCGATGAACGGCCGCGGCGCATCTGCTTAAGGGAAGGTTATGGACCAAAAACGACTCACTCACTTGCGGCAACTGGAAGCTGAAAGCATCCATATTATCCGTGAGGTCGCTGCCGAATTTTCTAATCCGGTGATGATGTATTCCATTGGGAAAGACTCTTCGGTCATGCTGCATTTGGCCCGTAAAGCTTTCTACCCAGGTACGCTGCCGTTCCCGCTGCTGCACGTTGATACCGGCTGGAAATTCCGCGAAATGTACGAATTCCGTGACCGCACGGCGAAAGCCTACGGCTGCGATCTTATCGTACACCGCAATCCTGAAGGTGTAGCGATGGGTATTAACCCGTTCGTTCACGGCAGCGCCAAGCATACCGATATCATGAAAACCGAAGGGCTTAAGCAGGCGCTGAATAAATACGGTTTTGATGCTGCCTTTGGCGGCGCGCGCCGCGATGAAGAGAAATCCCGTGCGAAAGAGCGTATTTACTCTTTCCGCGATCGCTTCCACCGATGGGACCCAAAAAACCAGCGGCCTGAGCTGTGGCATAACTACAACGGCCAGATAAATAAAGGCGAAAGTATTCGCGTGTTCCCACTCTCTAACTGGACCGAACTGGATATCTGGCAGTACATCTACCTGGAAAATATCGACATCGTTCCGCTGTATCTGGCGGCACCGCGTCCCGTGCTGGAGCGCGACGGTATGCTGATGATGATTGACGACGATCGTATCGATTTGCAGCCGGGTGAAGTGATTGAACAACGTATGGTGCGCTTCCGTACCCTGGGCTGCTGGCCGCTGACCGGCGCGGTGGAGTCAACCGCGCAGACGCTGCCGGAGATCATCGAAGAGATGCTGGTTTCCACTACCAGTGAACGCCAGGGACGCATGATTGACCGCGACCAGGCCGGCTCGATGGAGCTGAAAAAACGCCAGGGTTATTTCTAAGGAGCCGCCAGATGAACACCACTATTGCACAACAAATCGCTGATGAAGGCGGCGTCGAAGCCTACCTGCACGCCCAGCAGCACAAAAGCCTGCTGCGCTTTTTGACCTGCGGCAGCGTCGATGACGGCAAAAGCACCCTGATTGGCCGCCTGCTGCACGACACACGCCAGATTTATGAAGATCAGCTCTCGTCGTTGCATACCGACAGCAAACGTCACGGCACGCAGGGCGAGAAGCTCGACTTAGCGTTGCTGGTGGATGGCCTGCAGGCCGAGCGCGAGCAGGGCATTACCATCGACGTGGCCTATCGCTATTTCTCCACCGAGAAACGCAAATTCATTATTGCCGACACGCCGGGGCACGAACAGTACACCCGCAATATGGCGACCGGGGCCTCAACCTGTGACCTGGCGATCCTGCTGATCGACGCCCGCAAAGGTGTGCTGGATCAAACCCGTCGGCACAGCTTTATCTCCACGCTGCTAGGGATCAAGCATCTGGTGGTGGCGATCAACAAGATGGATCTGGTGGCGTTCAGCGAGCAGAGCTTCGAGCAGATCAAGCAGGATTACCTGACCTTTGCTCAACAGCTGCCGGCGGACCTGGATATCCGTTTTGTGCCGCTTTCCGCGCTGGAAGGGGATAACGTCGCCAGCGCCAGCGCTCAAATGCCGTGGTACAGCGGCCCGACGCTGCTCGAAGTGCTGGAAACGGTAGAGATTATTCGCGGCGTGGAGCAGCAGCCAATGCGCTTTCCGGTGCAGTACGTGAACCGCCCTAATCTCGACTTCCGCGGCTATGCGGGGACGCTCGCTTCCGGCACCGTTAGCGTAGGCCAGCGCGTCAAAGTGCTGCCGTCTGGCGTCGAATCCAGCATCGCCCGAATCGTGACTTTTGATGGAGATTTGCAACAAGCCGGCGCGGGGGAAGCGATTACCCTGGTGCTGAAAGACGAAATCGACATCAGCCGGGGCGATCTGCTGGTGGAAGCGACTGAATCGCTGGCCGCGGTGCAGAGCGCGAAAGTGGATGTCGTCTGGATGGCGGAACAGCCGCTGGTACCGGGCCAGAGCTTTGATATCAAAATCGCCGGGAAGAAAACCCGTGCGCGCGTCGACAATATTCAGTACCAGGTTGAAATTAACTCGCTGACTCAGCGCGTGGTAGAAAGTTTGCCGCTGAACGGAATTGGGCTGGTGGATCTCACCTTCGATGAGCCGCTGGTGCTCGATAAATATCAGTCCAACCCGGTGACCGGCGGGCTGATTTTCATTGACCGACTGAGCAACGTGACCGTCGGCGCTGGCATGGTGCGCGAGCCGCAGACAGAGGTTTATCAGGAACCTTCGGCCTACAGCGCGTTTGAGCTTGAGCTTAACGCCCTGGTGCGTCGCCACTTCCCACACTGGGGCGCGCGCGATCTGCTGGGAGGCAAATAATGGCCGACCATGATGAAAACGTGGTCTGGCATGCTCATCCGGTGACGCGTGAGCAGCGTGAAGCCTTGCACAAGCACCGCGGCGCGGTGCTGTGGTTTACCGGCTTGTCCGGCTCCGGGAAATCGACCGTAGCCGGTGCCCTTGAGCAAGAGCTGCATAAACTTGGTGTAAGCACGTACTTGCTTGATGGCGACAACGTTCGCCACGGCTTGTGCAGCGACCTGGGCTTTAGCGATGAGGACCGCAAGGAGAACATCCGGCGGGTTGGCGAAGTGGCTGGCCTGATGGTGGATGCGGGCCTGGTCGTGCTTAGCGCGTTTATCTCGCCTCACCGGGCTGAAAGGCAAATGGTGCGCGAGCGGGCCGGGGAACGGCGTTTCTACGAAGTGTTTGTGGACACGCCGTTAGCCATTTGCGAAACGCGCGATCCTAAAGGGCTTTATAAGAAGGCCAGGGCTGGGGAACTGAAGAATTTTACCGGGATTGATTCGGCGTATGAGGCGCCGTTGCGGGCCGAAATTCACTTAGACGGCGAACAATTAGTAACAAATTTAGTGGCCCAAATATTAGACCTGCTGCGTCGCGACGATATCATCAATTGCTGAAGACGCCCGGAAGCACAACGCTTCCGGCCATCAGGGTTATGAAATCAGTTATGCGCAACAGCACGAATATCGTTATCTCTCAGGCTGAACCCAGCCCGACGGTCGAGGAAACAACCTGGTCACTGCCCGGGGCGTTTATCGGCTTTTTGTCGTGGCTGCTGGCGCTAGGTATTCCCTTTTTGGTCTATGGCCCCAACACGCTCTTTTTCTTCCTCTACACCTGGCCATTCTTCCTGGCGCTGATGCCGGTCGCGGTGGTGGTGGGGATTGCCCTGCACTCCATCTTGCGTGGCAAGCTGCTGTTCAGCTGTGTGGCTACGCTGCTCTCCGTGGCGCTGATGTTCGGCGTGCTCTTCATGTGGCTTATGGGTTAGCCGTGCCGAACTGCGTCAAACCGTAACAGACTATTTATGGGCAACGTTAAGCTAAACTTGCTCCAATCGCGCATGAATTCGCGTTATGTGGTAAATTCTGGCGCGATTTGGCGCGCAGGGTGGCTTGCCGCAGTGGAGTCGACGAAAAAGTTGTGGGATGATTGTGCCGTTTTTCAGGGGGCAGGATGGGTAAACTAACGCTGCTGTTGCTGGCCTTGCTGGTCTGGCTTCAGTATTCGCTGTGGTTCGGAAAAAACGGCGTACACGATTACACGCGCGTCAGCGAAGATGTCGCTGCGCAGCAGGCAACCAATGCCAAACTAAAATCTCGCAACGATCAGCTTTTTGCCGAAATTGACGACCTCAACGGCGGCCAGGAAGCGATTGAAGAGCGCGCTCGCAACGAACTCAGCATGACCAAGCCGGGAGAGACTTTCTACCGCCTGGTGCCGGATGCCTCCAAACGCGCAGCCAACGGTAATACCTCCAACGCCGGGCAAAATAATCGATAACTCAGCATAAGTGAAAGGCATGGCAGACTCCTCCCCGGACGTAATTGCCGTGGTACCGGCCGCCGGTATCGGCAGCCGTATGCAAACGGAATGTCCTAAGCAGTACCTACACATCGGCGACAAAACGATTCTCGAACACGCGGTGGCTAGCCTGATGGCGCATCCGCGCGTGGGCCAGGTGATCGTGGCTCTCAGCCCCAACGACACCTATTTTTCCTCTTTACCGCTGGCAACCCATCCTCGCGTCACCGTGGTGACTGGCGGCAAGCAACGTGCAGATTCCGTGCTGGCTGGCCTGCAGGCCGCAGGTAATGCTGAATGGGTGCTGGTGCACGATGCCGCACGCCCCTGCCTGCACCGGGACGACCTGAATAACCTGCTGGCGATTACCACCGGCAGCAAAGTCGGCGGTATTCTGGCGGCCCCGGTTCGCGACACCATGAAGCGGGGCGAACCAGGCAAAGGGCTGATTGCCCATACGGTTGATCGTGAAGATCTTTGGCATGCCCTGACGCCGCAGCTTTTCCCTCTCGAACTTTTGCGCAGCTGCCTGCTGCGCGCGCTGGATGAAGGTGCCACTATTACCGATGAAGCGTCGGCCCTCGAATATTGCGGCTTTCATCCAGAACTGATTAGCGCCCGGGCGGATAATATCAAGGTGACTCGCCCTGAAGATCTCGCCCTGGCGGCTTTCTATCTTACGCGGTTAACCCAAACGGAGAATGTATAATGCGTATTGGACATGGTTTTGATGTTCATGCTTTTGGCGGCGAAGGCCCGATTATTATTGGCGGCGTTCGTGTCCCGTTCGAGAAAGGGCTGCTGGCTCATTCCGACGGCGACGTTGCTCTGCATGCCCTGACCGATGCGCTGCTGGGTGCCGCCGCACTGGGGGATATTGGCAAGCTGTTCCCGGACACCGATCCTGCTTTTAAAGGGGCGGACAGCCGTGAGCTGCTGCGTGAAGCCTGGCGCCGGATTCAGGCCAAAGGTTTCACCCTCGGGAACGTAGATGTGACGATTATCGCCCAGGCGCCGAAAATGGCCCCGCACATCCCGCAGATGCGCGTGTTTATTGCCGAAGACCTCGGCTGCCATATGGATGACGTCAACGTCAAAGCAACCACCACCGAGAAACTCGGCTTTACCGGCCGCGGCGAAGGTATTGCCTGCGAAGCCGTGGCGCTGCTGCACAAGGCCGGCAAGTAATGGACATGCAAAACCTGACGTGGCTGCACGGCAAGCCGCAGGGCAGCGGCGTCATCAAGGCCAGCCCAGAAGATTTCGTGGTGATCGAAGATTTGGGCTTTGGCCCGGACGGTGACGGTGAACATCTGCTGCTGCGCATTCTGAAAAGCGGCTGCAATACACGTTTCGTGGCCGATGCTCTGGCGAAATTCCTTAAAGTTCATGCGCGCGAAGTCAGCTTTGCCGGGCAAAAAGACAAACATGCGGTGACCGAACAGTGGTTCTGCGTTCGCCTGCCGGGCAAAGAGATGCCGGACATGAGCGCTTTTACGCTCGAAGGCTGTCAGGTGCTGGAGTTTGCTCGCCACCGCCGCAAGCTGCGCTTAGGCGCTCTGAAGGGAAACCGCTTTACCCTCGTGCTGCGCGAGGTAAGCGATCGCCACGAGATGGAGCAGCGCCTGCAGGCCGTAGCGGAGCAGGGTGTGCCTAACTATTTCGGCAGCCAGCGTTTTGGCATCGGCGGCAATAACCTGCATCAGGCGAAACGCTGGGCTGAAAGCAATGCGCCGTTGCGCGACAGAAATAAACGCAGTTTTTGGTTGTCGGCAGCCCGCAGCGCGTTGTTTAATCAGATTGTTAGCCAGCGCCTGAAAAAAACAGACTTTAATCAAGTTGTTGATGGCGATGCGCTACAATTGGCAGGGCGCGGCAGCTGGTTTGTGGCGACTCCGGAAGAACTTCCTGGCCTGCAACAGCGAGTGAATGACGGCGAACTGCTGATCACCGCTTCGCTGCCGGGCGATGGCGAGTGGGGAACGCAAAATGCAGCGCTGGCTTTTGAGCAGCAATCCGTGGCGGATGAAGAGATTCTGCTGGGGCTGCTGAAGCGTGAGCGAGTGGAAGCGGCGCGCCGTGCGATGCTGGTTCAGCCGAAAGAGCTGAGCTGGAACTGGTGGGATGATGTCACCGTCGAGCTGAACTTCTGGTTACCGGCGGGAAGTTTTGCCACCAGCGTTGTCAGGGAACTCATGAACACAGCGGGTGATTATGCGAATATTGCTGAGTAACGATGACGGAGTCCATGCGCCTGGTATTCAGGTGCTGGCGAAGGCGTTGCGTGAATTTGCCGAGGTGCAGGTGGTGGCGCCGGACAGAAACCGCAGCGGCGCATCAAACTCGCTGACGCTGGAGTCATCGCTTAGAACCTTTACCCTCGCCAACGGGGATATCTCCGTTCAAATGGGAACGCCGACGGACTGTGTCTATCTCGGCGTCAATGCTTTGATGCATCCGCGCCCGGATATTGTGGTGTCGGGCATCAACGCCGGGCCAAATCTCGGCGACGACGTTATCTATTCCGGTACCGTTGCGGCGGCGACGGAAGGGCGTCATTTGGGGCTCCCGGCGCTGGCCGTCTCGCTGGATGGCCATCAGCATTATGAGACCGCTGCGGCGGTCACCTGCTCTATTCTCCGGGCGCTGGCTCGGGAGCCACTGCGCACCGGGCGCATTCTGAATATCAACGTTCCAGATTTACCGCTGGACCAAATCAAAGGCATTCGCGTCACGCGCTGCGGCAGCCGTCATCCGGCAGACCAGGTGATTCGCCAGGAAGATCCGCGTGGCAACACGGTGTACTGGATTGGTCCACCGGGGGAAAAACTGGATGTTGCACCGGACACCGACTTTGCCGCCGTCGACGAAGGCTATGTGTCTGTGACGCCGCTGCATGTCGATTTAACCGCACATAGCGCCCATGAAGTCGTTGGCCACTGGCTTGAAAAAGCCGGAGTTGAGGCGCAATGGTAAGCAAACGCGTACAGGCTCTTCTCGATCAATTACGTGCCCAGGGCATCAAGAATGAACAGGTTCTTGAGGCTATTGCACAGGTGCCGCGTGAGAAGTTTGTCGACGAAGCGTTTGAACACAAAGCCTGGGAAAATACCGCGTTACCTATTGGGTCTGGTCAGACAATCTCTCAGCCGTATATGGTAGCGAGGATGACGGAGCTGCTGGAGCTGACGCCGCAGTCAAAAGTGCTGGAAATTGGCACCGGGTCTGGCTACCAGACTGCGATTCTGGCGCATCTGGTAGGGCATGTTTGCTCCGTTGAGCGTATCAAAGGGCTGCAATGGCACGCCAGGCGTCGCCTGAAGCAGCTGGATTTACACAATATTTCGACCCGTCACGGCGATGGCTGGCAGGGCTGGCAGGCAAAAGCGCCGTTCGACGCTATCATTGTGACAGCGGCACCGCCGGAAATTCCCACTGCGCTGCTGTCGCAGCTGGATGACGGCGGCATTCTTGTTTTACCCGTGGGGGACGACCGGCAGTTTTTGAAGCGCGTGCGGCGCCACGGGGATGAATTTTTAATCGACACGGTAGAAGCTGTTCGCTTTGTGCCCTTAGTACGCGGCGAATTAGCATAACCCGGAAATATCCGGTTTTTTTGCTGCCAATTCGGCGTAACGTAGCCGAATTCAGCAAAAGCTGGCGTGGATTACGCCGCTTTTCTACAGTGTTTTATGCATATCTGGTTGTTATCATTTTGGGGGATAAATGAGCGCGGGAAGCCCAACTTTTACTTTACGCCGGGCGGCGATGTTGACGCTAACCAGCCTTTGGCTGGCAGGCTGTACAAGCAACAATAATACCCAGGCGCCGATCAGTTCCGTTGGCGGCAATGGCAGTTCTTCAGGCTCTTCAACCGGCAGCCTGCTGGTGACGAAGCCACCGACAATGTCCGCTCCGATCCAGCAACCTCAGATTCAACCCGTGCAGCAGCCACAAATTCAACCGGTTCGCCAGCCTCAGGCCCAGCCCGTAGCGTCAGAGCCTGTACAGACTGAAAATGGCCGCATTGTCTACAACCGTCAGTACGGCAACATCCCTAAAGGAAGCTACGCGGGCGGCAGCACCTACACCGTTAAACGCGGCGATACTCTGTTCTACATTGCGTGGATTACCGGGAACGACTTCCGTGACCTGGCGCAGCGCAACAACGTACCGGCGCCATACGGTCTGGAAGTAGGGCAAACCCTCCAGGTCGGCAACGCCTCCGGCACGCCAATCACCGGTGGGAACGCGGTGACCGCCGCCGATGCCCGTGCGCAGGGCGTCGTGACGCCGGTTGAACAAAACTCAACCAGGGTAGTTGCTTCTAAACCGACAATTACGTATTCTGAGGATTCAGGTGAACAGAGTGCTACTAAAATGTTACCGGGCAATAAGCCAGCTGAGACTGTTGTCACAGCACCGGTGACGGCACCTGTGGTTAGCTCTACCGAACCTACCGTCAGCAGTACGTCTAACAGCTCGCCAATTTCAACTTGGCGCTGGCCGACCGACGGTAAGATCATCGAAAACTTTGCGGCAACCGAAGGGGGCAACAAAGGGATCGATATCGCTGGCAGTAAAGGACAGGCCATTATCGCGACCGCCGCAGGGCGCGTGGTATATGCCGGTAACGCGCTGCGCGGTTACGGTAATCTAATCATCATCAAACACAACGATGATTATCTGAGTGCCTACGCCCATAACGATACAATGCTGGTCCGGGAACAAGAAGAAGTTAAGGCGGGGCAAAAAATAGCTACCATGGGTAGCACCGGAACCAGTTCTACACGATTGCATTTTGAAATTCGTTACAAGGGGAAATCCGTAAACCCGCTGCGTTATTTGCCGCAGCGATAAACCGGCAAAACATTCATTGAGTGTATTGCCCAGGGATCACGGGTAGGAGCCACCTTATGAGTCAGAATACGCTGAAAGTTAACGAGTTAAACGAAGACGCGGAATATGATGAGAACGGAGTTGAGGCTTTTGACGAAAAAGCCCTTGTAGAAGAGGAACCCAGTGATAACGACCTTGCAGAAGAAGAGCTGCTGTCACAGGGTGCAACACAGCGTGTACTAGATGCGACTCAGCTTTATCTTGGAGAGATCGGTTACTCTCCATTATTAACAGCCGAAGAAGAAGTTTACTTTGCTCGCCGCGCGTTGCGCGGTGATGTAGCCTCCCGCCGACGCATGATCGAAAGTAACCTGCGTCTGGTGGTAAAAATTGCCCGTCGCTACAGTAATCGTGGTCTGGCGCTGCTGGATCTGATTGAAGAGGGTAATCTGGGGCTGATTCGTGCGGTTGAGAAATTCGATCCGGAACGTGGGTTCCGTTTCTCAACGTACGCCACATGGTGGATTCGTCAGACCATCGAACGGGCAATCATGAACCAAACCCGTACGATTCGCCTGCCGATTCACATTGTGAAAGAGCTGAACGTTTACCTGCGTACTGCTCGTGAACTCTCCCACAAGCTCGACCATGAGCCGAGTGCCGAAGAGATTGCCGAGCAGCTGGATAAACCGGTTGATGACGTTAGCCGTATGCTGCGTCTCAACGAGCGCATTACCTCGGTAGACACCCCATTAGGTGGTGACTCTGAGAAAGCGCTGCTGGATATCCTTGCGGACGAGAAAGACAACGGCCCGGAAGACACCACGCAAGACGATGACATGAAACAAAGCATCGTGAAGTGGCTGTTCGAACTGAACGCTAAGCAGCGTGAAGTGCTGGCCCGTCGTTTTGGTCTGCTGGGTTATGAAGCTGCGACGCTGGAAGATGTGGGTCGTGAAATCGGCCTGACTCGTGAACGCGTTCGTCAGATTCAGGTTGAAGGCCTTCGCCGTCTGCGTGAAATCCTGCAGGCTCAGGGGCTGAACCTCGAAGCGCTGTTCCGCGAATAATCGACTCTTCAAATAAAAAAGCGGTGATGCAAATCACCGCTTTTTTTATGCGTGCCGTTTGGTAACGTCTACACCAAACTCTTCAGCCGATAGATCCACTCCAGCGCCTGACGCGGAGAAAGAGAATCTGGATCCAGGTTCTCCAGCGCCTCGACGGCAGGGGATGTCTCTTCCGCCGTGGCCAGCAGCGACATTTGCGTCCCATCCACCTGGCTTGCGGCCGCATTGCCGGAAATGCTTTCCAGCTCGCGCAGCTTCTGACGCGCACGTTTGATCACGTCTTTTGGCACACCCGCCAGCGCGGCTACGGCCAGGCCGTAACTCTTGCTCGCCGCGCCGTCCTGCACGCTGTGCATAAAGGCGATGGTATCCCCATGCTCCACGGCATCCAGATGGACGTTAGCCACGCCTTCCATTTTCTCCGGCAGCGTGGTCAGCTCGAAATAGTGGGTAGCGAACAGCGTCAGCGACTTAATACGGTTGGCCAGGCTTTCGGCGCAGGCCCAGGCCAGCGACAGGCCATCATAGGTCGATGTGCCGCGGCCAATCTCATCCATCAGGACCAGGCTGTGTTCGGTCGCGTTGTGCAGAATGTTGGCGGTCTCTGTCATCTCCACCATGAAGGTTGAGCGACCGGAAGCCAGGTCATCGGCAGCGCCTACGCGGGTAAAGATGCGATCAACCGGGCCAATTTCTGCCTGCTGAGCTGGCACAAAACTGCCGATATAGGCCAGCAAAGCAATTAACGCGGTCTGGCGCATATAGGTACTTTTACCGCCCATGTTCGGGCCGGTAATGATCAGCATTCTACGCTGAGGGGAAAGGTTTAGCGGGTTAGCGATAAACGGTTCGCTGAGCACTTGTTCCACTACCGGATGGCGGCCACCGACCAGCTTAATGCCGGGCTTGTCCGTCAGCGTCGGGCAGGTGTAGTTCAGGGTATAAGCGCGCTCGGCCAGGTTCACCAGCACGTCCAGCTCCGCCAGCGCGGTAGCGCTTCTTTGCAGCGCTTCCAGGTGCGGCAGCAGCAAATCAAATAGCTGATCGTAAAGCTGTTTCTCCAGCGCCAGCGCTTTGCCTTTGGAAGTCAGGACCTTGTCTTCGTACTCTTTCAGCTCAGGAATAATGTAGCGCTCGGCGTTTTTCAGCGTCTGGCGGCGAACATAGTTGATCGGCACCAGATGGCTTTGGCCGCGGCTGACCTGGATGTAGTAGCCGTGCACGGCGTTAAATCCCACTTTCAGCGTATCAAGGCCCAGGCGTTCGCGTTCGCGAATTTCCAGGCGATCCAGGTAGTCAGTTGCGCCATCGGCCAGGGCTCGCCATTCGTCCAGCTCTTCGTTATAGCCGGGAGCGATAACGCCGCCGTCGCGCACCAGCACCGGTGGCGATTCGATAACCGCCTGCTCAAGTAATTCGCGTAGCGCTACAAATTCACCCATCTGCTCGCGCAGGGTTTGCACGTAGTCGGTGCTTACGTCAGACAGGGTCTCGCGCAAGGCGGGCAGTTGCTGGAAGGCATAACGCATACGAGCCAGATCGCGTGGGCGAGCGGTGCGCAGCGCCAGACGGGCAAGGATACGTTCCAGGTCGCCGACCTGACGCAGCGTCGGCTGAATATCTGCGGTGCGCTCCTGCAGGGCCGCAATAGTTTGCTGCCGCCGGGTGAGCACATCGACGTTACGCACCGGCATATGCAGCCAGCGTTTGAGCATACGGCTGCCCATCGGCGTCACGGTGCAGTCCAGCACCGAGGCCAGCGTGTTCTCCACGCCGCCGGACAGATTCTGGGTGATCTCAAGGTTACGGCGGGTGGCTGCATCCATAATGATGCTGTCCTGCTGCCGGTCCATGGTCACGGAACGGATATGCGGCAGGGAAGTGCGCTGGGTATCTTTGACGTATTGCAGCAGACAGCCGGCGGCGCAAAGCCCATGGTGGGCGTTCTCGACGCCAAAGCCGGTCAGGTCCCGAGTGCCAAACTGCAGATTTAGCTGTTGGCGCGCGGTTTCAATCTCGAACTCCCAAAGCGGGCGGCGGCGCAGGCCACGGCGGCCATCAATCAGGCTCATCTCAGCGAAGTCTTCCGCATACAGCAGCTCCGCCGGATTGGTGCGCTGAAGTTCGGCGGCCATGGTTTCACGGTCTTCCGGTTCGGTCAGACGGAAGCGCCCGGAACTGATGTCGAGCGTCGCATAGCCAAAACCTTTGCTGTCCTGCCAGATTGCCGCCAGCAGGTTATCCTGGCGCTCCTGCAGCAGCGCTTCGTCGCTGATGGTGCCCGGCGTGACGATGCGAACGACTTTACGCTCAACCGGCCCTTTGGTGGTTGCCGGATCGCCAACTTGTTCGCAGATGGCCACGGACTCACCAAGGTTCACCAGTTTAGCCAGGTAATTTTCCACCGCGTGATGAGGCACGCCCGCCATTGGAATAGGTTCGCCCGCAGAAGCCCCACGCTTGGTCAGGGAGATATCCAGCAGTTGAGAAGCGCGTTTGGCATCGTCATAGAACAGCTCGTAGAAGTCACCCATACGGTAAAACAGCAGGATGTCACGGTGCTCGGATTTAAGACGCAGATACTGCTGCATCATCGGGGTATGGGCGTCGAAGGTTTCGCTAGTACTCATGGAGTGATGATATCCATTTCGTTGAATTTTAAGTGGTTAGTGATGTTTCTGGTTCTCATTATTGCTCACTAATACGGCGTAAACTGCACGCGGGAATCGCCCCGCAGATGGCCCATGATAACGGAGTATCAAAGGCAGGAAAACAGCGGTTAAACGACATTGCTGAAAGCCTCGCAACGCGTTGCTGTTCTGATATGTTCTAGCGGCGGCTGGCTGTAATACCGCAGTTTGGCGAACGTTTTCGCCTTCATTCTGTTTAAACGGTTAAATTCCAGGGTGTCTATGAGAAAGTGGGTACTGGCGGGCGTGCTGGCAGTGACGGGGTGCTTTTCTTTTCAACAGCTTGATGAGGGTTTGCGTGGCCTCGTGGGCCAGGATAAAACCGTCGCATTTAAAATATTAGGCTACCCCGATAATCAGCAAACGTTTGACGACACGAAAGTTTATACGTGGATAACGAACAGTACGGGAGCCGAGCCTTATATTTCGCCGCAAACGACCACCGGTACGGTCAACGGTAAACCGTTTGAGGCCACGACAACACAAACCACGTTTGTGCCGGTGAACTACAGCTGCAAAATTCAGATCTCTACCGACAGCAAAGGCATTATCAAAGACTATAAATACAACAGCACCGATCCCAGCGTGATGGGCTGCATGAACTACATTAAAAGCCTTAATAATTACTATAAAAGATAGATCCCGCCCGATCCGGCAACGTATTTGAGTTGCCGGATGTTGCGTTTAGACACATCTTTTTGACCCTGTTTTCAGGAACTCAATTTTCAGTGACCCACTTATCAGAAAACATCCCAACATCGGAGATAACCATGTTTTCTGCAGTCGGTCAGTCAAATCGCGTTCAGCCCGCCGCTCTTAACACCAGCGGAAGGATCCACCCTGATATTAAAATTAAGCCGCCGGTAAACGATCCCGTTCAGGCCCTGGCTAACCTGTTCCGGGATAACAAGCTTGCTTACCTGGGCGACGTGCATGGTCAGCTTGCGATCCCTGAATTTGTCGGCCATGCCATTCCCGAGTTGAAAAAGGCTGGTGTGGATCTGCTGGCGGTAGAGTTTGTGAAATACAGCGATAACGCCTTGTTTCACGAAGCGCTGGCTCATGGCAAAGAGGCGACAAAAAACTTCATCATGAACGCCTGGTCAAAACACGGCGAGGCCTGGGTAGATAAGGTTGCCGGGGCACTTTATGAAGCGCGCAAAGCGGGTATTTCCGTCGCCGGCATTGACCGCCATATTCCCGGCGCTGCGCCGAAAACGCCGATGGAAGCCATCAAATACATGAACAAACGGCTGGCGCTCAATATTGCCTGGAACGCTGCGGCAGAAAAAGAAGAGCGTGCCATTGGCGCACGTAAAACGCTGGTTTGGGGCGGCGGCGGTCATTTTCACCATAGCCGTGAACAAGGTCCTAAAGATATGCGTCCCGGCCCTGTGGTTTCTTTCGACTCGAGTGGTAAAGCCCCAGGCTGTTCGCTGAACGAGAAAGACGACAATAGCCACCTGGTGATTAATTTCCCGAAATAAAAAAACGGGGAATGGCGATTCCCCGTACTTTGTAGGCTCAGGAGGCAACCTGGAAAACGCTGACGGTTTCACGCAGAACGCGAGATTGCCTATCGAGAGAGGTTGCCGTGGAGGACGTCACCTCAACCAGCGCGACGTTTTGCTGCAGGTTTTTATCCATCTGCGCAACGGCCTGGGCAACCTCATTCACGCCGGTCGCCTGTTCTGCTGAGTTATGCGCAATTTCGTTCACAATGCTGTTCACCTGGCTGACGGTGGTTAAAATCTTGCTCATGGTTTCCGCCGCCTGATCGATCTCCTGCGCCCCGCTGTTTACCCGCTGCACTGAGCCGGTAATCAGGCCTTTTATTTCTTTCGCGGCGCTGGAAGAGCGTTGAGCAAGGGCTCGAACTTCAGTGGCGACAACGGCAAAACCCCGGCCTTGTTCACCCGCTCTGGCGGCTTCAACGGCGGCGTTCAGTGCCAGAATGTTGGTCTGGAAAGCGATCCCCTCGATCACGGAGGTAATGTCCGCAATACGTACGGATTCCTGAGTGATCTCCTCCATAGTACTGACGATCCCCTGCACCATTTCACTTCCCTGGGTGACTTCGCTTGCGGCAGAGCTGGCAAGTTTGCTGGCGTACTGCGCGCTTTCCGCATTGTTCCGCACCGTGCTCGCCACCTGATCCATCGCCGCTGATGTTTGCTGTAGCGCCGCAGCCTGGTTCTCCGTCCTTGCAGAAAGCGAGCTACTTCCTTTGGCAATTTCCGCGCTGGCGCTCGCCACACCCTCTGCGTTCTGGCGAACTTCCAGCACCAGCTGGCGCAGCGAATTCTGCATATGGCTGAGCGAGGCCAGAATACTGCTGGAGTCTTTTTTACGCAGCTCGGGCGTTTGCGTCAGATCTCCGGCGGCGATAGCGTTGGTCATACGCAGTAAATCAACCGGTTCACCGCCGAGGGAAAGCGTGATTTTGCGTGTGGTTGACCAGGTGATCAGCAGTCCAATCGCCACGGCAACCAGCGCCAGGGTAAGCATCAGAAGGTGAAATGTTCGCGCAATACCGCGCGCCGTATTAGCCAAAGCGTCGTTAAGCTGAGTCTCCATGTCGATAAAACCGTTAATGGTGGCCAACCAGTTAACAAAAGCAGGACGAGCCTGATTGAGGATGACCTGGCGCGCGCCCTCCACATCGCCTTTTTGCTGAAGAGCGATAATTTCATTCACCAGCGGGAGCGTTTGCTGCTCGGCCTCTTTTATCTTTTCGTACTGAGTACGCTCTTCGGGCGTTACGTCACTGCCCTGGGCAAAGATGCCTTCCATCGGCTGAACGGAGGCCTGGTAATCCTGCTCCAGCTTGCGGATGTGTTCCACAACGCCCTGCAGTTCGCCTGCCGGCACCAACGTCACGTCGCGGATGGCAATTGAACGGTCATGTACGCTGCCCCTGAAATTAACGGCGTAGCGCTGTTTAACGTTATTGACATCGTTGATGGCGATCAACGCGTTGTTTATTTTATTTACCTGCATAATCGCCACCAGCGTCAGCATAATCAGCGTTAATAAAATAATGATAAAGCTGCCGCTTATTCGCGAACCTACGGAAAGGTTTTTAAACATAATAACTCTCTTTTAATTAATATTGAGCGTGATGTTAATGGTGTTGTCGGAGTATTTTCCTGCAGTGGATACAGGAGGGTAAGTTGTCTTGCTGGCTTACAGGGTGGAAAGGAAATTAATCTGCAGGCAAAAAGTTGTCAATAGGGCGGATTTTTAACGATGCGCGCAGTGTTGGTAGCGATGAAATACTTTATTCCATAACTAACAATGGCTTTTATTTTTTCTCTCCCTAAGTTAAATGATGTTGTTTTTAGTTTGTGGTTTCACTTTATTTCTATGTTTTAAACTTGGCGTCGATGACTTGTAATCATTCACTCGGTACGTTCGTTACGTCTGCTAACAAAAGTTTATTGTTTTTTTAATATTTAACTTTTTTACCTATTGATGAAAAAGGCCGAACCGGTGTTTTTAATGTTCACATTCCCGAAATATATAAAAAGTAATAACAATCATTCCCCTGCTTTTGATAGTGGAATACGGACGATAAAAATTTTTAATTACCTGGGAATAAATGCTCATTTCGTTCGTCCTATGTGCTCCAAAACCCAATACCGTTTCATTATTGTGAGCCGATCCTATGCGAGAACCTCGTCCGTCTTTCTGCGCGATGTTTAAAAATTTACGCTACCCGCAGCAATTTTTACTGCGTGGCACCGTGATAATCGCCATTCCGTTAGCCCTCTGCCTGCTGTTTGCCTGGGCGTGGGGGGCCCTGACGCCGGGGCGTTTATCCCCCGACAAGCTGGTTAATGCGCTGGAAAAAACGGGAGGAGAGCACCCCGGCTACCGCCGCAATCATGCCAAAGGGGTCTGTGTAGTGGGATATTTTGACTCCAACGGTAGCGCCAGCGCGCTGTCGAAAGCAACGGTGTTCCTGCCGGGCAATACGCCGGTCATTGGCCGCCTGGCAATTGCTGGCGGTAACCCCAACGCGCCCGATGGTGCGGTGCCAGTGCGCAGTATGGCGCTGCAGTTTATCACCCGTGATGGCCAGGAGTGGCGTACCGGGATGAACGCGCTGCCGTTCTTTAGCGTCGCAACGCCGCAGGGCTTCTACGATCAGCAAATGGCGGGTATTCCCGATCCTAAAACGGGCAAACCCGATCCAGCCAAAATGAAAGCATTTATCAGCACTCACCCGGAGGCAAAGCCGTTTTTTGCCTGGGTGAAGGGCTATGTGCCGACGTCGAGCTGGGCTAGCGACAGCTACAACAGCCTGAACGCCTTCTTATTTACCAATAAAACTGGGGACGTTCATGGCGTGCGCTGGAGTATGCAGTCGCAAACCCCCGGCGTGCCGGTGACGGCGGAGGACAAAGCGAATCCTTTGTTCCTGCAGCAGGACATCAAGCAGCGCCTGCAGCAGGGGCCGCTGAAATGGGATTTGATTATCAGCGTGGCTGAAAAGGGCGATGTGATTAACGATGCGACAAAAGCCTGGCCCGATAGCCACCAAAAACTTAACGCAGGCACGCTGGTGCTCACTGCCGCACAAGATCAAGCTGACGGCAACTGCCGGGACATCAACTACGATCCTCTGATCTTGCCGGAAGGTATTTCTGGTTCAGACGATCCGCTGCTTAGCGCGCGCTCTGCGGCTTATTCATCATCCTTCAATCGCCGCACGCATGAAGAAGCTCAGGTAAATAAAGGGGGCCGGTTATGAGCAAAGTGACGTATTTTCACCCTCTGCTGCGCGTCGTTCACTGGGCGATGGCGCTGATGATCGTGGCAATGCTGTTTATCGGCGTGGGGATGGTGTCCACGGTGTCGGCATTACACGCTTTTTTATACTCATTGCATAAACCGCTTGGCGTCGCCATTCTGCTGCTGGTTATCCTGAGGGTTTATCTCCGCCTTCGTTATAAAACGCCGTCGCTCCCGGCGAATCTGCCGGGTTTTCAGGTAGCGCTGGCACATTTATCCCACTGGCTGCTCTATCTTCTGATGGTAACCCAGCCGCTGGTAGGCTGGGCCATGCTCTCTGCCGCGGGCTATCCTGTGACGCTGGGGACTGGCATCACGCTACCGGCGCTGGTGGCGAAAAATATTGAGCTTTATGCCGTGCTTCGGCCGCTGCATACCTGGCTTGCTCTGCTGCTGTTCGTCATCGTAATTCTGCATCTGACCGCCGCATTATTTCATGCGCTGCTGTTGCGTGATGGCGTGTTCAGCAGTATGACGGGCTACAAAGGCCGGGGCTAACATCGCCAGTGGAGTAAATCATGTCAAAACTGAGCGAACAGGAAGTACGGGAAATGCTGCCGCATCTGCAGCGTTTCGCCCTATGGCTCACGCGCAATCCTCATGCCGCGGAGGATTTGGTGCAGTCCTGCCTTGAGAAAGCATTTACCCGCGAGAGGAATCTGGCGGCAAGGGAAAGCCTTCGCAGCTGGCTGTTCTCTATTCTCTACCGGCAATTCATTGACGGCGAGCGGCGAAAAAGACGCTATCAGCGTATTTTGTCGTTGTTTACCGGCGATGCACACCCGGTGGCCGCGTCAACGGAGGAGATGCTGATCAACGACGATATGCTGGCGATGTTCAGCCAGCTTCCCGTGGAGCAGCGTGCATTACTGCTGCTCATCAGCGTAGAAGGTTTGAGCTATAAAGAGGCGGCTGAGTCGCTGGATATTCCGTTGGGAACCGTGATGTCGCGTTTGTCCCGAGCCAGAAAACAGCTGCAAAAATGGGATGAAGGCACGCCATCCACCCCGGCGTTAAGGAGATTAAAATGAAATCGCGCATACCTGACGAGCAGGATCTCCATGCCTGGGTTGACGGGCAGCTGGATGACGAGCGCAAAAAGTGGGTTGAGCACTATTTGCAGCAGCACCCCGAGCAGGCCGCACAGGTCAAAAAATGGCAGGCCGATGCCCGGCGTTTACGTCTTTCGCTGGATGAATTTGTGCCACAGGTTTCTGCCCCTGCTTCGGAAGTACAGCGGGCGCGGCAGCAAATCCAGCGCACTCGCCGGTGGCGGTTAGCCGTTGCTTTTAGCCTGCTGTTCTCCGTCGGCATGGGCGGCGTGGCCGGGTGGCAGCTGCATGCCAGCGAAGTTCTGCGGCAAATTCTGCCGATGGAAGATGCCGTGCAGGCCTATCGTCTGGTGAACAGTGGCAGCGTGAAAGCGCTGGACGTTGTGGCCAGCGATCGCGCGGAGGTGAATAACTGGATGAGTCGCTACTTTATTAACGGGGCGCTGGCACCAGACCTCGATAATTACGGTTTTACGCTGGTGGGCGGGCGTTTAATGGTAACCGAGCAGGGGCCGGCGGCGCTGGTGGTCTACCGGGACGCTCAGGGCACGCGCGTGGCGTATTATATCCGGCCCTCCGGCATGTTTACGCTGGGGAAAGGGGAGCGACAGGCCGATAACCTGACCGCGCAGTACTGGAGCGATCGCCGCTATAACTACGCGATGATAAGCCCGGCCAATGACAGCCAGACGGCGAGGTTACAACAGGCGGTAGCGCAGTACGCGGGGGATGCGCGAGCAATTTAATGCAGGCGTCGGTTTATTCGCCAATGTCAGAAAAAATATACCATTTTTGCCTGAAGGTCTTATCCTGAATGGAGTGAGGCGGCACTCGGATCCCCCGAAGCTGCCTCCGTCATTCCTGAAGGATAAAACATGATATCTACACATATTGGCTTCCCGACCGAAACGGTAGCGGTATTTCTTGCGCTTTCGGTGGGTGCCATTTTTATTGACCTTTTTATGCACCGCAAAGACGAGCCCATCTCGCTGAAAAGTGCCGCATTGTGGTCGGTGTTCTGGGTTGCAGTGGCAATGCTTTTTGCCGGTTTTTTATATCTTCATCACGGCGCAGAAGTCGCCAGCCTGTTTGTCACCGGCTACGCGCTTGAGAAGGTGCTTTCCGTCGATAACCTGTTTGTGATGATGGCGATTTTTGCCTGGTTCGGCATTCCGGATCGCTACCGGCACCGCGTGTTGTACTGGGGCGTTATCGGCGCGATTGTTTTCAGAGGCATTTTTGTGGCCATCGGCACCGGGCTGTTGTCGCTGGGGCCTTATGTTGAAATCGTGTTTGCGCTGATTGTGGCGTGGACGGCGGTGATGATGCTCAAAGGCAACGATGGAGAGGACGAAGTTGAGGACTACTCTCAGCATCTGGCTTATCGGCTGGTAAAACGCTTTTTCCCTCTTTGGCCAAAGCTTGCCGGGCGCAAATTCCTGCTTAACCAGGCTGAGGTTGACCACGAGCTGGCGAAGCCAGAAAACCAGGCCATCACCGTTGGGCGAGTAAAAAAAGCCACGCTGTATGCTACGCCGCTGATGCTTTGCGTGGCGGTGGTTGAACTGTCTGACGTGATGTTCGCTTTTGATTCTGTCCCGGCCATTATTGCCGTCAGCCGTGAACCGCTGATCGTCTACAGCGCAATGATGTTTGCAATACTTGGCTTGCGTACCCTGTATTTTGTGCTGGAAGCGTTAAAACAGTATCTCGTTCACCTGGAAAAAGCGGTGGTGGTGCTGCTGTTCTTTATCGCCGTTAAGCTCGGGCTTAACGCCAGCGAACATATCTGGCACCACGGTTACAGCATTTCGGCCACCGCCAGCCTGTACGTTGTGTTGGGCGTGCTGGCCGTGGGCATCATCCTCAGCGTGATGTTCCCGGCAAAAGCGGAATCAAGCGACAGTAAGAACTGAACAGGATGAAGGACGCCTTCGGGCGAGGGCGTCCTGATGACGAGACTCAGAGATGTTTGTCGAGGCGTAATCTTTCGATAGGTGAGCGACGACGAGATTTGGCGCGGTGGAAGTGGCGCCAGTGGTAATCCCTGGCTGCGGTCAGCAGCTCATAATCCCCTCTTGAATCCCCCCAGGCGCGCAAATGCAGCTGGTTAAGCGGGCCATAAATCTGTTCCAGACGCTGAATCTTTTGATCGCAGCGGCAGTTATGGCCGTTAATGCGGCCGGTTAACACGCCGTCCACCACTTCAAGCTGAGTGCCGATGAGCTTCACGCCCAGACGTTCGGCGAACGGCAGCAGCACGATGGCCGGAGACGCAGAGCACAGCGTAACTTCAGCGCCAGAACGTAGCTCAGCGGCAACCGCCATCAGCCCACGCGGGCGCATCATTTTTTCGAAGTTTTTCGCGCAATACACTTCGGCTTTATCCTTAACCCACTGCTCATTCACGCCGGTTAAGAAGGTTGAAATCAGGATTTCTTTTAATTCATCGCGGGTCAGTTTCCGGCGCAGGCATTTGAGCGTCGGAATGACCATACGCATCATCTTGCGCGCGAAGGTTTTGCGCCCAAAGGCAAACCGCAGGAACGGGACAAAGCTATCGCTATGGGTCAGCGTGCCGTCAAAATCAAAAACCGACAGGACGCCTGGCGAAGGATCATTCATAACAACCATAGATTCCCAACTTTCCTTTTTATCTGTTCGTCGCGAGGGCATCTTGCGAGCGATGGGGAAATTATAAACTTTTAAATCCCGCTACGGAAACCATCGCGAAATGTGATAGGGTAGCCGAATGAACATAAATCACACCGCACATATCGTTATCCGCTGGTGGCTGTCTCTTTAGAGGCGGCAGGAATTCGTTCACCCTTTTCTAATAGCCGCCGGAAGGCGGCTATTTCGTTTAACTGTTCGCCCTCCGGCAAGATTTATCAGCTTCAGGAGGCAGTTATGAGCAGTTCACACGCTTTACAGCAAACCATTCTTACCGGCGACCGTCCAACCGGCCAGCTCCACCTTGGGCACTACGTCGGCTCACTGCGTAAACGCGTTCAGCTTCAGGATGAGCACCTGCAGCACATTTTGGTCGCCGACCTTCAGGGGCTAACCGACAACGGCAGCCGCCCGGAGAAAGTCGCCGAAAACATTCTGCAGGTGATGGCGGACTACCTGGCGGTTGGCATTGATCCGCAGAAAACCACAATCTGCCTGCAATCCTCTCTGCCAGCGCTGGCCGAACTCACCATGTTGTATATGAACATCGTGACCGTCGCCCGGCTGGAAAGAAACCCGACGGTAAAAAGCGAGATAGCCCAGAAGGGGTTTGCTCGCTCTTTGCCTTCTGGTTTTCTTGTCTATCCGATAAGCCAGGCCGCGGATATTACCGCATTTAAAGCCAGCCTGGTGCCGGTGGGGGACGATCAGCTGCCGATGATCGAACAGGCCAATGAAATTGTGCACAAGATGAATAGCCTGACGCCGACGCCGATATTAACCCCCTGCAAAGCGTTGCTCAGCCCGGTCAGTCGTCTGCCGGGCATTGACGGTAACGCTAAGATGTCAAAATCCCTGGGCAATACGCTCACCCTTTCCGCCAGCGAACAGCAGATTCATCAGGCCGTGAGCGCCATGTTTACCGACCCGGATCATCTGCGCGTCAACGATCCGGGAAAAATTGAAGGCAATGTGGTGTTTACCTATCTGGATGCTTTCCATGAAGACAAAGAGAACGTTGAGGCGATGAAAGAGCACTATCAGCGCGGTGGGCTGGGGGATCGGCAGTGTAAAAACGAGCTGGAAACCTGTCTGCAAAACCTGCTGGCGCCGATCAGAGAGCGGCGAAATCGCTTTATCGAAGATAAGCCTTATTTGCAAGAGGTGTTGAAAGCCGGGAGTGAGAAAGCGCGAGCGCTGACGCAGCAAACGGCGGACGAAGTGAAACGTGCGCTGGGGCTGCCGGTGCTATTTTAACGGCAGAAGGGCGCGAGACGGCGAACATCGACGCTTTAGTCAGCCAGCCGGTGAAGCCTGACAGAGCAAGGGCTGGTGGAATACAACCGCCCGCGCTCTCATAATTTTTGAAGAATCTGGCAGTGAAGCGTACCTGTCGGGGCTGAAAAACCACAAAGCTTAAATAGCACGTGGCACCCAGGCAGGTATGCTTACGGCAACATGATGACAAGCCCTAAAACTCGACAAACACGGTGCCGAAGTATCTGCCCTCCGCAATAGCCTGAATGGCCTCTGGCGCCCGCTCTATCCCATTGACGATGACATGTGGAAACACGATATCCCCTGTTTGAAGCCATTCTGCAAATCTCGTATCCCATTCCGCGTGAGCATCCGGGTCGTCGTCAGCGCTGTATCCGCGTATCGTGATCTTTTTCAGGAGGATCTGGACTGAATCGAGCTCGACGGGGGCTTCCCGTCCCGTTCCTGCATCAGCGAGCTGGCCCGACAGAGCCCCGACGATCGCAATTCGGGCACCTGGGCGTGCAGCCACGATGGCTGACTGCAGTTGTTCCCCGCCTACGCAATCGAGCACGACATCAATGCCTTCCGGAGCGACTTCACGCAGCTGTGCCACGTCGCTGCCGCGGCCCCGAATCACCGCCGCGTCGTAACCTAATTCCTTAACAAGCCGTTCGGCTTTTTGCCTGGAGCTTGTGCTGCCAATCACTCGTCCAGCGCCAAGCTGTCGGGCGATCTGCCCGGCCATAGAGCCTATTGCGCCGGCCGCGCTGGTGATAAGGACGGTATCACCGGGCCTGATTTCAACGCCTCGCGTCAATGCCGCATAAGCCGTCGAGCCATGCGAAAGGCTCGCGACGTCCGGATAAACTCGGCTATCAACACGGACGCACTCCGCGAGCGGGACGGCGGCATACTCGCGCCAGCCCATGAAATGCCGAACGCGATCGCCCGGCCTGAGTTCACTCCCAGGTGGAGAAGAAAGGACCTCGCCGAGCGTTTCCTCCGCCAGAGTGTCGCCCGGCTTCAGCGCCGGAAACGGTACGCCAGGGATGGCTTCGGCGCCCTCGCTGATCATCATGCGCAGCGAGGCGGAGACTCGCGAATAACGGTTCCTGACCAGAACCTCATCGTTTTGTGCAACGGGTAAAGCCACTTCGACTATCTCAAAGTCAGAAACCTTTGGGCGGCTGGTGGGTCTGACCTCGAGTCGGAGTTCACGGCTTGTGGCTGGTAGAGGATGCACCTGACCAATCCTTGTATAATGTGAGCCTGGAGTTCACATTTTGAGCTGGAGGCACAGTGATGTCTACTCGCATTCAGCCGTGCGATAACGGGATGCGGAAGCTCCCAAAGCAGAAGCGTTCTCAGGCGACAGTGAGCGCGATCGTCGAGGCTGCGACTCAGGTTTTAGGTGAAAAAGGCTGGCGATACTTCACCACCAATGAAGTGGCCGAGTTTGCGGGTGTCAGCATCGGGTCGCTTTACCAATACTTTCCCAACAAGCTCGTACTCGTAGAGGCCATTAGAAAGAAGCATTTCAGCGATGTTATCAACGTCCTGCAGGCTGCCAGTGAAAATACCGAGGATGTGAACCAGAGCTTCAACCTGCTGATCGAAGGTATGCTGTCGGTACATGGGGCACATCCCGCTCTACATCGGGCCCTGGTGGAAGAAGCCCCCCGGAGCGACGAGGCTATTTCGGCTCACGCCGAATTTGAAAAAAAGTATAACGAGTACTACCTCGCCCTTGTTTCCCGGTATGGGGCGCGACGGAATGCCGATGATATTCAGACAGCGGCGTGGACATTATCCGCTGCTATTGAAGGGATTGTGCATCAGGCTGCCTTGCGCGGATTGACCGGTTCATCGGCGCTGAAGCGGGAATTGGTTCAGTTGCTTTTTGGGTACTTAAGAGGGCAGACAGCATAAACACACGCTTTTACTTTCCGCCTGTGTGTCTTTGAATCTTCCCTCCCAGGAAACTTCAACCGGCTGGCATTGGGCAACGAGTGGCGGTTTTTAATAACCGGCTTATGCATCTGTTACGCCACTTTTGGACGTAACAGAGCTTTAGCTATCTCGTTTAGCCTGTTATATCGACGTGAGCTAAAAATTTCCGAAACCATTCACAGATTTTTTAGCTCCCGGAAAGCGTCTTTCATACGGCGTAGTTTGGCAAAGACTTCCCAGTTGGCGCTCTCCATGCAACCCAATCGGGAGCGTATGGAAGCCCGATCGACGCGTAGAAACGGATTGGCCGCGAGCTCCGTTGCCAGTGTCGATGGAACGGTCGGCATGCCCGCTTGCCTCTTGTTCTCTATCAGCGCGATCTGCTTCAGCAGATCGGCGTTGTCTGGTTCGATTGTGAGCGCGAAGCGGGCATTGTCGGCGGCGTATTCGTGCGAGGAATAGATGAGCGTTTCCGGCGGCAGCGATCTTATTTTATCGATCGAAGTCCACATCTGGGCCGGCACAGCTTCCTGGACACGCCCGCAGCCAAGATGAAAGATGGTGTCGCCGGAAAAGAGAAGCCCGGCCTCCTTGAACCAAAAGGCGATGTGCCCGCTCGTATTCCCCGGCACGTCGATAACCAGGGCAATATGCTCCCCCAATGCTACCGTATCGCCTCCGATCACTCCCCGATCGATACCCGGGATATCATCCACTTCGGCCGCCGGGCCAATGACGCGTGCCCCTGTTTTTCGCTTGATCTCCGTGTTGCCTGAAACGTGGTCCCAATGATGGTGCGTATTAAGGATCAGATCTACGCGCCTCCCTTCAAGCACATCCAGTACCGGACTGGCCTCGGTTGGATCAACGACGGCCAGGGCACCTGTCCGTAAATCTTCTATAAGGAAAATATAATTATCTTCGAGAACGGGCAGGATCTGCACCGATAACCCATTGCACTTTTCAACGATCATCCTGGACTCCTGGAAACAATAAAGCGCGGCGCTGTTTGATGGGAAATTAGAGCGCCGCTGAGGCATTGAACCCCGAATGAATAACCGCTGCCGCCGGCGGCGGGTATTGGCCGGCGGCTTGCGATCTACTTACTGCTCAGCGCGGGGGCAGACCTTCTGCCGCGCGTGCGGCCTGAACGCTGGGGCGCTGTTCCATGCGCCGCATGAATCGCTCAATGGCCGGGTAAACGGACATGTCGATCCCAACGCGGGGCGGCCAGTTCAGTACGTTATAGAGATAGGCATCAGGTGCCGAAAATTCGTTGCCGAGCACATAGTCGTTGTTCGACAGATGCTCTTCAACAAAGGCGAACCGACCTTTGAGGAATCCTTCGGCGTAGCGGTTTTTCGCCGCATCGTCGAAAAAGGGCTGGAACATCGTCGACATCCCTTTGGCAAGGTCGGTCGCGATGACATTGAGCCATTCCAGCGCGCGATAGCGCTCCTGCGTGCCAAAGGGTGGCAGCAGGTTAAGGCCGGGGTTCTGGTCGGCGATCCACTGCAGAATGACTGCACCTTCGGTAATCAAGTCACCGTTATCGAGCACCAGAATCGGAATGAAGCCTTTCGGGTTCACATCGAGATAATTGCCCTCGACAGTCGTCTTCGTGGCGAAGTCTACTTTGACCAGATCGAAGGCAAGGCACGCCTCTCGCAGCGCGATGGCCGGGGAAAGCCCGCAAGAGCCAGGGGAGTAATAGAGTTTCATGAGTCCTCAGATTTAATGTTGAGCTTGTTGGCGGTTATGGTTCGAGGATTTCCAGCGTTTCGACCATGCGGATCGCCCGGGAGAAGTTCGCCAGGTTGACCGACGTTCTTGTCGCCTTGGCGTGTAATTCCTCAACCCGCTCGCGGGTGGCATCAGTGCGCAGGCGCACCACATACCGGATTTCGTCATAGCCGGGATTCACGCTGTCATCCAGGCCCAGGAAACCTCGCAGGTCCAGTTCACCGTCAGTTTCGATTTCAAGGCTGTGGAGGGTGATGCCCATGGCAGCCGCATTCGCCGCATAGCCGACTGACATGCAGGCGTTTAGCGCTGCCATCAGCAGTTCCTGTGGGTTAGGCGCGGTATTCTGTCCCAGCAGCTGGGCCGGTTCGTCGGCGGCAATCTCGAAATGGCGTGCGTGTTTCTCGCCCCCCAGTTCGTAATGATCGACGCTCGCTACCGTCCGCGTCTGGCCCTGCCATTTCGTTTTAACGTTGAAGCGGATTGCGCCCCTGGCCGGGTTGTCGCGCACGTCCTGGGCGAATTGTTGTAGGTCGGCGACGTTGATACCGTTTACGGTTTTGCCCATCATATGATCCTCCAGAAGCCGCTCTGCGGCTGGTTGTCAAAGTCAGATTGCCTTGCCGTTTTGGCGGCTTTCTTGCGGCCATCTTAAACATGGCCTGTAGTCGGAAAAAGCCATGTAAATGGATATGACTGTTCGAAATAGCGAACAATGACAGGCAGCCAATTCGGGGCTCGAGCTTCAAGATATGTCCAGCCGGCAGGAGAGTTTCCCGGTCGGGTTACCCTCCCGGGTAGGGCTATGGCTCCGGCTTCAAGCTAGCTGGGATGTGCGGGGCGGGGTCAAGGCAGGTGGGATCGTTTTCGAAGAAGTGGGGGCCAGCGGCAACTCAACGCCATGACATGAGAAGTTAAGTGCGACGGGCACGACGGGCTGTCGCCGGGGCCATACCTGGATGCTTCGCAAAAAGCTCGACAATCCACTCCACAAAAACGCGGACCTTGGTCGATAGATGGCGATTCTGCGGATACACCACATGAATAGGCATCGGATCATTGCTCCAGTCGTCGAGTATCAACTCGAAACGGCCATCTTTCAGCATGGGTTCCATCAGGAACGCCGCCATTTGCACGATGCCCAGGCCGGATAAGCCAGCCGCGGTATATGCATAACTGTCATTCAGTGCGATGGGGCCGGTGAGAGGACGCTTGATACGTTCCCCCTCACGGGAAAAATGCCAATCAAAAATCTGGCCAGTGCGGGGCGAAAAATAATTCAGGCATTGATGATGCACCAGATCGTCCGGGTGCAGGGGGCGGCCATGACACTTCAGGTAGGACGGGGCCGCGCAGGTCATGTAGTGCATAACGCCCACGCGACGTGCAATCAAGCTAGAGTTGCGTAGCTCGCCGACCCGCACGGCACAATCTACGCCCTCCTCGATCAGATCGACTGAGCGATCGCTGCAGCCCAGTTCTAGCCTGATGTCAGGGAAACGGGCAAAGAAATCAGGCAGGGCGGGCACCAGAACTTCGCTGGCAAGACCGGTGGGGGCATCTACCCGCAGCCGTCCTTTTGGACTGAGCCTGGTGCTTGAGAGCGATTCTTCCGCTACGCGAATCTCCGTCAAAATGCGTAAACAATGTTCGTAGTAGGCGGCACCGTCCGCGGTGACGCTGCAGTGACGTGTGGTACGGTTCAGCAGCCTGACCCCCAGCGTTGTCTCCAGCGTCTTAATCAGCGTCGACACCGTCACTTTGGGCAGCTTCATGGCTTCCGCCGCACGACTGAATCCGCCGGCGTCAACCACCTGCACAAAGACTTCCATCGCTTGAAATTTATTGTTCATCTCAGGGCTTATTGTTCGCTATTTTGAACGGTTATATCAATTTAGATCACTTTTTTAAATGATATGCCCTGCCGACGCTTCTGGTAACGCATTGCGGCGGTTTGGCAGAGGGAAGATTCATCTCCGGGCTGCCAATAAGTCGCGACCAGAGACCCGTCGAGTATGACGTGAGGGGCCAGAGAGACATATTCAGATGAGTAATTATGGATTACCATTATTGCGAAACTTTCGCGAACATTCACAGGGACAGCCCATCAGATGCGTTATTCAGCCGCAGCACTTCTTCCTATGCTGGTTTTACTCTCTGCCTGTAGCAGTAAGCCGAAAACCGCCGAACAGCAGACGACCAGCGGCACGCCGTCTGGCGGTTTCCTGCTCCAGCCACAGCACGATGTCTTTATGCAAACCGGTGATTTTGCTTACAACCCGGAAGCAGAGAAGTTTATCGACAAAATGGTGAATGAGCATGGCTTTGACCGTCGCCAGCTGCATGAAGTGTTGTCCCAGGCCAAACGTCTGGATTACGTGCTGCGCCTGATGGATCAGCAGGCACCGACGACCGCGCCGCCTGCCGGGCCGAACGGGGCATGGCTACGCTATCGCGCTAAATTCATCACGCCGGATAACGTACAGAACGGCGTTAAGTTCTGGAACCAGTATGAATCGGCCCTGAACCGCGCCTATCAGGTTTATGGCGTGCCGCCGGAAATCATCGTCGGGATCATCGGGGTTGAAACCCGCTGGGGCCGCGTGATGGGTAAAACACGCATCGTGGATGCTCTCGCGACGCTTGCCTTTGCCTATCCGCGCCGCGCGCAATACTTTGCGGGCGAACTGGAAACCTTCCTGCTGATGGCGCGTAATGAAGGGGACGATCCGCTGGCGCTCAAAGGCTCCTTCGCCGGAGCAATGGGTTACGGGCAGTTCATGCCTTCCTCATTTAAAGAGTACGCGGTGGACTTCAACGGCGACGGGCACGTGAACCTGTGGGATCCGGAAGATGCCATCGGCAGCGTGGCGAACTATTTCAAAGCACACGGCTGGGAGAAGGGCGACATGGTTGCCGTGCCGGCCAATGGGCAGGTACCGGGGCTGGCTAACGGCTTCAACACCAAATACTCCGTGGCGGCGCTGGGCCAGTCCGGCCTGAGCCCGCAGGGCGCTTTGGGCAACCATCAGGAAGTGAGCCTGCTGCGCCTGGATATGGGCGATCGTTACCAGTACTGGTACGGGCTGCCAAACTTCTACGCCATTACCCGCTACAACCACAGCACCCATTATGCGATGGCGGTGTGGCAATTAGGGCAGGCCGTCGCGCTGGCTCGCGTTCAGTAATACGTTTTATCGCCCCCGTTTGGGGGCGATAAAGGCGGTTCTCAAATACCTGCCTGGTGAAAATCATGCAGGTTAATTGCCCCCAGCAGCCTGCCGTTTTCATCCACGACCGGCGCCGCGCTAATGCGTTTTTTCATCAGCATCTCTTTGGCATCTATCGCCCGGGTCTCGGCATTCAGCACCGTGCCATTCTTCGTCATGGCATCTTTGATCCCGGCTTCCAGCTTACCGCCGCCCACCAGCCAGCGGCGCAGGTCGCCATCGGTAAAGACGCCGGCAACTTGCTGCGCTTTGTCGCAGACGGCAACCAGCCCCAGGCCTGTGCGGCTTAGCTCCAGCATGGCATCCATGACGGAGGCGCTGTCCGCCACCTGTGGGAGCTGCTCGTGGGTGCGCATCAGATGATGAACCCGATTTAACAAACGGGCACCTAACGCACCGGCAGGGTGGGAACGCGCAAAGTCCTCTTCGTTAAAGCCGCGCTCCTGCATGACGGCCATGGCCAGTGCATCGCCCATCATTAATGTATTAACCGCGCTGGAGGTCGGCGCCAGGCGCATCGGGCAGGCTTCACGCTCTACCGAAATATCTACGGTGGCAAAGGCCGCTTTCGCCAGCGGCGACTCAGCTTTGCCGGTAATCGCAATCAGCTTAACGGCCTTTTCCTGCAGGCGAGGAATAATTAAATCCAGCTCTTTCGCATGGCCGGAATAGGAGATAAACAGCAGGATGTCGCGGCTTTCGATCATCCCCAAATCGCCGTGTAACGCTTCGGCGGGGTGAACGAAGAAGGCGGGCGTGCCGGTGCTGGCAAAGGTGGCGGCAATTTTCTTCCCGATATGCCCGGACTTGCCCATGCCGGAAACAATCACTTTCCCCTGACAGGTGAGCACGGCGTTGGCGGCGGCGACAAAATCTTCGCCAAGTCTGTCCGGCAGGCGGCTCGCTTCCTGTAATTCCAGCAGCAGGGTTTCTCGTGCGGCGTCAATCATTCGCTGATGCATCTTCTTCTCCGGTAACAATCACTTTCACGCCTTTTTCACGCAGCGCGGTGAGGAATTCGTGGCTAATGCCGCTGTCGGTGATGATCGTATCCACTCTCTCCAGTCCGCAGACAATATTCGGGCTTTTACGGCCAAACTTTGAGGAGTCGGCCATCAGGATCACTTCGCGCGCCGCGTTGCACATCGCTTTGCTGACGGTATAAACCTCGTTGTAGGTTGTGACCCCGGCGGTGAGATCGATGCCATCGGTGCCCATAAAGAGCCTGTCAAAGCTGAAGTGTTCGAAGGCGTTTTCCGCCAGTTGGCCATGAAACGAGGCTGATTTCTTACGGAAGGTGCCGCCTGGCATCAGGATAGTTTGTTCGTTGTCCAGCTCAGACAGCGCGTTGACGATATGCAGGCTGTTGGTCATCACCGTAATGTTATTGAAGTGCTGGAGCAGCGGGACCAGCTGCAAAACGGTGCTGCCCGCATCCAGAATAATGGAATCGCCATCGTGGATGTACTTGACCGCCGCCTCGGCAATTTGCTGTTTTTGCTGGGTATTGATCAGCGTTTTGTGGTCAATGGGCGGATCGGGTTCGTCTTTACTGAGCACTACGCCGCCATAGGTGCGAATCACGGTGCCAGCCGTTTCAAGCAGCACCAAATCTTTACGGATCGTGGTGCCGGTGGTTTGAAAATGCTGGGCGAGATCTTCCACCGAGCATTTTCCCTGCTTTTGCAGATGTTCCAGGATCGCCGCCTGCCGCTGACGTGGTTTCATAGGCTCTTATTACCTTGCAATAAATTTCGATTCGGTAATTTCGCAAGCAATAAGCATTCGAAACGAAATTAACCCTGTTTCAGTTTAAGCGCTAATGATAGAGCATTCTGACAATCACGATCATGGGGAAAGATCACATCGGGCTGCAATTCCTGCCGATTCATGCCGTGTAACTGCATTACTGGCTGTGGGAGGGCAAAAACCGTCAGGCCTTTCATTATCAGGCTGTCGCGGACGTTTTGCCGCTCATCAAAGGCGAGGGCAATGACCACTCTGGGCCGAAAACGCCCGGATGAACGGCCTACACCAACGGCACCCTGCTGGCAGAGCCGGTCAAAGGCCCGATTAAAACGACGAATTTGCCAGCCGCCGAGCAGTAGCTGGCTTAGCCAGGCGATCGCCGCCAGGGCGATCAGTGCATTCATCATGCATCCTCCTTTGGGCCGCCTCTGGCTGAGGGCCAGAGGCAACCGGTGACCCGAGAGTTAAAACATAACCTGCCCGCCGGTGACGTTGATCGACTGTCCGGTACAGTAAGAGGCTTTATCGCTGGCGTAAAACAGGAGCGTGTTAAGCACATCCTGGTAGTCACAGCCGCGTTTTAAGGGGACTTTGTCGATGTAGTATTGCTCTACTTCGTCAGCAGGAATGCCGAGTTTTTCCGCGTACTGCGGCAGCAGAGACTGGAACATTGGCGACTTGAGCAGGTTACCCAACATGAGCGCATGCACCGTGATGCCGTATTCCGCCAGATCGAGGGCGAGAGACTGCGTCAGCCCCACGCCACCGAATTTCGCCGCGCTGTAGCCGGAGTTGTGCTTGCTGCCGACCTTGCCGGACTTTGAGTTAATCTGGATGATGCGGCCTTTAATCCCGTCGCGAATCATCAGGCGGGAGAACTCCCTGGCGCACAGGAAGTACCCCACAAGGTTTACCTGCAGCGAACGGTCAAAATCCCCCAGAGCGAAATCACCAATAAACGCCGCTTTGGCGATGCCCGCACTGTAAACCAGCAGATCGACCTGGCCGAAAATCTCGTCCACGCCGTGAGCCAGCGCGGTAACGCTTTGCTCGCTGGTGGCGTCCGAGCCAAATCCCCAGGCAGAACCCGGCCCGTACTGGTCGGTAATTTCCTGCGCGACGCGGGCCGCTTTCTCACTTTGAATATCCACCACGGCAACTTTGTAGCCTTCCTGGGCCAGCCCATGGCAGAGAAACGCCCCGAGCGTTTGCCCTCCACCGATGACAACGGCAACCTGATTCATGTTTTACTCCTTTGATTAAATGACAATGTTTATGCAACAAACTTCAGCTGGCAGCCGGGTTCAATGCCCTTAGGCAGCGGGCCAGCGACGTGTACGGTGCCAGGGTATTCCGCCCGTGCTTCACCATCGAAGCGCAGGGTGATGTGCCCGAGCTCCTGCAAGTTTTGCTGGGCCACGTCGCCGACGGCGGTAACGGCGTAATGCTGGCCATTGAGTTCAAAGTGGATACCTGGCTTTAGCTGGCCGGTCAGCTCGCCGTGGCAGTGGATAAAGCAGTAATCCTGAATATCCGCCGGGGCGCCTTCCCGAAAGGTAATAAGCATGTTGTCTGCCAGCGCCTCGCGAGCGCACTCTCCAATCTGGACGATGGTGGTCTGGTAAATGGTTTGCATGGGGCTTTCCTTTATTGGTAGATGAAGCCGGACACCAGCCAGGCAATTAGCACGGTAGGGGCGCCCGTTAAAAAGCGCCCGACCAGCACAGAAGGCACGCCGACGCGCACCGTTTCCTGGCGCGCTTCCGCCAGAGACAAGCCAACAGGAATAAAATCGCAGGCGGCCTGGGCGTTAATGGCGAACAGCGCGGGCAGCGCCAGGTGAGGAGGGATATGTCCGAGGCCAATCTGCACCCCAATCAGCACCCCGATGACCTGCGCAATCACCGCCCCAGGGCCAAGGAAAGGTGAGAGCAGGGGGAAGGAACAAATCAGCGCGAGCGTAATCAGACCGAGAGGGTTATTGGCCAGCGGGGCCAGGCCGTGGGCAATCCAGTCGCCCAGCCCGGAGGCCATAATGATGCCAATCAGCGCCGACACGAAGGCCATAAAAGGCAGAATCGTTTTCAGAACCGTGTCGATAGTGTCGCGCCCCGCCTGAAACAGCACGGCGACGGCTGAACCCATTCCCATACCGACTTTGGCCAGCAGGCCGTCGCTTTGTTCGGTGATTTTTTTGCTGGCGTCGTAGTCCCGCGCTGGCGCAGGTTTGCGTTCGGCCTGCGGTTCGCCATCGGCCCAGCTAATGTTTTCTTCCCGGACGCCTGATACGTAAATATCTTCAACGATGTACTGCGCCAGGGGGCCTGATTTGCCGGTGGCGTGGATATTGATGGTCGGGATGCGGCGTTTGGGGTAGAGCCCGCAGCGCAGCGTGCCCCCGCAGTCTATGATTGCCAGCGCAATTTCTGCCTCCGGCGGCTCGCCGTCTTTAAAACCGTCTACCGCCTGGCAGCCGGTCATTTCACTCAGCTTATCGACGATTGCCGGGCGCGTACCCGCCGTGATGTAAACGATCTTTTTGCTCGGATCGACCGGGACGATCAGCGGCCCGCCCCATCCACCCTGGCCTTTTTCAATACGAATGCTTTGAGTCATGATTTTTCCTTAGAGGCGGACCTGGCGTTCCAGCTCAATGCCCATTTTTTTCTCGAAAATCGAGGTGGTGAGATCGGTTATCCAGCCGCGGAAGAAGTTGGTAACCAGCCCAACCAGCAAATAGCTCACTGCAAGCGGGGCCAGCGGCAGGCCCAGCGTGGTTAACCCGCTGGCAATACCCAGATAAACAAACAGTTCGCCAGGGTTGATGTGGGGAAACAAACCGTTCATCGAATGGCAGCTATACGATGCGGCGGCGTAATAGCTCGGTTTGTACTTCTCAGGCATAAAGCGTCCCAGACTTAGCGTCATCGGATTGCAGAACACGAAAGTGCCGATGCAGGGCAGCAAGAGGTAACGCGAAACGGGGTTGCCGGCGCAGCGCTGCGCCATACGCTCAATGCGGTGCTGGCCGATAAAGTTAATCAGCGCGTTCATTATCACCAGCAGGCTGATCAGCAGAGGGAGAATGCCGGTCACCATACCGGTAAAGACCTCTCCGCCTTTCTGAAACAGGCCTATAAACCACTCCGCCCCGTGGGTAATCATGTCGATCATTTCTGTCTCCTGTAGGGTTATCTGCTCACCGTTGTTCCCGGTGGTGGCTCATATTAATCATTTTGAAATGCGTAAATATGTTATTTAGATCTCATTGTGAAATATAAAACTGTTAGTTTGAAAGATTATTGGGTAGTGAAAGAGATGAAAAAAAGACGTTCTGATTAACGGAAGGGAAAAGGGGGCTTGATTGAGGGTTCGTTTATGCCGAGGTGTAAAACAGGAATTTACAAGGACTACTGGGTAGATTATGTTATGTTATAACGAAACAATATTGGTGCCGGTATGTCTGTTGCAGCTCCCTCTTCACTGTTTAGCCTTTCCGGGCTATTTCGCGCGGCCCTTGTCGCGCTGCTGATCCTCGGCCTGTGGGGCGCCATTCATTGGGCGGTTATCCTGCCATGATCGAACTGCAGAATCTCGAGCTGGGCTATTACGGCAACGTGGTTGTGTCGGCCCTCAGCGGCCAGTTTCAGCGCGGCAGCATGACGGCGGTGATTGGGGCGAACGGCTGCGGTAAATCGACGTTGTTAAAAACCCTGGCCGGGCTACTGCCTCCCATTTCTGGCAGCGTAAAGTTTCAGGACAATATGCGCCCGCGCATTGCCTGGCTGCCGCAGTTAGGGGAGATGGATCGGCAATTTCCCGCCACGGTTTATGACGTGGTTTGTATGGGGAGCTGGCCGGGACGCGGGCTGTTTTCCGGCCTTCGTCGCCAGCACCGTGAACGCGTGACGGAAGCGATTGAGCGCGTGGGATTAAGTGAGCATTACCTGCGGCCGATTGATGTGCTCTCAGGGGGACAGTTTCAACGCATGCTGTTTGCTCGCCTGCTGGTTCAGGACGCACCGCTGGTCCTGCTCGATGAGCCGTTCACCGGCGTGGATGCGCAGACCAGTGAATTTTTAATGGAACTGATGTGCCAGATGCACCGGGATGGCAAGACGCTTATCAGCGTGCTGCATAACAACGAGCTGGTACGTCGGCATTTTCCTGAAGTCTTGCTGCTCACCCCGGAGGGTTACCAGTGGGGTAACGCCGACGAAGCCTTAGCGCAATATGCTTCCTTTCGCCCACGCCTGGTACAAACTGCATGATTTATCACCTTTTTATTGAGCCGTTTGTGGCTTACGGCTTTATGCGCCGCGCGCTGGTGGCCTGCCTGTCGCTTTCTCTGAGTACCGTTCCGCTCGGCATTTTTCTTCTGCTTCGTCGTATGAGTCTGGTGGGTGACGCGCTTTCTCATGCCATTTTACCCGGCGTTGCCGTGGGTTATCTGGTTGCCGGTATGTCTCTGGTGGCAATGGGCATTGGTGGGTTTGTCGCTGGCGTGCTGGTGGCTTTACTTTCCGGCTGGGTTAGCGCCCGGACGCCGTTAAAAGAAGATGCCAGCTTTGCCGGATTCTACCTTGGGTCGCTGGCACTCGGCGTGACGTTGATATCATTGCGCGGTTCAAGCGTTGACCTGCTGCACCTGCTATTTGGCTCAATTCTCGCCGTGGATGGTGAGGCTATTAAGTTTGTGGGGCTCATTGCAAGCGTGACGCTGATTGCACTGGCGCTGCTTTATCGCGGCCTGGTGCTGGAGTCGTTTGACCGCAGCTTTTTACAGGTGAACAACCGGCTGCTGCCGTCGCTGATACACGGCACGTTTTTGGCGCTGCTGGTGCTTAACCTGGTGGCCGGTTTCCAAATCCTCGGCACATTAATGTCCGTTGGCCTGATGATGCTCCCCGCCATTGCCGCGCGCTGCTGGGCTAAGACATTGCCGGGCTCGATCGCTCTTGCCGTGGTGTGTGGCCTGATTTGTGCCTGGTTAGGGCTGGTGTGGTCTTTCTACGCCTCGTTACCCGCCGGGCCGGCCATTGTGCTTACCGCGAGCGTCGCATTCTTTATCTCAATACTTTTCGGACCGCGCAGCGTGCTTGCAGGGAGCCTGCTGCGTAGGAAATTGGCAATCATAAAGGGGGTTAAATGAAACGTTTAGGGATTGGTATTGCGCTGGCTCTGGCGCTCTCCAGCCAGATGGCTGCAGCGAAAACGCTGAATGTAGTGGCAAGTTTTACCGTGCTGGCCGACATGGCTAAGCAGGTTGGCGGCGATCACGTCAAAGTCACCAGCCTGGTGGGGCCGGATGGCGACCCGCATAGCTTTGAACCTTCGCCGAAAGACAGCGTCGCGTTGCGTAATGCGGATGTGGTGATTGTGAGCGGGCTCGGCATGGAAGGGTGGATGGATCGCCTGGTGACGGCGTCCGGCTACAAGGGCAAAGTTATCGTGGCTTCCCAGGGAATTAACACCCGCAGCATGGAAGAAGACGGTAAATCAATCACTGACCCACATGCGTGGAACAGCGCGGCAAACGGGGCAATCTACGCGGAAAATATTGCTGCAGCGCTGGTTGCTGCCGACCCACAGGATGCAGCGGCTATCCGTAAAAGCGGCGATAGCTATGCAGCTCGCCTGAAGCAGCTAGACGGCTGGGCGAAAAAACGCTTTGCGGATGTGCCGCAGGCTAAACGCAAGGTACTGACCAGCCATGATGCATTTGGCTACTTTGGTGAGGCTTACGGCGTCACGTTCCTGGCACCAGTGGGCTTTTCCACTGAAGCTCAGGCCAGCGCCAGCGACGTTGCATCTCTGATTAAACAGTTGAAAGATGAACATATCGCCACCTACTTCATCGAAAATCAGACCGACCCACGTTTGGTGAAGCAAATTGCCAGCGCGACCGGCGCTAAGCCCGGCGGTGAGCTTTATCCTGAGGCGCTTTCAGGCCCTGGCGGCCCGGCAAGTACCTACGAAAAGGCGTTCAAGCACAACGTGGACACCATCGCCAACAGCATGAAGTAGTTTTTCTCCCGGCCAGCTTTCGCTGGCCGTTCCATTTCTGGAATCCTTCCCGAGTATCCCGATGTAATCCCCTGCAATGCCCGTAAAGTGCTATCGTGTTGGCTAATGATATGTCTACAATCGGAGCCAGCATGACAGACAGCGCATTGTTTGAGCTAAGCCAGCGGGTAGGGAATGGCCTTGGGCAGCTTGGGGCCACCGTGACTACTGCTGAATCTTGTACCGGCGGCTGGATCGCGAAAGTGATTACTGACGTTGCCGGCAGCTCAGCCTGGTTTGAGCGGGGCTTTGTGACCTACAGCAATGAAGCCAAACATCAGCTGATCGGCGTGAACGAAACCACGCTGGAAGCCTATGGCGCCGTCAGTAAAGGCGTGGTGCTTGAGATGGCTCAGGGAGCGCTTGCCGCCGCGAAAGCGGATTATGCGGTTTCTGTCAGCGGTATCGCCGGGCCAGATGGCGGCACGCCAGAAAAACCGGTCGGTACGGTGTGGTTTGGGTTTGCGGATAAGCACGGCAGAACGCTGGCAAAAGTGCAGCGCTTTGACGGCGACCGCGATGCCGTTCGCCGCCAGGCCACGGAATTCGCCCTGCAGAGCCTGTGGGACGATTTTCTAAAAAATAAACTTGATACTGTATGATTGTACAGTATAATTGCCTCAACGAAACAGTATTGAGAACGCGGGGTTGCGAATTATCGCATCACTCAGCATGACAGGAGTAGAAATGGCTATCGACGAAAACAAACAGAAGGCGTTAGCGGCAGCACTGGGCCAGATTGAAAAACAATTTGGTAAAGGCTCCATCATGCGCTTGGGTGAAGACCGCTCCATGGACGTGGAAACGATCTCTACCGGTTCACTTTCTCTGGATATCGCGCTGGGCGCCGGCGGCCTGCCAATGGGCCGTATCGTAGAAATTTACGGGCCTGAATCTTCCGGTAAAACAACGCTGACCCTGCAGGTTATTGCGGCCGCACAGCGAAGCGGTAAAACCTGTGCGTTCATCGATGCCGAGCACGCGCTGGACCCGGTTTATGCCAAAAAGCTGGGTGTTGATATCGACAACCTGCTGTGTTCCCAGCCGGATACCGGTGAGCAGGCGCTGGAAATCTGCGATGCACTGGCACGTTCAGGTGCGGTTGACGTCATCATCGTTGACTCCGTTGCGGCGCTGACGCCGAAAGCGGAAATCGAAGGTGAAATCGGCGACTCTCACATGGGCCTTGCGGCACGTATGATGAGCCAGGCAATGCGTAAGCTGGCGGGTAACCTGAAGCAGTCCAACACGCTGCTGATCTTCATCAACCAAATCCGTATGAAAATTGGCGTGATGTTCGGTAACCCGGAAACCACGACCGGCGGTAACGCGCTGAAATTCTACGCGTCTGTCCGTCTCGACATTCGTCGTATCGGTGCAGTGAAGGATGGCGAAAACGTCGTCGGTAGCGAAACCCGCGTGAAGGTCGTGAAAAACAAAATTGCCGCGCCATTTAAACAGGCTGAATTCCAAATTCTCTACGGCGAAGGCATCAACTTCTACGGTGAGCTGGTTGACCTGGGCGTGAAGCACAAGCTGATTGAAAAAGCGGGTGCATGGTACAGCTACAACGGTGAAAAAATCGGTCAGGGCAAGGCAAACGCCAGCAACTTCCTGAAAGAGAACAAGCCGATGGCGGAAGAAATTGAGAAGAAACTGCGCGAAATGCTGCTGAATAACCAGGACAGCACGCCGGACTTCACGGTTGATGACCACGACGAAGACGCGGTCGAAACTAACGAAGACTTCTAAAACAAGACAAAGGGCTGCTAACGCGGCCCTTTGTGCTTTCTCTCTCCTGATATCGATCTTTGCCACCCGACCCTATGTCCGACAACACCACTTTTCCCCGCCGCAGCCCTTTTGCCCGCCTTCTGGATAAGGCGACCCGTATTCTTGCCATGCGTGACCACAGCGAATATGAGCTGCGCCGTAAGCTGGCAACGCCTTCTGTCTTTGCGGCAAAATTTGCTAAAGAGGACGAACCTGAGGTCACTCAGGAAGACATTGATAAGGTTATTGCCTGGTGTTACGAACACCGCTGGCTGGACGACGTGCAGTTTGCGTCACGTTTTATTGCCAGCCGCAGTCGGAAAGGGTATGGACCGCAGCGTATTCGGCAAGAACTGAAGCAAAAGGGCATCGAACGGGCCATTGGGGAGTCCGCGATGATGGCCTGTGAAATTGACTGGCAGCCGCTGGCACGCGAACTGGCCGAACGCAAGTTTGGCTCGCCGCTGCCAACAGAGTGGCAGATGAAGGCGAAAGTGCAGCGTTTTCTTCTCTATCGTGGTTTCTTTATGGAAGACATTCAGGAGATCTGGCGAAATTTTGCTGATTAGGGCCACACTGGATTTTACTTCCCTCGCCAGAAAACTTATCTTATTCCCACTTTTTTCCAGGTAAGCTGGCCTGAGCCGTCTGCGTTACGGCCGTCATGGCAGCTTTACAACTCTTCGTTAGCTTGATTCCAGGATAATTATGAGCAAGAGCACCGCTGAGATCCGTCAGGCGTTTCTCGATTTTTTCCGTAGTAAAGGCCACCAGGTTGTAGCGAGCAGCTCCCTGGTCCCGAACAACGATCCAACTTTGCTGTTTACCAATGCCGGGATGAACCAGTTCAAGGATGTTTTCCTGGGCCTCGACAAACGTAACTATTCCCGCGCTACAACGTCTCAGCGTTGCGTCCGCGCAGGCGGCAAGCACAACGATCTGGAAAACGTCGGTTACACCGCGCGTCACCATACCTTCTTCGAGATGCTGGGTAACTTCAGCTTTGGCGACTATTTCAAACACGATGCGATTAACTTTGCCTGGGAACTGCTGACCGGCGAAAACTGGTTTGCGCTGCCGAAAGAACGCCTGTGGGTGACCGTCTACGAAACCGATGACGAAGCCTATGAGATCTGGGAAAAGGAAGTGGGTGTGCCGCGGGAGCGCATTATTCGCATTGGCGATAATAAAGGCGCAGCCTTCGCATCCGATAACTTCTGGCAGATGGGTGACACTGGCCCTTGCGGTCCTTGCACCGAGATTTTCTACGATCATGGCGATCACATCTGGGGCGGCCCTCCGGGAAGTCCTGAAGAAGATGGCGATCGCTACATTGAGATCTGGAACATCGTGTTCATGCAGTTCAACCGTCAGATCGACGGCACGATGCTGCCTCTGCCAAAACCTTCTGTAGATACCGGTATGGGTCTGGAGCGTATTGCAGCTGTTCTGCAGCACGTTAATTCCAACTACGATATCGACCTGTTCAAAAAGCTGATTCAGTCCGTTGCCGAAGTGACCGGCGCGACCGATCTGTCGAACAAATCCCTGCGCGTTATTGCGGACCACATTCGTTCATGTGCATTCCTGATCGCGGATGGCGTAACGCCTTCTAACGAAAACCGCGGTTACGTTCTGCGTCGCATCATTCGTCGCGCTATTCGCCACGGCAACATGCTGGGTGCGAAAGACACCTTCTTCTATAAGCTGGTTGGCCCGCTAGTCGAAGTCATGGGTTCCGCAGGCGAAGAACTGGCCAAACAGCAGGCGCTGGTTGAGCAGGTTCTGAAAACCGAAGAAGAGCAGTTTGCCCGCACGCTGGAGCGTGGTCTCGCACTGCTGGATGACGAACTGGCGAAGCTGAAGGGCGACACGCTGGATGGCGAAACCGCTTTCCGCCTGTATGACACCTACGGATTCCCTGTGGACCTGACGGCTGACGTGTGCCGCGAGCGCAACATCAAAGTTGACGAAGCCGGCTTTGAAGCCGCAATGGAAGAGCAGCGTCGTCGCGCGCGCGAGTCCAGCGGTTTTGGCGCAGACTACAACAGCATGATCCGCGTGGATTCTGCGTCTGAATTTAAAGGCTATGACAGCCTCGACCTGAACGCGAAAGTGACCGCGCTGTTCGTTGACGGCAAATCCGTTGACCAGATTACTGCTGGTCAGGATGCTGTCGTGGTGCTGAACGAGACGCCATTCTATGGTGAGTCCGGCGGCCAGGTTGGCGACAAAGGTACCGTCAAAGGTAACGGCGTTGATTTCGCGGTTGGCGATACTCAGAAATACGGCCAGGCCATCGGCCACCTGGGCAAGCTGGTTTCCGGCGTGCTGAAAGTCGGCGACAGCGTGGAAGCGAAAGTTGATGAAGCTCGTCGCGCTCGTATTCGTCTGAACCACTCCGCAACGCACCTTCTGCATGCTGCGCTGCGTCAGGTACTTGGTACCCATGTTGCTCAGAAAGGCTCCTTGGTAAACGACAAAGGCCTGCGCTTCGACTTCTCTCATTTTGAAGCGATGAAGCCGGCTGAAATCCGCGCCGTAGAAGATATCGTTAACGCGCAGATTCGCCGTAACCTGCCTGTTGAGACCAACGTCATGGATCTCGAAGCAGCGAAAGCGAAGGGCGCAATGGCGCTGTTTGGCGAGAAGTATGACGACCATGTGCGCGTTCTGAGCATGGGGGACTTCTCCACCGAGCTGTGTGGCGGTACTCACGCATCCCGTACGGGCGACATCGGTCTGTTCCGCATTGTTGCGGAGTCCGGTACGGCGGCTGGGGTGCGTCGTATTGAAGCCGTGACTGGCGAAGGCGCACTGGCCAATCTCCATGCGCAAAGCGACCAGCTGCACGACATCGCTCAACTGCTGAAAGGCGACAGCCAGAACCTGAACGAGAAAGTCCGTTCGGTGCTGGAACGTACCCGCCAGCTGGAAAAAGAGCTGCAGCAGTTGAAAGAACAGCAGGCTTCGCAGGAGAGCGCAAACCTCTCCAGCAAAGCGGTTGAAGTAAAAGGCGTTAAATTACTGGTAAGCGAGCTGAGCAACGTCGAGCCTAAGATGTTGCGCACTATGGTCGATGACCTGAAAAATCAGCTCGGCTCCGCCGTAATTGTTCTGGCCACCGTGGCAGAAGGGAAAGTGTCTCTGATTGCTGGTGTCTCCAAAGAAGTGACCGACCGCGTGAAAGCGGGGGAACTGGTGGGGATGGTTGCACAGCAGGTAGGCGGCAAAGGGGGCGGTCGTCCTGATATGGCTCAGGCGGGTGGTACAGACGCAGCGGCATTGCCGGGCGCACTGGCCGGCGTTGAGGCCTGGGTTACGGCAAAACTCTGAAAATAACTAAAAGTGTAATTGCGCCATAACTGTTCTCAGTTATGGCGTACTACCATTTACACACTATCAATAATGATAAAGTCAGGTTGAAGTTGTGTATATCGGCTAAACTTAGATATAACAGAGTGTAATGCTATGACAGAGTGCGTGTTATCTATTTGTCATTCGTTACGATTTCGCGTTATATGATGGATAATGCCGGGATACAGAGACCCGACTCTTTTAATCTTTCAAGGAGCAAAGAATGTTAATTCTGACTCGTCGAGTTGGTGAGACCCTTATGATTGGGGATGAGGTGACCGTGACTGTGCTTGGGGTAAAAGGCAACCAGGTCCGTATCGGTGTTAACGCCCCGAAGGAAGTCTCTGTACACCGCGAAGAAATCTACCAACGTATCCAGGCTGAAAAATCCCAGCAAACGAATTTCTAAAAATATCGCGCCTCGCTGAAATCTACAGCGAGGCGCACCTCTTCTGCCTGCTGTTTCCTTTCTCTCCCGTTAACGTCATTTTTGCTTCGCTTATCAGCGTGCCGTTTCTGCGCGTGTATTGCCGTTTGCCTGTTGATAAAACACTCTTTTTGCCTCCAAATTACGCTAATCGAGCGTGATTTGTGCAATCGATAGCGAGTAGGGAAAAATTGTTTGACTTATAAGTCCCAGAAAGTAATATGTGCGCCACGCAGCGACGAGAAGCTCTTACGAGTAACTCGAAGCACTCGAAAGAGGCGTGTGGTGAGGTGGCCGAGAGGCTGAAGGCGCTCCCCTGCTAAGGGAGTATGCGGTCAAAAGCTGCATCCGGGGTTCGAATCCCCGCCTCACCGCCATTTTGCATCCGTAGCTCAGCTGGATAGAGTACTCGGCTACGAACCGAGCGGTCGGAGGTTCGAATCCTCCCGGATGCACCATATTCTTCCTCATCATTAGCGATGACGGTGTGAAAGAGAAAGTTACTTTCTCCGCAAGCACCAGGGAGGATAACGTTGCTTCAGCAACGGCCCTTTAGGGCGAGCCTTCGGTGAGTCATCCTCCCGGATGCACCATTCTTCTCCGGTATTGCCTGAGAGTGTAGGTAGTACTGAGTCAGCAGTAAAAGCAGTAATCCCGATGCATCCGTAGCTCAGCTGGATAGAGTACTCGGCTACGAACCGAGCGGTCGGAGGTTCGAATCCTCCCGGATGCACCATATTCTTCCTCATCATTAGCGATGACGGTGTGAAAGAGAAAGTCGATTTCTCCGCAAGCACCAGGGAGGATAACGTTGCTTCAGCAACGGCCCTTTAGGGCGAGCCTTCGGTGAGTCATCCTCCCGGATGCACCATTTTCATCAGTGTTGCGGCATGATGAGCGACATTGAGTCAGCAGTAAAAGCAGTAATCCCGATGCATCCGTAGCTCAGCTGGATAGAGTACTCGGCTACGAACCGAGCGGTCGGAGGTTCGAATCCTCCCGGATGCACCATTTTCTTCCTCATCATTAGCGATGACGGTGTGAAAGAGAAAGTTACTTTCTCCGCCAACACCAGGGAGGATAACGTTGCTTCAGCAACGGCCCTTTAGGGCGAGCCTTCGGTGAGTCATCCTCCCGGATGCACCATATTCTTCCTCATCATTAGCGATGACGGTGTGAAAGAGAAAGTTACTTTCTCACCAGCACGACTCACCCCTTCAAACTTCATTTAAATTCCCCTGTTACAAATATACCGTTCAGCTTTTCATACTCCTTATTCGCAATATCGCCTCTACCCGCAGACAGCGACAATTTCAGCCATTTACGCTAAAGTACCGCCTCGACATTCAGTGAAGTGAGGGTGAGATGTACGATCGCTATGACGGTTTAATCTTTGATATGGACGGCACGATCCTTGATACGGAGCCGACTCACCGTAAAGCCTGGCACGAAACCCTTGGCCGCTATGGCATGAGCTTCGACGAGCAGGCGATGGTTGCCCTGAATGGCGCGCCAAGCTGGAAAATTGCTGCTGCAATTATCGAAAGCCACAATGCCGATCTCGATCCCCACAGTCTGGCGGCTGAAAAAACTGTTGCCGTTCGAGCCATGCTGCTTGATACCGTGCGTCCGCTGCCGCTGATTGAAGTGGTGAAAGCCTGGCATGGCCGCCGTCCGATGTCGGTCGGCACAGGTAGCGAAAGCGATATTGCAGAAGCGCTGCTTAAGCATCTTGGTTTACGTCAGTATTTTGCGGCGGTCGTGGCAGCAGATCATGTTAAACACCATAAGCCAGCACCTGATACCTTCTTACGCTGCGCCGAACTGATGGGCGTGGCGCCGGAAAAATGTGTGGTATTTGAAGATGCTGATTTTGGTCTTCAGGCGGCGCGTAGCGCGGGAATGGATGTTGTGGACGTGCGCTTACTGTGAGCGACACGCTATCGCTCCTTTCACTGTTCACCAGCAGTTTCCTGAGCGCGACGCTGCTGCCGGGGAGCTCAGAAGCGGTACTTGTGGCGCTTTTGGTTGCCGGTAGCGGCCCGGTATCGGTTCTTGTGATAATAGCAACAATCGGTAATAGCCTTGGCGGTATGACTAACGTTATTCTGGGGCGCTTTTTCCCGCAGCGTATACAATCGCGCTGGCAGGGGAAAGCGACCGACTGGTTGACTCGTTTTGGCCCAGCGACGTTGTTACTGAGCTGGATGCCGCTGATAGGCGATCTGTTATGCCTGCTGGCCGGGTGGTTACGCCTGAGCTGGGGGCCGGTGATATTCTTTTTATGCCTTGGCAAAGCGCTACGCTACATCGTTGTCGCGGCTGCAACGGTACAAGGCATGGCGTGGTGGCACTAATTGCGTGGGATGAGTCTTCATCACCGGCGAAAACAATTATGCTTATTAAAATAAATTCGACAGGCGGGAGGTCAATTTGATCCCGGACGTATCACAGGCTTTGGCCTGGCTGGAAAAACACCCTGAAGCAGTAAAAGGCATTTGCCGTGGTCTTGAGCGTGAAACGCTGCGCGTGACGCCAGAAGGCGATTTAGCCACCACCGGGCATCCTGAAAGCCTTGGCTCAGCGTTTACACATAAATGGATTACCACGGACTTCGCCGAAGCCCTCCTGGAATTTATTACCCCGGTTGATGGTGACATTGACCATATGCTGACCTTCCTGCGTGACATTCATCGCCACACGGCGCGTGAACTGGGCGAGGAACGTATGTGGCCGCTAAGTATGCCGTGTTACATCGACGACGGTCAGAACATCGAGCTGGCCCAGTACGGTTCTTCTAATGCGGGGCGCTTTAAAACGCTGTACCGCGAAGGGCTGAAAAATCGTTATGGCGCGCTGATGCAGACCATCTCCGGCGTGCATTACAATTTCTCCCTGCCGATGGCTTTCTGGCAGGCAAAATGCGGCGTACAGGACGCAGAAAGTGGCAAAGAGGCCATTTCTGCCGGTTATTTCCGCCTGATCCGCAACTATTACCGCTTTGGTTGGGTTATCCCTTATTTGTTCGGTGCTTCTCCGGCTATTTGCTCTTCATTCCTGCAGGGCAAAGAGAGCGCGTTGCCGTTTGAGAAAACCGAATGCGGCATGTATTACCTGCCGTATGCCACGTCATTACGCCTGAGCGATCTGGGTTACACCAACAAGTCGCAGAGCAATCTGGGCATTACCTTCAACGATCTGATCACCTATGTCGATGCGCTGAAGCGGGCGATTAAAACCCCGTCGGAAGAGTACGCTCAGATTGGTTTGATGAAGGACGGCAAGCACCTGCAGCTCAACACCAACGTGCTGCAAATTGAAAACGAACTCTATGCGCCGATTCGTCCAAAGCGCGTGACGCGTGACGGAGAGTCGCCGTCGGATGCGCTGCTGCGCGGCGGCATCGAGTATATCGAAGTGCGTTCGCTGGATATCAACCCGTTCTCGCCAATCGGCGTGGATGAGCAGCAGGTTCGCTTCCTCGACCTGTTTATGATTTGGTGCGTACTGGCGGATGCGCCGGAGATGAGCAGCGACGAGCTGCTGTGCACCCGCACCAACTGGAACCGAGTGATTCTGGAAGGGCGCAAACCTGGGCTTACCCTTGGTATTGGCTGTGAAACGGCTCAGCACCCGCTGTCAAAAGTAGGCAAAGATCTGTTCACCGATTTACGCCGCGTGGCGGAAACGCTGGACGGCATGACCGACAGCCAGGAATACCAGCAAGTTTGTGACCAACTGGTTGCCAGCTTTGACGATCCAGAATTAACGTATTCAGCACGTATTTTACGTTCTATGATTGATAACGGGATTGGTGGCACCGGCCTTGCGCTGGCTGAACAATACCGTCAGATGCTGATTCAGGAGCCGTTGGAGATTTTAACCGCGGATGCCCTGCAGAAAGAGCATGATGCTTCATGGCAGCGTCAGCGGGATATTGAGGCGGCGGATACGGAGTCGTTCGATAGCTGGCTGGAAAAGAATGCCTGACAGAAAAGAAAATGGCCACATACTTGTGGCCAAATATTCATCTCTGAATAACAGGGATGATGATAACAAATGCGCGTCTTTCATATACTCAGACTCGCGTGCGTAAAAATAGTTTCAATTATTTTTAAAAAAAATCATTTTATCGGAGGTGACCAGATGCCGTTGTTGGATAGCTTCACAGTCGACCATACTCGTATGGGTGCGCCTGCAGTCCGTGTAGCCAAAACTATGCACACGCCACACGGTGACACCATTACGGTGTTTGACCTGCGCTTTTGTGTCCCAAACAAGGAAGTGATGCCGGAAAAAGGGATCCATACTCTGGAGCACCTGTTCGCCGGTTTTATGCGTGACCACCTGAACGGGAACGGGGTAGAGATCATCGACATCTCCCCAATGGGCTGCCGCACAGGGTTCTACATGAGCCTGATCGGTGTCCCGGCAGAGCAGCGCGTGGCGGATGCCTGGAAAGCGGCGATGCAGGACGTGCTGAAAGTGAAAGAGCAAAACCAGATCCCAGAGCTGAACGTTTACCAGTGCGGGACTTATCAGATGCACTCTCTGCAGGAAGCGCAGGACATCGCGCGCCACATCATTGAGCATGGCGTCAGCGTCAACAGCAATGATGAGCTGGCTCTGCCGAAAGAGAAGCTGCAGGAACTGCACATCTAGTTTTGTGCACACAGTAAAAAGGAGCCATATGGCTCCTTTTTTTACGCCTGCGGTATGCTATCGTCATCTTTTTGCTCACGAAACGAACTATGTCCACCAGCCTGAAATTCAGTTTTGCCACGCGGCCGCTGGTTCCTTTTGCCCATGATTACAGCCATGGTGCCTCGGAGCCCTGGCACAGTCACGACTGCGCTCAGCTGCTGCATACGCTGAGCGGCGTTGTGCGCGTCGAAACCGGGCAGGGGATTTGGGTGGTTCCGCCGGGGCGCGGCGTCTGGTTACCCGCTGGCACTCAGCACCGCCTGCAAATCATCGGCCACGTAGCGGCGCGCACATTGTTTATTGATCCGTTTGCCCGGGCTGACTTACCGTCGGTTTGCCAGGTCGTGCAGATATCCGCTTTACTGCGCGAGCTGATTATCTGCTCGCTCCAGTTACCGGAAGCTTACCCGGCGGGAAGTCGGGCAGAGCGAATTTACGAGCTTATCCTGGATGAGATTCGGGGCACCGCCGCGCTGCCGTTTAATCTTCCCGAGCCGCAGTCACCGGGGCTACTGGCGCTGTGTCGCCAGATTCAGGCGGAACCCGGTCAGCCCTGGACAAACGCGCTGGCCGCTGAACGGCTTAACGTCAGTGAGAGAACCTTGCTGCGCCATTTTCGTCAGCAAACGGGTCTGGCGTTTAGCGAATGGCTGCGCAGGGCAAGGCTGATGGCGGCGCTTGAGCGCCTTGCCCAGGGGCAGTCCGTGCTGCGCGTTGCGCTGGATCTGGGATATGAAAGCCACAGCGCCTTCAGCGCTATGTTTCGGCGAACGCTCGGCGTTTCACCGAGCGAATATTTCTTCTCTGATTAACCCTCGGGCAGCGCGTTTAACAGCGCCTGGAGCGACGCACGCGATACATCGTTATCAATGCCGGTTCCCCAGCGGCTCACGCCTTCCCTGAAGGTGCAGCGGAGATAAGCCGCCGAGCGGCTTTCGCTGTGCCTGCCGAGCGTATGCTCATGATAATCCTCAATAGAAAATACCAGGTTAAAACGAGATTTGAGGGCATCGGCTGCGGCGGAAAGTAAACCGTTGCCTTTGCCCTGCAGAGCGATAACGCCGCCGTGCGTCTGAACGTGGGCCCACAGCCGGAGTGAACCATCGGCCTGGCTCTCCGTCCGGTAATCCAGCAACTGACGCGGGGCGGTTTGATGCGGGCCATACAGTGTGCGGAACAGCTGCCACAGGGCGCTCAGCGTCATCTCGTTCCCCTCCCTGTCGGTTTGCGCCTGGACGTGGCGACTAAAGTCCTGCTGTAAACCGCGCGGCAGCACCAGGCCGTGGTTTTGCTCCAGCATCCACGCGGCACCGCTTTTCCCGGACTGGCTGTTGACGCGGATCACGGCTTCGTAGCTGCAGCCAATATCGTTCGGATCAACGGGCAGATAGGGCATTTCCCACCGCGCTGAGCTGGACTCGCCCCGCGCGGTAAACCCTTTCTTAATGGCATCCTGATGCGACCCGGAAAAAGCGGTAAAAGCGAGCTTCCCGGCGTAAGGATGGCGAGGGTGCACCGGTAACTGATTGCATTGTTCAACCAGTTCCACCACCTGCTTCATATCGCTGAAATCCAGCTGCGGCGAAATCCCCTGGCTATAAAGATTCATCGCCAGCGTGACCAGGCAGACGTTCCCGGTACGCTCGCCGTTGCCAAACAGGCAGCCTTCCACCCGATCCGCACCGGCGAGGATCGCGAGTTCGGCGCTGGCCACGCCGCTGCCGCGATCGTTATGTGGATGTACGCTGATGCACACCGCATCCCGGCGGGAGAAATGGCGGCAGAAATACTCAATCTGGTCGGCATAGACGTTGGGCGTGTTCACCTCCACGGTGGCGGGCAAATTGATAATCATTGGTCGATCGGGAGATGGTTCCCAGACATCCGCCACCGCTTCACAAATTTGCAGGGCAAAATCCGGTTCGGTGAAGCAAAAGGTTTCCGGGGAATATTCATAGCGCCAGCGCGTCTGCGGGTTAGCCTCACACAGCGCTCGCACCTGGCGCGTGGCGGTGACCGCCAACTGAACGATCTCTTCTTTGCTCTGGCGGAAGACCAGCCTGCGGAACAGTGGGGCGGTGGCGTTGTACAGATGTACTGTGGCGCTGTGTACGCCTGCCAGGGATGCAAAGGTGCGTTCAATCAGGTCGCTGCGCGCCTGGGTCAGCACCTGAATGGTGACATCTTCAGGAATACGATTTTCTTCAATCAGCTGACGCACAAACTGGAAGTCGGTTTCTGAGGCGGCAGGGAAGGCGACCTCGATCTCTTTGAAGCCGCACTTCAGCAGTAAATCCCAGAAGCGCAGCTTGCGGGCCGCGTCCATCGGCTCGGCCAGCGCCTGATTGCCGTCGCGCAGGTCAGTGGAAAGCCAGCGAGGAGCGTGCGTCAGGGTTCTATCCGGCCACTGTCGGTCGGGTAACTGAATCGGCGCATGGGCGAGGTATTTTTGCGATGGGTTGGTCAGCATCAGGATTCTCCAGGTCATGTGGTCTGTTTATCCTGACGAATAATCTGGGCAGGGGCTGGCGCAAAGCTGACAACCTGTGTGGCGAAACCGCCAGGTTGAGGCAAAGAAAAAGGAGCCCGAAGGCTCCTTTAGGGAGGAATGTCAGTGTGCGCCACCGCCGCCACCGCCCGCCCCGAAAGGCGGTTTGGCAAACCACACCAGCCCAAGCAGCAGAATAAACACCCCTGCCGAGAACCAGAAAATCTCGTTGGCGGAGATGATCAGCCCCTGGTTGGTGATCTGCTGGGCGATGTAGCCGGAAGCCTGTTGGTGCGACATGCCCAAGCCCTGAAGCTGGTTGTAGGTTTCAACCGAGTTCGGGTTATACGGCGTCACAGACTCCGTGAGCTGTGCATGGTGCAGCGACTCGCGGTTCGTCCACAGCGTGGTGGTTATCGACGTCCCAATCGAACCCGCCAGCGTACGGGTAAAGTTCGACAGGCTCGACGCCGCGGCAAGGCGCTCCGGCGGCAGGCCAGACAGGGTAATCGTGGTCAGCGGCATGAAGAAACACGCCACCGCAAAGCCCTGAATAAACTGCGGCCAGGCCGACGCGGCGAAGTCCATCCCCGGCTCAAAGGTATAGGCGCGCCAGTAGAAGCACACCGCATACATAATGAAGCTGAAGGTCACCAGACGGCGCATATCGAGCTTGTGCGCGAAGCGGCCGATAATCGGCGACAGCAGCACCGGGATGACCCCCACCGGCGCGGACGCAAGCCCGGCCCAGGTTGCGGTATAGCCATACACTTCCTGCAACAGCTGCGGCAGCAACACAATCGCGCCGAAGTAGAGCATGTAGGCGAGACTGATACACAGGCAGCCGATGGTAAAGTTTCGCGACTTAAACAGCGACAGGTCGACTATCGGATTATCGTCGGTCAGCTCCCAGACAATCAGGAAGCTGATGGTGACCACCGCAATCACCGTCAACACGATGATTTCGGTCGAGTTAAACCAGTCCAGCTCTTTACCCCGGTCGAGCATGATCTGCAGGCTACCGATCCCCAGCACCAGCAAGGCCAGCCCTACGCCATCAATGCGGCGCTGCTCTGTGCGGGTTTCGCGGCCTCGCAGGGCCTGCAGGCCCATCAGCACCACGACGATACCAATCGGCACGTTGATGAAGAAGATCCAGCCCCAGTGATAGTTGTCGCTGATGTAGCCGCCCAGTATCGGGCCGCAAATCGGCGCCACGATCACCGTCATCGACCACAGCGCTAGCGCAATGCTGCGCTTGGCGGGCGGGTAGTTGCTCAGCAACAGGCTCTGGGACAGCGGAATCAGCGGCCCGGCAACGATCCCCTGGATAACGCGGAAGAAGATCAGCATCGTCAGGCTGTTGGACATGCCGCACGCCCAGGAGGCGATAGCAAACAGCACGGTCGACCACAGGAAAAGCCTCACTTCCCCGAAGCGTTTTGCCAGCCAGCCGGTGATCGGGATTGAGATGGCGTTTGCCACCCCAAACGAGGTGATAACCCACGTCCCCTGGCTCAGGGATGAGCCCAGGTTACCGGCAATCGTCGGGATAGCCACGTTAGCGATGGTGGAGTCCAGCACCTGCATAAAGGTCGCCAGCGACAGGGCGATGGTCATAATGACCAGCTGGGCGCCTTCTAGCGGTTTTTGTTGTGCCATACACCCTCCGCTTTATTAACCCGCATTGGCCTGAATAATCTGGTCAATAAGCTGGTTAGCCGGCGTCAGATTCAGCTCACGCGCGTTACTTTCGTAAACCGGCGTGGTGCGGGTCTGAGAGGACAGTACGCTCCCGTCGCGGTTGCTGGTATCCACATTCACCAGCGTGGACAGGCCGATACGCAGCGGATGCTGTTCAACCTGTTTGGCGTCCAGTTCAATACGTACCGGCAGACGCTGAACCACTTTGATCCAGTTCCCGGTGGCGTTCTGCGCTGGCAGCAGCGAGAAGGCGCTGCCGGTGCCCATATCCAGGCCGACAACTTTCCCGGTGTACTTCACGTCATCGCCGTAGATATCGCTGACGATGGTGGCCGACTGGCCAATGCGCATATGCGCCAGCTGGGTTTCTTTAAAGTTAGCGTCAACCCACATACCGCTGGCCGGCACGATGGCCATCAGCGCGGTGGACGGGCTAATTTGGGCGCCAACCTGCACGGCACGGCGGGAAACATAGCCGGTCATCGGGCTGACGATGGTGGTACGCTGCAGCGCCATCCAGCTGTTACGCACTTCGGTCGCCGCCTGTTGAACCGCAGGCTGCTCTTCCAGTTTGGTGCCGAGAATCATGGCCTGGTTAGCATTGTATTGCTGCACGGCCACATCCAACTGAGCCTGAGCGCTGGTGACGGCATCACGGGCGTGCTGCAGTTCTTCGCGGCCAATCAGGTTGGCGCTGCCCAGCGGAATACGGCGGTTCAGGTCGCTTTGCGCCTGCGCCAGAGCCGTTTTCTGCAGTTCGATATTGGCCTGATATTGCTTGCTGTTGATCATCAGCTGGCGAGTCTGCCGCACGCTGGAGGCCAGTTGGGTTTTGGCCTTTTCAAACGCCTGTTCGGCGTCGGCGCGGTCGAGGCTGACCAGCACATCACCCTGTTTCACAAAATCGGTATTGTCTGCCCAGACTTTGGTGACGCTACCGGAGACCTGGGCCATGATCTGCACCTGGTTGCCTGCCACATAAGCATCATCGGTCTCTTCAAAGTGACGCAGCACCAAAAACCAATAGATTCCATATGCCACAGCAATAATGACAAAGAGCAAGGTCAACAAGATCAGGGCGCTTTTACGTTTCCCCTTCTTGTTAGCCGGTTGCTGCGGGGCTTGAGTCTCCGCATTTGCGCTCATGCTAATCTCCACCTGGTTATTATTATTTCCGGTCAGCTGAGCCGACCTGTTAGACCTGACAGGCCAGCAAGGAGATTGCTGGCCTGAGAGTTGTTTTGAAATCGGATTGTGGTCAGACGTACAGACGGTAAAAGCTTAGCTCAGAGCTTCAAGGATCACTTTGTCCTCTTCCATCTGGTCGAGGCGGTTGAGCAGCTTACGGGTGATTGTTTCCAGCTGTGTTTTTTCGTCAACATCCAGAGCGGACCACAGTTGATGCAGGCAGTTATGCTGCGGTGGCAGGACCTGTCTCAGGAATTCGTGACCTTTTTCGGTCAAATGCAGATGCAGGCAGCGGCGGTCATTGTCGCTTTCACGGCGCTCAATCCAGCCGCGTTTTTCCAGCTCATCGGCAATACGCGTGGCGTTGGTGCGGGATGAACCCAGCGCGCAGCTCAGCTCAGAAGGCTGGATGCTGTGATTTTCCTGGGACTCAAGGGTAATGAGTGCCATGAATAAGGTCTCGTTGATCCCCTGCGCCTTCAGCATCTTATTGCGGTTTTCCAGCAGTTTACCCTGCATGTGCATACAAAGACGCGTCAACAGAACTTCCTGGTACGGGAACTCCTGATAACGTTTGGCGCGGAACTTCAGCATTTGTTCTATGGGCGTGAACGAACTATCCATTTTGGCATAACCTCATTAGTTGCAGCCGATATAGTAACGATGGTGACAAATAAAGTAAATGTATTATTTATACGTTTATATACGTTTGGTTGTTGCCACCATCGGCGTAAACCACGCTAAGCCGTAGCCCAGAGTGCTAAGCAGCGTGGGGAGAGAAAATGGGTTTCGAGTGGTATAACGGCGTTTAACGGCAGCGAAGCCGGAGGCTTTGTGCCTTGAGGACAGGAGAAATGGCAATGGAAACGCTGCTTTCAGACTGAAGAACAATTCCGCCCCGTGGCGGTTGTCAGCTGAAACAGTTGCGGGTCTATCCATATAGGGTGTTAATAAATAACCTGCGTTAATGTCACTCGAATTAGTAAACGGGGACAACCTTAACAGACTGGCCCCGCCATTACATCTTCAATTTCCCTTACGGGAAGCGACAATATTGCGCTAATCGGCCTGCCGCTGGTATCCGCGCCACCACACTACCAAATTTAGTAGGGCGACGCTGGCGCCGGCAATGCACACCCCGTTCCAGCCGGCATGTTGGTAAGCGCTCGCTGAAATCAAAGAACCCGCCGCGCCGCCAATGAAGTAGCTGGTCATGTACCCGGCGGTCAGTCGGTTACGGGCTTCCGGCATCATGCGGTATATCAGGCTCTGGTTGGTGATGTGGACGCCCTGGACGGTGAGATCCAGCACCAGGATACCCACAATCAGGGCGAGGGCAGAGAACTGACCAAAAGCGATTGCGGCCCAGGAAAGTAACAGCAGCAGCAGACCAATGGTGGTGGTGTGGTGCCCTTTGCCCTTATCAACCAGCCCGCCTGCGGGGCGAGCGCCGAGCGCGCCAGCGGCTCCCGCAAGGCCGAACAGGCCGATAACCCCTTCGGAATAGTTAAACGGCGGCGAGGCCAGCAGGAACGCCATCGACGTCCAGAGAATGCTGAAGTTGGCGAAGGTCAGGCAGCCCAGCAAGGCGCGGGTGCGCAGCAGGCTGTTTTTAATAAACAGGCTGAAGATTGAGGTCAGCAGTTGCGGGTAGTTGAGGTGGCTGTCCTGCTTCACCTGCGGCAGCCCGCGCCACAGGGCCAGCGCCATCAGCGCCATCAGCACGCTGGCAACCCAATAAACGGTGCGCCAGCCGCCAAGGCTTGCCAATAAACCGGCGACGGTACGCGCCAGCAGGATCCCGAGCAGCAGCCCGCTCATGATAGTCCCGACAACCTTCCCGCGCTTTTCCGGTGCCGCGAGCGTCGCGGCAAACGGCACAAGAATCTGCGCGACCACGGAGAAGAGCCCGGTCAGCGCGGTGCCCAGAATCATCATCCACAGGGACTGGCTGGTGGCGGTGATCAGCATCCCACCGGCTGCCAGCAGCGTCATAAAGACGATCAGGCCCCGGCGCTCGAACATATCCCCAAGCGGCACCAGCAGCAACAGCCCTGCGGCATAGCCGAGCTGTGCAGTGGTAACGATAAATCCGGCCTGATTCACCGAGAGTGAAAAGGCGTTTGCGATGGTGTCGAGCAGCGGCTGCGCGTAGTAGTTGCTGGCAACCGCGAGGCCGGTCGCGACGGACATCAGGACGATCAGCGCCGGGCTGAGTCCGTGAGTATTGTTTTTCATTATTATCTTCAACTTGCCAAAGAGAGGTCTGAATAATAGCGAAAAATGATGACAGCAGAAGCGAAGGTGGGTGTCGGATCGTGCGGTTATTGACCCTCACCCCGGCCCTCTCCCTGGAAGGGAGAGGGGGAAAAGAAGGAGAAGAGAAAAGGTGTTTGTCTGTTTATCCCCTATCCCTTTTGGGGAGAGGGTCAGGGTGAGGGGCGGTTTATTTCGCCGCCAGTGCCTCTTTCACCCAGCCGTCAAACTGCGCCTGGTGCGCCTTAATCCAGCCGTCGACGTGGCCGTTAATGTCGGCCTCAGAAGACTTACCGTTATGCATCATCGCATTCTGGGCATTGATATCCGCCAGCGGTAATTTCATGACGGCAAACAGCTTCGCCGCCTGTGGGTTTTTCTCGGCCCAGGCCTTGTTGGCAACAATGTGCATGGTGTTCACCGGGAAGCCGTAGTTCGCCCCGTTAGGCAGTTTAGTATCAATATCTTTCTGCTCGCCCGGCAGGGAAGAGAACGGCACTTGCAGCCACACCACGTCTTTGCCCGGCTTCAGCACATCGCTCACCCAGTACGGTGTCCAGGTGTAATACAGCACCGGCTTACCTTCTTTGAAGCGCGCGATAGTGTCGGCCATCATCGCCGAGTAGTTGCCGTGGTTCACGGTCACGGTATTCGCCAGCTTATAGGCTTCATTCTGGTGATTAATCACCGCCTCGCAGCCCCAGCCTGGCGTACAGCCCATCATGTCAGCTTTGCCGTCGCCGTTGCTGTCGAACAGTTTGGCGATTTTCGGATCTTTAAGCTGCTCGATATTGGTGATGTGGTACTGGTCAGCGGTTTTCTTATCAATAAGGTAGCCCTGAGCCGCGCCGGTCACGAAGGTGCCTTCCCGGTAGAATTTCTTGCTCCCGCCCGCAGCGGCGTACATATCATCATGCAGCGGCTGCCAGTTAACGGCGGTGAAGGTGGCGTCGCCGGAAGCGATGGAGGTGTAGCCTACGTTATAGTCCACCTCGCTTGGCTTGTTCACGGTGTAGCCCATTTTCTCCAGCGCGCGGCTGACCAGCAGCGTCTGGAAGGTTTCTTCGGCGATGGTGCTCTGTACCGGCTGAACGGTAATGCCTTTGCCCGGCAGGTCTGCGGCAAAAGCGCTGGTGGTAACGAGTGTCGCAAGAGCTGTGGCTAAAATAGCGTTGTGTCGCATCGTTATTCCTTTTTAATGGTGATGGGGCGAGGGGCGGCCGAAGCCGCCGCCAGGCTTATTTCATGAAGGGACGGGTCACAAGACCCAGCGGGCCGGTGGTATACCAGCGGCGGTTGCCACGGGAGCGGGAATCGCGCCCAATGGACTGAGTCAGGCGGTCGAGAATAATGGCCAGGATCACGATCCCCACGCCACCGACCGTAGCCAGACCCATATCAAGGCGGCCAATGCCGCGCAGAACCATCTGGCCGAGCCCTCCCACGGCAATCATCGACGCGATAACCACCATCGACAGCGCCAGCATCAGCGTCTGGTTAACGCCGGCCATAATGGTTGGCATCGCCAGCGGAAGCTGCACTTTGAACAACATCTGGCGCGGGCTGGCACCGAATGAGCGCGCCGCTTCGACCAAATCTTCCGGCACCTGCTTAATGCCCAGGATAGTCAGGCGCACGATAGGCGGCAGGGCAAAGATAATCGTCACCACCACGCCAGGCACGTTGCCGATGCCGAACAGCATCACGATAGGCACCAGGTAAACAAACGCCGGGGTGGTCTGCATGGCATCCAGCAAGGGGCGAACGATTTTCGCCGCACGTTCGCTGCGCGCCAGCCAAATCCCGAGAGGCAGGCCTAGCACCATACAAAACAGCAGGGCCGTCAGCACCAGCGCGAGAGTGACCATCGCCTGCGACCAGGCCCCAATCGCGCCAATGGCGACCAGCGAGATCAGCGTGGCGACGCCCATGCCGAGACTGGACATTTGCCAGGCAATCAGCGCAAAGACGATAATCGCGACCGGCGCGGGCATCCCCAAAAGCAGCTGCTGGAAGCCGCTGAGAATATAATCCACCGGTACGCGAATGCCCTGGAACACCGGGCGGAAATGGGTCACCACCCAGTCGATCCCCTCCGTCACCCAGCTGTCGAGAGGGATCAGCGTTTTGTGGAACGGATCCAGAATATTGAAATGTTCAGGCGCGGCTGCCGGGGCCGAATTCAGCCAGTCAGCGCCTCCGCTGGTGGCCGCATCCGACGCCGGAGCGCCCCATGCGTCTGCAGAACCTGTTGCCTGACTGGTTGCGGCGTCTGTTGCCGCGCTGCCGGTATCCCATGGATTAGTTGCGTCACTCATTGACTTGCCCCCTCACGATCTAATGCCTGCAGCAGCACCCCTTTTGAGATGATGCCCACGTACTGCCCCTCTTCGCTGACCACCGGCACCGCGCACGGAGCCTGGCCGACATGAGAGAGCAGATCGCTCAGCGAGGTTTCGGCGGAAACCGCCTCCGGGGAAGCCAGAAACGCATGGTCCAGACCTTCGCCCGCCGCCAGTGCCGCTTTTAGCGAATCTGTGGAGACGATGCCAAGGAATTTTTGTCCGCGCTCAATGACATAGCCATATTCGCGGTCGTCATCCTGCAGCAGTTTCAACGCCGAACGAGGGCCAAAGCCGCTGGTTTTACGCAGTAACCCAGCCGGGCTGCGGCGGGCAATATCTTTGGCACTAAAGACCTGGCTGATGTCCACGCCGCGGAAGAAGGTGCGCACGTAATCGTTGGCCGGATTATTTAAGATTTCATCCGGCGTACCGACCTGCACCACTTCGCCGCCCTGCATAATGGCAATGCGATCGCCAATACGCATGGCTTCGTCGAGATCGTGGGAAATAAACACGATGGTGCGCTGATGTTTTGCCTGCAGCTTAATTAATTCGTCCTGCATTTCGGTCCGAATTAAGGGGTCAAGCGCGGAGAAGGCTTCATCCATAAGTAATATGTCTGGATTTATGGCCAGCGCACGGGCTAGACCTACGCGCTGACGCATCCCGCCGGACAATTCATCGGGATAAGCATGAGCATAATTCTCAAGTCCGACCTGACGTAGCGCATCCAGCGCTTTTTCATGCCGTTCTTTGACCGGAATTCCCGCAAGCTCCATACCGAAAGCGGCATTATTTAACACCGTCATATGCGGCATTAAAGCAAAGGACTGGAAGACCATTGCGATCTTTTTTTTGCGCACCTCGCGGAGTTCTGAGTCTGATATTTTGGCAATATCAATGCCGTCAATCAGTACCTGTCCACGGGTGGGTTCAATCAGGCGATTGAGAAGGCGAACCATGGTGGATTTTCCTGAGCCGGACAACCCCATGATGACAAAAATCTCGCCTTCTTCAATGGCCAGACTGGCGTCTTTTACGCCAAGCGACAGACCCGTTTTTTCCAGTAATTCACTCTTGGAAATGCCCTTCTCAATGTATTTGAACGCGCGCTGTGGATGTTCGCCAAATACTTTATATAAATTCTTCACTTCTAATTTAATTGCCATGCAATAAACGGCTTCCTGTATTTAATTTATTTATAGATGATTCCTGATGGAAATAATGACCGGTATATACCCTAACATACTAAGAATCTGAGGCAACCCTCGATTCTGTGATGTCAAAATATCCGAGCGATGAATGTGGGAGAAATTTCCCATGAGCACTGGCCTGAGAGGGAATAAGTGCGGTGGAATATTTTTTGTCAATGAGGTGAATATTCAGCCTGAATTTGGGTGATTCAGGCTGAAATGACAGGCGTATTACGGCTGAGCAATTAAATTAATGACGGCAGTTTTATTCCGGTTAAGCAGCCATTGGGCTTTGTCTTTAAATGTATTATTTTCCCGCCAGGCATGTGCCGCGGTCACCATATTTTCCAGCGCCTCATCGGGCTTGAACGGCTCGATATTGGGGTACGGCCACGGGGTTTGGCTATCGACAAACTGGGCGATGTAAAGGTAGCCATTTTGCAGGCTGTGTTCACCGCTTTTGGCCTGCCAGACGTTGACCCCAACTTTTTCACCCAACAGCCCTAACGGGTTCCAGGCATCGAGAATAAAGTTGCTGTAGTGCCAGGAACGCGTGCGCTCAATTTCCGTCACCGGCACGCCTTTGGCGTCAAACTGCACCGGAATGCGCTGGGTGGCAGAAATCAAACGCTGTTTGGCCGCGTCCTTATCCCCCAGCCACAGGGCAATCGCGGCGGCCTGAACGTCGTACCAGGTGCCATGATTATTTTCAGCCGCAGCCTCTTTTTGGCCGTTTTCGCTGGTGGTCAGCCACTGGTAATAATCCCGGTACCACTGCCTGAGCGAGCGCCAGGTTTTATCATCCAGCTTTCCGCCGTCGTGCAGCAGCTCAATGGCATCAATAAGCCGCACAAAGCCGCGTCCGTCGAGAATACCAGTGCCGCGCACGCCTTTTCTCCCGGGAATGGTTTGGGCGTGAGCGAGATTCGGCGTCATCCGGGTTTCCGGCGTGATAAACCAATTCACCAGCTGCTGGCGGGCTTTATCCGCGTAGGTATCTTTACCGGATAGCTGCCAGGCCAGCGCCAGATTCCATACGTCATCGGTCATGCTGTTCAGGCGGGCTTGATCGCTTTGCTTGCCGACCGCGACGGGATTGATCTGGCCATCTTTTCGCACCCACGGCAGGCCGTCGGGGCTTTTAGGATCGGGCCACCAGTAGTCAGAAAAGCTGTAATAGTCGTGAGGATCGCCTGCCGGTGCGCCGGGGCTTTTTTGGGTGATGCTGTAGAGCGGATGAATTAGCGCCTGGTCGGCTTTATGCTTAAGGGCTTGCCAGGCGGGCATCAGGGCCGGGTTTTGCTGGCCAATCTCTTGCTTACTGTGCGCCAGCTGTGCAGTGTCCAGCAGCAGCGGGGCGCTAAAGGCTAACGGTGCGCTGCCGCAAAGCAGCGCCAAAACAGAACAACGAAATAACGACATAGGCCACCTCGCAAAATGCTCAATGGCCAGATTACTAGAAATCCCAGTCCTCGTCCTCGGTTTCCACCGCCTTGCCCATTACGTAGGAGGAGCCTGAGCCGGAGAAAAAATCGTGGTTCTCATCGGCATTGGGGGACAACGCCGCGAGAATGGCCGGGTTAACTTCCGCCATCTCCGCCGGGAACAGCGCCTGGTAGCCCAGGTTCATTAGCGCTTTATTGGCGTTGTAGCTCAGAAACGCCTTCACTTCGTCTTCCCAGCCCAGTTCACGGTAAAGCGTTTCGCTGTACGCCAGCTCGTTATCGTAGAGATCCATCAGCAGATCGAGGGCAAAGTTTTGCAGCTCGGTCTGGCGCTCGGGGCTCTGCTGCGCCAGCGCTTTCTGGTACTTGTAGCCGATGTAGTAGCCGTGCACCGCCTCGTCGCGGATGATCAGCCGAATGAGATCGGCGGTGTTGGTCAGCTTGCCGCGGCTGGAGTAATACATCGGCAGCCAGAAGCCGGAGTAAAACAGGAAGGACTCGAGAAATACGCTGGCAATTTTCTTCTTCAGCGGGTCGTTGTCCCGGTAATGGCCCAGAATAATCGAGGCTTTACGCTGCAGGGCTTCATTCTGCTCGCTCCAGTCGTAGGCGGCGTCCACATCTTTGGTCTGGCAGAGCGTAGAAAATATCGAGCTGTAGGAACGGGCATGCACCGCTTCCATAAAGCTGATATTCGACATCACCGCCTCTTCGTGTGGCGTCAGCGAATCGGCCATCAGCGCGGGGGCACCCACGGTATTCTGAATAGTGTCCAGCAGCGTCAGGCCGGTAAACACGCGGATAACGAGCTGCTGCTCCTGCTCGCTGAGCGATTGCCAGGCCGGAATATCATTAGAGAGCGGCACCTTCTCCGGCAGCCAGAAGTTACTGGTCAGGCGGTTCCAGACCTCGAGGTCTTTATCGTCCTCGATTTTGTTCCAGTTGATGGCGCTTACGCGCGTCAGTTGCGTCATTTTCTTTCCTTGTCCTTTAGCCTGGTACTTTGCGTTATAGCGCGCAGGACACACAGCCCTGCACCTCTGTGCCTTCCAGCGCCAGCTGCCGCAGACGAATGTAGTAGAGCGTTTTAATGCCTTTCTTCCAGGCATAAATCTGCGCTTTATTGATGTCGCGGGTGGTGGCGGTATCGCGGAAGAACAGCGTCAGCGAAAGCCCCTGGTCAACGTGTCGGGTGGCCTCGGCGTAGGTGTCGATGATCTTTTCCGGGCCGATATCGTAGGCGTCCTGGTAAAACTCAAGATTGTCGTTGGTCATAAACGGGGCGGGGTAGTACACACGCCCGGTTTTACCTTCTTTACGGATCTCAATCCGGGAGACAATCGGGTGGATGCTCGAAGTCGCGTGATTGATGTAAGAGATTGATCCCGTCGGCGGGATAGCCTGCAAATTCTGGTTATACAGGCCGTGCTCGCGTACGTCGTCGCATAGCTGCTGCCACTGTTCGCGCCCTGGAATCGCAATCCCTGCTTTGGCAAACAGCGCCCGGACTTTCTCCGTTTTTGGCTCCCACGTTTGTTCGAGGTACTGTCGGAAATATTCGCCGCTGGCATAGCGCGACTGTTCGAAACCGGCAAAACGCTGCTGTCGCTCCCGGGCTAAAGCGTTGGAAGCGCGAAGCGCGTGCCAGGTGATGGTGTAGAAGTAGATATTGGTGAAATCCAGTCCTTCGGCTGAGCCGTAGGCAATGCCCTCGCGCGCCAGGTAGCCGTGCAGGTTCATTTGCCCGAGGCCAATAGCGTGGGAGGCGGCATTCCCGGCTTCAACCGACGGCACCGAGCGAATATGGCTCATATCAGACACCGCCGTCAGGCCGCGAATGGCGGTCTCCACGGTGCGGCCAAAATCCTCAGAGTCCATGGCATGGGCGATGTTCAGCGAACCAAGGTTGCAGGATATGTCTTTGCCCGTTTGCGCGTAATCCAGGTTTTCATCGTAGGTCGAGGCGCTGTTTACCTGCAAAATTTCCGAGCAGAGGTTACTCATGTTAATACGCCCGGCAATCGGGTTGGCCCGGTTAACCGTGTCCTCAAACATGATGTACGGGTAGCCGGACTCAAACTGGATCTCCGCCAGCGTCTGGAAGAAGTCGCGAGCGTTGATCCAGCTCTTACGAATCCGATCGTCCTCCACCATTTGCTGATAAAGATCGTTGACGCTGATGTCGCCAAACGGCTTGCCGTAGATTCTTTCCACGTCGTAAGGCGAAAACAGCGCCATCTGCTGATTGGTTTTGGCTAGCTGGAAGGTGATATCCGGAATAGTCACCCCGAGCGACAGCGTTTTAATGCGGATCTTCTCATCGGCATTTTCCCGCTTGGTATCGAGGAAGCGCAGGATATCCGGGTGGTGCGCGTTGAGGTAAACCGCGCCCGCGCCCTGGCGTGCGCCAAGCTGGTTGGCGTAGGAAAACGCGTCTTCCAGCATCTTCATTACCGGGATCACGCCCGATGACTGGTTTTCAATGCGTTTGATGGGCGCCCCGGCTTCACGCAGGTTGGAAAGCAGGAAGGCAACGCCGCCGCCACGTTTGGACAGCTGGAGCGCCGAGTTAACCGCGCGGCCAATCGACTCCATATTGTCTTCAATCCGCAGCAGGAAGCAGGAAACCAGCTCGCCCCGCTGCTTCTTACCGCAGTTGAGGAACGTTGGCGTGGCAGGCTGGAAACGGCCGCTGAGCATCTCTTCCATCAGGCGTGTGGCAAGCGGCTCATCTCCCTGCGCCAGGGTCAGGGCCACCATGCAAACACGGTCCGGGAAATGTTCCAGATAGTGCTTCCCGTCCCAAGTTTTCAGGGTGTAGCTGGTGTAGTACTTCCACGCGCCTAAAAAGGTCTGGAACTGAAAGCCGCTGCCGTGCGCTCTGTCGAACAGTTCAAGGATAAACGGGCGCGAATAGCGGGTTAGCACGGCATCGTCGTAATAGTGCTCGGCCACCAGATAGTCCAGCTTCGCCTGCCGGCTAGGGAAGCTGACGGTGTTCGGTAAGACGTGCTGTGCAAAGAAGCTTTCCACGGCCCGTTTGTCTTTATCAAACTGGATGTTTCCCTCTTTGTCATAGAGGTTGAGCATGGCGTTCAGGGCGTGGTAGTCCACGCTTTCCGTTGCTAAACGGACTGCTTCTGTCGTTGCCAAAATTCGCTTACTCCCTTACGCACGTTGTCGATGTCTTGCGGGGTGCCCAGTAGCTCAAAACGGTAGAGGTAAGGCACCTGGCATTTTTGTGAAATGACGTCCCCGGCCCGGCAAAACCCTTCGCCAAAACTGCGGTTACCGCTGGCGATCACGCCGCGGATCAGCGCGCGATTGTTCGGGTTGTTCAGGAAGCGGATCACCTGCGGCGGTACCGCCCCGGCAATGCCGCCGCCGCCATAGCTGGGCACGATTAAAATGTAGGGTTCCGTCACTTCCAGGCGCGCTTTTACCTCCAGGGGAATGCGTAAGGCGGGCAGTCCCAGGCGTTCGATAAAACGCAGGGTGTTTTCCGACTCGCTGGAGAAGTAGACGAGGGTGCTCATGCGCTGGCAGCAACGCACAGGCGATTGATCATATCCGGGCGAAAACCACTCCAGCTTTCGGCTTCGGTCACCACCACCGGCAGCTGACGAAAGCCTTTGGCCCGCAGGTCGTCAGCCGCTTCCGGATACTGATCAAGGTTGATCATGTCGAAGGCAAAACCCCGGCTCTCCATCGCCCGTTTTGTAGCATGACACTGAACACAGTCATCTTTAGTGTAAATAGTAATGCGCATGATTCGTATTTCCCTTTAGAATAATGGAACGCCGCATAAAGTGGACAGCGGGTGGTGTGTTCGTACTGAAAGAAATACTAGATGTTGATTTTAAAATTTGCAACCACGCAAGATATAGTGTTTCTGTGATTTTTTGTAGGGGGTTGAAAAGTGTAGGGGAAGGGGGCGAGTCTTCGGCAGAAAGAGCTTTTACCTATGAAATATCGGTTGAGATTCCGTTCACTTGTAATCCTGTTTCCTATGCATGTTCAAAGCACGTGAACGTGTCAGGGGGCCCCTGACAACCCCCGTCGCCCTGCGAGCTCGTCGCCGCTGAAGCGGTAAACCCACCGGTTATCACCCAAACATTCGGGGTCGTTCGCGATTCGTTCCCGACAGCTCAACCCCGTCTGAGTTGGGTCATAACCGGGGCGCTGAGAGCCGGGAACAAGGGTGTGGCTGAGGAACTTACAGCAACGTTAACGTCCCGTGTGGCTGCAGGTTAAAAGCGAGGCCCGGCTCCGGCTTAAATCGCCTCTGTTTTATCTCCGACCCAGGACTGGGAGATAAAACAGAGGCGATTTATTTCGCCGGGAGTCCAGGTTCTTAGGGGAGTGACGGTGACTCCCCTAAGACGCTCACCGTTACAGTGGCTGCATATCAAACAGGCCTGGAAGTGAACGTAATATTCTCCAGGCTACATAGAACGTGTTTGTGTCTCAAAGACAAAAAAATCTCTTACTGCCGCATCCCAATCGCAACGCGGTTAAACGCATTCATCATGCTGGCCGCCAGGGTCAAATCTACAATCTCCTCGGCGCTGAAAAACTGCAGCAGCGGTTGGTACACATCATCTTCGGCATTGCTGTCGGCAATCAGGGTGAGCGCTTCTGCCCATGCCAGCGCCGCACGTTCTTTCTCCGTAAACTGGTGGCTGACTTTCCAGCCCGCCAGTGAATCCAGCTTCACCTGGTCAACGCCGGATTTACGCAGCGCTTTGGCATGCATCTCCAGGCAATAGGCGCAGCCGTTAATCTGCGACACACGCAGGAAAACCAACTCGATCAGCTCGTTGCTCAAGGGGCCGTTTTCCAGCCCCTGCAGCGCCTGCCGCATCGGTTTGATCACGTTGGGGGAGAGTTCATAGTAAGGCTGACGTAATTCGATCATGGTGTGGCTCCTCAGGTTGGTGTGAGGACAATTTACCACTATGATGGACTATCAAAGAGAGCCATAAATTAACTAAAAAACCAGACCATGAAACAAAAATTTGCGCCGCTTACCGTGACCTCTCATCCCGCTCAGCCGCGCTACCAGCAAATTGCCCGTCAGCTAAAGCAGGCGATAAACAGCGGTGAACTGGCGGCAGGGAGTCGCCTGCCGTCCAGCCGGACGCTGGCGCTAGAGCTGGGGGTTGCCAGAGCCACGGTTGAGAACGCTTATGGCGACCTGGTGGCTCAGGGCTGGCTGGAGCGACGTGGGCAGGCGGGCACTTTTGTGAGTCCATCGGTGAAGCACGATCCCGGTGGTCAAAACATTTCGGCCGCTCATCCGCAGGGCGCGCCCAGGCCTTTTCAGATGGGGCTGCCCGCGCTGGATCTCTTCCCCCGGGCTATTTGGGCGAGGCTTATGGGGCGGCGTTTGCGGCAGCAAACTCGTTTTGACCTGATGCTGCCGGAACCCAGCGGGGAAGCCTCATTGAAGCAGGCGATTGTGGATTACCTGCGCTTCTCCCGCAGCATTGACTGCCAGCCGGAGCAAATCTTTATTACCCCCGGCTTCCAGGCTGGTATTGCCCTGATCCTCGCCACGCTTGCGCGGCCCGGGGATGGCATCTGGCTGGAAGATCCGGGCTACCGCTTTGTTCGGCCTGATTTTGTAAAAGCGGGGATGGCGATCCGGGCGATCCCCGTGGACGATGAGGGCATGCAGGTTGATTACGGCGTGAACCATTTTCCCAATGCCCGTTTTGCACTTTTGACGCCTGCGCACCAAAGTCCGTCAGGCGTGGCGCTCTCTCTTTCACGGCGACACGCGCTGCTGGAATGGGCCAGTCGGGAACAAAGCTGGATCATTGAAGATGATTACGACAGCGAGTTTCGCTACCACGGCAAGCCCTTGCCGCCGCTAAAAAGTCTGGACAGCCCGCAGAGGGTTATTTACGCGGGGACTTTCAGTAAGTCGATGTTTCCGGCCCTGCGTGTTGCATGGCTGGTGGTGCCTTCCCACGCGGTAGAAGATTTTCAGCGTCAGGCTCGCAGGCAACCCTGTACCGCTCCAATACTTATTCAGCAGGCTATCGCCGACTTCTTGCGGGAGGGGCATTTCTGGCGGCACTTAAAAAAAATGCGTCAGTGCTACGCCGAACGCCGGTTATGGCTCGAGGAGGCGCTACGTGAGCAAGGGTTTACGGTTGTGCCTCAGGAAGGCGGCATTCAGATGGTGATGCAAGTCGAAGGTGACGAGTTGATTATCGAGGGCAAAGCCAGAGCCGCAGGACTTGCCGTCCAGGCACTCAGCCACTGGCGAATTGAACATCATGGGCCCGGTGGTTTGCTGCTGAGTTTTACCAATATCAGTTCGTATGAAATGGCCCAGCGCTATGCGCTTCAACTGCGGTTGGCCATAAAGTAAAAACCCCGGCGAATGGGCCGGGGTTACAACGCGCATTTAGTCTCATTTATCGACTGTTAAACGCCTGGGGTTAGCGGCGTGACACCAGCAATGCCCCAAGGACAATACCTACCGCCGCGCCAATCCCCACGCTCTGCCAGGGTTTATCGCGAACATAGGAATCTGCGCAGCCAACAGCATCTCGCGCGGCTTGCGTCACTCGGCCCTGATTACCGTTAATCCTTGCACGAGTCTCTTTCAGAAGCGCTTCGGCTTTTTTACGTGCGGCATCAACTTCATCTTTCGCATCACTACCGAAGGATTTCAATACATCTTCCAGCGTATCTGCCAGCTGACTGACATCGTTATTGATTTCGTCTACCTGATCGTCAACGTTATTTTTGTTTGCTCGGCTAGCCATTATTGTCTCCCTTTTTAAGATGTAACGCTAAGTGTAGACCATGGATTTTAGTTATGGGGCGGCGCAAAGCCTTTGCCGGCCTTTCTGGACAATTCCGAAAGCGTTGCCAATGCTGCTTATTGTATGGTTGCGATGCAGTAAATGATGACGAGGAAAATCTATGTATTTACGACCGGATGAGGTGGCCCGAGTACTTGAGAAATCGGGTTTTACCATGGATGTGGTAACGGAAAAAACCTACGGCTACCGTCGTGGTGAGAATTACGTTTATGTTAACCGCGAAGCGCGCATGGGGCGCACCGCTCTGATTATTCACCCTACCCTGAGAGAGCGCAGCCAGTCGCTGGCCGAACCGGCTTCAGAGATGAAAACCTGCGATCACTACCAGCAGTTCCCGCTCTATCTTGCCGGCGAAACGCACGAGCACTACGGTATTCCGCATGGTTTCAGTTCCCGTATTGCGCTGGAAAGATATCTGACAGGGTTATTTGGCGAATCTGAATAAGTGAACGACTGGCTTCAGGCCAGTCGCCTTTGCATGTCGGGACTCAGGCGCCCGCTTTCACGCCCATCTGGCCGCTGACGCGAAACAGTCGGCGGCAGAAATCCAGGAAGTAGCCGTAAGCGGCACCCATCATCATCGACACCAACAGGTTCGAGGTCACGGCAGCCACAATCTGGTGCCAGTCAGCGCCCACGCTCCATAAAATCAGCACGTAAACCGGGGACTGGAAAGTCACATAAGCCAGCACGTCAGCCAGGTTTTTCGCCCAGCTCGCCGGGGTCATGCGGCGCGCGGTACGCATAAAGGCATCGCGGTAGAAGCCATAGGGCCAGGCGATAATAATGTTGACCGGCACGGCGACCAGGCGGGAAGAGAGCGACTGCTCGAAGGTCATGCCTGAGAGGAAGATCTCAATCATCATGTTCACTACCGAGCAATACACTACCATTGCAAAAATATCTGCGGCGGCATGGCGTAAGCGTGACTCAGGGGAAAACATAATGTTGACTCCGGTTTAAAAGTAGTCGCTTGCGCTACTTTTATGGCTAATTATTGGTGTTATAAAACATGTAAATCACTGTGTGTAGAGTATGTCACTGCAATGTTTTCATCAATTAGCTATAAATTTTTATTTATAGGTTTTTTGTCGATAAAGTGCGTTGAAACACACTTTGCCGCTGGCATTTCCTGATTTTGTGGTTCCGTTTTTAATTTCTTATTGATTATCAACGAGATGATTTAATTACGTCTTAATGCACAACATCCCCCAAAACTCCGGGTTTTAGGGATATCCATCGCGCTTAGAATCGTTATATAATTATTTATATAGCGAGTGATGAGGAGTCGCTGATGGATAACCATTTTGGTAAGGGCCTGATGGCCGGAATGAAAGCCCGACAGGCCGACAGCGCAGTTAACGTGGAGCGTTTCTGCGCGGATTACAAACGCGGCTTTGTGCTGGGCTTTACTCACCATATGGCCGAGCAGACCGGCGATCGCCAGCGTGCAGCCTGGGAAGCCGGGGTGTTAACTCGCCGCTATCAGCTGGATAAAGAGTCTGTGGCTGACTTTCTGAAAGAGGTCAACGCGGACGTTGTGGTTCGATGTTTCTTTGCGGGTTATGAGAAGGGCTATTGATTGCTGGCCTGGATTGCCGCCGTGCCCGGTTGTTTATGAATGGCGACGACAAGGATAGGGGCACTTTTATTGAGAAGAACGGCGTGATTAACCTCACGCCGTTTTTTGTTGCTTAGCAAACGCCGAAATCGCCTTCTTCCTGGTACAGCGAAACCGAATCTGCTTTCAGCGTCAGTTGATCCGCACCTAAGGTCGCGGCCGGGACGCAAATCAAATCTTCTCCCTGAACCTCAACCACCTGTAGCTTAGGGCCGCCCTGTTTGGGCTGCACCACATCACCTGGTTTGAACATAGAAAAACCTCTGAATGCTAAGGGAATTTAATGCGGTTTTGCCGCCTGATAACCATAGATCAGAAATCGAGGCGGATAAAGCAAGATACGCTAGCGCCGGTTCCACGGCAGCCAGGCCAGTAGACGTGCCATACCGCAAAATCCGCTGATACCTGCGAACAACAAACCTGCTCCAACAAAGCCGGAAAGCAGGAAAAATCCGCTATTAACGCTGTACCCGAGCACGACCCCAAGCAGGATTAACGTCCCCGCCACAATTTGTACCTGCCGCATGATTGGCAGAGGCTGGCTTTTATCCGCCAGAATCTCCTGCCCGCCTTTTTTCCATGCTTCGAGGCCCCCAGCCAGCAGCATGACCTGGGCCGGTTCGGCAAGCGCCGCCAGCTTTTGGGCATGCTGAGAAGAACGCATTCCGGACTGACAGTGGAAAATCACCACGTCGTGAGGATCTAGCGGCCCCAGCCTGGCGCCGTTTTCAATGGCGGAAAGCGGCATCAGATGCGCCTCTGGAATGTTCTCACGGGCATGTTCATCCGGTTCGCGGATGTCGATCAGCGCGGCACCGCCGGCAATGAGCTTTTTCGCTTCTTCTGGCAAGATGGATGAAATAGTCATGATGTTCCTCAGGGGCAGTAAATGGTTTTCAGCGTCGCGATCACTTCGCGTACCGCGCTATTTTTGATGAAATAGAGCACACGCTGAGCATTACGCTGGTGCGCTATGAGCCCTTCATCCTTCATTTTCGTCAGATGCTGGGAGGTCGCTGAGGGGCTCAATCCTGCGGCGGCGGCAAGTTCTCCGGCCCCGGTGCCTGGGGAGTCGAGCAGCAGGCAGAGGATCAGCAAACGCCGGGGATTACTCATGGCTTTTAGCAATTTGGCGGCTTCGTCCGCACTGGACTGAAGCTGGGAAAGTTCAGGTGTCATGATTTTTACTTTAGATAACTCTAAATTTAGTAAATGCTAAATTAAATTTTCAACAAAGGAAAGAGCGTGCGGGCAATTCTGGTACGGCATGGCGAAAGTGAGGGGAATCAACAGGGGATTATTCAGGGGAGGCTGGAAAGCCAGCTCACGGCGCGGGGGCTCCGGCAGAGCTTTGCGCTGGCTGCCGAGTTGGCCGATTTATCCGCCCCCCATATTTATACGTCACCGGCGCTGCGTGCACAGGGCACGGCTAATGTGCTGGCCAGTGAATTGCGCAGCCAGACAACCGTGGATGAACGTCTACAGGAACGTGATTTTGGCCCACTCCAGGGGCTAAATGTTATCGAGGCGCAAAAAACACATCCCGGGCTGTTTAATACCCTGCTATCGGGCGAGCCGCACCGGGTGACTCCTGAAGGGGAGTGCCTGGATAACGTTAGTCGCCGCCTGTTTTCCTGCCTGAACGATTTGAATGAACGCCACCGGAACGACACGGTGATTATTGTGACTCACGGCCATGCTTTGGAAATTGTCATCTGGCAATTGAAAGGCGCTTTAATTACCGACGATCTCAGACAATATGGACATCAAAACTGCAGTTATAGCATCATGAATATTGAAGGTGAATGTATCAAATTGGTTAAATGGGGGATTGCGACGCATTTACGTGATATTAAATAGACTTTGCTGGGGCTTTTTAAACTTGTTAATGGTTTATTTGTTGCACTGAAGTCAGGGTTTTTATTCATGTTTTTTTGATAGCTAAATTGATTTTTTGCTTTCAAAAACAAAATTAATGCTCACTTGCTAATAGGATTAATCTGTAAGTTGTCGTTTTTGAGTATTTCACGCCTATGGGTGTTTAATGGTTTTAAGGTAAATAAAAACAATTAGTTACTCTGTGTTTTTTGTCTTGGAACATCAGTTTTTATCCTCGCTCAAATTCTCCTTATTATTCATTCCATGCGTCAAATCAAATTGTAATACAATTTAGTTTTGCTTAAGTCTATTTTTGCGGTGTTAAAATTAGTCGTCGAAATAAATTTTTTTCATGAAATATATGGCCGTGAAATGTTAATTTCGTCATCGCTCTGGTGTTTTTGTAATTACATTAAATTAACACCAGAAACATTTTTTAGTGATTTTATCTTTCATTTGAAAGTTGTTTTCGTTCGTCTTTTAAAACCCGAAGGCAATTTTAAATAAATTGTTGCACGCCTGTTTCTGATATTTCGAATCAACAGACTCCGCAGAGTTAAAGAGGATGCAAATGCCCCGTATATTACCGAACCCCGGCAAGCGACGCTTGATTGCCACCGCTATCAGTGCCGCCTTATTAAGCGCCATTCCACAGCTAACGTTTGCCGCAGATGGCCAGACCGGTGGCCCGGCGACCTCTTCTGACAGCGCTCAGGGCGGCGGTGGCGGCACAATGGATACCACAACGGGCATCGGCGGCAACGGCGGTGACGGTGGTTCCGGTGAGCGTGGGCAGGGGAGCAGCCAGGGGGAAAATGGCGGCGCAGGAAGCGTGAATGGCGTGGATAATTCACTCCCTCCAGGCACCGCTACCGGAGGCACAGGCCAGCAGCCAGACGGGACAGCCACCAACGGCAGCGGTTCTGCCGGCGGCGGCGGCGGTGGCGGCTCAGCCGGGTCGGTGCTGAACAGCAGCAGCGGTAGCAATAGCGGCGATATCACAGGCGGAAATGGTGGTCGGGGAGGCAACGGCGGCAGCAATACCACGGACGTGGCCGATGCGGGCAACGGGGGTAACGGCGGTGACGGTGGTGACGGTGGCGCTGGCGTGCTGATCACCGGCACGGGCAGCTATACCAACGGCGGTTCCATCACCGGCGGCGACGGTGGTACCGGGGGTAACACCGGAAGCGCAGCGGCAAACGACCAAACGACGGCGGGAGAAACGCTCCACGGCGGCAGCGGTGGAGCAGGCGGCGCGGGCGGGGATGGCGTCATGTTGACCCAGGGCGGGAATGTCACTAACACCGGGGAAATTACCGGTGGGCGGGGGGCCACGGGCGGCCTTGCGGCTAATGCCGACACCAAAAGCAACGCCAATGTGATCGGCGTTGGCGGAAGCGGCGGTGAGGCGGCCGAAGGCGGGAGCGGGGTCTGGCTGAGCGACACCAGTACGATAACCAACAGCGGCAGAATCCTGGGCGGCGGCGGCGGCGACGGTGGTAACGGCGGGGCGGTTGAGTCTGGCCAGGGAACAGGCGTTGTAGGGTATGGTTCTGCAGGCGGCAACGGCGGCAGCGGGATTACGGTTAAAGGCAGCGGCAACGTCATTAATAACAATGGCGGCCATATTATCGGTGGCAACGCCGGGACCGGTGGCGGCGGTAACTCTAACAGTACCGGGGATAATCTCAGCGGTGGTGACGGCGGTGACGGCGGGAAAGGCGGCAGCGGGATCGAGCTTGAAGGCGGCGGCAGCGTCAGTAACTTCGGCGAAGTGACCGGCGGGCTCGGCAACCGCGGAGGCGGTAGCGGGAACTTAAGTACCTCGCAGGGCGGTGACTCCGGTGCCGGGGGCATTGGAATTGAAATCAACGGTGGCGGGGATGTTGTCAACGAAGCCAGCGGCGTCGTCACCGGCGGTAAAGGTGGGGATGATTCTGCGGGCGGCGGCGGCGTAGGTGGCGCAGGCGGTGATGCAGTCTCCATTGTCGGAGCCGGGAGCGTGACCAACCACAGCGCGTTTGTGGGCGGCGACGGTGGCGCGGGGGCGAACGGTAACAGCCCGACCTCCGACGGCGGGATCGGCGCAAAAGGCGGGAACGGCTTGTCCATTGACGGCAACGGTACGCTGACTAACGACAATGGCGCGAGTATCTCCGGTGGCCTGGGGGGAACCGGGGGCGGCAGCGGCGGTGATACCAGCCGCGGCGGTAGCGGCGGTCAAGGCGGGAGTGGCGTCCTGATTGGCGCTGGCGGCCAGGTCATAAATAACGGCGATATCCTTGGCGGCACGGGTAACCGCGGGGGAGGCGGGGGAGGTAATGCCGGTGGCGCTGGTGGCGCTGGGATCAGCATGACCTCCGGCGGCGGGAGCGTCGTTAATACCGGCAGGATTTCGGGCGGTAACGGCGGTGAACCCGGTACAGCAGGCGGAATAAACGGCGTCGGGGATATTGGCGTCGGCGGAGTCGGGATCAGCGGCAGCGATATGACTATCGTCAACAGCGGAACCATCAGCGGTGGGCTGGATTTCAACGGGCAAAACCACTCGCAGGCCATTCTTTTTAACGGCGGAACCAACTCCCTGGAGCTGCGCGACGGCTATAACGTGCAGGGCACCGTGCAGGCTACGGCCGGTGATGACACGCTTATTTTGGGCGGTGATGCCAATAGCCAGTTCGATGCCGCCAAGATTGGCGACAGCGTCCAGTATCAAGGGTTCGAACATTTCCATAAAACGGGGGCGAGCACTTGGGCATTGAACAATACCACGGCAGCGGCCACGCCCTGGACTTTGTACGCCGGCATTTTACAGATTGCGCAGAACGGTGCGTTGGGGGCCGACACCAGTTTGTTGACCTTCGACGGTGGTACGCTGCAGGTAACTAATAGCTTTGATTTAGAGCGCCCCATCACGCTGGAAAACGCGGGTGGGACGCTGGACACTCAGGGGTTCAATACAACCATCAATCAGGGCGTGACCGGCAGCGGGGCGTTGACCAAGCTTGGCAGCGGGGCGTTGACCATGGCCGGGGACAGCACCTACACCGGCGCGACCACGCTGGCGGAAGGGAGCCTGGACGTGACGGGATCTTTGGTCAGCGATGTTATGGCTAAGAGCGCGACTCTGCTTTCTGGTACGGGCAGTATCGGCGCAGCCACGCTGGAAACCGGCAGTACCTTAACCATCGGCAGCCCGCAGCAGACAAACGACGACGCAGCCAGTTTCACCGTGAACGGCGATCTGAATAACAGCGGACTTGTGAATCTTTCTCGCCGTGCCGATATCGTCGGTAACACACTGAATGTCGGCGGCGATTATACAGGCGGCACCGACAGCCAACTGAACGTGAATACCGTGTTGGGGGATGATGCATCTGTCACTGACAAGCTAGTGATTCAGGGGGCGACGTCTGGTTCAACCGTGCTGGCGGTCAACAACGTTGGCGGCCAGGGGGCTGAAACACAGCAGGGGATAGAAGTGGTGGCCGTGGGCGGCAACTCTGCGTCAGGCGTATTCACTCAATCCGGGCGTATTGTTGCCGGGGCATGGGACTACAGCCTGGTGCAGAAGGGGCAGAATTGGTATCTGACCTCTATGAGCAATCTACCTCCGGAACCGCCTGTTGATCCTGTGACACCACCAGTCGATCCTGTCAGGCCTACGGTACCACCGATCCAGCCCGATCCGGTGCCGGTTTATCGGCCTGAGGCGGGCAGCTATCTGGTGAACCTGACGGCGGCGAATACGCTTTTCAACCTGACGCTGGACGATCGCGAAGGTGCCACAGAATACCATGCCCCGCTGGATGAACGCGGCATGGCCCGCAGCACTTTCTGGCTGCGTCAGGAGGGCGGGCAGAACCGCTTCCGCACCGGGGAAGGCCAGGTAAGCTCCAGCGCCAACCGCTACGTTGCGCAACTGGGGAATGAATTCCTGCACGGCACCAGCAATCAGACCGACCGCTGGGGCGCTGGGCTGATGGCAGGCTATGGCAACGTGCAGGGCAACTCACGTTCAAATTTGACCGGCTATCGCTCTGAGTCCGAGCTGGACGGTTACAGCGTCGGGGCTTACGGCACCTGGTACCAGAACGCCGTTTCCCGCGAAGGCGTCTATGTTGACGGCTGGGTGATGTACAACTGGTTTAACAACCGCGTCAGCGGTGATGATTTGCCGAACGAGGATTACAAGAGCCGCGGCTTCACCGCGTCGCTTGAAAGCGGCTATAACATGCTGCTTAGCGAAAGCGAGCGTCAGGCCGTCTACCTTGAACCTCAGGCGCAGCTGACCTGGATGGGCGTTCACAGCGCTGAACATACGGAAGCTAACGGCACTCGCGTGCAGGACAGCGGCCAGGGTAACCTACAGTCTCGCCTTGGCGTACGGTTATATCTGCGCGGCCACCGCACAGAGGACGACGGCAAAGGGCGTGAATTCAAGCCTTATGTAGAAGCAGACTGGCTGCATAACACCAAAAACTTTGGCGTGAGAATGGGGGATAAGCTGCTCAATGAAGAGGGCGTCCGCAACATCGGCCAGCTCAAACTTGGCGTGCAGGGGCAGATTTCCCATGATCTCAATATGTGGGGCGGTGTTGCCCAGCAAATCGGCGACAAAGGCTACCACGACACCTCCGCGATGATCGGCGTGAAATACGGGTTCTGATAAACCAACAAAGCGGCCGGAATAACCCGGCCGTTTTTTCATAAAAAGACCTTTTTCCCCTTCTCGCCACTGTGCGGCGTTTTTTTATTCTCAACTTACCGTGTTGCGAGCGGCGTTACGCCAGGCTCTGGGTGACAGCCCGGTTTCGCGCTTAAAGGCGTTGCTAAAAGCGCTTTCGGAGGTGTAGCCGAGGGACTGGGCCACCATGGCAATTTGGTCTGCCTGCTCGCGCAGTGCTTTCTCCGCCAGCCGCATACGCCACTGGGTAAGATAAGCCACAGGCGTAATGCCCGATACGTTACGGAAATACTCCGCAAATGTGGTGCGCGACATCGCACAGGCTTGGGCGAGATCTTCCAGGCGCCAGTTCCGAGCCGGGTTGGTGTGGATAAGCTGCAGCGCCGGGGCTAGGCGGGCATCTCCCAATGCGCGTAGCAAACCTGCCGGAAGCGAACTGCTGGTTTGCAAATGGGCACGAAGGATCTGAATAAACAGCAACTGCGAAAGCTGCGCGGAGGCGAGCTGGGTGCCGGGCTGGGCCGTTTCTCTTTCGGCAATCAGCTGATCGAGCAGCCAGCGGAAAGACGCCGCCTGCGGGGATGCGGCCGGGATGTGAATCCACTGCGGCAACACCTGAGCAAGCATCTGCCCGCGATGGGGATCCAGCAGGACGTGGCCGCCCATATACTCAAACTCTTTCCCTTCTCCCAGCACGGCGTAGTTCCGCTCTCCGGCCTTAAAAACGCTCATCGCATCGACCGGTTTGATCTCTGGTGAGCTGGCGACAATAAACGCCCGCCTGGCATTCAGCAGGCCGACATCGCCGGTGCAAAAATAAATCGGTTCCGCATGGCCTTCGAGCATCACCCAGCAACTGCCTTTGACGATGGCGAAGAACTTAATTTTGTCCGGAGGTGGGAAGTGAAGCGCCCAGTCGCCGCCCGCGGTAAAGCCGCCGGTGACCAGCGACTCGGCGTCGGCAAATTTGAGGATTTCAGAAAAAGGATCGGTGTGCATTTCCGTACTATCGCGCAAGTAGAACGGACTATCAAGCATTCAAAATCCAGCTGACCGGCGTTATTCTGCGCAGCAAGTGAACGTATGCCGCCTGCTTGCCAGGCCACAGAGGACCAAAGCATGACACAAGATATTGTATTAGTTACCGGTGGAACCGGATTTATTGCTCAGCACTGCATCATTACCCTGCTGGCAAAAGGCTATGAAGTTCGCACCACCGTACGTTCCGCTGACCGCAAAGCAGAAGTGCTCCAAAACCTGAAAGAGGGCGGCTGCGAGCCCGGAGAGCGCCTCTCCTTTTTCATCGCTGATTTAATGGCGGATGAAGGCTGGGCTGAAGCGATGGCCGGGTGCCGCTACGTGATGCATGGCGCATCGCCGACGCCTTCCGGCAACCACGCCACCGACGAGGACTGGATCAAACCTGCGGTAGACGGCAACCTGCGAGTGCTCCGCGCCGCAAGATTTGCCGGGGTTAAGCGCGTCGTCCTCACCTCAGCCTTTGGGGCCGTTGGCGTCGGGCACCCGGCAAGCCATCGCCGCCCGTTTGATGAAACGGACTGGAGCGACGTGTCCGGCAAAGTGTGGCCCTATCAAAAATCGAAAACGCTGGCGGAAAAAGCCGCCTGGGACTTTGTGGAGAAAGAAGGGCGTGGCCTGGAGCTGTCGGCGGTGAACCCGGTGGCGGTAATGGGGCCGGTATTGGGGCCTGATTTTTCCCATTCCACGCGGCTGGTGAAAAACATGCTGGATGGGCAAAAAGGCAATCCGAACATCAACTCTTGTTTTGTGGATGTGCGCGACGTGGCCGATTTGCATTGGCTGGCGATGACGCATCCTGCCGCCAACGGCGAGCGTTTCCTTGCCAGCTCCGGTCACAGCCTGCTGATGGTTGAGGTGGCGAAAATCCTGCGTAAACACCTCGGCGAAGCCGCCAGCAAAGTCTCCACCCTCGCGCTGCCCGACTGGATGGTGCGCCTGGCGGCGCACAAAAATCCGGGCATGAAAGGATCGCTGACTCTGCTGGGCGTCAACATGGACGTGACCAATGCGAAAGCGGTGAACCTGCTCGGCTGGGTGCCACGTCCACCGGAAGAAGCGATTGTGGCCACCGCCGAAAGTTTTATTCGCCTGGGCTTACTGGAAAAATAAGCGCTACTGCTTCGCGCTTAGCAGCAGCGCTGACAGCGAGGCGATAAGCCCGAAGAGTGACATCAGCAGCCACGCGGTGTGGTACTGCTCGCTGGCAACGGCGCTGCCGGACACGGCCACAAACACCGCCACGCCTATGGCGGCCCCAATTTGCCGTGAGGTGTTAATGATCCCGGTGCCGGTGGCATATTGCTGTGCCGGGAGCGCCGCCGTACCGCCTGCGATAAACCCCGTCTGGCCGATACCCGCTCCGGCTCCGGTCAGCATCAGCGCAGGCAGATAGGCCAGCAGATAGTCCGGTTCGGCGCTAAGGGCGCTGTACCACCAGAGGCCGGCTATCACATACAAAATACCGGCGGCGATGGTGAGTTTTTTAGGAGAAAGGCCCGTTCTGCCTGCGATCAACGCCGCGACAACGGCGGTGCCAGGGCCGAGGCCAAAAGCGGCGCCTGCCTCGACGGTCGGCCAGTGCCAGACCTGGGTCAGATACAGGCTACCGCCCAGCAGCATGATGGCAAATCCCATGTAGAAAAAGGCCATGCCAAGCGTGGCCAGGGTAAACGCAGGCACGCGGAATACCCGCAGGTTTAGCGCCGGGGCGGGCTGCGTCAGGCAGCGACGAACGAACAGCGTCAGGAAGACGAACGCCCCGCCCAACACCGTCCAAAGCCTGACGCTGGCGAAGCCCCAGTCGCTGGCCCAGGAGATCCCGGCCACCAGCAGCGCAAGCCCCGCAACCAGCATTAGCGAGCCGAGAATATCCGGGAAACGGCTCTTTACGATCTCCGTTTCCGTCAGGTGCTTGCTCAGCCACAGCGCCGGGATTGCCACCGGCAGGTTGATCAGGAAGATCAATCGCCAGTCGATATTCACCAGCGCCCCGCCGAGCATTGGGCCAAGCGCGGCGGCAACTGAGCCGGTAGCGGCCCAAATCCCTACCATTTGCTTATGGCGCTCTTTTGGGTACGCCGCCAGCAGCAGCCCCAGACTAGTGGGGATCATCAGCGCTGCGCCGATGCCTTTCAGGCCCCGAGCGCAAATCAGCGAGATAACATCCGGGGCAAAAGCACAGGCTATGCTCGCCACGGAAAACACCGCCAGACCTGCCTTGAAGATACGCTTGCGGCCGTAAATATCCGCTATTCGGCCTGCGGGCACCAGAAACGCAGCGAAGGCAATGGAATACGCGCTGATCACCCAGGACAGCGCCTGGTTAGTGGCCCCGGCAAAGCTATCGCGAATAGCCGGGAAAGCGAGGTTAACGACAAACAGATCTAGCGACGACAGCACGCTTCCCGCGCCAATCACAATCATGACCCAGGCGGACACTCGCGCGCTGGCCTGGCTGACGGACGGTGAATCCGTAGAATGAGACATACTCTGCTCCGAAGAAAGTAAGAACCTTAAAACGCAGGAGTATGAAAAGGTCAGCGGCGGCGGTATTGGATATTTGAAAAGTGTGCGCTAACAAATTGTGCGGGCGTGATGCCGAAGCAGCCTTTGAAGCGGCGAATCAAATGGCTTTGATCGAACAGGCCAACGGCGATGGCGACGTCCGAAGCAGGCTGGCCCGCGCGGAGCATTTGCCTGGCGGAGTCCATGCGGACTCTGTTGAGGTAGGCGTGCAGCGACAGGCCATAAGCGGCGCGAAACAGTTGGTTCAGCCGAACCCGGCTCAGGCCGGATGCCTGCGCCATATCTTCCGTGGTCAGCGGGGAGGCAAAGCTGGCATGAATCAGGTCGCGGACTTTGGCAATTCGCGGCTCGCGGCGTTCTTCCTGCGGCGTAAACCGGCGGGTGGAATAGCGGCTTAGCAGCGGCTTCAACGCGTCAATCAGCAGCACTTCCAGCGCTAAGTTATCCTGCGATTGAAACAGCGTGCGGTGTAGCGTTTGCAGCCTGGCGACGATATCAGGATCGCTCAGGATTGGGCTGGTGAAGCACAGTCCGTGGTCGGGATCCAGTTCCAGCTCGTGGGCAATGCCGTCCACAACCCAGGGCTGGACGTAGAGCATGCTGTAGGTGTAGCCCTGCTCGGAATAAACGCTGCCGTCGTGGGCATCCCCCGGATTCACGATCATCGCACTGCCGGCAGGCGCGATAATCGAGCCGCGGCCCAGGCCCACTTTAGAGGCCCCGACGTCCATAGTGCCGATCACAAAGTAATCGTGGGAGTGGCGCTCGTAGCGGTGCTTATTAAAATGGGCGTGCAGGCCCTGGAGCCCCTGCGACGGCGCCGCGACGAACTGTGTCCACTCGTTGGCGAGAAGCTCCATATGACCTCGTTATTTGAACGGCTGCTGGGCCGCCGCGCCTGGCGTGTGCTGGTGGGCGTAAACCTGGAGATGGCAGTACGCAGCCCGATAAAGGGGGACGTTCAGGCCGTGTCGAGTGGCGCGGGTAATCATATCGCCGACGATGGCATCACCTTCCAGGCGTGGCGCGTTGCTGGCAATGTCGCGCCTCATCGAGGCGGCCCAGGCGGATTGTGGATCCAGCAGGCGTTTTTCAATGCTGGTGATTTCCGCCTGCGGTAGCGCATAGCCTTCCGCTGCGGCGACGCTCAGGCTCTCCGAAATCGCCTGTTTCATCAGCGCCTCTCCGTCCCGTGTCGCCATGATATCTCCCACCGTGCCACGCATCAGGCAGTTCATTAACGCGCCGGAAGCCAGCATCACCCATTTGTTCCAGAGCGCCTGCATGATGTTATCTGACAGGGCGCGTGCGCCTGCGGAAGAGGCTAAAAGCGCGTAAACCGCTTTTGCTGCATCAAGCGTTGCGGGCGATCTCGCGCCGACAACAACTTGATCCGCCGCACCCATCTGTTTGATGTCGCCGTTGGCGTTAAGCGTGGTGGCAATATAAGCCGCGCCGCCGAGCACCCGGTCGCGGCCAAAACGAGCGTCAAGCTCGTCGTAAACCGAGAGGCCATTGAGGAAAGGCAAAATGGCGGTAGAAGGGCCAACTGCGGGCGTAATGTCCTCGATAGCCGCCTGCAGATCGTACGTTTTGCAACTGAGCAAAATCAGATCGTAGTCCGACCGGAGGCTCTCCCGGGTGACTGCGTTAACCGGGGCGTTAAAATCGCCCAAACTGCTTTCCAGCCGCAGCCCTTGCTTTGCCAGCAGCTCAGCCCGTTTTGGCCGAACGAGAAAAGTCACGTCAGCGCCGGCCTGAATCAGCCTTGCGCCGTAATAACCCCCGATTGCACCTGCCCCAACCACCAGTATTTTCATTACTTTTCTCGCTGAGTTTACGTTGATCTTACCCGACTTAGCTTTCGCTGGGTTCGGGGTTTCTGATTCGACCCGCCGAACGCCAGCGGGTGAGGTCGTCGGCGCCTGGCCCCAACTCCACCATGACGTCCTGCGGCGAAACTTGCTGCCCGGTTTCGGTATCCACGAGGGCAACTTTCACTTTATGGCCGCTGCTGCCGTCCACCATGAAAAGCGACGGCCCCACAAGGCCCGGGATATTCCACTTACTGCCTATCTGCATCATGCTCAGCAGCACCAGCCCGATATCCCGCCCTTTTTCGGTGAGCAAATATTCGTAGCGTTCCGGTCTTGTCTGGTAGCGCTGCCGGGTAATTAACCCTTGCTCTTCAAGCGCTTTTAACCTGTCGGACAGTGTGGCATTGGTGATGCCGCTGGAGCGGCGAAAATCGTCGTAGCGGCGGAGGCCTAAAAAGAGGTCCCGCATAATTAGCATTCCCCAGCGGTCGCCTAAGGCTCCCATCACGCAGGCGATGGAGCAGGTCATACCTTCAAAACCTTTCGAGCGCATAGCGTTCCTTATTTTTCATCAACGTGGACCCGGTAACAGTCTATAGCCGGATCTCTGCCTCCGGCCAATGGTTACGCTGCAGTTGATCTTTTTATTGTTACTCTTATTATAAGAGTTAATGGTGAAAGGGCAAGTTTTAAACAGCCCGATGCCAGAGAACCGTCGCTCATTTACCCAGGTGAATCTTGATGAAATCTACGCGTACCCTTACGAAAATCAGTCTGTTGTTAAGCCTTTTGCTGGCCGGTACCGGGCTCTCCAGCCCCGTATTTGCCGCCCCCGCGGCGCCCTGGGATACTCAGCTCAACCCGGCGGCACATCAGGCCAATGCCGTATTCAATGACTACAAGTTTCGGGATGGCGAAACGCTGGCTCAGGTGAAACTGCACTACGCCACGCTCGGGAAAGCTCACCGAAATGCGCAGGGAGAGATTGATAATGCGATCCTCGTGCTGCACTGGACGGGGGCGGACAGCCGGGCGCTGCTGAGCCCTGTCTGGACTAAATCCCTCTACGGGCCAGGCCGCCCGTTGGACTCGAGCCGCTACTACCTGATTTTTGCCGACAGCATTGGTCACGGCCAGTCGAGCAAGCCGAGTGACGGCTTAAAGGCAAAATTCCCCAACTACGATTACGGCGATATGGTTGATTTGCAGCACAAGCTGGTGACCGAAACGTTGGGCATTAAACATCTGCATGCCGTGATAGGGATGTCGATGGGGGGCATGAATGCCTGGCAGTGGGCGGTGGCATATCCGAACATGATGGACGGCGTCATGCCGGTGGTGTCGCTGCCGATCAAAGTTTCCGGGCGTAATCTGCTGTGGCGCAGAATGATCGTGGACTCGGTACGAGCCGATCCGGCCTGGCACAACGGCAATTATACTCAGGCACCCGAGAGCTGGCTTCAGGGCTACAACATCCTGCGAATGATGATCGACAGCGCGCCGGATCTGCAAAGAACGATCCCGGACGAGGCCGCGGCGGACAAGTTCCTGGCGAACAACCGTTTCACCGCCAACCATATCGACACCAACGATGTGATTTATTCGCTCAAATCCTCCTTCAGCTATAACCCGCAGCCTGACCTGAACAAAATCACCACCAAACTGTATGCGCTGAACTTTTCGGATGACGAGTTCAACCCGGACAGCCTGCGTGTGCTGGAAACCGAAGTGCCGAAGCTAAAACAGGGCCGCTACGTGGTGCAGGCAGGCACGCCAACATCGCCGGGGCATTTCACCATGACGCGCCCGGATCTGTGGGCTAATCACGTCGGCGAGTTTATGCAGTGGATTGGCGATAAACGAGTTAAGCGTCCTGCCAGTAGGGCGGAGAGCCAAACTTCGCCATAAAAAAGTCTATTGCGGTGCGGGTGTTGAGCGACGGAAAACGCCCGCCGGGGTAGAGCATATAGAGTGAATGGTCGGTGGCGCTGTAGGACGCGGTGTAATCCGTCATCATCGGGATAAGCCGCCTGGCCCGCAGCGCATCGCTGATTTGCCAGTCCGGGAACAGCACGATCCCCGCGCCATCTTCTGCCGCTTTCACCAGCATTTCAGCGTTGCCGGAGATGATTTTAGGCTCCGGCGTGAGCTGTACTTTTTCTTCGCCCTGCGTGAAATACCAGCGCTGTAGCCCCATCAGGCCGCGGTAGGCCAGCAGTTTATGGCTGTGCAACTCTTCGGGCTTTTGCGGCGTGCCGTAGCGTGCGAGATAGGCCGGGCTGGCGACCAGATAAGCGCGCTGGCGGGTAATAAAACGCCCGTGCAGCGAGCTGTCCTGCATCGGCGAGATACGCAGCAGCAGATCGGTGCCGTCCGCCAGCGGGTTGATGTAGTTATCGGTCAGGTTTAGCTCCAGCCGCAGCGCCGGATAACGTTCGCTGAATTCAGCAATCCACGGGGCGATGTGACGCAGGCCGAAAGACACCGGCGCGTTGAAGCGAAGCACGCCGCCGGGCTGCTGGCGGCGCTCGCTAATTTGGTTTTGCACCTGCTCAAGCTGGCTCAGCATTTCCCTGAACGCTGCGGCGTAAATATTCCCCGCCTCGGTGGCGACCACGGCTCGCGTGTTGCGGTAAAGCAGCTGTGTCTCCAGCGATTGCTCAAGCTGAATTACGGTGCGGGAAACGGAAGAGGGGGAAAGGTTCTCCTGGCGGGCCACTTCTGAAAAGCTGCCTTCGCTGATAACGGCAAGGAAGAGGCGCATTGAGCGCGCATTTATCTGGCTCAGATCTTTCATTTGTGCAATTTCCGCAAAAGTCCTTAATGGATTATACGGTTTTTCGCTACGTCCGGCAGCGTTATCCTCCCCGGCAAGTAACGATGTCCGGTTTCGCCGGGCAAGCACAGAGAGGATGGTATGAGCAATACAGTTTTGGCTTTTGACGAAGCCATACGTCAGCGTTTTTCATCCAGAGCGTTTCTGCCTACGCCGCTGACTGAGGCACAAATTCGGGATGTTTTGCAGGATGCCCAGCATTCGCCGTCCAACTGCAACACGCAGCCGTGGAACGTCCATATTGCCTCCGGCGCAACCAAAGATGCGCTGCAAAAGATGATGATTGAGAACGATATGGCGGGTAACGTCACGCCAGATTTCAGCTTCAGCTATGACGATTTTCACGGAGATTATTACGAGCGCAGCCAGCGCCAGGCGAAGGTTTATTACGATGCGCTTGGCATCGCCCGTGACGATAAAGAGAAGCGCCGCGAAGCGTATCTGCGTAACTTCAACTTCTTCGGTGCCCCACATGTAGCGTTCCTGTTTATGCCGTCGTTTGGCGACAACGTGCGCGTGGCGTCCGACATCGGTATGTACGGGCAGAGCTTCCTTCTGTCATTGGCAGCGCGCGGTTTTGCCGGTATTCCGCAAACGCTGCTCGGCTTCCATGCCGATGCGACGCGTAAAATTCTTGGCGTGCCGGACGAGTATCGCCTGCTGTTCGGGATCTCCTTCGGCTATGCCGATCCGGACGCGCCTTCTGCTCAGGTTCGCATGTGGCGCCAGAGCGTGGACGACAGCGTGACGCTGCATAACTAGCGGCTGAGCGGGCGCTCTTTTTTCATGCCGATGGCCAGGGCCAGCAGGATCGCCGCCAGAGAAAGCGCGCTGGTGAGATCGGGAACCTGGCCAAGAATCAGCGCCGAGCTGAGCATGGCGAAGACCGGGATCAGCAGAGAAAGCGGTGCCACGCGGGAAGCCGGGTATGTGTGAAGCAGGGTATTCCAGCCCCAGTAGCAGAAGTGCGTCGCGGCATAAACCTGGAACAGCAGCGAAAACACGGCCTGTTTATCGATATTCTGCGCCAGCGAAGTGAAGGGCGCGGAACCGTGCCAGGCCCAGGTCAGCAGCACCAGCGGCACAGGGGGAAACAGGCTGGCCCACACCACAAAAGCAAAGATCTCTTTCACGCCGGAAAGTTTGATGATGATGTTCCCGGCGCTCCAGGCCAGCGCGCTGATCACAATCAGTATCAACCCGGTTAGCGTTGCGCTGCCGGCGCTATCCAGCACCACGCCAAGCAGCCCCGCCGCCGCCAGAACAATACCGCAGCGCTGCGGGCGAGTAAGGCGTTCGCCAAACAGCAGAACACCCCAGCCCAGGGTAAAAAAGGCGCTGAGCTGGATAAGCAAGGCGGCGCTGCCGGGCGGCACGCCAAACGCGATGCCCAGATTGATCAGCGCCCACATCGCCACGCCAAAAATCAGGCCATAGGTTGCTACCCAATGCAAGGCTACTGCCGGGCGTTGGATAAAGAAAACCCACGGCAGGGCGGCAAACGTAAACCGCAGGGCGGTTAATAGAAGGGGATCTATCTGGGCCAGCCCGAGCCGGGTAAGAGGAAAGTTAATCCCCCAGGCGGCGGTGACGGCCAGGGCGAGAAAAAGGTGTTTGCGCTGCATGTCTGTGTCCGGTGAAAAGTGTCGCCGTGACTGTAGCGCTTCCCGAATTGGCCTGCTTTTATTAACGGGTCAATTTTTGTTAAAATTGGGCCATGCAAAATAACATCACAGCAGTTTATCAGGATTCGCCTCAGGCAATCATCGTCACGGAAAAGCACTTCGCCGATGGGGATTGCTTCCCGGTGCACAGCCACGATCGCGGGCAGTTTGCCTACGCCGCAAGCGGCGTCATCTCCGTGGAGACGCCAGATGGAAACTGGGCAGTGCCGCCGCAATGCGCCATTTGGGTGCCGGGCGGCCTGGTTCACGCCATGCAAATGCGCGGGCCGGTCATCATGCTTAACGGCTATATCAGTGACGCCGCAGCGCACAGACTTAGGCTGCCGCAGACGAGCCAGGTTTTTGGCGTGTCAATACTGCTACGTGAGCTGCTGGCGCAGGCCGTGGCCCTGGCTGAGGTCTCCCAACCTGAAGGGCGAGGCCGGAGCCTGCTTGATTTTCTGCTCTATGAAATTGCCTCGATGCCCGCGCTTTCTCTCAATGCCCCGCTGCCCGACGAACCTCGTTTGCAGGCGGCCTGTCGGGCGTTCTTACTGGCACCTTCGCTGGAAATGTCAGTTGATGATATGGCTGCGCGCGTGGGCATGAGCCGCCGAACCTTTACCCGCCAGTTCAGGCAGCAGACCGGCATCAGCTTTGTAGCATGGCGGCAACAGGCCTGCCTGCTGACGGCGATAGGTCGGTTAGGTGAAGGGGAGGCGATCACGCGCATTGCGCTGGATTTAGGCTACAGCAGCCCTGGGGCTTTTTCTGGCGTGTTTAAAAAAGCGCTGGGGAAAACGCCGGGACGATATTTTGCTGAAAAACGGACAGATTGAGGCAATAAAAAAGCCGCTTTCGCGGCTTATTGTTTAAAGAAAGCTAATTATTCAGTGACCTTTTTCTTCAGGTCAGCAGCGCCTTCTTTGGTCTTATTCCAGCCTTTTTCAGCACCTTCTTTGGTTGCGTCCCAACCTTTCTCGGTGCCTTCTTTGGTTTTATGCCACGCCTTCTGGGAGCCTTCACTTATCTTGCTGCCCGTGCTGTCGCTCTTCCCTTCGGCGGCGTGTTTCGACTTAAGCTTCAGCTCTTCGCCTTTGTTCTCTGCCTCGTGCAGTTTCTCTTTGGCGGTGTTCGCGCCTTCGTGTGCTGCAGCGACGGTCTCATCGGTTGCATGTGTGGTGGTCGCGGCAAAAACAGGGGCAGCCAGCAGAATTGCAGATAAAGCGATGATCGTTTTTTTCATAATATCCTCAACAAACGTTATCAGTCCTTATGACCGTGAATAAGCCTGGCACAGCGAAGCGGATGTTGCCTTAGGTAATATTCCTAAATGAGTCAGGATGTTTACGGCTGGTGGATATATTCTGCTGAATAATCCACCAGAAGATAGGCTTATGGGTGGCGAATAAAACGCCCTATACGCTGCCGGAGCAGGCGATTCTCCTGGCGTAGGCGTTCGTTCTCCTCCAGCAGGGTGAGCGCCACGGCGATGCCCGGCCAGTCGAGTTCTAATTCTCGTCGTAGCCGCAATGCCCGCTGCGCTATGTTGATCGCGTGGTCGTCAAACTGCCACGGCCTGACTTCAAAATCGTAAGGCTCGACGACGCCAAGACCGACGATCTCATTGAGTTCCTCCTCCTGAATGCCGGTGTGCAGACAGAACTCGGTGATGGTAAAAGTGACGGTGACGTTAGCCATTATTTTTTCCCCCAATCTTTGCGCGGATTGAACGCCGACTGGGCGTCTGCCAACTGTTGCCAAAGCGCCGCAGCGTTTTCATCCGGCTTAGGCGGCATCACGATTTTGATCACCGCGAACAGGTCGCCGGTGTGCTGTTTGCTGACCAGCCCTTTGCCCTTGATACGCAGCTTCTGCCCGGCCTGGCTGCCGGCAGGAATGGTCATCAGAATGCTGTCTTTGAGCGTAGGAACCTCGACTTTTGCCCCTAGCGCGGCTTCCCACGGGGCAAGCGGTACCACGACTTCAAGGTTGTGGCCGACGATGTCGAACAGCGGATGCGGCGCGATATGAATCACCAGCCACAGGTCACCGTTTGGCCCACCGTTTTCACCCGGTGTGCCCTGGCCTTTGAGCCGGATGCGCTGCCCGTCTCCGACGCCTGCCGGGATTTTTACATTCAGCGTTTTCGGGATTTCCTGCTCGACGATACCAAACACGTTATAGACCGGCAGCTTGTAGCTGATGGTGCGGCTGTGTTCGGCCAGCGTCTCTTCGAGGAATACGGCAACTTCGATTTCTAAATCGTGGCCGCGCGCGGCGTGCGGCTGGCGAGAATGCCTGGCCTGCTGGCCAAACATAGACGAGAAGATATCTTCGAAGTCCTGGGCGTTGTAGCTTTGCTCGCCGCCCTGGTGGAACTGCTGATTAAACTGCGGGTCGTTGCGGTGCTGCCACATCTGGTCATACTCGGCGCGGCGCTGCTCGTCGCTCAGTACTTCCCAGGCTTCCGCCACTTCTTTAAAGCGTGCTTCTGCGTCTGGCTCTTTGCTGACGTCGGGGTGATATTTGCGCGCCAGGCGGCGGTAGGCGGTTTTGATGGTTTTGAGTTCGTCCGTCGGTTTCACGCCCATGATGGCGTAATAATCCTTTAATTCCATAGCGTTATCTCGCATAAATCGGTGCATGCAGAACAGAACGTGCGGAAAAGTGTCGCCGATAAGTATAGGCCCGTTGCGGGAAGGTGGGGGCGGTGATGGCGGGTTTTTTCAGGCCAGGGGTCTGGCCAGAATTTATGACACCTTAAGCCTCGGACGCTGTTGAAAATTTATCCCGACAGGCGTATTGTTTATGTACGGTTTTTTTCCGTACATCTTAAGGTGTTCATTGATTTCATCCTCCTGCTGACACCTGCGGCAGGTCGGGGAGTAAATACAGGATGTCAGCTTTAAAAAAACAGCGCATCGACCTCAGATTGAGTGACGACGACAAAAGCATGATCGAAGAGGCGGCAGCCATGTCCAATCAGACGATCACCCAGTTTATGATTGCCTGTGCGTCGGCTCGCGCTGCGGAAGTGATCGAACAGCATCGCCGCCTGGTGCTAAATGAAGCATCGTGGAACCGAGTGATGGATGCCATTAGTAACCCGCCTGAACCGGATGACAGGCTAAAACGTGCAACAAGGCGTCTGAAAGACATGGAGTAAGCCGTGGCCGACCTGACTATTGAATTGTTTTCAGCAGACACCGCCTATGATTTTCACGGCTTTGACTGCGGAGAAACGTCTCTGAATGCTTTTCTCGCCGAACACTTTATTCGCCAGCACAATGGCCGCTTTTTACGTGGCTATCTTCTCGTGACCAAAGACGCCAACCCCAAAGTCCTGGGCTACTACACCTTATCCGGCAGTTGTTTTGAAAAAGAGGCGCTGCCGTCGAATAGCCAGAAACGAAAAATTCCTTATGCCAATGTGCCCAGCGTGACGCTGGGGCGACTGGCTATTCATAAAGATCTGCAGGGCCAGGAATGGGGTTCAACGCTTGTGGCTCACGCGATGAGAGTGGTTTATTTAGCGTCACAGGCGGTGGGCGTTCATGGGATTTTTGTCGATGCCATTAACGACAATGCGAAGCACTTTTATCAAAAATTAGGCTTTATTGCGCTGGTGGGGAAAAACGCTAATTCGCTTTTTTATCCAACCAGGTCGATTGAAAAATTATTTGAAGATGAATAAACGATCTATTTGATCGCCCGCCAGTTTCAGACTTACTGAATTGAAATCTAGTGCACTTCCTTCTATGGTCTGAGATCGGAGAATGATCGAGTATTTTCCGGGCACCTGCCTCTGGAATATTTTAATAAAGACTAAAAGGAATCTCGTTTTGAACACTTATCATATCGCTACCCTGGCATCTGTTTTTCTGCTGGCCGCCTGTGCTGGCCCGCAGTCGGCAAAAACATCGCAAATTAAAGACCTGGCGGCTCCGCAAACCATCGCTTTTGCCGGCAAAACTTACGGGCAATCCTTCACTCGCTCAACGCCGCAGCAGGCGGTGTGGGAATACACCACCGACGGTGAAAAAGCCGAAAACTGGCAGTGGACCCGGCTGATTACGGTTAACCAGATCAAACTCAATGCCCCGCTTGACCGCTGGATGCAGGCGACGGCGGTGGAGTTAAACCGCACGGTGCCGAAGCCACATTTCGATATAGCGAAAAATGGCGACGTGGCCGAGGTTCGGATTATCTATCTGCCGAAGCCGGGGGACGCAAAGCAAAGCGGCTACGAGTCTGACGTGTGGCTCGCCCGTGAGGCCTGCGGCGGCATCGTCAACCTGCAGTTTGCCCGCCAGTATCCCGCCGACGCGAAAGTAACCGAAAACGACATGGTGAAGCGTATTAAGGCGGATAACGACAAAGATATGGCGGCATTGCAGGCGTTAAACTGGAAAGCGGAGTGCCGCTGACCCGGGTCCCCGGTCAAATCAGGCCGGGGCATTTTATTAAACCTCAGCGGCATGACTTATTATTCAGCATGGCAAAGACTTGTATTAATTTACCGGCCTGCCAGAATTCATTTATTGAATAGTTTACTCCCGTAACTTATTGAAAATGAGCTTTCGATTATTTTGAGCTGGGTCCCAGGGAAAGCTCAGATTGCTTCAAAAAAAACCTGACATTTGTTATATTGTGCTGATTGCTTATTCACCTAAGCGGTGCCAAAAAGAACAAGATCCACCGCGACCCAGGAAAATGAAATGTTAGATTACCGCTTCCCGACAGCTTTGCAGATGGTTCTCAGCGTAGCGATGGCGGAGCAAATGGGTGAACGTTCGACCAGCGCAATCCTCGCCTACGGCCTGGAAGCCAACCCGAGCTTTATCCGTAAACTGATGGTTCCCCTCACGCGCGACGGCATTATTGTCTCGACGCTGGGGCGCAACGGTTCCATTCATCTTGGCCGCCCGGCCGAAGAGATAACCCTGCGAGATATTTACCTGTCGGTGATTGAAGACAAAAAGATTTGGGCTTCCCGCCCGGACGTGCCTGCCCGCTGCGTGGTGAGCGCCAATGCCTGCTGGTACTTTAAAACGATTGCGGAAGAAGCCGAAGAGGCGTCGCTGGCGGTGCTGGCTCGCCATACCGTGGCTAGCGCACTGGAGAAAGTGAAAAAGAGCGATACCAGCGGCTGCCAGCCGGTGCCTGAGCTAGAGGCGCTGTACAAAAAAGGCCATTAAGCGCCGCAGCCACTTTCCGCAGAAATAAAAAAACCGCCTCTTTGAAAGGCGGTTTTTTATTGGGCTCATCAGGCAGTTTTTACACCGCCTGATTTAGGGCATTCACGCCTCGACAGTTTTTACCTGGGTTTTGCCGCGCGTAACGAGCTTACGCAGCGTGACGTAGAACACCGGCGTCAGGAACAGACCAAACAGCGTCACCCCTAACATGCCCGAGAACACCGTCACCCCGGTCACGCCGCGCACTTCCGCCCCCGCGCCATGGCCCAGAATCAGCGGGATAGTCCCGGCGATAAAGGCAATCGAGGTCATCACGATAGGGCGCAGACGCAGGCGGCAGGCTTCCAGCGCGGACTCCATAATGCCTTTGCCCTGCATCTCCAGCTCGCGAGCGAACTCGACGATCAGGATAGCGTTCTTACAGGCCAGGCCCATCAGCACCACCAGCCCGACCTGGACGAACACGTTGTTATCGCCCCCGGTCAGCCAGACGCCAAACAGCGCGGACAGCATGGTCATCGGCACGATCAGGATCACTGCCAGCGGCAGCGTCCAGCTTTCGTACAACGCGGCGAGCACCAGGAACGCCAGCAGCACCGCCACCGGGAAGACGATCATCGCCGTGTTGCCCTGGGTTGCCTGCTGGTAGCTCAGATCCGTCCATTCGATGTTCATCCCGTTCGGCAGCACCTGGCCGGACATGGCGGCCAGTTTAGTCATAGCCTGAGCGGAAGAGAGCACGCGTGGATCGGCATCCCCGATGAGATCCGCCGCCGGGTAGCCGTTGTAGCGGATCACCGGGTCCGGCCCGTAGGTGGTGGTGATTTTCACCATGCTGCCGATCGGCACCATTTCACCCTGGCTGTTGCGGGTGCGCAGGTTGCCGATATCTTCCACGCTGTCGCGGAACTGCCCGTCGGCCTGGGCCATCACGCGCCAGGTACGACCAAACTCATTGAAGTCGTTCACGTAGGACGAGCCCAAATAAGTCTGCAGCGTGCCGAACAGATCGGTCAGCGACACGCCCTGGGCTTTGGCTTTGTCGCGGTCTACCTGCACATCCAATTGCGGCACGTTCGCCTGGTAGGTGGAGATCGGGAAGTGCATCCCCGGCGTTTGCATGATCGCGCCGGACATGGTGTTCACCGCGGTTTGCAGCGCCCCGTAGCCTAAGCCCGCCCGATCCTGGATATACAGCGAGTAGCCGGAACCCTGGCCCAGGCCCAGAATTGGCGGCGGCAGAATTGAGAAGCCGAAGCCTTCCTGAATTTGCGAGATTTTGGCGTTGATCTCGGCGTTAATTTCCGCCGCGGTATGTTTGCGCTCACCGAACGGCTTCAGGCCGAAGAACACCGTGCCGGTATTCGGCGTGTTGGTGAACTGCAGCGCGTTGAGGCCAGGGAATGCCACCGCGTAATCCACGCCTTCGGTGTTCATCCCGATTTCGCTCATCTTGCGGATCACCGCGTCGGTGCGCTCCAGCGAAGAGCCTTCCGGCATCTTCACGCCGCCGATCAGGTAGAGCTTATCCTGGGTCGGAATAAACCCGCCCGGCACGGTTTTGAACATCACTCCGGCAGCACACAGCAGCAGCACGTACACCGCAAACACCGCGCCACGGCGGCCAAGAGTTTTACTCACCAGGCCCTGGTAGCCGTCCGAACTGCGGTGGAAGAAGCGGTTGAACGGGCGGAACAGCCAGCCGAACAGGCGGTCGATCAGCCGGGTAGGCATGTCCTTCGGCGCGCCGTGCGGCTTCAGCAGAAGGGCCGCCAGCGCCGGGGAGAGCGTCAGGGAGTTAATCGCCGAGATCACCGTCGAAATGGCAATAGTCACCGCGAACTGTTTGTAGAACTGCCCGGTTACGCCGGAGAGGAACGCCATCGGCACGAACACCGCGCACAGCACCAGGGCGATAGCGATAATCGGCCCGGAAACCTCGCGCATGGCCTGATGCGCCGCCTGCAGCGGGGCAAGCCCTTCTTCGATGTTACGCTCGACGTTCTCCACCACCACGATGGCGTCATCCACCACGATGCCGATGGCGAGCACCAGCCCGAACAGACTCAACGTGTTCAACGAGAAGCCAAGCAGATAAAGAATACTGAACGTCCCCACGACTGAAACCGGGACGGCAATCAGCGGGATAATCGACGCGCGCCAGGTTTGCAGGAACAGGATCACCACCAGCACAACCAGCACCACGGCTTCCAGCAGGGTTTGCACCACCGCCCGAATGGAGTCGCGCACGAACACGGTCGGGTCATAAGGTGCAGCCCACTTCATGTCTTCCGGGAAGCGTGTGGACAGCTCGGCCATCTTGGCGCGCACGGCGTTAGACAGATCGATGGCGTTGGCGCCGGGGGCCTGGAAGATACCGATCCCGACCGCATCTTTGTTGTTCAACTGGGAGCGCAGGGCATAACTGCCTGAACCCAGCTCGATACGTGCCACGTCACGCAGGCGAACCAGCGACCCGTCCGGGGCGGTTTTCAGGATGATGTTGCCGAACTCTTCTTCGCTGTGCAGGCGGCCCTGGGCGTTAATCGAGATCAGGAAATCGCTCGCTTTTGGCAGCGGCTCTGCGCCGAGCTGACCGGCAGAGACCTGCACGTTCTGCTCCTGCATCGCCGTGACCACGTCAGAGGCCGTCAGGCCACGCGCCGCCACTTTGTTCGGATCCAACCATACGCGCATAGCGTATTCGCCGGAGCCGAAAATCTGGATCTGCCCTACGCCCGGCAGGCGCGCGAGTTCGTCCTTCACTTTCAGCGTGGCGTAGTTACGCATGTACAGCGAGTCGTACTTGCCGTTCGGCGAGAACAGATGCACCACCAGGGTCAGCGTCGGCGACTGTTTCTGGGTGGTGATGCCGAGGCGGCGAACGTCTTCCGGCAGGCGAGCTTCGGCCTGGGAAACGCGGTTCTGCACCTGAACCTGCGCCTGATCCGGATCGGTACCCGGACGGAAGGTTACGGTTGTCACCAGCACGCCGTCAGAGCCAGCAACGGATTTCATGTACATCATGTTTTCGACGCCGTTAATCGCTTCTTCCAGCGGCGTCGCCACGGTTTCAGCGATCACTTTCGGGTTGGCGCCAGGGTATTCTGCCCGGACCTGCACGCTTGGCGGCACGACGTCCGGGTATTCACTGATCGGCAGCAGCGGGATCGCGATAAGCCCCGTAATAAAAATCAGAATCGACAGCACCGCGGCAAAAATCGGCCTGTCGATAAAAAAGCGGGAAAAGTCCATGCGTCGGATTCTCTGGTAAGGGATCAGTTAACGGCAGCGCTGGTGGCGGCCATGGCGACAGGTTTCGCGTTCACCGGCATGCCCGGCATAAACACTTTCTGTAGCCCGTCGACGATGACTTTATCGCCAGGGTTCAGCCCCTGCTGCACGATGCGCAGCCCGGCGGCCAGGCGGCCCGGCGTGATGTCGCGGCGCTGGGCCTTGCCGTCTTTATCCACGATGTAGACGTATTTTCTGTCCTGGTCGGTCAGCACCGCTTTGTCGTTGATCAGCAGCGCCTGGAACTCTGCGCTGCCCGGCAGACGAACGCGGGCGAACAGCCCCGGCGTGAACTGACGCTGGGCGTTATCCAGCAGGGCGCGCATGCGGATGGTGCCGGTGCTGGCGGTGAGCTGGTTGTCGAGGAAGTCCACGGTGCCCTGATGCGGGTAACCTTCTTCGCCGGACAGGCCAATTTCAACCGGCAGGGCTTTATGGTCGCTGGACGCGCCCTGGCCGCTGCGGGCGAGGTTCTGGTAGTGCAGATAGGTGGATTCATCCACGTCGAAGTAGGCGTAAACCGTCTTCTGAGACACCACGGTGGTGAGCACGCTGGCGCTGTCGCCCGCCGTGACCAGGTTACCGCTGGTGATCAGCGCGCGGCTGGCGCGGCCGTCGATCGGGGCGGTGACTTTGGTGAAGTCGAGGTTTAGCTGCGCCGCGTCAACCGCCGCCTGGGCCGCACGAATATCGGCGTCGGCCTGGGTGGCGGCGGAGCGGCGCTGTTCCCACTCTTCGCGGGAAATCACGTTGGTGCCTATCAGCTTGTCGGTGCGGCTGGCTTCGCTGCGGGCGAGGCTGGCCTGGGTTTTGGCTCTCATCAACGCCGCCTGCGCCTGTTCCAGCGCGGCGCGGTAGGTTCTGTCGTCGATGGTGAACAGGACTTCACCTTTCTTCACTTCCTGGCCGTCGGTGTAGTTCACTTTGTCGATATAGCCGGAGACGCGGGGGCGGAGTTGAACGCTTTCCACCGCTTCGATGCGGCCGTTAAAACTATCCCACTGGCTGACGGGTTTCACCACCACGTCGGCGACGCTCACGGCTGGTGCCTGCGGCACGGCGTTTTGTGCGACTCCCCGGTCGCATCCGGCGAGCAGCGCGGCAAGCAGTACCGGCCCCAACACGCGCAGATGAAGGCTAACCCAATGTTTTTGCAGGCTCATTATTCTTATTCCGATAGTTGAAGTCGGCCGGGCAAGACGCAGCGGAGGGTGCCGCGCCACTTCCTTTGTCCGGGCTGACCTGAGGCCATTTGTGTCGCTCATCGGCACAAAATGTGTATCAATTACGAATACAGTATCGCGGCGATTGTAGGAAGGCGTAGAACTAAGTGCAAGAATAATTGTTGCACTTTCTGTGCTATTTGTGCCATTCGAAAAAGGCCCATTTGTAACGAGGATTTAATGTAACAATAAAACTTGCAATTATTGTCAAAGCAGGTCAGATTTAAATGCAACTGATAAAGATGCTTTTAACAAACCCGCAGGGGAGAGAGACAATGAGCACCGATGCCTTCATGCATGATTTACTCGGCTGGATTGATACCCACCTGGAGAGCCGCCTCGACATTAATACCGTTTCCGAGCGGGCAGGGTACTCGAAGTGGCACCTGCAGCGGATCTTCAAGCAGCACACCGGCTACAATCTGGGCGAGTACATTCGCGCGCAGAAGCTGAAAAAATCTGCTGAGCGCCTGAGCCGCACCGCAGAGCCGATCCTGAACGTGGCGATCTCCCTGGGCTTTGACTCCCAGCAGTCTTTCAACCGCAGCTTTAAGCGCCAGTACGGCATCGCGCCGGGCGTGTGGCGTCGGCAGCTGGCGCACACCGGGAACCGCTATGGGGCCTGAGAGACATCAACTTCCAGCCTGCTCTTTGGTCAGAGCGGGTTGGGGGATGCCTGTTTCTCTTTACGTCGTATTAAAATGGCGTTCAGCCTGTTGAATCAGAATGAATATATAGTCGATGAAATAAACCTGCCTATATACAATATATAACATAGTTAACCCGCCTTTTCGCTATATTCCATTTTGTACAAATGCTTATTCAAATAATCACCGTGATAGTAATGTGACATTTATAAGCCTGTTAAAATCAGGCCTATTAAAAATAAAAAAATAATGTTTTATGGCGGTTTGATCTTTTGCCTGGCCTGTATTAGAAATTATATCAGGGTAGGGAATGCATTGTTTTACCGCCTCACTATCCGCGAGAGCTTTTAACCTTTCTTTCCGTTTATTTTATTATGGTGAAAATCATGAAAGAATTATCCACTCAGGAAGTTAAGTCAGTTAGCGGTGCGGGTTTACTGGATGGCGTGATCGGCGGCGCGGGCGATCCGCTGGGCACCGTGGGCGGCATTGTTAGCGGCCTGCCGGTTGTGGGCGGCGTTCTCAATGGCGTGACCCAGCTCGTGGGTGGCGTGGTAAATAGCGTGGTTAGCGGCGTGAGTTCTATTCTGGGCGGCCTGCTTGGCGGCACCGGTCTGTTCGGCAGCACCAAGCGTTAATATCACGGATGCGATGCTTTTCCCAAGGGAATAACGGAACGGCATTTTAAAGGATTAAAACACTCCCCATAATATATGGCAGCCGCCGGAAGGGTGCTGCTGTATATTTTATTTGCGTTTATTTATTTTCCTTTTCTGTTTAGTCACTATTGCTCTGGCAAAAATAAGAGGAATATCCCCCTCTTATTTAAGCCTCTGGCCACTATCCTAAATCTATCACCCGGTTAGCGCTGGCGATTGTCGACGGGCGATGGGCAATAAAGATGCGGGTTATTTTCAGCGAAGCGATAGCGGCATTGATATGCGCCTCATTGGCCAGATCCAGGTGGCTGGTGGCCTCGTCAAGAAACAGCAGATTGGGCTGCCGGTAAAGCGCCCTGGCGATCAGCAGCCGCTGTTTCTGCCCCCCGGAAAGGTTGCCCCCCAGTTCGCCAATCAGCGTTTCATAGCCCATCGGCAGGCTCATAATTTCGTCATGGATGTTGCAGTTCCGGGCGCAGCTTATAATGCGCTCGGCATCTTTGCTGATGTCGAAGCTGCCGATGTTGTCGGCTATCGACCCGGCAAAAAGTTTGTCGTCCTGCAGCACGCAGGCGATGCTGTCGCGGTAGTTATTCAGCCCGACTTTACTGATGTCCAGGCCATCGATCAGGATTTGCCCGCGCGTGGGGTCGAGCAGCCCGGCCATCACCTTCATTAAGGTTGTTTTGCCGATCCCGGAAGGGCCGACGATGGCCACGCTTTCCCCGGCGGCGACGGTGATATTGAGATCGGCAAAAATCGGCCGCGAGAGCGCGTCGTACTGGAAGACCAGGTCGCGTGCTTCAAAGCTGGCGGGCTGGTTTTTAGGCAGCAGCTTACGCGGCGGCTGGCTGGTTTCGGTCTCGGTAAACACCACATCGGCGATACGGTCGCTGTGCAGGCCGAGCATACGCAGCTGCAGGATCATATCGATCAGGTTGGCCGCCCGCTCAGAGAACTGTCCGCGATAGGCGTTGAAGGCGACGAACATCCCGAGCGTCATCTGGCCATTGATCACCATCAGCGCGCCCAGCCACAAAATCACTATCTGGTCGACGGCACCGATAAAGGTGTTGATGCCCCCAAACAGCATATCCAGCTTGGTGATGCGGATGTTGGCGTTGGCGGTATCTATATTGAGGTTGAGCCAGTACTGCGAGCGAGTGGTGGACAGCCCCAGCGCTTTCAGCGTGCCGATGCCGTAGAGGGTTTCCATAAAGTGGGAATTGGCCCGCGCGCCTTTGACGATCTTCTCTTCCGAGGCCTGGCGGTACTGGTTGTAGGTGGCCAGGCGCAGCACCATATAAAAGGCGGTAAAGCCCAGCACCACCCACACCAGCCAGCCGCCGTAAAGCACCATCATAATCAGCACGCCGACCGACATCAGGGTGTCGATAATGCCGTTGACCAGGTTGGTGGTCAGCGTGGTGCGAATGGTGTCCAGGGAGCCAAAGCGGGACTGGATATCGCCGAGTTTGCGCTTCTCGAAATAGGCCAGCGGGAGTTTGAGCAGGTGATCGAACATGCCCGCTTTCCACTGCACTTCAATCAGGGAATTCATCACCAGCGACGTCCAGGCCCGGAGCATGCTGACGAAGGTGCGAAACAGGGTAAAGAACAGCAGCCCGATACAGATTAGCGCCAGTAAATCATGATCCTCCGCGATGATGACGTGGTCCATCACCAGCTGGGTGCCGATGGGGATCAGCAGGTTGATCGCCTCCACCACCAGAGACAGGCAGAAGATTTTCGTCAAAAAGCCTTTCAGGCCGCCGATGTTGCCGAGCAGGGTGCGGAAGCTGAGGCGGCTGCGCTGGGTGACGCGGGCAAACTCGCTGTCCGGCCACAGCTCCAGCGCGACGCCGGTAAAATGCTGGGACATTTCCGCCAGGCCCACGACGCGGCGGCCAAAGCCCGGATCGTGGATCACAAAGCCCGAGCGTTTGACGGCGACCAGCACCACAAAGTGGCTCATGTCCCAGTGGAGAATACAGGGCGTTTTCAGCTCGCGCAGCTCGTTCAGATCCAGCGAAAGCGGGCGGCTTTTCAGGCGCAGCTGGGTGGCGATGTCGATCAGCACCGCCAGCGTTGCGCCGTGGGAAGAGATGCCAAACCGCTGGCGCAGGTTGAAGAGGTCGATGTTCATGCCGTGGTAGCGACAGACCATCACCAGGCAAGCCAGGCCGCACTCTGCCGCTTCCGTTTGCAGGACCTGGGGCACTCTGCGGCGCAGGCTAAAGTTCAGCTGATGCATCATGTCTTTAAAAGCGGATTCATTCATGCACGGGTCCGGTTAGGCTTTTTTTAAGGTCGTAGTAAGGGGCGAGCATCCACTGGTAGACGGGGCGTTTTTCCAGGAATAGCGTGGATTCCGCCTTCATGCCGCTGGAGAGCCGAAGGGGGTTGTCTCTGGCGGTGAGACGGTTCAGGTCGAGCGTGACCAGCACTTTGTAAAAGGGCTGACTGGTGGTGCCGGACGGCTGGCGAGGCACATTATTGTACATCGCCATTTCCTGCGCCGAGGCGGGCACGCTGGAAATCGACAGTATTTTGCCGGGGAACTGGCCAAACTTCTCAAAGGGAAAAGCCTCGTAGCGGATGTTAATGCTGTCCCCCGGCGTGACGTAGGGCAGGCTGCTGTTGGGGAGCCACAGCACCAACGCGTAGCCGTCGCCCCCGTTGGGCACCAGCTGGGCGAGGCTGTCGCCGGCGTTGACCATCTGCCCCTGGGTGACGCTCAGGGAGTCGATTTTGCCGTCGCTGGGGGCGTCGATAAACACGGTCCCGCCGCCGTCCACCTCCGCCAGCTGGCGGTTGAGCCCGCTCAGCTGGAACTGATACTGGGAGATTTGGTTGTCAAAATCCGTCGCCCGCGTTGAGAGCTCGCTTTGCAGGTTGGTGATCTGCAGGCTTTCCTGGATGCTCTGGGTGTTCAGGCTTTGGTAGGCGGTTTGCTGCTGATAATAGAGGTAGCGCTGGTTGTTGAGCTGGTCTTTGGTGATCATGCCCTTGCGCTGGTAGCCGTCGTAGTTGTCCATGCTCTGGCGCATCTCTTCCATGCCTTTGGCGGCGTTCGCCACCAGGGCGAGGGACTTCTCGTGCGCGGTCTGGTACTGATTCAGCTGTTGCCTGAGGTTTTGCTCGGTCTTCTGCTTGTTCTGCTGCAGCTTGAGGATTATTTCCTCTATAAGCTGGATCTGTTTCTGGATGGCGGCGATAGAGTTCTGGCTGACGTTGCCCGACTGGGTCGAGCGGCTGGTATCTATCTGATAAAGGTGGTCGCCTTTTGCCACGCTGTCGCCGGTTTTAACCCAGGTGTGGGTGATAAACCCCTGCTGCGGAGAGAAGATATTGATGGCGTGCGGCTGGGTGATGACTTCCCCGCTGACGTTAATCCGGCGGGTATAGCTGGAGAAGGCCATCAGGCTTATCAAAATAATTAAAAACGTGGCGGAGAGTAATACCACCACCCAGGCGGGATACCCGGAGATCAGTAACGCTTTACCCAGCCATTTGCTGCGGGTGTGCTCTATGGCTTCCTTGCGGAATATATTTCTGTTCATTGGGGGAGAGCAGGCCATCATCGTTTTTTATACTCATTAGAGTAGTTTAAGCGTTTGAGCGCGCCAGCAATGTGGTGAGATTTTTTATTCTTATGGCGGGAGGGAATAATATATTTGAAATAGAGAAGCCCGAGTCCGGAATAGGGTTTTTAATTCCAGGGTTATTTAAAGTGAAATTGAGGTGGCGGTAAAATTTAGCTCATTAACCCCGGCAATTCACCGGGGCCAGGTTCAGCCGTTAACGCACCGGCGGTTTAGGGGCGATCACGTCCTCAATAAACGCTTTGACCTGCTTCTGCCTGCGGGCGGAGAACTTACACACCTTGCGCAGGGTCTGCATGATCTCCGGCTCTTCCGACGGCGGTAGCGGCTCTTTGGCCGTTAATATCAGGCAGCCCGGCAGAACCCGCACCTCCACGCTCGTGCCCGTATCAAAACCCGCTTCCGCAAGCCAGAACCCATTCAACGTTATGGCGGGTGAAGGCTGGAATTTTTTCGAATCTCGAATGTAGCCCACAGTATAAGTCCTTGTTGTTGTGGGGATGTGCTTCTCTGGCTTATTATGCTGGTCAGTCATGGTCAACTCCGTTGGTAGTTGGTTGTGATTAGCGGTTAGGGCAGGTTGCCGCCTGCCTTAATCGCGCTTCTTTTGGTTTCTTTTCTTACTGCTCTCTTACTTCTGCTCTTAACTGCTTTTGGTTTGTGCTTGCTGATTACTTCATGCGGGAATTATACCTTGCTGGAGGGATTGGCTGGAAAAATGGGGGGATAAATGGAATGTGCCTCCCAAAAAATGGTAGGGGGAAAATATCTTTTATTTGTTTACTATCGCTCATCTGTAGCTGTTGTCAGCTATGGATAAAAACAGGCCAATATTTTGATGAAAGCAGGTGTTTTACTGATGATGTTGCTCTTTACACCTATGTCCTGGGCCGCAGAACCTGGGTCAAAAGAGCCGGCGAGAGAAATGGCGGAAGCAGTCTGTCAGTCCCAGTATGAATTACTCCATACGCGCTTTGAACTGGGACGTTCTGGAACGGAGGCAGTAGCCGCCTCAAATAAAATATTGGACGTTTACCTGAGAAAGAATAAAGAAAGCTTAGGTGAGCATGTCTCTGCCTTAATGGGGAATAATTTTCTGTCGCAGTTGCATGAATTAGAGTCTAATCCTGAGACCGTAACGCACCTGAAATCACCTCCAGCAGGTTTTAAAGAGAAGTTCCTCTCGTTTTGTATTTCCGATAAGACAGAAAAGATTGAGTCTCTTCATGTTTTTGGGTGAGTTGGGGGCATGAGGGAGAATAGTTTGTGTAAATTTCGCTGAAAGGACGGCCAGCAACTAGTGCTCAGAGAATCGGGCTTTACGCATGCCGGTCTCCTCAGGAGTACATAATCAATATGTTGTAAGAACTCTAAAAGTGAATGGTTAGTGTTGCAGGAAGGCTTACGATTAGACTTAAGTGTATTTGTCAATCACACACTACTCTATTTTAACAAGTTAGTACTTAAAAAACACTGTCATCATGATAGCGACGTTAATAAAATCAATTTGTTGTGTGATTTTTCATTATGTTGTGGCCATGCTCAGCAACATGTTTTTTAGATTTTTTTATCATGATATCTATAAGAAAAATTATTCAAATGAAATAAATTTCGTTGATTTATTATTCCTTTTAGAAGGTTGTTGATATGTGGGAAAAAATTATACTAAAACAGCATTGCTCTGAATGGGTTATCCGGAATAGTCTTTACTGGATGACACCCCTAAGCTCGTGGAAACTTGAAGAGAACTTATCCTCCTGGATTATCTTCTTTGAGATAAGTAGTCCTGAATGTGAGTTTGAATTCGAAAGGCTGATAAATGATTTTAGCCTCAGAGAGAAACTTCATCATCAGACAGGTCAATTGCGTGATGCCATAGTTAGCAAGGTTCTTCGAAGCATAGATGACAGGCTTGCATGATGAGACTGATGCCTTTTAACTTCGACAGGATGCCTGATGGCCGGATATTCATTAGTAACCTCGCGGGCTTCCATCATTTTTTAGGTGAGCAGGAATTTCTCGATCTGGTAAACGGTCATATCAGTCAAGAGCAGTCCTCATCGCTTGAAAGCAAACTTTTCGTTTGTGGAGATGAAACTTCCTCTGTTACCCCTCATGCACTAAGTTCGGCTTTTGCCAAACGGCTCATGAATGAGCTGGCGGTCAGGCCAATCTTCATGATCGTACCAACTCTTCGTTGCGATCATACTTGTAAATACTGTCAGGTCAGCAGAGCATCGTTCACTGCTGATGGGTATGATCTCAACCCTGACCTGATACCGCAAATTGTTAGAACCATAAAGAAACTGGGTACACCTCCCTACAAGATAGAAGTTCAGGGCGGTGAACCACTTCTCAGGTTCGATCTTGTCCAGTCAATCTATCACGAGTGTGAGATTTCATTAGGTTGTGATGCTTTCGAAATGGTGATTGCCACAAGCCTGTCATTACTCGATGAAAGCATCCTCTTATGGGTTAGAGAGCGGAATATCACCTTTTCAGTCTCGCTTGATGGAAATGAAGCCGTCCATAACAAGAATCGTATCCTTACTGACTATCAGGCTCACAACAAAGCAGCTACAGGTATTCGGAAAATTACAGAAGAACTTGGAGCAAACCGGGTTGCAACTGTCACCACAGTGACTAAGGAACTGACAAAGGAGCCAGCTTCCATAGTAGATGCTCATCTGTCTCTGGGTCTTACAGACATGTTTATAAGGCCTGTTAGTCCATATGGGTTTGCTCAGAAGCAGAGTTTCACTTTTTCAATGCCAGAGTATTTTGATTTTTATAAAAAATTAATGCAGGAAGTGTTGCTTCAGAATGAAAAGGGAATTCCTGTCATTGAGCACTCGGCTGCTATCCATCTCAAACGAATTTTCAATCCGGGCTTCAGTGGTTATGCAGATCTGAAATCACCAAGTGGAGTTGTGTTGAACTGCATTCTGTTCAACTATGACGGTAAAGTTTACGGTAGCGACGAAAGCCGTATGCTTCAAAAAGTAAATCCGGAAGCAGATTTCAGTGCCGGGGAATTTGCTTCATTCTCATTCAGTAGAAACGAATATTACCGTTCAGCTCTATCATCCTCATTCAACTTTGCCATGCCCGGTTGTGATAACTGTGCTTATCAGCCATTTTGTGGGGCAGATCCTTGCCAGAACATTAGTGTTCATGGCGAACCTGTTGGAGATAAGAGTCGATCTATTTTTTGTCAGTATCACAAAGGAATGTTCCGTTTTCTGTTAAATGAAATCTCCCATGAAGGACCAATGGCAAAGATGCTTAAAGGGTGGGCTTATGTCTGAGGTGCTTAGAAACGACATATTCAGGTTTTCGGCTGATCTGCCTGTTCGGCAAGGTTTCTATCGCCTGTGCAAATCTAAGCCCGAAAATCCTCAATTCTATCTGCCAAATTTACTGGTCAGTGAAACTGAACTCGATTCCAGACTTCCTGCATATTTTGCAGACTACGTTGTGAGCACTGATCTTTTCAATTCCATAGAAGATGGTGATATAGGGATTGTTAACAACGGAAACATGATTAGGGTGATTTTGTCACGGAGAGCAAACCATAACACTGTTCTGGTAACTGAAAGATGCAACAACAGTTGCCTTTTTTGTTCTCAGCCTCCGAAGACAGGAAACGATGACTGGCTTCTTAACCAGTCAGCACTTGCCATCGCTTCTTTCTCCCTGAATGGTGTCGTAGGCGTGAGTGGGGGAGAACCCCTACTGTATGGCGAAGATTTCCTGCATTTTCTGGACTTCATAATCGAAAACTCGCCTGAGACAGCATTGCATGTTTTGACCAATGGACGGAAGTTTGCAGATGCCAATTTTACTCAGCAGATGAAAGAGCGAAGCGAAAAAATCAAAATAACTTTTGGTATTCCGCTTTATTCTTCAAGGTCGCCAGTTCATGACTATCTGGTTGGAAGCGATGGGGCATTTAATGAGACTGTTAGAGGGCTTATCAATGCCGGCAACTCAGGGATCAACATTGAGTTAAGAATTATTCCGACACTGGCTAACTATATGGAACTGGACAAAATCATAGAGTTCGCTGGTCGCGTGTTCTCCAATATCAACCAGATTTCTCTTATGGGGTTAGAGTCTATTGGCTGGGCACGTAAAAACTGGTCATCAATCTTCATTGAGCATGATAGCTATAGTGAGAAAATGCTATGTGCCATAGAAACAGCACAAAGGTCAGGCATCCCCCTAACAATCTTCAATTACCCATTGTGTCATCTTCCTGAGCGAGCTTGGGAATTTACTACTCAGTCAATTTCTGACTGGAAAAATTACTATCCCAAAGAATGTGATGAATGTACTCGGAAGTCTTCCTGTGCTGGTTATTTCAGTTCATCAAAAGGCCGTTTTCATCAACCACCGAGACCAATTTTATGAAAAAATTTAATTTCGCTGCTCTGCTTCCGGGATTTTTAGCACTCAATAATTCTGTATGGGCAAGTGATTCCTCTACTGGAGCAAGTGACTTGCCTGGTATGACTCTCAATGAGCATGATTTAGTGATAGCTCCACTTAACACGGAAGTCCCCTTTTACATTGCAGGACACCGAAGTCATAGCTCCCATCGAAGCCATAGTTCTCATAGATCTTCATCTGGTGGTGGATACTATGGTGGAAGTACTCCTTATTATCCTAAAACATACAGTTCATCAGATTCATCCAGTTCAGGGACGAATTCCTCATCGTCTTCTTCATCTATTCGTTCACTTCGCTCAAATGATATAGATACCTCTACGTCCACAAACTCTGTTGGAACGAATAGAACTACCCGTGCAAGTAGTGGGCTGGCTTCTGATACTGAGAAGCGTAAACGTTTAATCATGCGAGTGCAGTTCGCACTGCTGGATAAGGGATATTACAACGGGAATATTGACGGAAGTATGGGGCCAGCGACACGAGCTGCTATAAAAAATTATAGAGTTGCAAGTGGATTACCTACTCCGGTAAGGGAAACCTTGGATACACAGTTATTGAACTCTTTAAGTATACTGGCCCGTTAAAAATATCAGGTTAAATAGAATGAGATAAAGCTCTCTTTTTATAAAAAAGGTTGAATCGCCACTGATAGTCTAGACACTTCCGAGCCGTTGATAATAGTGGTTTTCATATTCTGCTGGTGACATCTGATCGCTGGAACCATGCCGACGCTTACTGTTGTAAAACATTTCGATGTAATC
>NZ_JBBCPX010000012.1:0-135439 GCF_037150195.1 Cedecea sp. VD22
TCCTGAAGGAACGTTGAAGACGACGACGTTGATAGGCTGGGTGTGTAAGCGTAGCGATACGTTGAGCTAACCAGTACTAATGATCCGTGAGGCTTAACCTTACAACACCGAAGGTGTTTTGAGAGACAAAAGATTTTCAGCTTAGTTCAGGATTAGATTGATGGTTATATGGAGATATAACGGTCAATAACAGAATTTGCCTGGCGGCCGTAGCGCGGTGGTCCCACCTGACCCCATGCCGAACTCAGAAGTGAAACGCCGTAGCGCCGATGGTAGTGTGGGGTCTCCCCATGCGAGAGTAGGGAACTGCCAGGCATCAAATCAGCATTAACCCCGACCGAAAGGCCGGGGTTTTTTGCTTTTTGTACCCTTCATATTTTTAGCTTTCTACGACAGAGTTATTCACTGAGTTCCTGTCTTCAATCCAGCGTAAGCATCTGCTCTTGGCTATCACTCTTAAATGAAACATTTTCACCTTTTCGCTTCTGACTCGACATTGAATCATAAACTCGGTATCGTCAGCTGTCTGGATGTCTAAACGTTTAAACGTATGCTTTGAGGATATAAGGTTATGCCGATTCGGGTGCAGGACGAGCTACCAGCCGTCAATTTCCTGCGTGAAGAAAACGTCTTTGTGATGACGACATCGCGCGCCAGCAATCAGGAAATACGTCCGTTAAAGGTACTGATCCTGAATCTGATGCCGAAGAAAATTGAGACGGAAAACCAGTTCCTGCGGCTGCTCTCCAACTCTCCACTGCAGGTGGATATCCAGCTGCTGCGTATCGACAGCCGTGAATCTCGCCATACGCCTGGCGAGCACCTCAATAACTTTTACTGTAATTTTGATGACATTAAACACGACAACTATGACGGATTGATCGTCACCGGCGCTCCGCTTGGGCTGGTTGAATTTAATGATGTGGCTTACTGGCCGCAGATCCAGCAGGTGCTGGAATGGGCCAAAGATCATGTTACCTCGACGCTGTTTGTCTGCTGGGCCGTCCAGGCCGCGCTGAATATTTTATACGGCATTCCAAAGCAAACTCGAGATGAAAAACTTTCTGGCGTCTACGAGCACAATGTTACTCAGCCTCATGCTTTACTGACGCGCGGCTTTGATGATTCATTCCTGGCGCCTCATTCTCGTTATGCCGACTTCCCTGCGCAGCTGATCCGGGATTACACCGATCTGGAGATCTTTGCCGAAACAGAACAGGGCGATGCCTACCTGTTTGGCAGCAGGGATAAGCGCATCGCGTTCGTAACCGGTCACCCGGAATATGATGCGCTGACGCTGTCCGGCGAGTACTTCCGCGATGTCGATGCGGGGCTTCAGCCAGAGGTGCCGTATAACTACTTCCCAGGAGACGATCCGGCGAAGAAACCTCACGCGACCTGGCGCAGCCATGGCAATCTGCTGTTCACTAACTGGCTGAACTACTACGTCTACCAGATTACGCCATTCGACCTTCGCCACATGAACCCGACGCTCGATTAAGCGTTTCAGCTTCCCATTCCAGGCGCCTTCGGCGCCTTTTTTCTATTCTGAAAATCACTTCCCGCCTTGATTAAACTTTAATCTCATAAATATCAATATGATAAATCAATTTAAAATCAAAAATGGAAATTGTTTTTGATTTTAAAAAATCATCAAGTAGTCTTAATTCTGTTGCATGAAAACTGCACAGCCGTGCGCGATTCACTTTTGGCCGTCTCGACGGGATAAGACGAAGGAGTAACCGAATGACACAACAGACAGTTAGCGAAGAGCTGGCCTTTAGCCAGCCGTTTGGCGAGCAAGAGAAGCAGATCCTCACCCCGGAAGCCGTAGAATTCCTCGGCGAGCTGGTGAGCCGCTTTACTCCACAGCGCAATAAGCTGCTGGCATCTCGCATTGCTGAACAGCAGGCCATCGACGGTGGAAAGCTTCCTGATTTCAATTCGGAAACAAATTCCATTCGTAAAAGTGATTGGCAGATTCGTGGTATTCCGCAGGATCTGCTCGACCGCAGGGTAGAAATTACCGGGCCGGTTGAGCGAAAAATGGTGATCAACGCGCTGAATGCTAACGTAAAAGTCTTTATGGCCGACTTCGAAGATTCCCTGGCGCCGAGCTGGAGCAAAGTCATTGACGGGCAGATCAACCTGCGCGACGCGATAAACGGCACCATCAGCTGGACAAACGAAGCGGGAAAAATCTATCAGCTGAAGCCAGACCCGGCGGTACTGGTTTGCCGCGTGCGCGGCCTGCATCTGCCTGAAAAACACGTGACCTGGCGCGGGGAAGCGATCCCTGGCAGCCTGTTCGACTTCGGGCTCTATTTCCTCCACAACGTGGATGCCCTTCTGGCTAAAGGCAGCGGCCCTTATTTCTATCTGCCCAAAACCCAGTCATGGCAGGAAGCGGCCTGGTGGAGCGAAGTATTCAGCTTCACGGAAGATCGCTTCGATCTGCCACGCGGCACCATTAAAGCGACTTTATTGATAGAAACGCTGCCAGCGGTATTCCAGATGGATGAGATCCTGCACGCCCTGAAAGATCACATCGTGGGCCTGAACTGTGGTCGCTGGGACTACATCTTCAGCTACATCAAAACCCTGAAAAACCACCCGGATCGCGTCCTGCCGGACAGGCAGTCCGTGACGATGGATAAACCTTTCCTGAACGCTTACTCGCGGCTGCTGATCAAGACCTGTCATCGTCGCGGTGCATTTGCAATGGGCGGCATGGCGGCCTTTATCCCGAGCAAAGACAGCGCTCGCAATGAATGGGTACTGAACAAAGTCAAAGCGGACAAAGAGATGGAGGCCAATAACGGCCATGATGGTACCTGGATTGCGCATCCGGGCCTGGCGGACACGGTTGTTGAGGTGTTTGGCAAAGCGCTGGGTGAACGCCAGAACCAGCTGGACATCAGCCGCAGCGAAGATGCCCCCATCACCGCGGCGCAGTTGCTTGAGCCTTGCCCTGGCGAGCGCACCGAAGAAGGTATGCGCGCCAACATCCGCGTTGCGGTGCAGTACATCGAGGCGTGGATCTCCGGCAACGGCTGCGTACCGATTTACGGGCTGATGGAGGATGCTGCGACCGCTGAAATTTCCCGTACTTCCATCTGGCAATGGATCCATCACCAAAAGACGCTAAGCAACGGCCAGACCGTGACGAAAGCGCTGTTCCGCCAGATGCTTGCCGAAGAGATGTTGGTGATTCAGGACGAGCTGGGCGACCAGCGTTTTAGCCAGGGACGCTTCGATGAAGCTGCGCGGCTGATGGAACAAATTACCACCTCAGAAGAGTTAATCGACTTCCTGACGCTGCCGGGCTACCGCCTGCTTGCCTGAACCTAACCCTATAAAAATGGAGCATCTGAAATGAAAACCTCTCGTAGCCAACAAATTCAACAAGTACAACAAGACTGGACACAGCCGCGTTGGGAAGGCATTAAGCGTACCTATAGCGCAGAAGACGTCGTGAAACTGCGCGGTTCGCTGACCCCGGAGTGTACTCTGGCGCAGCACGGAGCGGCTAAACTTTGGCGCCTGCTGCACGGCGAGTCGAAAAAAGGCTACGTAAACAGTCTGGGGGCGTTAACCGGCGGCCAGGCTTTACAGCAGGCGAAAGCGGGTATCGAAGCCATCTACCTCTCCGGCTGGCAGGTTGCGGCGGACGCTAACCTGGCGTCCAGCATGTACCCGGATCAGTCGCTCTACCCGGCGAACTCTGTCCCTGCGGTTGTCGATCGGATCAACAACAGCTTCCAGCGTGCGGATCAGATCCAGTGGGCATCTAATATTGAACCGGGCGATCCACGCCACATTGACTACTTCCTGCCTATCGTTGCCGATGCAGAAGCCGGTTTTGGCGGCGTGCTGAACGCCTTCGAACTGATGAAGTCGATGATTCAGGCGGGTGCCGCTGCGGTGCACTTTGAAGACCAGCTGGCATCCGTGAAGAAATGCGGCCACATGGGCGGCAAAGTCCTGGTCCCAACTCAGGAAGCTATCCAGAAGCTGACTGCCGCTCGTCTGGCGGCTGACGTGATGGGGGTTCCAACGCTGCTGATCGCTCGTACCGATGCTGACGCGGCAGATCTGATCACCTCCGACTGCGACGAGTACGACCGCGAATTCATCACCGGTGAGCGCACGCAGGAAGGTTTCTACCGTACACGCGCTGGCATTGAGCAGGCTATCAGTCGCGGCCTGGCCTACGCGCCTTATGCCGACCTGGTCTGGTGTGAAACCTCTAAACCCGACCTGGACCAGGCCCGCCGTTTCGCGGAAGCCATCCATGCGCGCTTCCCAGGCAAACTGCTGGCCTATAACTGTTCGCCGTCGTTTAACTGGAAGAAAAACCTCGATGACAAAACCATCGCGTCCTTCCAGCAAGAACTGTCGGACATGGGTTACAAATACCAGTTCATCACCCTGGCGGGGATCCACAGCATGTGGTTCAACATGTTCGATCTGGCGCACTCTTATGCGCAGGGGGAGGGCATGCGCCACTATGTTGAGAAGGTACAGCAGCCTGAATTTGCCGCCGCTTCTGAAGGCTACACCTTCGTTTCTCACCAGCAGGAAGTGGGCACCGGCTACTTTGACCGCGTAACCACCGTCATCCAGGGCGGCGCTTCTTCCGTCACGGCGCTGACAGGTTCGACGGAAGAAGAGCAGTTCTGAACAAACTTTATTTTCCCCCTCTCCTTTGGGAGAGGGCCGGGGTGAGGGGAGAAATAAATGTCACACAGGCTGGAGCTGTTAATTGCCCACACCATCCTGCAGGGGTTTGACGCGCAATACGGTCGATTTCTGGAGGTCACCGCGGGTGCCCAGCAGCGCTTTGAACAGGCCGACTGGCACGCCGTTCAACAGGCGATGAAAAGCCGCATCAACCTGTACGATCACCACGTAGGTCTCGTCGTAGAACAGCTTCGCTGCATTACCGGCGGGCAGAACACCGACGCGGCCTTTTTACTGCGCGTGAAAGAGCAATACACCCGGCTACTGCCGGATTACCCGCGTTTTGAAATTGCCGAAAGCTTTTTTAATTCTGTCTATTGTCGGCTCTTCGACCACCGCTCGCTTACTCCCGAGCGGCTTTTTATCTTCAGCTCCCAGGCAGGCAAACAGCTTCGGCCGCTGCCTCGCCCACTGGCAAAAACTTTTTTCCCGGAGCAAGGCTGGACGACGTTGCTCACGACCTTGCTCTCCGATCTCCCGCTGCGCCTGCCCTGGCAGGATATTGCGCGGGATGTGGGGTTTATCCTCGCCCATCTGCATGAAACCTTCGGCGCAGAAACATTGCGGACGGCCACGCTGGAAGTGGCTAATGAACTGTTTTACCGCAATAAAGCCGCCTGGCTGGTTGGCAAACTGGTTCTGCCGGGAGGAAAAATTCCCTTTTTATTGCCGATCCATCGCACCGATGATGGCCGGTTAATGGTAGACACCTGCCTGACCAGCTCCCCCGAAGCCAGTATCGTTTTCGGCTTTGCGCGTTCCTATTTCATGGTTTATGCCCCTTTCCCCGCCGCGCTCGTGGAGTGGCTACGCGAGATTCTACCGGGAAAAACTACCGCCGAACTGTACATGGCGATTGGCTGCCAGAAGCACGGCAAAACCGAAAGCTATCGCGAATATCTGACCTACATTCACAGCACGGCCGAGCAGTTTATTGAGGCACCCGGCATACGCGGCATGGTGATGCTGGTGTTCACGCTGCCGGGCTTCGATCGCGTGTTTAAAGTGATAAAAGACAAATTCGCGCCGCAAAAAGAAGTCACCGCCGAAAGGGTCCGTGCCTGCTACCAACTGGTAAAAGAGCACGACCGCGTGGGGCGCATGGCGGATACGCAGGAGTTCGAAAACTTCGTGCTGGATAAGCGGCAGATAAGTGCCGACCTCATGTCGCTGCTGCTTGAAGAAGTGCCTGAAAAACTGACCGATCTTGGCGACCGCATTGCCATCAGCCATCTCTACATTGAGCGGCGAATGGTGCCGCTTAACCTGTGGCTGGAGCAGGTAGAAGGCCAGCAGTTAAGGGATGCGGTGGAAGAGTACGGCAATGCCATTCGTCAACTGGCGGCAGCCAATATCTTCCCTGGCGACATGCTATTTAAAAACTTTGGCGTGACGCGTCACGGGCGGGTGGTGTTCTACGATTACGATGAAATTTGCTACATGACCGAGGTGAATTTCCGGGATATTCCGCCGCCGCGTTACCCGGAAGATGAACTCTCTTCGGAGCCGTGGTACAGCATCTCGCCCGGAGATGTTTTCCCGGAAGAGTTCCGGCACTATCTTTGTGCAGACAAACGCATTCGCCCGTTATTCGATGAAATGCATGCCGACCTGTTCCGCGCTGAATTTTGGCGCGCTTTGCAAACTCGCATCCGCGGTGGCTATGTCGAAGATGTTTATGCTTATCGCCGCCGCCAGCGCTTCAGCCAGCGGTTTGGGGAAGTGAAGCGAGCGGGCTAGCGCCCGCCGCCGTAAGCCAGAGTAATGTCCTTAGCGGCTTTGATCACCAGCGCACCCAGCTCCGTCACGCGGTCATCGGTGATGCGTGAAATCGGGCCAGAAATAGAGATCGCCGCGAATGCCTCATGGTGTTCATCGTAGATGCACGAAGCCACGCAGCGCAGCCCCAGGGCATGCTCTTCATCGTCAAATGAATAACCGCGCTTGCGGGTTTGCGCTAAATCTTCTTTTAAATGCAGCGGCGAAGTCAGCGTGGCTGGCGTGTAGCTGTGCAGACCTTTGCGGTGCAGCAGGCCCGTCAGTTCGTCGTCATTTAGCTGAGCCAGAAACGCCTTGCCCGCGCCGGATGCATGCATCGGCAGCTTGCCGCCAATAGGTGCTGACATACGCATCAGCTGCGTGCACTGAACCTGGTCGATAATAATTGCCTGGTGATCGCTCTTGTCGAGTACCGCGAGGTTGACGGTTTCACCGGAGGCTTCCATCAGTTTGCGCAGAATAGGGTGCACAATGGCCAGCAGATTGCGGCTTTGCAGGAAGCTGCTGCCGACGACAAATGCGTGCGCGCCAATCGTCCAGTGGCCAAGATCGCCCACCTGATGCACAAAGCCTAACTGCTGCATCGTGGTGAGCAGGCGATGGGTGGTGGAATTGGGCAAACCAGCCTGCTGGGCAAGCTCGGTGAGCGCCACGCTACCGTCAGATTCGGCAATCCACTCCAGCAGCTTAAGGCCGCGGGTCAGGGACTGCACTTGCCCGGTGGCAGCCGGAGCCGCAGCGGCGGCGGTGCGGGGTTTCTTACCTCGTTTAGCGGGGACTGTAGCAACCATACCGGACTCCTTTTTCGTATCGTGGAAATCATTTTCGTTTTATTTGGCGAATTTGCAACCGCTACTCAGACTGATCGGAGGAGTGATGCTGAACATCTCTCATGTTCCCGATATGCGGCTTTTACGACCCTATAGATTGTGCAAGTATGGGATGGCATATCCGTCAGGCAGGGAAAACAGGTGGGAGTAAGGCGTGAGCAACAACGTAGAGAAGCTGAAGCAACAACTGAGTGAGCGCATTCTGGTGCTGGACGGCGGTATGGGGACCATGATCCAAAGCTACCGCCTTGATGAGAGTGATTTCCGCGGCGAGCGTTTTGCCGACTGGCCGTGTGACCTTAAAGGCAACAATGACCTGCTGGTGCTCAGCAAACCGGAAATTATCGCCGCGATTCACTATGCCTACTTTGAAGCTGGCGCCGACATCGTCGAAACCAACACCTTTAACTCCACCACCATTGCAATGGCGGATTACCAAATGGAGTTGCTGTCGGCGGAAATTAACTACGAAGCCGCTAAGCTGGCGCGTTCCTGTGCCGACGAATGGACGGCCCGTACGCCGGAAAAACCGCGTTACGTCGCCGGTGTGCTTGGCCCGACCAACCGCACGGCATCAATTTCTCCAGACGTGAACGACCCGGCCTTCCGCAACATCACCTTTGATCAGCTGGTCGCCGCTTACCGTGAATCGACCAAAGCGCTGGTGGAGGGCGGGGCCGATCTGATCATGATCGAGACGGTCTTCGACACCCTGAATGCCAAAGCCGCCATCTTCGCCGTAAAGGCCGAGTTTGAAGCGCTTGGCGTTGATCTGCCGATCATGATTTCCGGCACCATTACCGATGCGTCAGGCCGTACGCTTTCCGGTCAGACGACGGAAGCTTTCTATAACTCCCTGCGCCACGCCGACGCGCTCTCTTTCGGACTTAACTGCGCGCTGGGGCCGGACGAACTGCGACAGTACGTGGCTGAACTGTCACGCATTGCTGAGTGCTACGTGACGGCTCACCCTAATGCTGGTCTGCCAAACGCTTTTGGTGAATACGACCTTGATGCGGACGTGATGGCGCAGCAGATCGGGGAATGGGCGCAGGCCGGATTCCTGAACATTGTCGGCGGCTGTTGCGGGACAACGCCTGCGCATATCGCCGCAATGAGCGCGGCGGTAGCAGGCGTTGCGCCGCGTAAACTCCCCGATCTGCCGGTTGCCTGTCGCCTCGCCGGGCTTGAGCCGCTGAATATCGGCGCGGATAGCCTGTTCGTTAACGTCGGGGAACGCACCAACGTTACCGGCTCGGCAAAGTTTAAGCGTCTGATCAAAGAAGAGAAATACAGCGAAGCGCTGGACGTGGCGCTGCAGCAGGTGGCCAGCGGCGCGCAGATCATCGACATCAACATGGACGAGGGAATGCTCGACGCCGAAGCGGCGATGGTGCGTTTCCTGAACCTGATTGCCGGTGAGCCGGATATCGCCCGGGTGCCCATCATGATCGACTCCTCGAAATGGGAGGTGATCGAGAAAGGGCTGAAGTGCATTCAGGGCAAAGGCATCGTTAACTCTATTTCCATGAAAGAAGGCACTGAGCCGTTTATCCATCATGCGAAGCTGGTACGCCGCTACGGCGCGGCGATGGTGGTGATGGCGTTCGATGAAATGGGCCAGGCCGATACGCGAGAGCGTAAAATCGAGATTTGCCGCCGGGCCTATAAAATTCTTACCGAAGAGGTGGGCTTCCCGCCTGAAGACATCATCTTTGACCCGAACATCTTCGCGGTGGCGACCGGCATCGAAGAACATAACAACTACGCCCAGGATTTTATCGGCGCCTGCGAAGATATTAAGCGCGAGCTGCCCCATGCGATGATCTCCGGCGGCGTGTCTAACGTCTCCTTCTCTTTCCGCGGCAACGAGCCGGTGCGCGAGGCCATCCACGCGGTATTCCTTTACTACGCAATTCGCAACGGCATGGACATGGGGATCGTCAACGCCGGGCAACTGGCGATATACGACGATCTTCCGGCTGAACTGCGGGATGCCGTCGAAGACGTCATTCTCAACCGCCGCGATGACAGCACCGAACGTCTGCTGGAGCTGGCCGAAAAATATCGCGGCAGCAAAAGCGATGACGGCGCCAATGCTCAACTGGCGGAGTGGCGTAGCTGGGACGTAGTGAAACGTCTCGAGTATTCGCTGGTGAAAGGCATCACCGAGTTTATCGAAGCGGATACCGAAGAGGCCCGCCAGCAGTCGACTCGCCCAATAGAAGTGATTGAAGGCCCGCTGATGGCGGGAATGAACGTGGTGGGGGATTTGTTCGGCGAAGGGAAAATGTTCCTGCCGCAGGTGGTGAAATCGGCTCGCGTGATGAAGCAGGCGGTGGCTTACCTTGAGCCGTACATCGAAGCCAGCAAAGAGCAGGGCAGCAGCAACGGTAAAATCGTGCTGGCGACCGTCAAAGGCGACGTCCATGACATCGGCAAGAACATCGTCGGCGTAGTGCTGCAATGTAACAACTACGAGATTATCGATCTTGGCGTGATGGTGCCCGGCGAGAAAATTTTGAAAACCGCCCGTGAAGTGGGGGCCGATATCATTGGCCTGTCCGGGCTTATCACCCCGTCGCTGGACGAAATGGTCAACGTGGCCAAAGAGATGGAGCGGCAGGGCTTTACGCTGCCGCTGCTGATCGGCGGGGCAACTACGTCAAAAGCCCACACGGCGGTGAAAATAGAGCAGAACTACAGCGGGCCAACCGTCTACGTGCAGAACGCCTCGCGCACCGTCGGCGTGGTTTCTGCTCTGCTTTCAGAAACCCAGCGCGATGAATTTGTCGCCCGCACCCGCAAAGAATACGAAGTTGTTCGTACGCAGCACGCGCGTAAAAAACCGCGCACGCCGCCGGTTACGCTGGAAGTCGCGCGGGATAACGATCTGCCTTTCGACTGGGAAAACTACACGCCTCCGGTTCCGCACCGGCTGGGCGTGCAGGAAGTGACCGCCAGCATTGAAACGCTGAGGAACTACATCGACTGGACGCCGTTCTTCATGACCTGGTCGCTGGCCGGAAAATATCCGCGCATTCTGGAAGATGAGGTTGTTGGCGAGGAGGCAAAACGGCTGTTTAAAGACGCTAACGACATGCTGGATATGCTCCACCGGACGAAAACAATGACGCCGCGCGGCGTGGTCGGCCTGTTCCCGGCGAATCGCGTGGGGGACGACGTGGAGATTTATGCCGATGAAACACGCTCTCAGGTGAAAGGCTTCAGCCGCCATCTGCGCCAGCAAACGGAAAAGAACGGCTTCCCGAACTACTGCATTGCCGATTTTGTGGCGCCTAAACACAGCGGTAAAGCCGACTACATCGGTGCTTTTGCGGTCACCGGCGGTATTGAAGAAGACGCGCTGGCGGGTGCCTACGATGCGCAGCACGATGATTACAACAAAATCATGGTGAAAGCGGTTGCCGACCGCCTGGCCGAAGCTTTTGCTGAATATCTGCACGAGCGCGTGCGTAAAGTTTACTGGGGCTACGCGGCCACGGAAAACCTCAGCAACGAGGAACTGATTCGCGAGAATTACCAAGGCATTCGCCCGGCACCGGGCTACCCGGCCTGCCCGGAGCACACGGAAAAAGCGGCCATCTGGGCGCTGCTGGACGTCGAAAACGTGATTGGCATGAAGCTCACCGAGTCTTACGCCATGTGGCCCGGTGCGTCAGTTTCCGGCTGGTACTTCAGCCACCCGGACAGCAAGTACTTCGCCGTCGCGCAAATTCAGCGCGACCAGGTCGAAGATTACGCCCGACGCAAAGGCATGCCGGTCAGCGAGGTCGAACGCTGGCTTGCGCCGAACCTCGGGTACGACGCCGACTGACTCACAAACCTGTTATCTTTCCTTACAACTTACAAGGCGCTCTGGGGGCGCCTTGTCTCTTTATTGAAGTTAAACCCTTATACTGAAGGATGGTGGCTATTTTTGCTTCGGGAACCCTAAAAACGATAAGGAGAACAAGAATCCGTGCTGACGTTGTTACACCTGCTGTCCGCCGTTTCGCTGCTGGTCTGGGGTACGCACATTGTGCGCACCGGTATCATGCGCGTTTACGGCGCCAACCTGCGCAGTGTGCTTAGCCACAGCGTAGAAAAGAAACCGCTCGCCTTCTGCGCCGGGATAGGCGTGACCGCGCTGGTGCAGAGCAGTAATGCCACCACCATGCTGGTGACCTCGTTCGTTGCCCAGGATTTGGTGGCGCTCGCCCCTGCGCTGGTGATTGTGCTGGGAGCTGATGTCGGTACAGCGCTAATGGCGCGTATCCTGACCTTCGATCTTTCGTGGCTTTCGCCGCTGCTGATTTTCATCGGCGTAATCTTCTTCCTCAGCCGCAAGCAGACTCGCGCCGGGCAGCTTGGCCGCGTGGGGATTGGCCTGGGTCTTATTCTGCTGGCGCTCGAGCTGATTGTGGGAGCCGTTACGCCGATTACCCAGGCGAACGGCGTCCAGGTGATCTTCGCTTCCCTGACCGGCGACATCATGCTCGACGCGCTGATTGGCGCGATGTTTGCCATTATCAGCTATTCGAGCCTGGCTGCCGTCCTGTTGACGGCCACGCTGACCTCCACCGGCGTGATCTCGTTTGATGTGGCGCTGTGTCTGGTTATCGGGGCTAACCTCGGCTCCGGCCTGCTGGCAATGATCAATAACAGCGCTGCGAATGCTGCCGCCCGTCGTGTGGCGTTGGGCAGCCTGCTGTTCAAGCTGGTGGGCAGCCTGCTGGTGCTGCCGTTTGTGCATGTCCTGGCCCGGCTGATGCATCACCTGCCGTTGCCGGAGTCTGAACTGGTTATCTACTTCCACGTGTTCTACAACCTGATTCGTTGCCTGGTGATGGTGCCGTTTGCCGAGCCAATGGCACGCTTTTGCCGCCGGGTGATCAGCGAAGCGCCGGAAGTCGACGCCCGAATGAAGCCGAAGCACCTCGATCCTACGGCGCTGGATACTCCCGCGCTGGGGTTATCTAACGCCGCGCGGGAAACCCTGAGAATGGGCGACGTGCTGGAGCAGATGCTGGAAACCTGGAGCAAGGTGATGCACGGCGAGCCGCGCCAGGAAAAAGAGCTGCGCAAGCTAGCTGACGACGTGGACGTGCTGTATACCGCCATCAAACTTTACCTTGCGCAGATGCCGAAGGAAGATCTGGCGGAAATGGAGTCGCGCCGCTGGGCGGAAATCATCGAAATGTCGCTGAACCTGGAGCAGGCGGCGGACATCATCGAACGTATGGGCAGCGAGGTGGCGGATAAATCTCTCGCCGCGCGCCGGGCCTTCTCGCCGGACGGCCTGACCGAGCTGGATAACCTGCTCCAGCAGTTGATCAGCAACCTGCAACTGAGCCTGTCGGTGTTCTTCTCGAGCGACCTGGGCAGTGCCCGCCGGCTGCGCCGGAACAAACACCGCTTCCGCATCATGAACCGCCGCTACTCCCATGCCCACGTTGATCGCCTGCACCAGCAGAACGTGCAGAGCATCGAGACCAGCTCGCTGCACCTCGGGCTGCTGGGGGACATGAAGCGCCTGAACTCGTTGTTCTGTTCCGTTGCCTACAGCGTGCTGGACCAACCGGACGATGACGACGAGCGGGATGAATATTGATCGTCAACCCGGCATCGCTCTATAATTGAATAATGTATGCGCATTACAATGGGGGTTAATATGCGCGTTGAAAGTACAGCCGCTAAAAAATCGGTGAATGTCACGCTAGCGCCGGAGATTCTGGATGAGGCCCGTAAGCTGAAACTAAATATCTCGGCGGTACTGACCGAGGCATTAATCGAGAAATTTCGCGAAAACGCTCGGGCTGAGTGGCTCAAGGATAATCAGGAAAAGATTGCCGCGCTTAATGAGTTTGTTGAGGAGCACGGCTCGTTCAGTGATTTTCAGAGGAGCTTCTGATGGAACAGTTTCACGCCTACGAAAATACTGGCGCAGGGAAGAAAACGTATCCTTATCTCATCAATATGCAGCACCCCATTGCTGATGCCTTAAAGCATGTCCTGGTCATTCCCGTTATTGAACGCGAATTACTGGGTGCCATGCCCCCAGAAAAAATCTGCCCCATCGTGACGATTGAGGGGCAGCCTTGCGTGGCGATGACTCACATGATGGCAGGTATTCCGCTTAAAGAACTCGGTGCTTCAGTCGCGGATTTGACGCATTACAGAGATGAGCTGTGTGGCGCCGTTGATTTTATGATTCAGGTTTACTAACAAGCCCATTTTGCGGTTCGCAACGCCCTGCGGGTAAGGTATAGTCCTGGGTTTTCGGAGGAGCCATGCTGACTAATTCATCTATTCGTCTTAACAAATACATCAGCGAGAGCGGGATCTGCTCACGCCGTGACGCCGATCGCTACATCGAACAGGGCAACGTTTTTATTAACGGCAAACGCGCCAAAATTGGCGATCAGGTTTTTGCCGGCGACAGCGTGAAGGTGAATGGTCAGCTCATCGAACCCCGCAACGAAGAAGACCTGGTGCTCATTGCGCTGAATAAGCCGGTGGGAATTGTAAGCACCACGGAAGACGGCGAGAAAGACAACATCGTGGACTATGTGAACCACAGCAAGCGCGTGTTCCCCATTGGCCGCCTGGACAAAGATTCTCAGGGGCTGATTTTCCTCACCAACCACGGCGACCTGGTGAACAAAATTCTGCGTGCCGGGAACGACCATGAGAAAGAGTACGTGGTCACGGTGAACAAGCCGGTTACCGACGAGTTTATTCGTGGTATGGGGGCAGGCGTGCCGATTCTGGGCACCGTCACCAAGAAATGCAAAGTTAAAAAAGAAGCGCCGTTTGCGTTTCGCATCACCCTGGTTCAGGGGCTGAACCGCCAGATTCGCCGCATGTGTGAACACTTTGGCTATGAAGTGACGAAGTTGGAACGTACGCGCATCATGAACGTTAATCTCACTGGGATCCCGCTTGGGGAATGGCGCGACCTGACGGATGATGAACTGATTGAGCTGTTTAAGCTGATTGAGGATTCGTCCTCTGAGGCGAAGCCGGCTAAAAAAGCGAAGCCAAAAGCGGCCAGCCCGGCGGCGAAAAAACCGTTGGTAAGTGGCCCGAAAAGCTCAGCCAAAACGCCCGCTGAGCTTGCCTCGCGTAAACGCTTTGCTTCTCCAGGCCGGAAGAAAAAGGGCCGTTAAACTAGCGTTTGCCTCGCGTATGGTTGTTGGCTGACCATGAATAAGTCGTCGTCGTATCCGGCTTTAAGGCATTTTGTTTCTTCAGCTGGCGAGCTTTCTTAGCCGCCAGCGCTCGTTCCGCCATCAGCTTGTCGATGTACTCTTTTTTTACCTGATTAGTCTCTGAGTTGGTCAACGTACGACCGTGGGCAATGCGGGCGCGATCCAGCAGCGTTTTTAGCTCACGCTGTTCGCTTTCCGTCATGTCTTGCTGTGTCAGTCTGGCTGTAGCCATCGTTGCAATCTCCCAGGAAAGGACTCTCAGTGTAAAACAAACCCACCGCGCCGACGAGACAAAAAAGCCTGCATCAGCAGGCTTTTAGCGATTATTTTTTGCCGTCTGGCTTCGGCGTTATCGCTTTGCCGGACCAATACCCGGCCAGCAGAGAGCCGGACAGATTGTGCCAGACGGAGAACAGCGCGCCAGGCAGCGCTGCGAGCGGCGAGAAGTAAATTTTACCCAACGTGGCCGCAAGACCGGAGTTCTGCATTCCCACTTCGATGGCCAGCGTCCGACAGGTGGATTCATCAAAGCCAAACAGGCGTCCGCCCCAGTAACCGCCGAGCAGGCCAATGGTGTTATGCAGAATCACCGCGACAATCACCACCAGGCCAACGGAAGCGATGTGTGACGCCGAGCCTGCCACAACTGCGCTAATGATGGCGAGAATACAAAGCATAGAAAACGCAGGCAGCCAGGGCTCCACGCGCTTCACCAGGCGTGGGAACAGATGATGCACAATCAGGCCAAGGCCAATCGGGATGATGACGATTTGCAGAATACTGACCAGCATGTTCATCACATCGACTTTAATGTCGGCGTCGACATAGAGACGGGTGAGCAGCGGCGTGGCAAATACGCCGACCAGTGTAGAAACAGAAGATATTGTTACGGAGAGCGCAACATCACCTTTGGCCAAGTAAATCATGACGTTGGACGCCGTGCCGCTGGCTACGCTGCCGACCAGCACCATCCCGGCTGATAGGTCGGGCGGCATATGGAACAACATTGCCAGCAGCCACGCCGCCAGCGGCATCACCAGGTAATGCAGAAAAATGCCTGCAGCTACCGGGGCCGGGCGCGACATCACGCGTTTAAAGTCTTCAAGCCGCAGGTGGACGCCCATGCCAAACATAATGAGCATCAGCAGCGTGCTGACCCACGGGCCAATCGGGATAAAGGTTGAGGGGGTATAATACGCAGCGACGGAGAGCAGCAGCGCCCAAAGCGGGAACAGCCGGGTTAGGGTGGCGATCATAGCGATGTCCTTGCAGAGTTTGTGTTGTTTTATGGTTATAAAAAAAGCCGGGTGCGAGCCCGGCTTTCTGTATTCATGGCATGGATTGAACGGTTATTCAAACAGGTTGCGGTGCAGTTTCTGCACGACCTGCTCTGCATCGTCGCCAGGCACCAGGAAGCACAGGTTGTAGCTGGAAGCGCCGTAGCAAATCATGCGGATGTTGAACGGGTCGAGCACGCCGAACACTTCTTTGCCTACGCCACAGGCCTGGGACAGTTTATTGCCTATGATGGCCACCAGCGCCAGGTTCTCTTCGACTTCCACACGGCACAGCGATGAAAGCTCGGTGAGCAGCGCGGTGGTCAGCAGGCTGTCGCCAGTGGAGGTAGAGCCGGTGGTGTCCATGGTCAACGCCACGCTCACTTCGGAGGTGGTGATCAGATCCACGGAAATATTATGGCGAGCCAGAATGCTGAACACTTCCGCCAGGAAACCACGGGAATGGAGCATATGCAGGCTGTGCAGCGTCAGCAGCGTTTGCTTGCGACGTACCGCAAGGGCGCGGAAGAGCGGTGGATTTTCCGTTTTTTTGCATACCAAAGTTCCGCCAGCAGCAGGATCTTTGCTGGAGCCAACGAACACCGGAATGTCGCAGCGCACGGCGGGCAGCAGCGTGGCCGGGTGCAGGACTTTCGCGCCAAAGGTCGCCATTTCAGCGGCTTCTTCAAAGGCGATGCGGTCAATGCGTTTTGCCGCAGGTACCATACGCGGATCGGTGGTGTAGATGCCCGGCACGTCGGTCCAGATATCTACGCGCGCGGCATTTAACGCTTCACCAAGCAGCGCGGCGGTATAGTCGCTGCCGCCGCGGCCAAGCGTGGTCGTTCGGCCTTTTTCTTCGCTCCCAATAAAGCCCTGAGTGATCACCAGGGATTCCGCGAGGCGCGGCAGCATCTGCTGGCTTGCCAGTTCCGCCAGCGCGGCGATATCCGGTTCGGCACGGCCGAAGCGGTCGTTGGTGCGCATGACTTTACGAATGTCGAACCACTGCGCTTCCACCTGACGTTCACGCAGGATTTCCACAAATAGCAGAGTGGACATTAGTTCGCCGTGGCTGACCAGTTCATCGGTCAGCGCGGTGGAGGTCGCCAGAGAGGCGGCTTCCGCAAGGGTCGTGATGTTTTCAAGCAGGCGGTCGATTTCTTCGCGAATAACGTCCGGATTCGCCAGACGCTCAACGATGTTGTACTGGATTTTGCGGATGGCATCGAGCTTGACGAAGCGCTCGGTCGCTTCGAGGCCTTCAGCCAGAGCAACCAGCAGGTTAGTCACGCCAGCGGAGGCGGAAAGCACCACCACGCGGACGTGGCTATCGGCCAGCACCACATCGGCGCTGCGGTTCATCGCGTCGAAATCGGCGACGCTGGTCCCACCAAATTTGGCGACTACGGTTTGAGACATAACTACCTCGTGTCAGGGGCCATTAACTGGCAAAAAAGTATTCAGCCTTGGCACAAGGGAAGAGCGGTAAACGGGTGGGCGCAGAGCAGGAGAACTACGATATCACCCAGAAGTGCTCCACCTTGTCTATCCAGCTTTGGAGCCGGATATGAAACGCTCGACTGCGAACGTTTCTGGTGACAACCCAGAGGATTCAGCCCCTGCAGCCGACAATAAGCGTGACCAGCCGCTTCATCATCTCGGCGTTGCTCCCCCTCACGTATCGTCCTTGTTACTGGTTTCTCGGATACGATTTTCTGGGCAACGCGCCTCTTCTGGCCTGCGCACGCGCAGGTAGCGCCTAATAAATAAAGCTTCGGCGAAGGCATGTCAACTGCGGGGTTATGCGGATTTTTCATGTTAAATCGGTAATCAGGAATTTAACTTATAAGAGGGTATTTTTGCCGCTTTTTAGGGGGTTACGGGAAACCCTCGGTTAATGGCATAAAATCAATCACAATTTTTGCCTGCAGGCGCTACAATCGACCGAAGTCACAATTCTCAAATCAGAAGAGTATTGCTATGAAAAACATCAACCCGAAGCAGACCTCTGCCTGGCAGGCACTCCAGAAACATTACGATGAGATGAAAGACGTTACGCTTTCCGACCTGTTCGCGAAAGATAACGACCGCTTCAGCAAGTTCTCCGCAACTTTCGATGACCTGATGCTGGTGGACTTCTCCAAAAACCGCATCACCACCGAAACCCTCGAAAAACTGCAGGCGCTGGCGAAAGAAACCGATCTGCAGAGCGCGATCAAATCCATGTTCGCCGGCGAGAAAATCAACCGCACCGAAGACCGCGCCGTGCTGCACGTTGCGCTGCGTAACCGCAGCAACACGCCTATCGTGGTCGATGGCAAAGACGTAATGCCGGAAGTGAACGCGGTGCTTGAGAAGATGAAAGCCTTCTCTGAAAGTATCATCAGCGGAAACTGGAAAGGCTACACCGGTAAAGCCATCACCGACGTGGTTAACATCGGTATCGGCGGCTCTGACCTCGGCCCATTCATGGTTACCGAAGCGCTGCGTCCATACAAAAATCACCTCAACATGCACTTTGTGTCCAACGTTGACGGTACCCACATTGCCGAAGTGCTGAAGAAAGTTAACCCGGAAACCACGCTGTTCCTGGTGGCCTCTAAAACCTTCACCACTCAGGAAACGATGACTAACGCCCACAGCGCGCGTGACTGGTTCCTGCGTGCCGCTGGCGATGAAAAGCACGTGGCAAAACACTTCGCTGCGCTGTCCACCAACGGGAAAGCCGTCGGTGAGTTTGGTATCGACACCGCAAACATGTTCGAATTCTGGGACTGGGTTGGCGGCCGCTACTCTCTGTGGTCCGCGATTGGCCTGTCCATCATTCTGTCCGTGGGCTTCGACAACTTTGTTGAGCTGCTGTCCGGGGCGCACGCGATGGACAAACACTTCTCCACCACGCCTGCCGAGCAAAACCTGCCGGTTATGCTGGCGCTGATCGGCATCTGGTACAACAATTTCTTCGGTGCTGAAACTGAAGCGATTCTGCCATACGACCAGTACATGCATCGCTTTGCCGCCTACTTCCAGCAGGGCAACATGGAGTCCAACGGTAAGTACGTTGACCGCAACGGCAACGCCGTGGACTACCAGACTGGCCCAATTATCTGGGGTGAGCCGGGTACCAACGGGCAGCACGCGTTCTACCAGCTGATCCACCAGGGGACCAAAATGGTGCCTTGCGACTTCATCGCACCGGCTATCAGCCATAACGCGCTGTCGGATCACCATCCAAAACTGCTGTCTAACTTCTTCGCACAGACCGAAGCGCTGGCGTTCGGGAAATCCCGTGAAGTGGTTGAGCAGGAATACCGTGACCAGGGTAAAGATCCGGCCACGCTGGACCACGTTGTGCCGTTCAAAGTGTTCGAAGGCAACCGCCCAACCAACTCCATCCTGCTGCGCGAAATTACCCCGTTCAGCCTGGGCGCGCTGATTGCACTTTACGAACACAAAATCTTCACCCAGGGCGCGATCCTGAACATCTTCACCTTCGACCAGTGGGGCGTGGAGCTGGGCAAACAGCTGGCTAACCGCATCCTGCCAGAGCTGGGTGACGACAAACAAATCGCCAGCCACGACAGCTCAACCAACGGCCTGATTAACCGCTATAAAGCATGGCGTGATTAATTAAACCGCGTGATGAAAATATGCCAGCCTCGTGCTGGCATATTTTTTATAAGAGTTATCCCCTTGTCGTCATAATTCTCGATATTGCCACCCTGAGGTTAATCCTAAAAATGATTTTCCCGCCGCTTTGTCAGGGCTTTAATTTAAGATTATATTGAATTGATATTTCCAATGCCTCTTGGTAAATAATTGTTTTTATTTGAATAACTTTCATTTAAATATAACTCAAGTCTTGATTTTTACTCTTTTTCTTAAAGTTCATCCCTTATTTTCTGCAGGCTAATTCATCACATTGTGTTGTGTATACTCGATCGCGCCTGAAACCTTTTCAGGTAAATCTCCATTCATTCAATGAAGGGAAATTGTAATGAGAAAAACCCTTTATGGCGCTATAGCCATATTTACGCTGGCTGCCGCCGGCGCGGCGAATGCTGACCCTGTAGCTGTGGGTGATGCGGCCGGCGCGCAGGCGACGTCTGTGTCTGCAGGCAGTTCTGCTGCAACCAGCGCCAGCACTGTTGGGTCTGCGGTTGGTGTGGCATTAGCCGCAACCGGTGGCGGCGACGGTTCAAACACCGGAACCACCACAACCACGACGACCAGCACCACCACCCGTTAACGTCTGGGTGTTTTTAACCATAACCACACTTCGGTGTGGTTATTTTAAATCGGGGAATCACCGTGCAGCGACTCGCAATACTCTTTGTCTGTCTGTTACTCCAGGCGTGCTCAGCGACCACCAGAGGGCTTGGCACCTCGCTTTGGAACAGTATTGCCGGAGGTGGGGGCGTGCAGCTTACCGACGATGAAATTGCCGAGATGCGCTACGCGAGCCAGTACATGAGCATCAACAACGGCCCGCAGCTGTTTGTGGTGCTGGCCTATAACGAAGACGGCCAGCAGAAGTGGGTGACGCAGGACAGATCGGTCATCGTCACGCAGAACGGCCGCATTGTGAAAACCTCCGGGCTGGGCGACAACCTGACGGAAGTGACCAACCTGTCCCGTGACCCGCTGGCGAACGTGAAACAGATTAAGGATGGCGCGAGCTGGACCCGGCAGATGGCCTGGACTGAACGCCAGCAGGTTCGCTACGCCACCGCAACGTCCACCTTTGAATTTGACGGCATCGACACGGTGAAGCTTGGCAGTAGCGTGACCAAAGTACGCGTCCTGGAAGAAGAGGTAACCGCGCTCGGGAAAAGCTGGACGAACCGCTATTGGGTGGACGATGAAGGCCAAATCCGCAAATCAAAACAGTACCTTGGCCCCGGCTACTGGCCCATTACCACGCTTCTTGTGAAGGCGGCAAAACAATGAAAAAACTCCCCTTTACGTTTATGGCTCTGCTTTTTGCCAGCGCCTTTACCCACGCAGAAAGTACCGTGACGGTCTATACCCAACCGCAAACGCAGCCGCGGGTGATTAAAGATGCTGCACGGCTGGCGGATTTGGTGACTAACCCTGCGTTAAGCCGCACCTGGTGGCCTGCGGCGGTGATTAGCACCCGGCAGGCAAGCGCCGCAGAAGAGCAAAAACACCAGCAGCTTCTGGCGCGCCTGGCTGAAGTGGCGGCGGACGAAGGCGGAGACGACGGGGCGGCAATCAACGGACTGCGCCAGCAGCTCAGCGCTATGCATGTGACCGGGCGGCAGTTTGTCAATCTGGACCCCGACTGGGTTCGCCTTCGCCCACAATCAAACGTGCCGCTTCAGGGGGAATACAGCCTTTGGGCCGGCCCGCAGCCCACAACCATCACCCTGGTGGGATTAGTCAGTTCGCCCGGCGTGAAACCTTTTACCCCCGGACGCAGCGTGGATGACTATCTGGACGACGTCAGCCTGTTGAGCGGGGCCGAAAGAAGTTATGCCTGGGTGATTTACCCGGACGGCAAAATCGAAAAAGCGCCAGTTGCTTACTGGAATAAACGCCATAGAGAACCGTCGCCAGGTAGCCTTATCTTTGTGGGATTCTCTGACCGCCTTTTCAGCGCCACCTTTGATGAGCTGAACCAGCAGATTCTTAATACCCTGACCCATCGGATACCGGATTAATGAAAAAACGTTACCTGTATAGCCTGATTGCGCTGGCGGTGACTTCCGCCTGCCGCGCCGAAACGTATCCGGCTCCCGTTGGCCCTTCGCAGGCAGACTTTGGCGGCGCGGGTCTGCTGCAAACGCCGACGGCGCGCATGGCGCCTGAGGGCGAATTTAATCTCAACTACCGCGACAACGATCAGTACCGCTTCTACTCCGCCTCCATGCAGCTTTTCCCCTGGATGGAGGCCACGCTGCGCTACACCGACGTGCGCACACGTCACTACAGTAGCGTGAAGGCTTTCTCGGGTGACCAGACCTATAAAGACAAAGCGTTTGACGTGAAATTCCGCCTGTGGGAAGAGGGCTACTGGCTGCCTCAGGTCTCTGCCGGTATTCGTGACCTGGGCGGCACCGGGCTGTTTGACGGTGAATATGTGGTGGCGAGCAAATCCTGGGGGCCGTTCGACTTCAGCCTTGGCATGGGCTGGGGGTATTTAGGCACCAGCGGCAACATCAAAAACCCGCTCTGTGAATACAGCGACAAATACTGCCACCGGGATAACAGCTACCAAATGGCGGGCTCCTTCAACTTTAGCGGCATGTTCCACGGCCCGACGTCGCTGTTTGGCGGCGTAGAGTACCAGACGCCGTGGCAGCCACTCAGGCTGAAGGTTGAATATGAGGGCAACAACTACAGCCATGAGTTTGCGGGGAAAATAGACCAGCGCAGCAGCGTTAACGTCGGCGCTATCTACCGGGTGACCGACTGGGCCGACGTGAACATGAGCTACGAGCGCGGCAACACCTTTATGTTTGGCGTGACGTTCCGCACCAATTTCAATGACCTCAAGCCGGGGTACAACGATTCCCGTCGTCCTGAGTATCAGCCGCACCCGCAGGACGAAATTCTGCAGCACAACGTGGTGGCCAATCAGCTGACCGACCTGAAATACAACGCCGGGCTGATCAACCCGAACATTCAGGTCAAAGGGGATACGCTCTACGTCACGGGCGAGCAGGTGAAATATCGCAATTCCCGCGAAGGCATCGAACGCGCCAACCGCATCGTGATGAATGACCTGCCGGATAATATTCGCACCATCCGCATTACCGAAAGCCGGATTAATATGCCGCAGGTTACCACTGAAACGGACGTGGCCAGCCTGCGTCGGCACCTTGAGGGGGAACCGCTGGGGCAGGAAACGACGCTGGTACAAAAACGCGTTGAGCCGGTGGTGCCAGAAAGCACCGAACAGGGATACTACATCGAGAAGTCGCGCTTTAATTATTCAATTGATCCGATTCTCAACCAGTCTATCGGTGGCCCGGAAAGCTTCTATATGTACCAGGTCGGGGTGATGGGGAACGTCGATTACTGGCTGACGGATCACCTGTTAACCAGCGGCAGCCTGTTTGCCAACGTCGCCAATAACTACGACAAATTTAACTACACCAATCCGCCAATGGATTCTACGCTGCCGCGCGTGCGTACCCACGTTCGCGAATATGTAGAAAACGATGTGTACATCAACAACCTGCAGGCCAACTACTTCCAGTACTTTGGGCATGGGATTTACGGCCAGGTTTATGCGGGCTATCTGGAAACCATGTACGGCGGGGCGGGGGCCGAGCTGCTTTACCGTCCGGTGGACAGCAACTGGGCGATCGGCGTCAACGGCAACTACGTCAAACAGCGTGACTGGCGCAGTTCGCAGGACATGATGAAATTTACCGACTACAGCGCGAAGACCGGGCATATCACCGGCTACTGGACGCCGCCGTTTGCTCAGGATGTGCTGGTTAAGCTCAGTATCGGCCAGTATCTGGCGCAGGATAAAGGCGGCACGCTGGAGATTTCCAAACACTTTGACAGCGGGATCGTGGTGGGCACCTACGCCACCATCACCAACGTGTCGAAGAAAGAGTACGGCGAGGGGGACTTCACCAAAGGTTTCTACATCAATGTGCCGCTGGAAATCTTCTCGGCTTACCCAACCCGCAGCCGGGCGCAGGTGACCTGGACACCGCTGACGCGTGACGGCGGGCAGATGCTGGGCCGTAAGTTTGACCTGTATGGGGTGACCAGCGACCGCAGCGAAAATTTCCGCTAACGAAGGTAAGTAAATAAACTAGATCAAGATCACATTTTAGACGTATAACAGCCTCTCAAGACCACAATAAAAATGAGAGGCCGTTATGCCTGCGACACCGCGTTTTTCCTGGATTTCTACCGTCATGCAGACGGTGCTTAATCTGGGGCTGTTAGCCCTTGGGCTGATTTTGATTATCTTCCTCGGCAAAGAGACCATTCACCTGGCCACCGTATTGTTTGCGCCGGGAGATGACGCCAGCTCGTATCTGTTTATCGAGGGGCTGGTGGTTTACTTCCTCTATTTCGAGTTTATCGCGCTGATTGTGAAGTATTTTCAGTCGGGCTATCACTTCCCGCTGCGCTACTTTATCTACATCGGCATTACCGCAGTTGTGCGCCTGATTATCATTGACCACAGTTCGCCGCTGGACGTGCTAATCTACTCGGCCGCGATTCTGGTGTTGGTGATTACGCTTTGGTTGTGTAACAGCCAGCGCCTGAAGCGGGAATAAAAAAAGGGCGGCCCTTGGGCCGCCTGAATAAAGTGCTAAGGTCAAAGTGAGGGTTGCAGTGGTATGGCATAAAGATGAAGCAAATGACTTCAGGGATAAACGTTAACCTTTCACCCCGCCAGCGGTCAGGCCGCTCACCAGCCAGCGCTGGGCCAGCAGGAACACAACGGTAATCGGTATCGCGGAGAGCACCGCCGCGGCGGCAAAATCGCCCCACAGGTAGTTCTGCGGGTTAAGGTATTGCTGCATCCCCACGGCCAGCGTGTAGCTGTCCACGTCGCGCAGCAGCAGCGAAGCCACCGGCACCTCGGTAATCGCGGCAATAAACGACAGAATAAAGACCACGGCCAGAATCGGTACCGACAGCGGCAGCAGCACCAGACGGAATGCCTGCCACGGCGTCGCGCCATCCAGCGCGGCAGCCTCTTCCAGCGAGCCATCAATCGTTTCGAAATAGCCCTTAATCGTCCAGACGTGTAGCGCTATCCCGCCTAAATACGCAAAGATCACCCCACCGTGCGTGTTCAGACCAATAAACGGAATGTACTGGCCCAGGCGATCAAACAGGGCATACAGCGCCACCAGAGACAGCACCGCCGGGAACATCTGGAAAATCAGCATCCCTTTCAGCAGCGTGGCTTTGCCGGGGAAACGCATACGGGCAAAAGCGTAGGCGCAGGTTGTAGAAAGGGTAACGATACCTATCGCCGTGATCCCGGCAATTTTTATCGAGTTCCACAGCCAGAGCAGCACCGGGAACGGTGGCGGCGTGACGCGACCGTCCGCGTGCTCAACGCTAAAGCCAAGCGCCAGCTTCCAGTGTTCCCATGAAACCTGGTCCGGGATCAGGCTCCCGGTGGCAAAGTTACCCGGACGCAGCGAGATGGCGATGACCATCAGCAGCGGGAACATGATTGCCGCGATAAACAGCAGCAGCAGAAAGTGCGTGAGAAACAGACGCAGCTTTTGAGATTTGGGTTGCACCATGGCCATCGTCGGTCTCCTTAATCAAACTTCATGCGGGTGGCTTTCAGGTTCACAATCGCAAGGCCGCCCACCAGCAGGAAGATAAGCGTTGCGATAGCTGCAGCCAGGCCAAAGTCCTGACCGCCGCCGCCTTCAAAGGCGATGCGGTAGGTGTAGCTCACCAGCAGGTCGGTATATCCCGCTGGCGTGGTCGTCCCGAGTCTGTCCGGGCCGCCGTTGGTCAGCAGCTGAATCAGAACAAAGTTGTTAAAGTTAAAGGCGAAGCTGGCAATCATCAGCGGCGTGAGCGGCTTAATCAGCAGCGGGAGCGTTATTTTAAAGAAGTTCTGGAACGGGCCCGCGCCGTCCATTGCCGACGCCTCATAAAGATCGTCAGGAATCGCTTTCAGCAGCCCCATGCACAGAATCATCATGTAGGGATAACCCAGCCAGGTATTGACGATGATGATCATTGAGCGAGCGGTGGTTGGGTCGCTGAACCAGGCGGGCTTAATGCCGAACAGTGCGCTCAGCATCATATTGATTTCGCCAAAGCTTTGGTTGAATAAGCCTTTGAAAATCAAAATGGAAATAAACGAAGGCACGGCGTAGGGCAGAATTAACAACAGGCGATAAGCCGCCTTGCCTTTGAGCGCTTCCCACTGCACTACGCAGGCCAGCACCATCCCCACCGCGACGGTAAGAATCACCGTCAGCACCGAGAAAATCACCGTCCAGACGAAGATAGCCAGGAACGGTTTTTGGATCCCGTCATCGTGGAAAACGCGCAGGAAGTTTTTCCAGCCGATAGTGACCGTATAGCCCGGGCTTAGCTGTTCTCCGGCCCAGCTGCCGTCGGCGTTTACCGACTCGTAAAAACCAATATGGTCGTTCGGGGCGTATTTTACGCTGGTCTGGTTATTGGTCAGCTCGCCGTTTTCCGTCAAAGTGTAGAGCGGGCGTGTGCCGGAAAACTGGCGAAGCGAGCTCATCACCACCTTACTTTCATCCGGCAACACAGCGGTTATTTGGCTCAGCGCCTGGCGGTTTTGGGTGATCACGCGCAGGTTGCCGCGCTCGCCGGTTGGCAACGCATCGGCTTCTTTCAGCTGGATTTTTTGTTCACCACCAAAGGTAAACTTGTCCGAGACATAGTTTTTCCCGCTTTCCCCGTCGGTGAGCGCTAACGTCCATTCATTGCCGTCTGGGTAAAGGCCAAAGTTGAACGTTTTGCCTGCCTGGTACTGGCGGTCCATCAGCACCTGCTGCGCGCGTTCAAACGTCAGCTGGTTGGTGCTGCTGTAGTTGGTAAAAGCGATAGCGATAGTGCAGATCAGCGGGAAGAGGACGAACAGCCCCATGCCGGCCATGCCGGGATAAACGTAGCGCCAGGCGTATGCCTTACGGTTAGCAAAAATATAGAGGCCAAGTGAGCTTAAAATCAGCGTCATTATGGCGAACAGGTACTCCCCCTGGGCGTACATTAAAACCACAAGATAGCCAACCAGCAGGCCTAATGCCCCGATGAGTGACCATTTCAGTCCCTCGCTTTGCCACCAGCGGCTCTTTTTAACTGCATCCATGGGGTGTTCCTCTACAGCGTGTTATTTCCCCTCACCCTAACCCTCTCCCCAAGGGGGAGAGGGGACAGAAAGGGCCTGTTTTCTCACTCTAGCGGGGGAGCGGGCTCAATCCGAATTCCGTCTCCCCAGTGGGAGAGGGCCGGGGTGAGGGGCAAGATTTACTTAGTGATACGTCCCTGAGCATCCTTCAGCGCCGCATCAACGGTCTGGCGGCCGCTAACGGCGTTGATAACCGCGGTGCGTACGGCATACCAGAAGGCAGACATCTGAGGAATATTAGGCATAATCTCGCCCTTCTGGGCGTTATTCATGGTGGCGGCAATACGTGGATCTTTCGCCAACTGCTCCTGGAACGATTTCAGCGCCACGGCACCGAGCGGTTTGTCCTTGTTCACATCCGCCAGACCCTGGTCGGTCAACAGGTAGTTCTCAAGGAACTCTTTCGCCAGTTCTTTATTCGGGCTGGCGGCGTTGATACCGGCGCTCAGGACGCCGACAAACGGTTTAGACGGCTTGCCTTTAAAGGTAGGCAGCAGCGTCACGCCGTAGTTGATTTTGCTCTTATCGATATTGGACCAGGCCCACGGGCCGTTGATCGTCATCGCCGTGTCGCCTTTGTTAAACGCGGCTTCGGCAATGGAGTAGTCGGTGTCGGCGTTCATCTGCTTGTTCTTGATCATATCGACCAGGAAGCTCAGGCCGGCTTTTGCCCCCGCGCTGTCTACGCCCACATCTTTCACATCATATTTGCCGTTTTCGAACTTGAAGGCATACCCGCCGTCTGCCGCAATTAGCGGCCAGGTGAAGTAAGGTTCCTGCAGGTTGAACATCAGCGCGCTCTTACCTTTGGCCTTCAGCTCTTTATCCAGGGCGGGGATCTCCTCCCAGGTTTTCGGCGGGTTTGGAACCAGGTCTTTGTTATAAATCAGCGACAGCGCCTCTACCGCAATCGGGTAAGCGATGAATTTGCCGTTGTAACGTACGGCATCCCAGGTAAACGGATAGAGTTTGTCCTGGAAGGCTTTGTCAGGGGTGATTTCGGCCAAAAGGCCGGACTGCGCATAGCCACCGAAGCGGTCGTGAGCCCAGAAGATAATGTCCGGGCCATCGCCGGTTGCCGCCACCTGTGGGAATTTTTCTTCAAGCTTATCAGGATGTTCAATGGTGACTTTAATACCGGTATCTTTCTCAAACTTCTTACCGACTTCGGCCAGGCCGTTGTAGCCCTTATCGCCGTTAATCCAGATGACCAGTTTGCCTTCTTCGATTTTTGCCAGTGCAGAGGCGGAAAGCATCATCGTTGCCAGGGCTGACAAAGCGAGAACGCGGGCGCCGGTTTTCATTTTCATGTTCCCATCCTTTTGAGTGGTGGTGTGCGCTTCATAGGGGAGTGCAGATTCACGGTGCTAAGTCTGCGGAGATGGCAAGCGCTTCTCATCCTCCTTTGCTCTACGCCCCTGGGCAGTTATCTGTGATCCACTTTGCATAACTCAGCGTTATGTGTCCTGGCGCACATAAAAACGCAGCGAAAACTGAAGCCGCGATCACGAAAATCCCTTGTGCCGCCTGCAACCGGTTGCAGATACCACGCTCTCATCCTCCCGCCTCCTCCCCCATAAAAAAGCCATAGGGCGGAGGATTTACCAAATGTAGCTATCCCTCATAGTCGGACACATCTTGAATCACCTGTCCGACGGCAGGCGGCAGTAATGAGGGAGTGGTAATGGCGAGCGTGCAGCTACGGAACGTAACAAAAGCCTGGGGTGACGTGGTGGTGTCGAAAGACATCAATCTCGACATCAATGAGGGAGAGTTTGTGGTTTTTGTCGGGCCATCTGGCTGCGGTAAATCAACGCTGCTGCGAATGATTGCAGGCCTTGAAACCATCACCAGCGGCGAGCTGCTGATTGGTGAAAAACGGATGAATGACACCCCTCCCGCCGAGCGTGGCGTGGGCATGGTCTTTCAGTCATACGCCCTCTATCCCCATCTCTCCGTCGCCGAAAACATGTCCTTTGGCCTGAAGCTTGCCGGGGCAAAAAAAGACGAGATCAACCAGCGCGTGAATCAGGTTTCCGAAACCTTACAGCTCGCGCATTTGTTGGAGCGCCGCCCTAAGGCGCTGTCCGGTGGGCAACGTCAGCGCGTCGCGATTGGCCGAACCCTGGTGGCGGAGCCGCGAGTGTTCCTGCTGGATGAGCCGCTTTCCAACCTGGATGCCGCGCTGCGCGTGCAGATGCGCATTGAGATCTCCCGCCTGCACAAGCGCCTGGGCCGCACGATGATTTACGTGACCCACGACCAGATTGAGGCGATGACCCTGGCCGACAAAATCGTCGTGCTGGATGCCGGCCGGATTGCGCAGGTCGGGAAACCGCTAGAACTGTATCACTACCCGGCAGACCGCTTTGTGGCGGGCTTTATCGGGTCGCCAAAAATGAACTTCCTGCCGGTAAAAGTGACCGCGACGGCCATTGATCAGGTGCAGGTGGAATTGCCTAACCGTCAGCATGTCTGGCTGCCGGTGGAAAGCCGCAACGTTCAGGTGGGGGCCAATATGTCACTTGGCATTCGCCCGGAACACCTGCTGCCGAGCGACATTGCTGATGTCACCCTTGAAGGGGAAGTGCAGGTCGTTGAGCAGTTGGGACATGAGACTCAGATTCACATCCAAATCCCCGCCATTCGTCAAAACCTGGTTTACCGCCAGAACGACGTGGTGTTGGTAAAAGAGGGTGCCACATTCGCTATTGGCCTGCCGCCAGAGCGCTGTCATCTGTTCCGAGAAGATGGCACCGCATGTCGTCGGTTGCATCAAGAGCCCGGCGTTTAAGCATTCCCATAAAAAAGAAAAGCAATGATCTCAGGAGATAGAATGATGATTACTCTGCGCAAACTCCCACTGGCGGTCGCCGTGATTGCAGGCATCGTGTCTGCACAGGCCGGCGCTGTTGACTTCAAGGGCTATGCACGTTCTGGTATTGGCTGGACAGGCAGCGGCGGCGAGCAGCAGTGTTTTAAAGCGACAGGTGCCGGTTCTAAATACCGTCTGGGTAACGAATGTGAAACTTATGCTGAAGTTGAGTTAGGTCAGCAAGTTTGGCAAGAAGGTGAAAAAAGCTTCTACGTTGACACCATGATTGGCTATGCCACCAGCCAGCTGAACGACGTTGAAGACACCGACGGCGGCCCGCGTGTACGCCAGATGAACGTCGTGGGTAAAAACCTGATCGACGCGCTGCCGGGCGCGAACATTTGGGCAGGTAAGCGTTATTACAAACGCCATGACGTGCACATGATCGACTTCTACTACTGGGATATCTCAGGCCCTGGCGGCGGTATCGAAGATATCGATCTGGGCTTCGGTAAACTCTCCCTGGCCGCAACCCGTAACGGTGAAGCCGGTGGTTCAGAGGCCTTTATCAACGGTTCTACCAAAAATAAAGACCTGGCGAACGATATCTTTGATATTCGTTTAGGCCAGATGCAAGTTAACCCGGGCGGTTCTCTGGAAGTTGGTTTTGACTACGGCCGTGCAAACACCACCAAGCACTACGATTTTGTTGAGCAGGATGCGACTAAAAATGGTTGGTTGGGAACCGTAGAGCATACCCAGACCTTCCTCGGCACCAGCCTGAACAAATTTGTGGTGCAGTACGGCACCAACGCCATGGCGCAGACCAACGGTACCGGTCGTCCGGATACTTCCAGAAACAACGATGGCAAAATGCTGCGCGTCATTGACCACGGGGCTATCGACTTCAACGATACCTGGGGCCTGATGTATGTGGGTATGTACCAGGATATCAACCGCGATGATAACAACGGCACCAAATGGTGGACCGTGGGTGTTCGTCCTATGTACAAATGGACGCCAATCATGAGCACCTTGATGGAAGTTGGCTACGACAACGTGAAGTCTCAGCTGACCGACAAGAGCAACAATCAGTACAAAATCACCCTGGCGCAACAGTGGCAGGCGGGCAACAGCATCTGGTCTCGTCCGGCTATTCGCGTCTTCGCGACCTACGCCAAGTGGGATGAGAAGTGGGGTTACTCTTCCAGTGACGCCAGCGATGCTAACTACGTAGCTGGCACGCCATCCGGCATTGCTTTCAGCGATACCAGCGCCCGTACCTTTAGCCGTGGCAACGATAGCGAAGTGACCTTCGGTATTCAGATGGAAGCCTGGTGGTAAGTTAACCCACTGCGCGGGTGCTTAGCGCCCGCCAGTTTCACATGCCTGACCCGTCTCTTTTTTGCCTGAAGGAGGCGGGTTCGCTTCGAGGATAAAACAATGAAAAAACATCTTCTTGCGCTTTGCCTGCTTCCCGTTCTGGGCCTATCGTCCGTGCCGGCTTCTTTTGCCGCCAACACGGCGATTAACCCACAGAATGTCTCTACCGCACCGTCTATTCCTGCGGACAAATTACAAAGCCTGCCATGGGTTCCGTTGATACCTGCCGTCAGCCAGGACGTGGTGCTGAGCGCCTCTTCGGCCAGCATTAATGTCGGAGAGCTCACCGGGAGTGTGGCCGCCTTCGTGCTGCCAGCGGATCAGGGCTCACTGGAAATCACGTTGTCCAGCGTGGTTAAAGACCTGAGCGTTTATGCGCCAAACGTTCTGATTCTCGACGGGCAGATGCAGCCTTCTGCTTTCTTCCCGAGCAGTTACTTCCAGTACCAGAAACCGGGCATGACCTCCGGCAACCGTCTGGAAAACGTCATGAAACTGACCCCTATGATGGGGCAGAAACAGATCTACATGCTGGTGTACACCACGAAACACGATCTGACGGAAACGACCCGCATGATCAACCCGGCGAAGCTTTATGCTGAAGGGGCAAGCAACGCCATTCCTGATGTGGCCGATCCGATTGCTAGCCACAGTGGGCAAGGTACCCTGACGGTGAAGCTGAAAACCGAACAAAACAGCGGCAACATCATGATCGGTAAGATCTTTGGTGGATCCGATACCAAACCTGTTGTGGTCGGTAACGTAGCGCCACCGACGGCCTACTCTGCACCGGCCGCTGCACCAGCACCAGCACCAGCACCAGTGGCAGCGCCAGCTCCGGCGCCTGCCGCGAAAAGCGAGCCAATGCTCAATGATACGGAAAGCTATTTTAACCGCGCCATTAAACAGGCGGTGGATAAAGGCGACATTGATAAAGCCCTGAAACTGCTGAATGAAGCCGAGCGTCTGGGTTCCACCTCCGCCCGTAAAACTTTTATCAGCAGTGTAAAAGGCAAGGGGTAACCATTTCCCCACGTTGCTGATGCTTGAAGTATTGGTGCGCTCAGGCGCACCTTTTTTTCTGTAGCCTAAAAACTTTAAGTTGCTGTTGCTCAATTGTTGCGGTATTTGCCGCGTGTGTTGCCATTGTCTGCCCGCACAGAGATGTTCTGCGTTACAATGCCATCAGGTTATGTATCGGAGAGTATTCCCATGTCCGACGCGCTGTCGCCGTTGCGCGCCCTGAATTTCTACACGGAGGTCCCGCAAGGGCTTAGCTCCGCTTATCTCGACTGGTTATTGCTGGAAGATTCGATGACTAAACGCTTCGAACAGCACTGCCAAAAAGTCACCGTCCGCATCGTGCGCGAAGGTTTTGTCCCTGCTGGCAATGATTTGCCCGAAGCCGATTTATTACCTGCCTCTGCGCGTTACTGGCTGCGGGAAATTATCCTCTGCGGGGATGATGAACCCTGGCTGCTGGGGCGCACCGTGGTGCCTGAAAGCACGCTTGATGGCCCTGAGCTGGCTTTGCAAAAGCTTGGCGATACGCCGCTCGGGCGCTACCTTTTTAGTTCATCAACCCTGACGCGTGACTATATTGAGATTGGCCGCAGCGCCGAACTGTGGGGACGTCGTTCCCGACTGAGACTTTCCGGTAAGCCTTTGTTGCTGACCGAACTGTTCCTGCCGGCATCTCCGCTGTACGAAGAGGAAAAATAATGGAGTGGAGTCTTAAGCAGGGAAAACTGCTGGCTTATCACCGGTTAATGCGTACCGATAAGCCCATTGGCGCTTTGTTGCTGCTATGGCCCACGCTGTGGGCGCTGTGGGTGGCCACCCCGGGCTTACCCTCGCTGCTGAATCTGGTTGTTTTTATCGCTGGCGTCTGGCTGATGCGCGCCGCGGGCTGCGTGGTGAACGATTATGCCGACCGTAAATTTGATGGTCACGTAAAGCGTACCGCGCAGCGCCCGCTGCCCAGTGGCGCAGTTTCTGAGAAAGAAGCGAAGGCGCTATTCGCGGTGCTGGTGGGCCTGGCTTTCCTGCTGGTGCTGACGCTCAACACCATGACGATCTTGCTGTCCGTGGCCGGCCTGGCGCTGGCATGGGTGTATCCGTTTATGAAGCGCTATACCCATTTGCCTCAGGTGGTGCTGGGTGCGGCTTTTGGCTGGTCCATTCCTATGGCATTTGCCGCCGCCAGCGAATCGGTGCCGTTAAGCTGCTGGCTGATGTTCCTCGCTAACATTTGCTGGACTGTGGCGTACGACACGCAGTATGCGATGGTCGACCGCGACGACGACCTGAAGATTGGCATTAAGTCGACGGCGATCCTGTTTGGCCGCAACGATAAGCTGATCATCGGCCTGCTGCAAATCGCCACCATGCTGTTGATGGGCGTTGTGGGCTGGCTCAATGGGCTGGGTGGCACGTTCTACTGGTCAATTTTGCTGGCGGGCGGGCTGTTTGTGCACCAGCAGAAGCTGATCGCCAAACGCGAGCGCGAAGGCTGCTTTAAAGCGTTTATGAACAATAACTATGTCGGGCTGGTGCTGTTCCTGGGCCTGGCGTTGAGCTACCTGCATTTCTGAGTCAGTCTTCAGGCAATAAAAAAAGGCGGGTTAATCACCCGCCTTTTTCGTTTCTGCTGAATTAAGAAACCGCGTCCTGGGAAGCGGAGCTCTCAATCGTCAGACGTACGTCCGAGGTCACAAGATCGGCCAGCATCTGGTAAACCTTGATGGTTTCGGTCGCGTCTGCATCACCGGTATCGCTGATATAGCCTTCATCGCGCAGGGTAAGCACCAGCGAGGTAAAGACCGCTTTATCAAAGAATTCCGGGGCGTTAATGCCGTGCAGAACGGACAGTCGCTGCGCCACCGTGCGGCTTTCGCGTTCCAGCGTTCCGCGGTTGATCGACGGGTTGGCGCTCAACTGCCAGAAGGTGATGGCATACCGCTGGATTGTCTCGCGCACGCCCGCCGCCAGAAGCTGCAGAGTGCGTGAACGGTGAGGGTTGATCTGCACTTCGTCACCGACAACCATGACCAGATCCTGACGCTCCATCTCCGCGATCAGCGCATCAATTTCTCTGCCCAGCTCGCTTTTTTCCCAACGCAGGAACAGCTCGGCTTTCAGCATCGGGTAAACAACTTCTATCTGACGCAGCAGCTCTGCGCGCGAGATGTGGCGATGCTGAGTGATGATGGACGCCATCAGCGACGGCAGCACCAGCATGTGCATGATGTTGTTGCGGTAATAGGTCATCAGCACGGCCTGCTCGCGCGGCAGAATGATGATGTCACCGATGGTGTCTTTCTCCACCTCGAACTTGTTCATCTGCAGCGCGTGGTCGATCAGCGCGTCAGCGGAAACCGTTGGTGCGGTGGCATCCGGAGAATACGGCACGTTACGCAGCAGGTTCAGGTAGCAGTCGAGCTGTTCGGTAAGCTGTTCACGGGTCAGCGAACGCTGGCGTGAAGCAAGCAGCGCGGTACAGCACAGGTTCATGGCGTTAGCGGCCCCTGCGTTGTTGATACGCACCATGATATCGGCAGCGATATCATTCACCGTTGGCGTCAGCCAGGCCGGGCGAATTGCTTCTATCGGATCGATAGAGTCTTTCCATTCCGGAACATGCTGGTTCAGGTAGGTCATCAGCGGCAGCGGTTCGCCGAAGTTAACGTAACCCTGGCCGAGGTTGCGCAGCTTACTCAGGCCGCGCACCATCTGCATGAAGCTCTCTTTTTCTTTGGTCGCACCGCGTAGCTCTTTCGCGTAAGTGCCCACTTCCATGACGTGCTCGTACCCGATGTAAATCGGCACCAGAGTGATCGGGCGGGTGCCGCCACGTAGCATGGCCTGAATGGTCATCGACAGCGTGCCAGTCTTAGGATCCAGCAAACGGCCGGTACGGGAGCGGCCACCCTCGACAAAGTATTCAACGGAATAGCCGCGGCTGAACAGCTCGCCCAGATATTCGCGGAATACCGTGGAGTAAAGCTTGTTGCCCTTGAAGGTACGGCGAATAAAGAACGCGCCCAGGCGGCGGAAAATCGGGCCGGCTGGCCAGAAGTTCAGGTTGATCCCGGCGGCAATGTGCGGCGGAACCAGCCCCTGGTGATAAAGCACGTAGGAAAGCAGCAAATAGTCCATGTGGCTGCGGTGGCAGGGCACATAGACGATTTCGTGGCCATCATGGGCAAGCTGACGCACGCGTTCGGCGTTATGCACGTTAATGCCCTGATAGAGGCGGTTCCAGGTTAAACCTAAAACGCGGTCCGTCAGACGTACGGCTTCGTAGGAGAAGTTCGCGGCAATCTCTTCCATCAGCGCGACGGCATTTTGCTGCGCTTTTTCGTGGGAGATTTTCTTGCTGCGGGCTTCATCTTCTACCGCGCGGGCAATCGCTTTTGACGCCAGCAGCTTGTTGAAGAGATCCTGGCGGACCGGCAGGCGCGGGCCAACGGCGGCCAGGCGCTGGCGGGCAAAGTGAGTGCGCGCCACGCGAGCCAATTTTTGGGCAATAATCTTGTCCGTGCCGTGTTCGGTTGCCATGCGGCGAAGCGAAACCGGCGGCGAGAAACGCACGAAGCTATCGCGACCCAGCCAGGAAACCGCAAAGAATTTCTGGACGCCGTTCAGCGTGCGTAAAGGCGGGTTGATTTCCCCTTTTTCGCGCCCTGGCGAGCGGCCGAACATCACGGAAACCGGCACCATCTGTACATCGAGATCGGGATTGCTGCGGTGCAGATCCAGATAATCGTGGAACAGTTTTACCGACTCTTCTTTTGGCGTGTAATAGGTGAAGACGCGCGGCCCGCCGTGGATAAACACGTAGCGCGGCAGCAGTACGCCGTCAATTTCCAGAGGTTCCAGCGGGTCGGGCAGATCGTGATCCAGACATTGGGCACGCAGCGTCAGTAAGTCTGCCTTAGAATTGTAGGGCAGGACGTACATGATGGGGCGTGAAGGGTCCAGACCGAGTTCGGTTTGGGGATCCGCCGGGATAGACTTGCTCTTTACCAGAACGCTTAATGGTAAATTCAGTAATTTGTAGTAAATTCTTGGCCAGCCTGACATAAATGATGTAAAGCCTCAGGTTAATAATGCAAATGCGCCGCAAGGATATCAGAAACTCTGGGGAATTTCTGTGGCGCTGCGATTTAGACTCAGTGAGCATTGACGCTCAATATTTAAAAAGGTTTCCTTGAATGGCGAATAATACCACCGGCATCACCCGCATTATTAAGGCTGCAGGCTACTCGTGGAAGGGGTTGCGTGCGGCCTGGATCAACGAAGCCGCCTTTCGTCAGGAGGGTGTAGCGGCGGTCATCGCTATCATCATCGCCTGCTGGCTGGACGTGGACCCCATCACGCGTATTTTACTGATTGGCTCGGTTGTTTTGGTGATGATTGTCGAAATCCTCAACAGCGCCATTGAAGCGCTGGTTGACCGTGTCGGCACCGAGTACCACGAGCTTTCAGGGCGAGCCAAAGATATGGGTTCCGCCGCCGTATTGATAGCGATTATCCTTGCGGTTGCAACCTGGGCCACCTTGCTTTGGTCACATTTGCGATAGCCCTTCCAGAACAGTTTAAGTCGCTGGTTTTTTGCTTAATTTGTGGTTTCAAAATCGCCCGGGGCTGTATATACTCACAGCATAACTGTATAAACACCCAGGGGGCGGAATGAAAGCACTAACTACCAGGCAGCAAGAGGTGTTTGATCTCATTCGGGATCATATCAACCAGACCGGCATGCCACCTACGCGCGCCGAAATTGCACAACGTCTGGGGTTCCGTTCTCCAAACGCCGCGGAAGAGCATCTTAAAGCGCTGGCACGTAAAGGTGCCATCGAGATTGTTTCTGGTGCATCACGCGGCATTCGTCTGCTGGTTGAAGAAGAAAATGGCCTGCCGCTGGTGGGCCGTGTTGCCGCCGGTGAGCCGCTGCTGGCGCAACAGCACATCGAAGGCCACTACCAGGTTGACCCTTCTCTGTTCAAGCCGAATGCCGATTTCCTGCTGCGCGTCAGCGGCATGTCGATGAAAGATATCGGCATCATGGACGGTGATTTATTAGCCGTTCACAAAACCCAGGACGTGCGTAATGGCCAGGTCGTTGTCGCGCGTATCGACGATGAAGTGACCGTAAAACGCCTGAAAAAGCAGGGCAATACCGTGCACCTGCTGCCGGAAAACAGCGAATTCCAGCCTATTGTGGTCGATCTTCGCGAGCAGAATTTTAGCATTGAAGGCCTGGCCGTCGGGGTGATCCGCAACGGTGAATGGCTGTAACACCTCTTCCGGTGGTGCGGTAACTCTGCCGTGCCACCTGCCTTAAACACCTCTCTTTTTTCCTCTGGATCATTCCCATGCGATTCTTTTCGTCAACGGATGGTGCGCTGTGGCGGCTTGCGCTGCCGATGATTTTTTCCAATATCACCGTTCCGTTACTGGGCCTGGTCGATACGGCGGTCATTGGCCATCTTGATAGCCCGACCTATCTTGGCGGGGTAGCTATCGGCGCCACGGCGACCAGTTTCCTCTTTATGCTGCTGCTTTTTCTGCGCATGAGCACCACCGGGTTAACGGCACAGGCGTTTGGTGCGAACGATCCACAGCGGCTGGCGCGCGCACTGGTTCAACCCCTGATGTTGGCGATGATAGCCGGGCTGGCTATCGTGGTCCTGCGTTATCCACTGATCAACCTTGCGCTGCACGTTGTTGGCGGCAATGACGAGGTGTTGTATCAGGCAAGGCGGTTCCTGGAGATCCGCTGGCTTAGCGCCCCGGCCTCACTGGCTAACCTCGTGCTGTTAGGCTGGTTGTTGGGCGTTCAGTATGCGCGGGCGCCGGTCATCCTGTTGGTCGTCGGCAATTTGATTAATATCGTGCTCGACCTCTGGCTGGTGATGGGGCTGCACATGAACGTGCAGGGGGCGGCGCTGGCCACGGCGGTGTCCGAATATGCGACGTTTATCATCGGCCTGGTGATGGTGCGGAAGGTACTGAAGCTGCGGGGCATCAGTTGGGCTCGTCTCAAAACGGCCTGGCAAGGGGACTTAAGCAAGCTGCTGGCCCTTAACCGCGATATCATGCTGCGTTCGCTGCTGCTGCAAATTTGCTTTGCTTCAATCACCATTTTTGGTGCGCGTCTCGGCAGCGAAATTGTTGCCGTTAACGCCGTGCTGATGACGCTGTTGACCTTTACCGCCTATGCGCTGGACGGTTTTGCTTACGCCGTAGAAGCCCATTCAGGGCAGGCTTACGGGGCGCGTAACCGTGGGCAGTTGCTCGAAGTTTGGGGGGCTGCGTGCAGGCAGGCGGGGCTGGTTGCGATAGCATTTGCCGCTATTTATGCTTTTGCTGGGGAGCAAATTGTCGCGCTGCTTACCTCCCTGCCGGAGCTTCGTGTTCTGGCAAATCATTACCTTGCCTGGCAGGTTGTTTTGCCGGTCGTGGGCGTTTGGTGTTACCTGCTGGACGGTATGTTTATCGGCGCGACGCGGGGTGCCGAAATGCGTAACAGCATGGCGGTTGCGGCGCTGGGCTTTGGCGTGACGATGTTTACGCTGCCTTTGTGGGGTAACCACGCCCTGTGGCTGTCTCTGGCGGTGTTTCTGGCCTTGCGTGGCCTGTCGCTGGGCGTCATCTGGCGGCGCCACTGGCGTAATAACACCTGGTTCGCTACATCGGGCGGCCATTGATCGAACCTCCTGGCCTTCGTTAACCCTGCTCCTGTCGTGCTGATTTCTCGTTTCTAAGACGAGGAATCAGCGTTCCATCGCTTTTAAGAATGGTTAAAGATTCTGAGTTTTAAATGTAACTCGGAATCCTTGTCTACAATTACCTTTACATCCAGCAGACAGTGGGTGTGTTCCAGAAAGTCAGCATCCTGCAGCCCGGATGCGAAAATCTAAACCGAACGATGAGGAGATGATGATGAATAAGGACGAAATCGGCGGTAACTGGAAGCAGTTCAAAGGCACGATCAAAGAGAAATGGGGTAAGCTGACCGATGACGATATGACCGTCATCGAAGGGAAGCGTGACCAGCTAGTGGGTAAAATCCAGGAACGCTATGGCTACGCCAAAGACCAGGCAGAGAAAGAAGTGAAGGACTGGGAGTCCGGGAGCAATTACCGCTGGTAATCTGGCGGACCCTCAAATGTGCTAATCAGTAAGTAAGACCAATCCTGCCCGGGTACAGGGATGTACCACTCCCTCTTAACGCTTTTTCTTCGGCTGCACTGAATGATCGTGATCGCAGGCGCCGTGGTGGCTACAGGCTTCAACTTCCGAGCAATCAGCGCACAATCCGTGGGCTTCAATCACGTTATGGCGCAGGGCAAACCCCATTTTGGACGCCAGTTTCTGCATAATATCTTCCACACCCTGAGCGGCCTGCTCTTTCACGGCCCCACATCTGTCGCAGATAAACATGGCGGAAGAGTGGGTTGGATGATCGATAAAATTACACAACACGTAACTGTTGTTGGATTCCACGCGGTGCACAAAACCCTGCTCCAGCAGAAAATCCAGCGCGCGATAAACCGTTGGAGGCTTAGCCTGTGGCTCGCTAACGCGCAGGAGATCCAGCAGATCATAAGCGCTGATGGCCCCGGTTTGCTCGGCCATCAGGCGCAAAACCTCGAGACGCTGTGGCGTCAGGCGTACATTGCGTTGCAGGCAGAGCTTTTCAGCCTGAGCTAACACGTTTTGCGAAGTTGTGGTATCCATCAGCCTCTCCCGGTCATTGACGCAATACTTTACCATAATGCGGATAAAACGCCGAATCCTGGTACATACTGACCCTATCTACCCAGGAGGAAGTGATGCAAAAACCTGATTGTATTCGTCACTGGCGCGAGCTGGAAGGCGAGGATGACGCAACTTACCCGGACAGCGCGGAGCTGTTTTCTATTGGCGCTCCTCTGGCCCGTAATTTCGGTTTAACCCGCCTTGGGATTCACCATGAGCGTATTCCTCCGGGCCGCAGAACCTCTTATCCCCACGCGGAAAGCAGCGAAGAAGAGTTTGCGTATGTGCTCGAAGGGCACCCCGAAGTGTGGATCAACGGTCATCTTTGGGCGCTCGAGCCGGGCGATAGCGTGGGATTTCCTGCCGGAACCGGCATTTGCCATACCTTTATTAATAATACCGAACAGGATGTGCGGCTATTAGTCGTAGGTGAAGCCAATAAAGCCGAAAATAAAATTTATTACCCGCTAAATCAGTCTTATGCCGTGCAGCGGCAGGATCGTTGGATAGATCATCCGCCTCAATTCTTTGGCCCGCACAACGGTCTTCCTTCACGAAAGCCGAAGGGTAAACTATAAATTAATTAGCATGGAAACAATAAGACGTTAACCCTAAGGATATATCTGGGATCCTGATGGTTCAAATATCCATCTTTTTATCGCGCTATTCACAGCAATAGTCTGCCTCTGTTCAGTCATAACTGTCAGGGGCGAATTACTTCATCTGACAATCAGACAGGCGTGCTGTGAATGAATAAAATAAAATCTTCGGTGGCGACACTCGCCGCAACCTTCTTTATTGCCCATCAGGCCGGGGCAGCAGGGACCTGGTCCGAAGCGCGAAACGATGCGATGGGGGGCACCGGCGTGGCTTCGGCTAATTATGGCAGCGGCGTATTAATCAACCCGGCGCTATTAGCCCGGTCCAAACCAGACGACAATATTACCGTTATTTTACCGTCTGTCGGGGCGCAAATAACGGATAAAGACAACCTTCAGGATCGCATCGACGGCATCAGCGACAAAGTTGATAACTATAAACAATCTATTGGGTCGTTGACGCTGCGGGATATTCTTTTTAATCCGAACGGAACGTTAAATCAGTTTCGCAGCGCAGCAGGAGATTTAGCAGGGGAACTCGAAGATTTGCGGGGCGATACGGCAAGGGCCAAAGCCGCCGCGGGGATTGCGGTTAGCATCCCAAATGACACTCTCTCCGTGGCTTTCGTCACTAAAGCTTACGCCCGAGCGAAAGTCAGCTCTGATATCGATCAGAACGACATCAATTACCTGCGAAGTATCCAAAACTCCAGCGCGGTAGCGGGAGAGGTGGCGTTTGATGCGCTGCAAAATGGTTCCGGTCAGATTACCCGTAACCTGAACTCAACCGCTTCCGGTCGCGCGGCCATTGTTTCTGATTATGGGATTGCTCTTGCCCACAAGTTTGACGTTGGCGGCGTGCCGGTGTCAGTTGGCGTCACGCCTAAGCTGCAGAAGACCTGGCTGTATAACTACACCACGTCCATTTACGACTATCGCAGCGGCGACTGGAAGAACAGTCAGTACCGCAACGATGACACTGGATTCAACCTTGACGCAGGCGTGGCGGCCGATTTTGGCGAGAACTGGACAGTCGGCCTGAGCGGCCAGAACCTGGTGTCCCGCGATATCGACACGAAAGATATTCGCATCATTAACGGGCGTACCGGCGAAGTACGGAACTACAAAGATACCTGGCAAATCAGCCCGCTGGTGACCGCCGGGGTAGCCTGGCATAACGAGCTGGTGACCCTGAGCGCGGACGGCGATCTGACCGAAACCAAAGGCTTTAAAAGCGAAGCCAACTCTCAGTATGTGGGTGTTGGCGCTGAGGTGAGGCCGCTTTCCTGGCTGGCGTTGCGTGCCGGCTATCGTGCGGATGTGAAAAGCAATGACAGCAACGTCTTTACCGGCGGGGTGGGGTTCGCGGCAGGCAAACACGTCAATATCGATTTGATGGGCCTGTACGGCGAAGACCAAACCTGGGGCGCGGGGGCGCAGTTGAGCGTGGCCTTCTGATGCTGAATGCCGGGGCAGCCTGATGCCCCGGCGCTGCTTTATGCTATAGTAGCGACCCTTTTTTAATCGTAGCCTGCGTAAACGTATGTCCTCACAAAGCAACCAGACTCCTTTCCAGCCGCACCGTTTCTCCATTGCGCCGATGCTCGACTGGACAGATCGCCACTGCCGCTATTTCCTGCGTCAGCTGTCCCGCCACACGCTGCTGTACACCGAAATGGTGACCACCGGGGCGATCATCCACGGTAAAGGGGACTATCTGGCCTATAGCGAAGAAGAACATCCGATTGCGCTGCAGCTTGGCGGCAGTGATCCTCAGGCGCTGGCACACTGTGCGAAACTCGCCGAAGCGCGCGGCTACGATGAAATTAACCTGAACGTGGGCTGCCCGTCTGACCGGGTGCAGAACGGGCGCTTTGGTGCTTGCCTGATGGGTGAAACGCAGCTGGTTGCCGATTGTATTAAAGCGATGCGCGATGTGGTTTCTATTCCGGTGACGGTAAAAACCCGCATCGGCATTGATGATCAGGACAGCTACGAATTTCTCTGCGATTTCATTGGCACTGTGGCAGGCAAGGGCGAATGCGAGATGTTTATCATCCACGCGCGTAAAGCCTGGCTCTCTGGCCTGAGCCCAAAAGAAAACCGTGAAATTCCACCGCTGGATTACCCGCGCGTGTACCAGCTCAAGCGTGATTTCCCGCAGCTCACCATGGCGATTAACGGCGGGATTAAGACGCTGGAAGAAGCGAAAACCCACCTCGAGCATCTCGATGGCGTGATGGTCGGGCGCGAGGCTTACCAAAACCCGGGCTTGCTGAAGACGGTTGACCGCGAAATTTTCGGGGCAGATGTTGCGGACAGCGATCCCGTTGCCGTGGTGCGAGCGATGTATCCATACATTGAACGCGAACTGGCAAACGGCACCTACCTGGGCCATGTAACTCGGCATATGCTTGGTTTATTCCAGGGAATACCGGGCGCGCGTCAGTGGCGCCGTTACTTAAGCGAAAACGCTCATAAAGCCGGGGCAGGCATTGAAGTGGTTGAACACGCGCTGTCTTTGGTTGCCGATAAGCGTCAGCTTTAGCCTTAAGGCCACCGGGAGAATTCAGGTATTGCGGAGCCGATCACAAGCCTGAACTTAATCCCGGTGGCGTCATTTCTTTTACTTATTAAATCTGCGACTATCCTTTCGCAGTAACAAGAATTCATCGCGCTGTACCCTACATACAGCACGAACAAAAAAGAAAGGGCTTCCTCCGGGAAGCCCTAATTCTTTCTGAATTTTGAGTGGGTTACGGAATTAACAGGCTTGAACCCTGCGTGGCACGGCTCTCCAGCGTCTGGTGTGCAAGCACCGCATCCTTCAGCGCAAATTTCTGGTTTTCCGCGACATCCACCTTAATCGCGCCGCTGGCGATCAGCGAAAACAACTCATGGCAGGCTTCATCGAACTCGGCGCGGGTGGTGAGATAGCCGTTCAGAGAAGGGCGAGTCACGTACAGCGATCCCTTCTGGTTCAGAATGCCCAGGTTCACGCCGGTCACCGGCCCGGAAGAGTTACCAAAGCTCACCATTAGCCCACGGCGCTGCAGGCAATCCAGCGACGCTTCCCAGGTCTCTTTCCCGACGGAGTCATACACGACTGCCACTTTCTTGCCGCCGGTCAGCTCTTTGACGCGCTCAGAGATATTTTCGTGCTGATAGTTGATGGTTTGCCACGCCCCGGCCTGCAAAGCGCGATCGGCCTTTTGTGCTGAACCGACGGTACCAATCAGTTTGGCGCCCAGCGCTTTCGCCCACTGGCAGGCAATTAAGCCCACGCCGCCCGCCGCCGCGTGGAACAGGAAGGTTTCATTGGCTTTAATTTCGTAGGTTTTACGCAGCAGGTAAAACACGGTCAGGCCTTTCAGGAAAGAAGCTGCTGCCTGTTCGAAAGAGATAGCATCCGGGATTTTAGCGACTTTATCGGCTGGCGCATTGTGAACGCTGCTGTATGCGCCCAGGCCAGACTGCGCGTAAACAACGCGATCGCCAACCTTCAGGTGAGTGACTTTGCTGCCGACCTTGTTGACAACGCCAGCCGCTTCGGTACCCAGCCCGCTCGGGAGCGCCGGTGGCGGATAGAGCCCGCTGCGGATATAGGTATCAATGTAGTTAATACCTATCGCTTTATTCTCAACCTGAACTTCGTTCTCCGCCGGATCTTTCGGCGTAAACTCAACGGCTTTCAATACTTCTGGCCCGCCGTGTTGGCTAAATTCGATGCGCGTTGCCATGGAAACTCCTTGTGTCGAAGAGTGACAAGAATGGTTATACTTCCCGGTCTCTCACTATGAATTTGGTAGCTCCCTCACTATGGCAGGAAATAAACCCTTCAACAAACCGAAAGAACCCCGCGACCGTCAGGTAGAAGGGCTGAAGATGCCGCCGCACTCGCTTGAGGCGGAGCAGTCGGTGTTGGGCGGTTTAATGCTGGATAACGAACGCTGGGACAACGTCGCCGAGCGCGTGGTCGCTAACGACTTCTTCAGCCGTCCGCACCGCATGATCTTTACCGAAATGCAGCGCCTGCTCGAAATGAGCAAACCCATCGACCTGATTACGCTTTCTGAATCCCTGGAGCTCCAGGGGCAGCTCGAGAGCGTCGGTGGTTTTGCTTATCTCGCGGAACTCTCTAAAAACACGCCAAGTGCGGCGAACATCAGCGCTTACGCGGATATCGTGCGCGAACGTGCGGTTGTGCGTGAAATGATTGCGGTCGCCAATGAAATTGCCGATGCCGGCTACGACCCGCAGGGGCGCACCAGTGAAGATTTGCTGGATCTGGCAGAATCCCGCGTTTTCCAGATTGCCGAAAACCGCGCTAACAAAGATGAAGGCCCGAAAAGCATCGACCAGATCCTGGAAGCCACGGTTTCCCGAATTGAGTCCCTCTACCAGACGCCGCACGACGGCGTCACGGGGGTGGATACCGGCTACCAGGATCTGAACAAGAAAACAGCGGGCCTCCAGCGCTCTGACCTGATTATCGTGGCCGCTCGTCCGTCGATGGGTAAAACCACTTTTGCGATGAACCTGTGCGAAAACGCCGCCATGCTGCAGGACAAACCGGTACTGATTTTCAGCCTCGAAATGCCCGGCGAGCAGATCATGATGCGTATGCTGGCGTCGCTGTCGCGCGTGGACCAGACCCGAATCCGTACCGGCCAGCTGGACGATGAGGACTGGGCGCGTATCTCCAGCACCATGGGCATTTTGCTCGAGAAGCGCAACATGTACATCGATGACTCTTCTGGCCTGACGCCAACCGAAGTGCGCTCCCGTGCCCGCCGTATCTACCGTGAGCATGAAGGTTTAAGCATGATCATGATTGACTACCTGCAGCTGATGCGCGTGCCGTCGCTGTCCGACAACCGTACGCTGGAGATCGCCGAGATTTCCCGCTCGCTCAAGGCGCTGGCAAAAGAACTTCAGGTTCCGGTGGTGGCGCTGTCGCAGCTTAACCGCTCCCTGGAACAGCGCGCCGACAAACGCCCGGTCAACTCTGACCTGCGTGAATCTGGGTCCATCGAGCAGGATGCCGACTTGATCATGTTTATCTATCGCGACGAGGTTTACCACGAAAACAGCGACCTGAAAGGTATCGCGGAAATCATCATCGGTAAGCAGCGTAACGGCCCGATCGGTACCGTACGCCTGACCTTTAACGGCCAGTGGTCACGCTTCGATAACTATGCCGGGCCGCAGTACGACGAAGAATAAAAATCCTCGTCATCCTTCAAGCCACAGCGGCGTGGGCTGCACTCTTACCCGAACCACTTACTTTAGTAAGCTCATTGGGCTGAGTTATTTTGCCGCCTTGCTGTGACCTGAATGATTTAGAGGATGGGTAGCATTTAATCCAAACACTGAGCAAGGAACGAACATGCAAGCGGCAACCGTCGTCATTAACCGCCGCGCTCTGCGACACAACCTGCAACGCCTCCGCGAACTGGCTCCGAACAGTCGCCTGGTGGCAGTCGTGAAAGCAAACGCCTATGGGCATGGTCTGCTGGAGACCGCCCGCACCTTAGAAAACGCCGATGCCTTCGGCGTGGCCCGCCTCGAAGAAGCCCTGCGCCTGCGGGAAGGTGGCATCACTAAACCCGTTCTGCTGCTGGAAGGGTTCTTCAATCCTGAAGACTTGCCGACGATTGCCGCCCAGAACTTCCAGACGGCGATCCACAGCATTCAACAGCTGGAAGCGTTAGAGCAGGCCGATCTCAGCCAGCCCATCACCATCTGGATGAAGCTGGACACCGGGATGCACCGCCTCGGCGTGCGCCCGGAAGAGGCCGAAGCTTTCTATCAGCGCCTGGCCGCCTGCAAAAACGTCAGCCAGCCGGTAAACGTGGTGAGCCACTTTGCCCGTGCCGATGAGCCGGAGTCCGACGCCACCCCGCGCCAGCTCGATATCTTTAATTCTTTCACTGCAGGCAAGCCGGGGCAGCGCTCTATCGCCGCCTCGGGCGGCATTCTGCTGTGGCCCGACTCGCATATGGACTGGGTTCGCCCCGGCATCATCCTGTACGGCGTTTCGCCGCTGGAACAAAAGCCGTGGGGTGAAGACTTTGGTTTCCAGCCGGTGATGTCTTTAATCTCAAGCCTGATCGCGGTTCGCGGCCATAAAGCCGGGGAGCCGGTCGGCTACGGTGGGACCTGGACTGCCGAGCGTGACACCTGCCTTGGCGTGGTGGCTATGGGCTACGGCGATGGTTACCCGCGCAGCGCGCCGTCCGGCACGCCGGTGCTGATCAATGGTCGCGAAGTGCCCATTGTGGGGCGCGTTGCCATGGACATGATTTGCGTCGATTTAGGCCCGGATGCCGCCGATAAACCGGGTGATAGCGCAGTGCTGTGGGGGGAAGGTTTGCCGGTCGAACGCATCGCCGAATATTCGAATGTAAGTGCTTACGAACTTATCACTCGCCTGACTTCAAGGGTAACAATGAAGTATCTGGACTGAGTGTCCTCGCCTGGTTTACAGTGGAAATCCGCGAACTGTAAACCAGGAGAACCTCACCGTGTTTCAAAAAGTTGACGCCTATGCTGGCGACCCGATCCTTTCCCTCATGGAACGCTTTAAAGTCGATCCGCGCAGCGACAAGGTCAACCTCAGCATCGGCCTCTATTACAATGAAGACGGGGTGATCCCGCAGTTACAGGCCGTGGCAGAAGCAGAAGCTCGCCTGAACGCGCAGGCTCACGGCGCCTCTCTCTATTTACCGATGGAGGGCCTGAACAGCTATCGCAGCGCCATCGCGCCGCTGCTGTTTGGTGCTAACCACCCGGCGCTGGTGGAAGGTCGCATTGCCACCGTGCAAACGCTCGGGGGGTCCGGTGCCTTAAAAATTGGCGCTGACTTCCTGAAAACCTATTTCCCTGATTCACAGGTGTGGGTCAGCGATCCAACCTGGGAAAACCACGTCGCCATCTTTGAAGGCGCGGGTTTCACCGTGAATACTTACCCGTGGTTCGACAGCGCAACCAACGGCGTGCGCTTTGAGGCGCTGCTGGAAAAACTGAATACGCTGCCTGAACTTAGCATCGTGCTGCTGCACCCTTGCTGCCACAACCCAACCGGCTCGGATCTCACCGACAGCCAGTGGGATGCCGTCACGGAAATTCTTAAAGCACGCAACCTGATCCCGTTCCTCGACATCGCCTATCAGGGCTTTGGCGCGGGCATGGAGCAGGATGCCTATGCCATCCGCGCCATCGCCTCCTCCGGGCAGCCGATGCTGGTCAGCAATTCCTTCTCTAAAATCTTCTCTCTCTATGGCGAACGCGTGGGCGGGCTTTCCGTAGTTTGCGAAAACAGCGATGCCGCAGGGCGAGTGCTAGGTCAGCTCAAAGCTACCGTGCGCCGCAACTACTCCAGCCCGCCGAACTTTGGGGCGCAGGTTGTGGCGACCGTTCTGAATGACGAGAAGCTGAAAGCAAGCTGGATTGCGGAAGTGGAAACCATGCGCGTGCGTATTCTGGAAATGCGCCAGGTGCTGGTGGAAGTGCTGACTAAAGCTGTGCCGGGGCGCAACTTTGACTACCTGGTGAAACAGCGCGGCATGTTTAGCTACACCGGGCTAAGCGCGGCTCAGGCCGACCGCCTGCGTGATGAGTTTGGCATTTACCTGCTCACCAGCGGTCGTATCTGCGTTGCCGGGCTTAATCACAGCAACGTTCAGCGCGTGGCGCAGGCGTTCGCTGCAGTGATGTAAGTGCTCGCCAACTTTATTTAGTTACCGCATGTTCTCTTTTTCCTCTCCCGTTTGGGAGAGGAAATTCCTGCTCTATTCTGTGACCCTGCCTATTTTCTCTGACATAAAACTGAAAAAAATCTTTGTCGATCGGTCCCCGGCAGGTATGGTCGGAAGGCTTTATGGCAAGGCTGCTCATTTTAACAACGATTAAAAACAGAAAATAAAGGGAAAACAATGCGTAAGATCGCCCTGGCACTCAGTGCCGTCTGCCTGCTGGCAGGCTTCAATCATGCCGCTTTGGCAACCGAATCCGCCCCCGCTCCGCTGAATCCTGGCGTCACCGTGGCGCAGCTGGCGCAACAGGTGCCAATCCACTGGGTTTCCGTGGCACAAATTGAAAATAGCCTGCTTGGCCGCGCGCCTATCGCCGTCGGGTTTGATATCGACGATACCGTGCTGTTTTCCAGCCCGGGCTTTTATCGCGGGCAAAAAGAGTTCTCGCCGGGTAAGCAGGACTACCTGAAAAACCCGGCTTTTTGGGAAAAGATGAACAACGGCTGGGATGACTTCAGCATGCCTAAAGAGGTGGCAAAAAGCCTGATCACCATGCACCTCAAGCGCGGCGACAGCGTGTACTTTGTGACCGGACGCAGCCAGACCAAAACCGAAACCGTCACCAAAACCCTGCAAAACGACTTCCTGATCCCGGAGCCGAGCGTCAATCCGGTGATCTTTGCCGGCGATAAAGAAGGCCAGAACACCAAAACGCAGTGGCTGAAAGAGAAGAAAATCAAAATCTTCTACGGCGATTCAGACAACGACATCACCGCGGCCCAGGACGTCGGCGCGCGCGGCATTCGTATCCTGCGAGCCTCCAACTCCAGCTACCAGCCGCTGCCGAAAGCAGGCTCGTTTGGCGAAGAGGTTATCGTCAACTCCGAATACTGATCCCGGCCAGAAAAGCGGCAGCTAACATAAGTTGTCTGCCGTTTTTTTAATCAATTCCCTCGTCTGTTATCCGCTTTTGGCGCACACTTAATGCTGCCGCGAATGCTTCCGGTAAACGTTCAGGACGAGGAAATGAAGATGACCCATTCGGATCTTTTAGAGTACTGCATGAAAAAACCCGGCGCAGAGCAGAGCGTGCACAGCGACTGGAAGGCCACGCAAATCAAAGTCGGCGATGTGCTGTTTGCCATGGTGCATGCGGAGAACCAGCGCCCGGCAGTCTCCCTCAAAGCCACGCCCGATCTGGCAGACCTTCTTCGTCAGCAGCATCAGGACGTCTTCCCCAGCGCCCATTTGAATAAGGCGCACTGGAGCACGCTTTACCTGGACGGCTCGCTGCCCGGCTCGCAAATTTATTATCTGGTGGATGCTTCGTATCAGCAGGCGGTGGCATTGCTGCCTGAGCAGGTCAGGCAGCAATTGTCGGTTTGACTACTTCAGCAGTGGCTTGAGGAAACGCGCGGTATGAGAAGCTTCGCAGGTGGCGACGGTTTCCGGCGTGCCGGAGACCAGGATCTCGCCGCCGCCGCTGCCGCCTTCCGGCCCTAAGTCCACAATCCAGTCTGCGGTTTTAATCACGTCGAGGTTGTGTTCAATCACCACAATGGTATTGCCCTGATCCCTGAGCTGATGCAGCACTTCCAGCAGTTGCTGGATATCCGCAAAGTGCAGGCCGGTGGTCGGCTCATCGAGGATATACAGCGTCTGGCCGGTGCCGCGCTTAGACAGCTCACGCGCCAGCTTAACGCGCTGTGCTTCACCGCCTGACAGCGTGGTCGCCGACTGGCCAAGCCGAATGTAGGACAGGCCCACGTCGATCAGCGTTTGCAGCTTACGTGCCAGCGCCGGAACGGCGTCGAAGAATTCGCGGGCATCTTCAATGGTCATATCCAGCACTTCGTGAATGCTTTTGCCTTTGTACTTAATCTCCAGCGTTTCACGGTTATAGCGTTTGCCTTTGCACTGGTCGCACGGCACGTAGATATCCGGCAGGAAGTGCATTTCGACTTTGATTACGCCGTCGCCCTGGCAGGCTTCGCAGCGCCCGCCGCGAACGTTGAAGCTAAAGCGCCCCGGCGTATAGCCGCGCGAGCGCGCTTCCGGTACGCCAGCAAACAGCTCGCGCACGGGGGTGAACACGCCGGTGTAGGTCGCCGGGTTGGAACGAGGTGTGCGGCCAATCGGGCTTTGGTCAATGTCGATGACCTTATCGAAGTGTTCCAGGCCCTGAACTTCACGGTACGGTGCCGGTTCGGCGATTGTCGCCCCGTTTAGCTGACGTTGGGCAATCGGGAACAGCGTGTCGTTAATCAGCGTCGACTTGCCGGAGCCGGATACCCCGGTAATACAGGTAAACAACCCCACCGGCAGCGTCAGCGTGACGTCCTTCAGGTTGTTCCCCTTCGCGCCGGAGAGCTTGAGCACTTTTGACGGATCGGCAGCAACGCGCTGTTTCGGCACCGCAATCTCGCGTTTGCCGCTGAGGAACTGCCCGGTCAGGGATTCCGGCACCGCAATAATATCCTTCATGGTGCCTTCCGCGACCACCTGGCCGCCGTGCACGCCCGCGCCTGGACCAATATCGATAATATGGTCGGCGGCGCGAATGGCGTCTTCGTCGTGCTCAACCACAATCACCGTGTTGCCGAGGTTACGCAGGTGAATCAGCGTTTCCAGCAGGCGCTCGTTATCGCGCTGGTGCAGGCCGATGGACGGCTCATCCAGTACGTACATCACGCCAACCAGCCCGGCGCCAATCTGGCTTGCCAGACGAATACGTTGGGCTTCACCACCGGACAGCGTTTCTGCCGAACGGGAGAGAGAAAGGTAGTTCAGGCCGACGTTCACCAGGAACTTCAGGCGATCGCCGATCTCTTTCAGTACTTTTTCCGCGATTTGCGCCCGCTGGCCGCTGAGCTTCATGTTCTGGAAGAATTCCATCGCATGGCCGATGCTCATATCAGAAATCGTTGGCAGCGCGGTATTTTCTACAAATACATGGCGCGCTTCACGGCGCAGGCGCGTCCCTTCGCAGCTGGTGCAGGGGCGGTTGCTGATGAATTTCGCCAGCTCTTCGCGCACGGCGGAAGATTCGGTTTCTTTGTAGCGACGCTCCATGTTGTGCAGCACGCCTTCGAACGGATGGCGGCGCACGGAGGTGTCCCCGCGGTCGTTCATGTACTTGAATTCGATTGTTTCTTTGCCCGAGCCGTGCAGCACAACTTTCTTCACCGCGTCGCTCAGCTCGTTCCACGGGGCTTCCACGTCGAACTTATAGTGATCGGCCAGCGAGCGCAGCATGGTGAAGTAATAGAAGTTACGGCGATCCCAGCCGCGGATAGCGCCACCGGCCAGCGACAGCTCGCCGTTTTGCACCACGCGATCGGGATCGAAATATTGCTGTACGCCCAGGCCGTCGCAGGTCGGGCAGGCACCGGCCGGGTTGTTAAAGGAGAACAGGCGCGGTTCCAGCTCGCGCATGCTGTAGCCGCAGACCGGGCAGGCAAAGTTGGCGGAGAACAGCAGCTCTTCCGCTTTTTCATCGTCCATGTCGGCGACAACGGCAGACCCGCCGGACAGCTCCAGCGCGGTTTCAAACGACTCGGCCAGGCGCTGGGCGATGTCTTCACGTACCTTAAAGCGGTCGACGACCACTTCAATGGTGTGCTTTTTCTGTAGCTCTAATTTTGGCGGATCGGACAGGTCGCAGACTTCGCCGTCGATGCGCGCCCGGATATAGCCCTGGCTGGCCAGGTTTTCCAGCGTTTTGGCGTGTTCGCCTTTGCGATCTTTAATGATCGGCGCGAGCAGCATCAGGCGCTTGCCTTCCGGCTGCGCAAGCACGTTATCCACCATCTGGCTGACGGTTTGGGCCGCGAGCGGGATGTCGTGATCCGGGCAGCGCGGTTCGCCTACGCGGGCGTAAAGCAGACGCAGGTAGTCATGGATTTCCGTGATGGTGCCGACGGTGGAACGCGGGTTATGGGACGTGGATTTCTGTTCAATAGAAATCGCAGGAGACAACCCTTCGATATGGTCGACGTCCGGCTTCTCCATCAGCGACAGGAACTGACGCGCGTAAGCCGAAAGGGACTCAACGTAGCGACGCTGCCCTTCCGCGTACAGGGTGTCGAATGCCAGCGAGGATTTGCCTGAACCCGAAAGCCCGGTGACAACAATCAGTTTGTCGCGCGGGATGACGAGGTTGATATTTTTGAGATTGTGGGTGCGGGCGCCCCGAACTTCGATCTTATCCATTCACCTTTCCCGGAATAATGACTGCATGCGCCTGGTATGTATAGAGGTACAACCGACGGCCAGAAACGGCTAATTATGACACAATAAAACCTGAATGAATATCCAGTGTTTTAATGAAACGAGCTATACTTAGCCGACATTCTGGAATGTCCCTCGTAGCTATAAACATTGTGGGTGGCATAGTGTAGAATCCCCGGTTTAGACTATTTAAAAACGTTTCAGGAGACACGAACATGGCCAGCAGAGGCGTAAACAAGGTGATTCTCGTTGGGAATCTGGGTCAGGACCCGGAAGTACGCTACATGCCAAATGGGGGCGCTGTCGCCAACATTACACTGGCCACGTCAGAGTCCTGGCGTGATAAGCAAACCGGCGAAACCAAAGAAAAAACCGAGTGGCACCGCGTGGTGCTGTTCGGCAAACTGGCCGAAGTGGCCGGTGAATACCTGCGTAAAGGCTCTCAGGTTTATATCGAAGGCGCACTGCAAACCCGTAAATGGACCGACCAGGCTGGTGTAGAAAAATACACTACCGAAGTTGTGGTTAACGTGGGCGGCACCATGCAGATGCTCGGCGGCCGTCAGGGCGGCGGCGCTCCGGCAGGCGGCAACGGCGGCCAGCAGCAGGGCGGTTGGGGTCAGCCTCAGCAACCACAGGGCGGCAACCAGTTCAGCGGCGGCGCGCAGTCTCGTCCGCAGCAGCAGAGCGCGCCAGCGCCATCTAACGAACCGCCAATGGATTTCGACGACGATATCCCGTTCTGATCCCCTCAGGGTGTAACCCTGTACGTGACGAACAAATAAAACCCTGCCTCGCAGGGTTTTTTTCTATTATGGCGGCATGAAATCTGCCGGACAGGCGGCCCTCGGATAAGGAAGATACCGTGGCATTTTTAGGTTTTGTCAGTGAGAGAGCGTGTCGGCGTCAGGTGGACGCCACGCCATGGCTGCCTTCATTTAGCTTTTATGAAAAGCATCTCTCCCCGCCTATTGAAGGTTCGCCTGAAGCCATTATTCAGGCGGTTCTGGCGCTGAATATGGAAGACGATCCGGTTATTCGTCGGCTACTCCGTTTGCGCCAGCTCCCTCGCCGCCTGCGCCGGGCGTTGTTTAAGTCAGAGAGCACGGAACCAGCCGATACCTTCGGGTTTGGCTCTTTCACTCTGCTGCATCAAAGCAGCCAGGAAGTCTCTTTTGGTTTGGCCGGGCGTTTCTGGCGACCGTTGCTTGACGTCGAGTCTCTGAAAGATGCCGAAGCCTTCAAGCATTTTGCCGACTCACGCGCGGCTAAGCTGGTCTTGCGCTTTGATGTCACGCCTGAGAACAACGGCACGGCGGTATTACGTACCGAAACCTTTGTCTATTGCCCAACGCCGCGCGTGAAAGCCCTGTTCGCTCTCTATTGGATGCTCATTCGTCCGGCCAGCGGCTGGATCAGGCGGCGCACGCTACTCTCTATCCAGCGAAAGCTGGCGGCAGACACTCATCACAGGTCAGGCAATGACAGACAAAATTGATGGCGTTCTGCGCCCCGAGCACATTATCCCGTTCCCTGATTCCATCAGCGATGAAGCGCAGGCCGCTCTGCGCCGCCAGGTTGATGAGCATGGCATGCCCCACAACGCGCGCTTTGCGATGCCATCCCACACCGACGGTGAAGCCTGGAAACAGATTCAGGCCACTTCGGCGGCCTGGTATGCCGAAGCCATGAAATCCAGGCCAGCGAGCGATGAGCCAGAACTACAAACACTGCAGATTGAGCAGGCTACGGTGCATATTGCCACGCCAGGCGCGCTGGCTTCGGAACATCACGTTCTGGTGGATCTGCACGGCGGGGCGTTTACCTTTGGCGGGGGGGAAGCCTGCAAGGCCAGTGCCAGCACCCAGGCTGTGCAGTATGGGCTTCGTTGCTATAGCGTCGATTACCGAATGCCGCCCGAGCATCCTTATCCGGCTGCGCTGGATGATTGCCTGGCCATATACCGTTACCTGCTCGAGCAATATGCCCCGGAAAATATCGTGATTACCGGGCGTTCGGCTGGTGGGAATCTCGCCGCTGCGATGGTGCTGCGGGCGCGTGATGAAGGCTTGCCGTTGCCAGGTGCCTTAGTGCTGCTGTCCCCGGAGGCAGATCTGACCGAGTCCGGCGACAGCTTCCAGGTGAACCAGCTTGTGGATGTGGTACTGCCGGGATCGTTGAGGGAAAACAACCTGCTTTATGCCGCGGGGGCTGAGTTAACGCATCCTTATCTTTCGCCGCTGTTTGGCGATTTTACCCGTGGTTTCCCGGCAACATTGATTCAAAGCGGCACGCGGGATTTATTCCTGTCGAATGCGGTGAGGTTGCACCGGGTGTTGAGAAAAGCGAACGTTGAAGCTGAGCTGCACGTCTTTGAGGCGATGCCGCACGGTGGATTTATGGGAACGCCTGAAGACAGAGATCTGGTGGAAGAAGTGACGAAATTTATTCGTCGCCAGCTCAGGCTGGAGAACTCAAAGCAATAAAAAAGCCGGCGGCGAGGGATCGCGACCGGCTTTTATTCATTCGCAAAAAATTACGCGTTAAGCAGCGGCTCTGCGGTTTTCTCCACCAGCGCCAGCAGGACTTTGACATCCTCCAGGGTGACGGTTGGGTTCAGCAGGGTCAGCTTCAGGCAGGTCACGCCGTTATGCTCGGTCACGCCAACGTTCGCGCGGCCAGACTCCAGCAGCGCATCACCGATTTTCTGGTTCAGCAGCGCGATTTCCGCATCGCTGCGGCCAGCCAGGCTTGCCGGACGGAAGCGGAACAGCACGCTCGCCAGCTGAGGCTGCATCACCAGCTCCAGAGAAGCGTGGTCAGCCACATAGGCCGCCACATTCTTCGCCATGGTCACACCATGATCGATGATTTCAGCGTACTGTTTCTGGCCCAGCGCTTCGAGGCCCATCCACAGCTTCAGAGCGTCAAAGCGGCGGGTGGTCTGCAGCGACTTGGACACCAGGTTCGGTACGCCTTGCTCTTCGTCGAACTCGGAGTTCAGGTATGCCGCCTGGTAGCGCATCAGCTCGTAGTGGCGAGCATCTTTCAGCAGGAACGCGCCGCAGCTGATGGTCTGGAAGAACTGCTTGTGGAAGTCCAGGGTAACGGAATCCACCAGCTCCAGGCCGTTCAGGTAATCACGATACTTCTCGGACAGCAGCAGTGCGCCGCCCCAGGCTGCATCAACGTGTACCCAAATCTGGTGCTCTGCGGCCAGCTTCACGATGTCGCTCAGCGGGTCGATAGCGCCTGCATCGGTCGTACCGGCAGTGGCGACGATAGCCATGATCTGCTCGCCGTTCGCTTGCGCCTGGGCGATTTTAGCCGCCAGGTCGGTAACGTCCATGCGGGCAAACTCATCGGTTTTCACCAGCGTGACTGACTGGTAGCCCATGCCCATCAGCGCCATGTTTTTCTGCACGGAGAAGTGGGCATTTTCAGAGCACAGTACTCTGATTTTGCGGATATCACCGGTCAGACCATCCTGCTGGACAGAGTGGCCCTGGCGCGCAAAGTAAGCGTCACGCGCCAGCATCAGGCCCATCAGGTTGCTCTGGGTCCCGCCGCTGGTGAACACGCCCGCGTCGCCAGGCTGATAACCGACCTGCGCGCGCAGCCATTCGATCAGCTTCATCTCAATGATGGTCGCCGACGGGCTTTGGTCCCAGGAGTCCATGCTCTGGTTGGTGGCGTTGATCAGCACTTCTGCGGCCTGGCTAACCACCAGGCTTGGGCAGTGCAGGTGCGCCACGCACTGCGGGTGATGCACCAGCAGGCTGTCTTTTAAGAAATACTCAATCGCGCGTTCAATCGCGACCTGGTTGCCCAGGCCCTGAGGATTGAAGTCGAGCTGAATGCGTTCTTTCAGCTCGGCGACGGTTTTGCCCTTGTACATCTGGGGCTGCTGCAGCCATTCCACTACGGCCTGGCTGGTCTGGGCGATCGCCTGCTGGTACTCCTCAATGCTCTGGGCAGAGGAGGCCAGAATCGGGTTAGATCGGGACATATTTATTACTCCAGTCAGACAGCTTTTGCGCCAGCGGCTAACAAGGCTTTTTCAAATTTACTCAGGAAGATTTCCAGCTCGTCGTCGCTGATCAGCAGGGACGGCAGCAGGCGCAGCACGCAGCCGTTACGGCCACCGCGCTCCAGAATCAGGCCCGCTTCGAAGCATTTTTTCTGAATCAGAGCAGACAGCGCGCCGTCAGCCGGGTAGCAACCCATGTGATCCTGTGCTTCTTCTGGCTTCACGATCTCAATGCCGAGCATCAGGCCCAGGCCGCGAACGTGGCCGATAGCCGGGTAGCGTTTCTGCAGATCGTACAGTTTGCCTTTCAGCCATTCGCCCTGAGCGGCAACTTTGTCTGCGACTTTGTTGTCTTTCAGGTACTTCAGGGTGGTCAGGCCGGTGGCCATTGCCAGCTGGTTGCCGCGGAAGGTGCCGGTGTGGTGACCAGGTTCCCAGGCATCGATCTCTTTTCTCAGGCCCAATACGGCCAGCGGCAGACCGCCACCAACGGCTTTGGACATCACGATGATGTCTGGCTCAATGCCAGCGTGTTCGTAGGCGAACAGCTTGCCGGTACGGGCAAAGCCAGCCTGAACTTCATCGATGATCAGCACGATGCCGTGCTCTTTGGTCACTTTGCGGATGCGCTGCAGCCACTCTGCAGGAGCCGGGTTCACGCCGCCTTCGCCCTGAACCGCTTCGAGGATCACGGCCGCAGGTTTGCGCACGCCGCTTTCAACGTCGTTGATCAGGTTGTCGAAGTAATAGGTCAGCGCTTTCACGCCCGCGTCGCCGCCAATGCCCAGCGGGCAGCGGTATTCGTGCGGGTATGGCAGGAACTGTACTTCCGGCATCAGGCCGTTGATGGCCGCTTTCGGAGACAGGTTGCCGGTCACGGACAGCGCGCCGTGGGTCATCCCGTGGTAGCCGCCGGAGAAGCTGATTACGCCGCTGCGGCCGGTGTGTTTCTTCGCCAGCTTGATAGCGGCTTCTACAGCGTCCGCGCCGGATGGGCCGCAGAACTGCAGGCAGTACTCTTTACCCTGGCTCGGCAGTAAAGAGAGCAGGTATTCTGAGAACTCGTCTTTTAACGGCGTAGTCAGATCCAAAGTATGTAACGGCAAGCCGCTGGTAATGACGTTTTGGATGCTTTGCAGGATGTCAGGATGGTTGTGGCCAAGCGCCAATGTGCCCGCACCGGCCAGACAGTCAAGGTAGCGGTTACCTTCCACGTCGATGATCCAGGCGCCCTGGGCTTTGGCTATAGCGAACGGTAATTTGCGCGGGTAACTTCTGACATTCGATTCGAATTCAGCCTGTCGTGCCAAATAGGTTTCGTTGGTAGCGTTTGCAGATTTTGCATCTAAAGTATCAATACGGACTTTATCCGTCATCATATCTCTCCTACAACCGTCGGCATGAGCGCAGCGGCTGAATTAAGTAAACAATACTCGTCATGCTTCAAGTTGAAACTCGAATTATCCAGAGTATAGGTATCGGTTAGGGTGCATAAAACGCCGCCAATATATGGCTTTTTACCCCCCCGCTCAATCATTAATTTTTTCCGATTTTTTTAATTTAAAATCAATGGATTGAAGACTCTTTTGACGGGTATCCAGACATCCGATCTCTCAACTATTGGCAATGGCAGGAAAAAAAGCCCCCTGAAAGGCCTAATTTTGCGTATTAAAACGGTCTGGACAGACCAGGTTTTGCTGGATAGAAATAATTAACAACAAAAAATTACCCTGGGACATTGATTGGCAACTGGGGTTGCACTTTTTACCCGTAAATCTGGCGATGGTTCAGCTTTAACGGCAAAAAACGCCCACCTGTTTTTCAATAATGTCTGCCAGGCAATCCCGAATCGGATTAGGTTCAGATGAGGCTCTTGGTAGACAAATGCCTAATGAGGGGAGAGCGGGAAGCGTCGGGATCATCGGGAGATCGGCTGGTTTGCCTACCTGCGTTCTTGGCGTCACGCCTAATCCGGCTCGCGCCGCTGCCCACAGGCCGTTCAGACTGCTGCTGGTAAAGGCTATCCGCCAGGGGATCCCTGCGCAATCCAGCGCCTCAATGGCGTGACGGCGTAAAATACAGGGAGCGTCAAAAACCACTAAAGGTAGCGGCTGCCCATTGGCGAGGCATGCCTCTACCTGCTCGGGGATGCCCATCCAGTGCAGCGGAATTTTACCGATCTCATTCTCTGCGGAGGCCGATGGCGTTTGCCAGAGTAAGGCCAAATCCAGCTGCGAATGGTTGAGGGCGGACTCCAGCTCTGCGTTTCGTGCGATACGTGCCTCAAGAATGACGGCAGGGTGGGCGCGACTAAATGACCCAAGAACATCGGTTAACAAGCCCTCACCAAAATCCTCCTGAAACCCTACCCGTAAGAGCCCACTCAGCTGTGTGTCGCCCACAGCAGCCATTGCGGCATCATTCAGCTCCAGCAGGCGTTTCGCATAACTCAACACAATTTCGCCGGTTGGTGTCAGCGCCAGGCCCCGGCCTGATTTTTTGACGACCGGCGTTCCGACCTGATCTTCCAGTTTCTTTAACTGGGCGCTGACCGCTGAGGTTGAACGCCCCAGCCGGTCCGCTGCCCGGGCAAAGCTGCCGAGCGCCATGCCGGTCACAAAGGTGCGGAGAACGTCGAGATCTAAATTCGTCATAGTTATTGTCCTGAAAATCAGGATTATTGGTTAAAAAATATCTGATTTTTAGAATGATACTCAATGAGTATGCTCAGGTTGTCAACAACAGCCGGGAGGCTTCATGGGCGAAACATCACACGACATTCAACGGGTTTTGAGCCGGGCGCCAAAACTTGCCAGCATGAGCAACGACTTGTTATTCATGGATATCTGGGAAAGAGCGGAACTGAATAAACGCGATCGCAGCCTGATCACCGTGGCAGCGCTGCTGGCGCTGTATCGGCTTGAACAGCTGCCTATTCATCTCGAATTAGCGCGCAAAAATGGCGTCAGCGATGAGGAGTTAAGCGAGCTGATCACCCATCTGGCTTTTTATGCGGGCTGGCCTGCCGCCCACAGTGCGCTAAAGGTACTGGATAAGCTGATCGTCGGATGTCGTCGGGAGGAGCAATAAATGCCGGTACTTCATGTCACCTTATTAAAAGGAAAAACGGAGGCCTGGCTGGCGGCGGTTTCATCCAGCATACAGCGGGCGCTGGTGGAGGCATTTGATGTGCCGGAGGCAGATCTGTTTCAGGTTTTTCATGAGCAAGATAAATCAGCGCTGCGGTTTGATCGTCACTATATGGCGGGGCCGCGCAGCAATGACTGGCTTCTGATTGAGATAACGGCCGGTAAGCCACGAAGTATTGAGATGAAGCAGCGTTTTTACCGGGTCATTACCGATCAACTTGCCGATTCACCGGGCATTCAGCCCAACGACGTTATGGTCGTCATTCGCCATAACAAGGCTGAGGACTGGTCGTTTGGTGGGGGCAAGGCGAGTTTGCTCGCGGAGTAAGATCTACCCCTTAAAAGCGCTGGGCGCGGGGAAATGATCGCTGTATATTTTCATACACAACGATCATAAGGACTCTCGCCGTGAACCGATTTACCCGCCGCCTGACGCTGGGCGCACTATTAGTACTTTCCCCGCTCGCTGCGCTGGCGAACCGCACGCTCACCGACCAGCTTGGCCGCCAGGTCACGATCCCCGACGAGGTTAACCGCGTCGTGGTGCTTCAGCACCAAACGCTCAACCTGCTGGTGCAAATGAACGCCACCGACAAAGTGGTTGGCATTCTGGCGAACTGGAAGCAACAGCTTGGCAGCGGCTACGCGCGCCTGGCACCGGAGCTTGAGCATAAGGCCCAGTTAGGGGATTTAACCAGCGTGGACACCGAAAAGCTGGTGGCGCTGCACCCTCAGGTGGTGTTCGTCACCAACTATGCGCCGCAGGAGATGATCGACAGCATTAGCAAACTCGGCATCCCGGTGATTGCGATTTCTCTGCGGCACGATACACCGGGCGAGCAGGGCAAACTGAACCCGTCGATGCAGGACGAAGAGCAAGCCTATAATCTCGGCCTGAAAGAAGGCATCGAACTGATTGGTGAAGTGGTTAATAAAGAGAAGCAGGCCAAAGCGCTGATCGACGCCACTTTTGCCGAGCGCAAGCTGGTCAGCGACCGCCTGAAAGACATCCCGGCAGACCAGCGGGTGCGGGCTTATATGGCCAATCCTGACCTGACCACCTACGGATCCGGGAAATATACCGGCCTGATGATGGCCCACGCGGGCGCGTTGAACGTGGCGGCGTCGACCGTGAAAGGTTTCAAGCAGGTGTCGATGGAGCAGGTGATCGCCTGGGATCCGCAGGTGATCTTCGTGCAGGATCGTTACCCCAAAGTGGTGGATGAGATCGTCAGCAAGCCCGAGTGGCAGCCGATCGACGCGGTGAAAAGCCATCAGGTCTGGCTGATGCCGGAATACGCCAAAGCCTGGGGCTACCCGATGCCGGAAGCGATGGCGATCGGCGAGCTGTGGATGGCGAAAAAACTGTATCCCGCCAGATTCAAAGACATCGACATGAAGAAAGTGGCCGACAGCTGGTATCAGCGTTTTTACCGCACCCACTATGAAGGCGTTGAGTAATGACGCTGCAAATTCTGGCGGCGGGAAGCCTGCGGCGGGTCTGGCAGCCGCTTATGGCCCAGTTTGAGCAGGAAACTAGCTTGCCGACAGAGACGCAATTTGGGCCTGCGGGCCTGCTAAGAGCCCGTATAGAAGCCGGTGAAAACTGTTCGCTGTTTGCGTCGGCAAACATGGCGCACCCGCACACGCTGCTGGAGCGGGGCAAAGCTCGGGCGGTTCACCGGTTTGCCGGGAACGCCCTTTGCCTGACGGCGGGGGCGCACTGCGTTGATGAGCAGAGTACCTGGCTAACGCTATTGAGCAATCCGGCCTTACGCATTGGCACGTCCACGCCGGGCAGCGATCCTTCCGGGGATTATACCTGGCAGTTCTTTGGCAGATTTGAAGCTGAATTTGGCATCGCCCTGCAGCCGCGAGCCTTAGCTCTGGTTGGCGGACCGGACACGCAGGCCGTGCCCGACGGCAGGCTTGCGGCGCAGTGGCTTATTGCCAGCGGGCAGGCCGATCTGATGATTGGTTACCGAAGCTATGCCGCAGCGCTGCAGGCCCATCGTGAACTGCGGGTGTTCGAGATCCCGGCGTCCTACAATATTCAGGCCGATTATGGGCTGGCGGTATGCGACGAACGGGCGGAGCCGCTGCGGGCGTTCCTGGTCTCGGACGCTGCGCGGCAAATACTGCGGGATTACGGCTTTGTCGTCTGAAAGTAAAAAACCGCCGATGAAGGCGGTTTTTTTAATACTTCTCAGCCTGTTAAGGCATCATCGTCGGCCATTCGGGCGGCATTCTGGCGATGATCTCGACCAGCCCCGTTTTAAACGACGCCCAGATAATCGGGAAGTCGCCGAGCGTCAGGCCCAATAAACCCATGGCAAACCAGCAGGATGCGGCAATCCCCAGCCCGCTGCTGATTATGGCTAAAGCCCGGTAATCCGAGCGGCGAAACTGAATATTCAGGCTGCTTGCCAAAAACATCAAAACCGCACTAAGCAGCGGCCAGCGTATGAGCATCACGCCGGTGGTGATTGTTGCCATGAACCTTGTTCCTCAAAAAGCTGCAATTTAATTTTCTGTTGCACTGATAATGTGAAGTGTATCACTTTTGTGTGTTTAATCACCAGCATTGTGATGGTTTTTTGCGCGGTTTTGAGGCCAGGTCGGCGGGGGTTTTTAGGAAAACCAGGACGTGAAAGGCGTGAACATTTTGTTTATCTGACGTTTACCACAATTTCGTTTAAATAATCATTCCCTGCTGCTTTAACCCCAGAAAAACTCATATTAACACGGTGGGTTAAATCTTAAGCTAAACAGCATCCCGGTTCCTCTTATCTCTTTGTTGCGCAAATTAATTTCCGCAGAGTTAACGGCTGAAGGCTATTGCTAAAGCAGGCTTTATGATGCAACGTAATCGGCGGTCATCAGGTTGTTCTAATAAAGTATAAAAACAGGCGCATAAAAGCAGAGACGTGTGAGCATCATGGTGAAACGGATTTATCTTAAGGCGTTGCGTACCTCAGGTTTTGTCCTGATCGTTTGCCTGCCGATAATGCTGGCAATTTATTTTGCCCATGTTCGCGCCACCAGTGACACCCAGCAGCACCTGCACTCTTTTGGCAAACTGGTGATGGAAAAAACGGAAATCGTCATCAGTCATGTTAATGAGGCGCGCAGCGAGGCGGAACGTTTCTCCGGGGAAATATGCAGTCCCCGGCATATGGCAAATATGCTGGATATTGTGCGCGGTAAACTTTTTGTCGCCGATTTAATTTACGTCAGCGGCGATAAGCTGCTGTGCTCGACCAGCTATAAGCCGTTAAAAGCGCTGCCAGCGCCGCGCCCTTCTTATACCCGTAAACCGGACGTCGCGATTTTTTATTATCTGGATACGCCGTTTTATGCCGGGCATAAAATGACCTACATGCAACGTGGGCATTATATGGCGGTGATTAACCCGCTCACCTGGTCAGAAGTTTTGTCCGAAGATGACTCGCTGATTTATGGCGTCTACGACACCGTCACCCGCAGTTTTTTCTCTTTAAGTCCGGGGGCCGACAGCGACCTGCTGCACAGTTTTATTCTGCGTAAAGAGAAAGCGTTTACCGAGGATAACCGTTTTTACGCCGTCGACCAGTCGGCTAAAAGACCGATTGCGGTGATTGTTTCCACGTCAGAAACCTTGTTTAACCGCCAGTGGTATCACCAGCTGACGCTGACGCTTCCGTTAGGCGTTATTTGCAGCCTGCTGATATTAATTATGTGGTCCCGAACCCGTCAGCAATTAAATTCCCCGCGGCGGATGCTTTTAAGAGCGCTGGCCAGAAAACAGCTCAAACTTCACTATCAGCCCATTATTGATATTCAAAATGGCTATTGCGTGGGGGCGGAAGCGCTGCTGCGGTGGGTGAATTTTAATGGACAAACCATCAGCCCCGGGACGTTTATTCCGCTGGCAGAATCTGAAGGTCTGATTCACAAAATATCGGACTATGTGGTTGATGCCGTATTTAAAGATTTTGGTGAATTTCTTGCCGACCATCCTGGGCTCTATATTTCGATTAATCTTTCAGCATCTGATTTTCACTCTTCACGCTTAATCACCGTACTTTCAGAACGGATTAAAACCTACAACATTCGTCCAGAGCAGATAAAAATCGAAGTGACCGAGCGAGGGTTTATTGACGTTGAAAAAACCAGGCCGTTTATCCAGGAGTTTCGCAACGCGGGCTTTAAAGTCGCCATTGATGACTTTGGCACCGGGTATTCGAATCTGCACAATCTGCAGTACCTGAACGTCGATATTTTAAAAATCGACAAAAGCTTTATTGATTCCCTCGCCAGCGAGCGGGCCAGCCACTTGCTGGTGGAACACATCATTGAAATTGCCCACAGCCTGAAGTTAACGACAATTGCCGAAGGGGTTGAAACCGAAGCGCAGGTGGCGTGGCTGGTGGATCACGGCGTGGAGTATTGCCAGGGCTGGTATTTTGCGAAGGCACTGCCTCCGCAAGAGTTTATCGCCTGGCTCTATACGCCAGGCGGGATCCCCGTACGTAAGGCCTCAGTGGCTCGCGAGCCACTGCTTTAAAGGAACAACCCATTCTGGGTTAGGGCGGAAAAATGCCCCGTGCTGCTGGCCGGTAGAGATTTTTATCTCTTTATAATGAGTAATCCCCGGACTGTGGTTCACAATCGTCTGGCAGGAACCCACTTCATCCGAGGCTTCATAAATGGAGAGCACGTTCCCGTACAGGCGATTGCGGGCGTCATCCTGAATGGAATGAGTACATCCCGCCAGAATGGCAACGTTGAGCGCCTTATTCTGCAGTTTACTTGCCGCCAGAATGGTAATTTCGCCGCCGCGTGAGAAGCCGACAAGCGTAATATTCTTAGCCGGAACGCCTTTTGCAATCAGCGTGTTCACATCCTGCTTTAGCTTCTCGGCATACTGATCTGGCTGAGTATCTTTGGCTCTGTGATAAGCAATCAGGTTGTAGCCATCATCGCTGAGCTTCTCTTTCACCGCCGGGAAATCGTAAACGCCCCACTGCGGTTTATTTGGATTACTCGGCCGGTCAATATTTCCCTCTAACACTTTCCCGTGCGTATAAAAAACGTATTTCTGTTTCGGATTAACGCTGTCAGGGAACGCGGTATAAATGGTTGCCGCCTGAGCGGCCATTGAGGCAAGCCCGATGGCCAAAATGGCAAAACTTAACTTTTTCACTCCAACTCCTGTTGGTTTTCTCAGGCCTGATGGCGGTAATCCGTTGGGGTACGGTCAAACTCACGGCGGAACACGCGGGAGAAGGTTTGCTGCGAGACATACCCGTAGTCCATCGCGATATCAAAAATAGGGCGCTGGGTAGTGCGTAGCGCGGTGGCAGCCATCAACAGGCGGCGCTGGCGGATGTACTCACCCAGCGTCTGGTGCATGACGGTGCGGAACATTCGCTGCAAGTACCACTTTGAATAACCTGATTTTTTCGCCACCACGTCGATGTTCAGCGGCTGGTCAATATGTTCATCAATCCATTCAGTCAACGTATAAATGATGTCCTGGTGAGCCATGAGTCGTCCTCATTTCCGGGTTAGCTAGTTTCATTGCCAGGGAGTATAATTCCTCAAGTTAACTTGAGGTAAAGAGCATTATGGAAAAGAAATTGCCCCGAATAAAAACGCTGTTAACGCCCGGTGAAGTGGCGAAGCGCAGCGGCGTGGCCGTCTCCGCGCTTCACTTTTACGAAAGCAAAGGTTTGATTAAAAGTACGAGAAATGCAGGCAATCAGCGGCGTTATCAGCGTGATGTGTTGCGAACGGTGGCGATAATAAAAATTGCGCAGCGCATTGGCATTCCGTTGAGCACCGTCGGGGATGCGTTTGGCGTGCTGCCCGACGGCCATTCAATCAACAAAAACGACTGGAAGAAGCTGTCATCGCAATGGCGCGAGGAGCTGAACCACCGCATTGCCACGCTGACCGCGCTGCGTGACGAACTGAATGGTTGCATTGGCTGCGGCTGTTTATCCGGGGCGCAATGCCCACTGCGTAACCCTGGAGACAAGCTGGGCGAGCAGGGGACCGGCGCAAGGCTGTTGGAAGATTGAAAATTATCTTTCAAACATAAAACTAAAGCGCCACAAGGGTGCTCAAGACGGCTAACAAAGAGGGAAAAAGCGTGGTTTTTCCCTCTTTGTTGTTATTAGCCGAAAATCAATGAATTGATTGTCCCGGTTTATTAATGGCGTCTTCAGTAGCGGCATTGCTTAACAGGGATCATCCGTTGCCATATAAAACTAAAGCGCCACAAGGGCGCTTTAGTTGTTTTCCGGTCTTTGTCTTTCGCTCTATCCCGTTCTGGCAGGAGGGTTTCCCCCGACGTCGGCACCCCTCGATAACGCTTACACATAGCTACGTACACACTTCACTGACTTTGGAGGTTCCGGTCTGCACCGACAATTTAAGTGTAGGTCTGTCCCTTCACTTTGCAAGGTCAATTGTTCTTTTTTTGTTCATTTTTTTGACATGTGATCCGTGCAGGGCTTTCCTATAGTTATTCCATCTGGCTAAACAGAGGGTTATCTCATGCTCACGGTCCATCACCTCAATAACTCCCGTTCTCAGCGCGTACTCTGGATGCTGGAAGAACTGGCGCAGCCCTACCAGATCGTACGTTACCAGCGGGAGCCCTCCATGCTTGCCCCGGAAGCGCTAAAAAAAATCCATCCGCTGGGCAAATCCCCGGTGGTGGAAGATAGCGGCCATATCCTGGCGGAATCAGGTGCCATTCTTGAGTACCTGCAGGAAACCTACGACAGCGAAAACCACCTGAAGCCGCAGGACATTAACGACAAAATCCAGTACCGCTTTTGGCTGCATTACGCCGAAGGATCGCTGATGCCGCTGCTGTTAATGAAGCTGGTGTTTGGTAGCCTCGGCAAAGCCCCGGTACCCTGGCCGCTGCGCCCGGTGGGCAAAGCGCTGGGGCAGGGCGTGCAGAAAGCCTGGCTGAATAAGCAACTCACCACCCATGCCCGTTTTATTGAGGATCACCTGAGCCAGCTCCCGTGGTTCGCCGGGCAACAGTTCAGCGCGGCAGATATTCAGATGAGTTTCCCGGTGGCCGCGTTGCTGGCGAGAGGTGAAGTCAACGACATGCCGCACACCCAGGCGTGGATGAAAAATGTGCAAACGCGCCCCGCCTGGCAGCGAGCATTAAATCAAGGCGGCCCTTTTGAAATCCCTGGGGCGTGATCGCCGCAAAAGTAAAGCGAGAGAAAACCAGCCTAACTTTTTTGCGTTTTTGTTGCGAAATTGCGCATTGACGATAACGTTTGCGCACCCTAAGGCGAATAATTCATCAGCTGAGCATATTTTCCGCGAAAATCGCAAAAGTTAAGTTGAAAATCCCGTCAGGAAGGCAGGATAATCGTTTGCCTTAATTCTGTAACACCGATTTGTCCGTGTGGAGTTAAACGATTGCTTTTTTGTGACACCCCTTTGTCACAATCGTAGCGCAGGGAGACAACGTTTAACTGGCAGCGGGTTGTCCACCACCCGGGCAAACGTCATTCTAAAAATCTCAGGGGATTTTTCACTATGTCTACACCTTCTCCGCGCGCCGGCGGTTCGCTCGACGCCTGGTTCAAAATCTCTGCACGCGGCAGCACCGTGCGTCAGGAAGTTGTCGCCGGTTTCACAACCTTCCTTGCTATGGTTTACTCGGTGATCGTTGTGCCGGGAATGCTCGGCAAAGCCGGGTTCCCACCGGCGGCGGTCTTTGTGGCTACCTGCCTGGTGGCAGGCGTGGGCTCCATCGTGATGGGCCTGTGGGCGAACCTGCCGCTGGCCATCGGCTGCGCTATCTCGCTGACCGCCTTCACCGCCTTTAGCCTGGTGCTCGGCCAGCACATCAGCGTGCCGGTCGCCCTTGGCGCGGTATTCCTGATGGGCGTTCTGTTCACCCTTATCTCTGCCACCGGCATTCGTAGCTGGATTTTGCGCAATTTGCCGATGGGCGTGGCGCACGGCACCGGGATCGGTATCGGCCTGTTCCTGCTGTTGATTGCCGCGAACGGCGTCGGCCTGGTGATTAAAAACCCGCTGGATGGGCTGCCGGTTGCGCTGGGGCATTTCGCCAGCTTCCCTGTGATCATGTCGCTGATTGGCCTGGCGGTGATCATTGGTCTGGAAAAACTGAAGGTGCCGGGCGGCATTCTGCTGACCATTATCGGCGTGTCCATTGTCGGCCTGATCTTCGACCCGAACGTGCATTTCTCCGGCATTTTCGCCATGCCGTCGCTGAGCGATGACAAAGGCAACTCGCTGATTGGCAGCCTGGATATCATGGGCGCGCTGAACCCAATCATTCTGCCGAGCGTGCTGGCGCTGGTGATGACCGCCGTGTTTGACGCCACCGGCACTATCCGCGCGGTAGCCGGTCAGGCAAACCTGCTGGACAAAGACGGCCAGATCATTGACGGCGGCAAAGCGCTGACCACCGACTCCCTGAGCAGCGTGTTCTCCGGCCTGGTGGGCGCAGCCCCGGCGGCGGTTTACATCGAATCTGCAGCGGGTACCGCGGCAGGCGGCAAAACCGGCCTGACAGCCATCACCGTTGGCGTGCTGTTCCTGCTGATCCTGTTCCTGTCGCCGCTCTCTTACCTGGTACCGGCATATGCCACGGCACCTGCGCTGATGTATGTTGGCCTGCTGATGCTGAGCAACGTTGCCAAAATTGACTTTGCGGACTTCGTGGATGCGATGGCCGGGCTGATTACCGCGGTATTCATCGTGCTGACCTGCAACATCGTCACCGGGATCATGATCGGCTTTGCTTCTCTGGTGATTGGCCGCGTAGTATCCGGTGAATGGCGCAAGCTGAACATCGGCACCGTCGTTATTGCCGTTGCGCTGGTGGCGTTCTACGCTGGCGGCTGGGCTATCTGATTTTCAATTCGTGCGGGTTGCGCTCTGTAACCCGCCGCTTTCACCCACTTCGGGCATTTCCGGTTCCAATGTGATGCAAAAAGTTGTTTTATTATAAAAACAACCGCTAAGAGTGACGCTTCAAATCACACATCACGTTCAGGGAAAACATGGAAATTTTCTTCACAATCTTGATTATGACCCTCGTGGTCTCCCTCTCTGGGGTGGTAACACGTATGTTGCCGTTTCAGATCCCACTGCCGTTAATGCAAATCGCCATCGGGGCGCTGCTTGCCTGGCCGCACTTTGGCTTACACGTTGAATTCGACCCTGAGCTATTCCTGGTCCTGTTCATTCCGCCGCTGCTGTTTGCCGACGGCTGGAAAACGCCCACTCATGAATTTCTCCATCATGGCCGCGAAATTATTGGCCTTGCGCTGGTGCTGGTGCTGGTCACCGTGGTTGGCATCGGCTTCCTGATTTACTTCCTGGTGCCGGGCATTCCGCTGGTGCCTGCTTTTGCGCTGGCTGCCGTGCTGTCGCCGACGGACGCCGTGGCGCTGTCCGGGATCGTCGGCGAAGGGCGGATTCCGAAGAAGATCATGGGGATATTGCAGGGCGAAGCGTTGATGAACGACGCCTCAGGCCTGGTTTCCCTGAAGCTTGCGGTGGCGGTCGCCGTGGGGGCGATGGCCTTTAGCGTTGGCGGGGCTTCGCTGGAGTTCTTCAAAGTTGCCATTGGCGGCCTGCTGGCGGGGATTGCGGTCAGCTGGCTGTACGGCAAATCACTGCGTCTGATGAGCCGCTGGAGCGGGGACGAACCCGCCACCCAAATCCTGCTGCTGCTTCTGCTGCCGTTCGCCTCTTACCTGATTGCTGAACACATCGGCGTTTCCGGCATTCTGGCGGCGGTAGCCGCAGGGATGACCATTACCCGTTCCGGCGTGCTGCGTAGCGCCCCGCTGACCATGCGCCTGCGCGCGAACAGCGTCTGGGCGATGCTGGAATTTGTGTTCAACGGCATGGTCTTCCTGCTGCTGGGCCTGCAGCTGCCGGGCATTCTCGAAACATCCGTTGCGGCGGCTAATGCCGATCCGAATGTTGAGCTGTGGATGCTGTTCCTCGACGTGGCGATGATCTATTTCGCCCTGATTGCGGTGCGTTTCCTGTGGCTGTGGTCGATGAAGCGCCTCAGCCTGCGCTTTTTGAAAAAGCGCCCGCTGGAGTTTGGCTCTTTCACCACCCGTGAGCTGGGTATTGCCTCTTTTGCCGGCGTGCGCGGGGCCATCACCCTGGCCGGTGTGCTTTCTATTCCGCTGCTGCTGAACGATGGCACGCCTTTTCCGGCACGCTATGAGCTGATTTTCCTCTCCGCAGGCGTGATCCTGTTCTCGCTGTTTGCCGGGGTCATCATGCTGCCGATTCTGCTGCGAAACGTTGAGGTTGGGGATAAATCTCTGTCGCGCAAAGAGGAGCGGCTGGCCCGGTCCGCCACGGCCGAAGTAGCGATTGTCGCTATCCAGAAAATGGAGGAGCGCCTGGCCGCGGACAGCGAAGAGAACATCGACGACCAGCTACTGAAAGAGGTGAGTTCGCGGGTTATCGGGAATTTACGCCGCCGCGCAGACGGACGTAATGACGTAGAAAGCAGCGAGCTTGAAGAGAACCTTGAGCGCCGCTTCCGCCTGACGGCGCTGCGTTCAGAGCGCGCTGAGCTTTACCATCTGCGCGCCACCCAGCAAATCAGCAATGAGACCCTGCAAAAACTCCTGCACGATCTCGACCTGCTGGAAGCGCTGCTGATCGAAAAAGAGTAATCCCGCTAGTTCTGGCCGGTTTCCACTGCCGGCCAGAACTCTCTGCAGCAATCAATCCACGCCTGCGCGCTCTGCGAAATATACACCCCTTCACGCCAAATCATCCCTAACTGCCAGCTCAGGTTGCTGTTCAGCGGCAGCCACATCAGCGTGGTGTGGTCGAGCTTGCGGCAAATCGGCTCCGGCAACACGGCAATCCCCACGCCGCCCTGTACCATCGCCGCCAGGAAATCCCACTGCCCGCTGCGCACCGCAATGCGCGGGGTAAAACCGTGGTCGGCAAACAGCTGCATCAGCTGGCGGCTAAGGGAGAAATCTTCGTTGTAGATAAGCAGCGGGTGCTCGGCGAGCTCCGCCGGGTCAACGCTGGTGCGGCCAATCCACGGGCCGGAGCGGGGCACCAGCACGCAGAGCGGATGGCGAAACAGCGGCATAACCGTCAGCGCGTCTTCATCTTCTACGGGGATGGCCGTCACCGCCAAATCCAGATCGCCGTTAAGCACCGCCTGCTGCACCGTCAGGCCGCCGAATTCGGAAATCTTGAACTCCACGCCGGGGTAGCGGTGCTGATACACGCCTATCGGGCCGGTCATCAGCGTACCAACCATCGGCGGAATACCGAGGCGCAGCACGCCGTTGGTGAGCTGCTTGATGTCGCTCAGCTCGGCCTCAAGCTGGCGAAACTCGGCGAGGATGGCCAGCCCGCGCTGGAACACGACCTGGCCGGTGTCGGTCAGCAGCAGGCGGCGGCCGTCGCGGATCAGCAGCGTGCAGTTCAGCTCATCCTCGAGGTTGCGCAGCATTTTGCTGATGGTGGGCTGCGTGACGAACATCTTCTCCGCCGCCCGGGTGAAGCTCTGCTGGCGGACGACTTCAACGAAATAACGCAGCGTTCTGATGTCCATAACTATTCCTGTTAACTATACCTGCAATGATTTTAATTCATTTCAGTAGCGATGAACCGCTCTCTATAATCGGGGCTGGTATTTTTTCTGGAGCACCGATCATGGCATTGGCGTTAGGCCGTTTTACGCCTGCTGTAATGCATAGCCTGCGTGTCCCCGTGCAGGTTGCGCTGTACGCCGGACTTTTTGTTTTTGCCGAACAGTTGGTGACGTGGGGGCATCTGCCGCTGCCCGCGAACCTGGTGGGGATGTTGCTCCTGCTGGCGCTGATTGTGTGCCGCATTGTGCCGCTGAAATGGGTCAGGGAAGGGTCGAAATGGCTGCTGGCCGAGATGCTGCTGTTTTTCGTCCCGGCGGTTGTGGCCGTGGTGAACTACTCGCAGCTGTTGATGGTGGAGGGCTGGCGTATTTTTGCCGTAATAGCGGTCAGCACCGTGCTGGTGCTCGGCAGCACGGCCTTTGTGGTGGAAAAAGTCTACCGCTTTGAACTGGCTCGCGAAGCCCGCAGGCAGTCCCGCAATGACTAACTTCCAGCTCAGCGTGCTGTGCCTTGTGGTCACGCTGGTTTTCTACTTCGCCAATAAACGCCTGTATCGCCGTTTTCGCAAACTGCCGCTGATGCCGCTGGTCTTTACGCCGGTGCTGCTGGTGGGGATGCTCGTCTTCGGCCATATCTCCTACAGCAACTACATGGGAGAGGCGCACTGGCTGCTGTGGCTGCTTGGGCCTGCCACCATTGCTTTTGCGGTGCCGGTGTATGACAACCTTCGGGTGATAAAACGCCACTGGATGTCGCTTTCTGCGGGCGTGCTGACGGCGATGGTGGTGGCGGTAACCAGCTCGATTTGGCTGGCCCGCTTATTTACCCTGCCGGACGGCATTCAGCGCAGCCTGGCCGTGCGCTCAATTACCACGCCTTTTGCCCTGGCGGCCGCGAAGCCCATCGGCGGTGAGCCTGAACTGGTGGCGCTGTTTGTGGTGATCACCGGCGTGTTCGGCATGGCGGTGGGGGACGTGCTGTTTCTGCGCCTGTCGATCAGGGAAGGGATAGCCAAAGGCGCGGGGTTCGGCGCGGCTTCTCACGGCGCGGGTACCGCTCGCTCTTATGAGCTGGGGCCGCAGGAAGGGGTGATTGCCAGCCTGGTGATGATGCTGTCCGGCGTGGTGACGGTTTTGGTCGCACCGCTGGTCAGTTGGCTGATGTTTTAACCTACCGGGGCAGAGATAGCCCCGGTAAGCACTTACTAACTAGTGAGCCCGCCCCTGATCGATGCCGATACCGGTTTGAGAGCGAATAAACTGCGCGCGGAACTTCTCCCGCTCCAGCTTACCTTCCGGCGTATTATCGGTAATCGAGAACAGCCAGATGCCGACAAACGCAATCAGAATAGAGAACAGCGCCGGGTATTCATACGGGAAGACCGCTTTTTCATGGCCGAGGATCTGCACCCAGATAGTCGGGCCCAGAATCATCAGCACCACCGCCGTCAGCAGGCCGAGCCAGCCGCCAATCATTGCGCCGCGCGTGGTCAGCTTCGACCAGTACATCGACAGCAGGATAATCGGGAAGTTACAGCTCGCGGCAATGGAGAATGCCAGCCCCACCATGAAAGCAATGTTCTGTTTTTCAAACAGAATACCCAGCAGGATAGCCACCACGCCCAGCACCAGAACGGTGATTTTCGACACTTTCAGTTCATCGCGTTCGGACGCGCCTTTGCGGAAGACGTTGGCGTAAAGGTCGTGAGATACCGCCGAAGCGCCCGCCAGCGTTAACCCGGCCACAACCGCGAGGATGGTGGCGAAGGCAACCGCAGAGATAAAGCCGAGGAACAGGTTCCCGCCCACAGCGTCGGCAAGATGAACCGCCGCCATATTGTTGCCGCCAATCAGCGCGCCCGCCGCGTCTTTAAACGCTGGGTTAGCACCTACTAACATAATGGCGCCAAAACCGATGATAAAGGTCAGAATGTAGAAGTAACCCATGAAGCCGGTGGCGTAAAACACGCTTTTACGCGCTTCGCGGGCGTCGCTCACGGTGAAGAAGCGCATCAGAATATGCGGCAGGCCAGCGGTGCCAAACATCAGGCCGAGGCCCAGAGACAGCGCAGAAATAGGGTCTTTCACCAGCCCGCCAGGGCTCATGATCGCCGCGCCTTTAGGGTGAACCGCCATTGCCTCATTGAACAGGTTGTTGAAGCTGAAGCCGACGTGCTTCATCACCATAAACGCCATGAAACTTGCGCCGAACAGCAGCAGCACGGCCTTGATGATTTGCACCCAGGTCGTCGCCAGCATGCCGCCAAACAGCACGTACATCACCATCAGCACACCCACCAGCACCACGGCGACGTGGTAGTTCAGGCCGAACAGCAGCTCGATGAGCTTCCCGGCGCCAACCATCTGGGCAATCAGATAAAGGGCGACCACCACCAGCGACCCGCAGGCCGACAGCGTGCGGATTGGCCCCTGCTTGAGGCGATACGACGCCACATCGGCAAAGGTATAGCGGCCCAGGTTACGCAGGCGCTCGGCAATCAGGAACAGGATAATCGGCCAGCCGACCAGGAACCCCAGGGAGTAAATCAGGCCGTCGTAGCCGGAGGTGTACACCAGCGCGGAAATTCCGAGGAACGAGGCCGCCGACATGAAGTCACCGGCAATCGCAAGGCCATTCTGGAAACCGGTAATGTTGCCGCCCGCGGTGTAATAGTCGCTGCGGGAGCGAACGCGCTTGGACGCCCAGTAAGTGATATACAGCGTCAGCGCGACGAAAATCAGGAACATGATGATCGCCTGCCAGTTGGTTGGCTGGCGCTGCACGTCGCCGGTTATGGCATCGGCGGCAAAGGCACCGGCCGGCAGCAGAGCGGCAAAGACCGTAAGAAAACGCTTCATTTAACCCCCACTTCACGCAGTACTTCGTTATTCAGGCGGTCAAATTCGCCGTTAGCACGCCAGACATAAATCCCGGTGAGCAGGAAGGAAATAACGATCACGCCGATGCCGATAGGGATGCCCCGCGTGACGCTGGTGCCGTCATGCAGCGGGGTGCCAAGCCACGCCGGTGCGAAGGCAATCAGCAAAATAAAACCAACGTAAATCACTAACATAATCAGTGACAGAAGGGCGGCAAACCGTTGCCTTTTGGAAACCAACTCCCTGAAATGCGCACTGCTTTCTATCCGCTGATAAATGGTGTCATTCATCACAGAATCTCCAGAGGTTTTTGTAGGTTTTTTTATTCCCTCTCCCCAGTGGGGAGAGGGGTAGAACAAGGTTACGAAGGTATGGATAAAGCCTGTTTTTCTTCCAGCAGTTTTTCTACTACGCCCGGGTCGGCGAGGGTGGAGGTATCACCCAGGTTGCTGGTGTCGCCGGAGGCAATCTTGCGCAAAATACGGCGCATGATCTTGCCGGAGCGGGTTTTCGGCAGCGAATCGGTCCAGTGCAGAACGTCCGGCGTGGCAAGCGGGCCAATCTCTTTCCGCACCCAATTGCGCACCTCGGCGTACAGCTCCGGCGTCGGCTCTTCACCGTGGTTCAGCGTCACGTAGGCGTAAATCGCCTGGCCTTTAATGTTGTGCGGAATCCCCACCACCGCGGCTTCGGCAATCTTCGGATGTGACACCAGCGCTGATTCAATCTCGGCGGTACCCAGGCGATGGCCGGACACGTTCAGCACGTCATCCACGCGGCCGGTGATCCAGTAATAACCATCTTCGTCACGGCGCGCGCCGTCGCCGCTGAAGTACATGTTTTTGAAAGTGGAGAAATAAGTCTGCTCGAAGCGCTCGTGGTCCCCGAACAGCGTGCGTGCCTGGCCTGGCCAGGAATCGGTAATGGTCAGGTTGCCTTCGGTAGCACCCAGCTGCGGATTGCCTTCGTTATCGACCAGTGCGGGTTGAACGCCAAAGAACGGTTGGGTCGCGGAGCCCGCTTTCAGCTCGGTCGCGCCGGGCAGCGGGGTGATCATAAAGCCACCGGTTTCCGTCTGCCACCAGGTGTCCATCACCGGGCATTTCTCATTGCCGATGTGCTTCCAGTACCACTCCCAGGCTTCCGGGTTGATGGGCTCGCCCACGGAACCAAGAATACGCAGCGAAGTGCGGTCGGTACCTTCGGTGGCTTTATCCCCTTCGGCCATCAGCGCACGAATGGCGGTTGGCGCGGTGTAGAGAATATTCACCTTATGTTTGTCGACCACCTGCGCCATGCGGTTTGGCTTCGGCCAGTTAGGCACGCCCTCAAACATCAGCGTGATCGCGCCGCAGGCCAGCGGGCCGTAAAGCAGGTAGCTGTGCCCGGTCACCCAGCCCACGTCGGCGGTACACCAGTAGACATCGCCCGGATGGTAGTCGAAGACATATTTAAAGGTGGTCGCGGCATACACCAGATAGCCGCCGGTGGTGTGCAGCACGCCTTTTGGCTTACCGGTGGAGCCGGAGGTATAGAGGATGAACAGCGGATCTTCAGCGTTCATTTCCACCGGCTGGTGCTGGTCGCTGGCTTTCTCTGTCAGCTCGTGCCACCACAGGTCGCGATTCTGGTGCCAGTCGATTTTGCCGCCGGTGCGCTTCAGGACAATAACGTGCTCAACGGTTTTCACATTTGGGTTTTTAAGCGCGTCATCCACGTTCTTTTTCAGCGGAATTGAGCGCCCGGCGCGCACGCCTTCATCGGCGGTGATCACCAGGCGAGAGCTGGAGTCGATGATGCGTCCGGCTACGGCTTCCGGCGAGAAACCGCCAAAGATCACGGAATGCACGGCGCCAATGCGCGCGCAGGCCAGCATGGCAACGGCGGCTTCCGGCACCATTGGCATATAAATCGCGACAACATCGCCTTTCTTAATGCCCAGTTCAACCAAAGTGTTGGCAAAACGGCAGACATCGCGATGCAGCTCGCGATAAGTGATGTTTTTGCTCTGGGTCGCGTCATCTCCTTCCCAGATAATGGCGGTTTGATCGCCCCGTTCTTTTAGGTGCCGGTCGAGGCAGTTTGCGGCTAAATTAAGCGTCCCGTCCTCATACCACTTGATAGAGATGTTTCCCGGCGCATAAGAGGTGTTTTTCACCTTTTGGTACGGTTTGATCCAGTCGAGAATTTTCCCTTGTTCGCCCCAAAACGCATCCGGGTCCTGTATCGACTGTTGATACATGGCCTGGTACTGCTCCGGGTTTATCAGGCAACGGTCCGCAATGTTTGCGGGAATAGCGTGTTTGTGTACTTGGCTCATGGCTTTTTTTCTCCTTTAGGATGTTAATAATATGTCACACAAACGTTAATAGTAGGGGTATTGGCAGCTTTGTTTACTTTTTGGGCGGCAGATCACGCATTAAAATAATTGCACAAAAATTGTTCAAACAGATGAATCATAAGAAATAATTACCTTTGGTACTTATTTCCAAAAACAAATAATGAATTTTTTTCCATAACAATAAGTTATATTCATATTCCTCCGCAAAATCCTGTTTATCTATGCAATGTAAGTGCATAACCCTAAAAATGAAGGGTTGCGCAGCAGGCTATCGGGATGGTACTGATACGTTGCTTTAAAAAACCCCGCTTAACACCTGATGTTTGTCATACCCCCTTTCAGTTTGTGACCTTCTCCTGAGTCAACAGCATGGGAATGGCGTTTTTTTGAGGAACTGTCGTCGTTATGAAAAACTTTAAAATGAGCCTGGCCTGGCAAATCTTGCTGGCGCTGGTGCTGGGCATTATCCTGGGAAGTTTTCTGCATTATCAAAGTGATAGCCGTGAATGGCTGGTCGCTAACCTGCTGTCACCGGCGGGTGATATCTTTATCCACCTGATCAAAATGATCGTCGTGCCGATTGTGATCTCCACCCTGGTGGTCGGGATTGCGGGCGTCGGCGACGCCAAGCAGCTTGGCCGCATCGGCGCTAAAACCATCATTTATTTCGAAGTGATCACGACGGTTGCCATCATTCTGGGCATTACGCTCGCGAATGTTTTCCAGCCGGGCCACGGCATAGATATGTCACAGCTTGCTACCGTGGATATTTCGAAATACCAGCACACGGCGCAGGACGTACAAAGCCATGCTCATGGCCTGATGGGGACTATTCTGTCGCTCGTGCCTACCAACATTGTGGCATCAATGGCGAAGGGCGAGATGCTGCCGATCATCTTCTTCTCGGTGCTGTTTGGCCTGGGGCTGTCGTCGCTGCCCGCGACTCACCGCGAGCCGCTGGTGACCGTCTTCCGCTCCATCTCTGAAACCATGTTCAAAGTGACGCACATGGTGATGCGCTATGCGCCGGTGGGTGTTTTCGCGCTGATTTCCGTGACCGTTGCGAACTTTGGCTTTGCCTCGCTCTGGCCGCTGCTGAAGCTGGTGGTGCTGGTGTATGTGGCGATTGCCTTCTTTGCGCTGGTGGTGCTGGGCGCGGTGGCGCGCCTGTGCGGGCTGAAAATCACCATCCTGATGCGCATCCTGAAAGACGAACTGATTCTGGCGTTCTCTACCGCCAGCTCCGAGAGCGTGCTGCCGCGCATCATCGAGAAGATGGAAGCCTATGGTGCTCCGGCGTCGATCACCAGCTTCGTGGTGCCGACCGGTTACTCGTTTAACCTGGACGGTTCCACGCTTTATCAGAGCATTGCGGCGATCTTTATCGCTCAGCTGTACGGCATTGAGCTGTCGCTGTGGCAGGAAATCATTCTGGTGCTAACGCTGATGGTGACCTCAAAGGGGATTGCCGGCGTGCCGGGCGTCTCTTTCGTGGTGCTGCTGGCCACGCTTGGCAGCGTCGGTATTCCGCTGGAAGGGCTGGCGTTTATTGCCGGGGTTGACCGTATTCTGGATATGGCGCGTACCGCGCTGAACGTGGTCGGCAACGCGCTGGCGGTGCTGGTTATCGCCAAGTGGGAACATAAATTCGACCATAAAAAAGCCCAGGCCTATGAGCGTGAGCTTTTTGGGAAGTTTGACAGTAAGGCGAACAGTTAAGTAAAGCCCCTCACCCCGGCCCTCTCCCCAAGGGGGAGAGGGTTAGGGTGAGGGGATGTTTTACCCCATCGCGCTTTCGCGCAGCCGGGCCTTCAGCTTATTGTACTCATCAATCACATACTGCTCGGCGGCCGGCTGGTCGACGATCGGCTCGACGCGCACGGCGCAGTACTTGTACTCCGGCGTTTTGGTTATCGGGCTCAGGTTCTCCGTCACCAGCTCATTACAGGCACCAATCCACCACTGATAGGTCATGTACACTGCGCCTTTATTCGGACGCTCGCTGACCGCTGCCCGGGTAATAACCCGGCCTTTGCGCGAATTCACCCAAATCAGCGCCTCATCTTCAATGCCCAGCCGGGCGGCATCTTCGACGTGGATTTGTGCATAACCCGGTTCATCGGCCAGCGCGGCCAGTGCCGCACAGTTCCCGGTCATTGAACGGCAGGAGTAGTGGCCCACTTCACGCACCGTAGAAAGCACCATCGGGTACTCGTCGGTGACGCGATCGATAGGCGGTGCCCAGTCGCAGGTGAAGAACTGCCCCCGGCCGTTAGGGCGCTCAAACTTGCTCTCATAAAGGTAAGAGGTGCCCTGATCCGCGTCAGATGTGTCCCGGCAAGGCCACTGGATATAGCCCAGCTCGCCCATCTTCTCGTAGGTTGCCCCGTAGAAGTCCGGACACAGGTGGCGCAGCTCGTCCCAGATTTCCTGGGTGTTGCTGTAGTGCATTGGGTAGCCCATGCGGGTGGCGATTTCACTGATAATCTGCCAGTCCGTTTTGAGATCCCACTTCGGCTCAACCGCTTTAAAGAAGCGCTGGAAACCGCGGTCGGCGGCGGTGAAGACGCCTTCATGCTCGCCCCATGAGGTGGACGGTAAAATAACGTCGGCCTCGGCGGCGGTTTTAGTCATGAAGATGTCCTGCACAATCACCAGCTCAAGCCCGGCAAACGCTTTGCGCACGGCGGAAAGCTCGGCGTCGGTCTGGAGCGGATCTTCCCCCATAATATAGGCCGCGCGGACTTCCCCGTGCTCGACCCGGTGAGGCAGTTCGCTGATGCGGTAGCCGTTAGCTTCCGGCAGCGCGTCAACGCCCCAGGCTGCTGCAAATTTGCTGCGGGTTTCCGCGTCACGAACATACTGGTTGCCGGGGAACATGTCCGGCAGCGCGCCCATATCGCAGGCACCCTGCACGTTGTTCTGGCCACGAACCGGGTTCACGCCCACGTTAGGCTTGCCGAGGTTGCCGGTCATCAGCGCCAGGCTGGTGAGCGAGCGCACGGTTTCCACGCCCTGATAGAACTGGGTCACGCCCATGCCCCACAGGATGGTGGCCGTTTTGGCTTTGGCGTACATGCGCGCCGCCGCACGGATTTCCCCGGCGCTGACGCCCGTGATTTCCTCTACGGATTCCGGCGTGTAGCCTTCAACAATTTTGCGATACTCCTCGAAGCCCTCGGTACGAGAAGCGACGAAAGCGTGGTCGTAAAGATTCTCTTCAATAATGACGTGGCCAATCGCATTCAGCAGCGCGATGTTTGAGCCGTTGCGTAACCTTAAATGCATATCGGCAATGCGAGCGGTTTCAATTTTGCGCGGATCGACAACGATAATCTGAGCCCCTTTCTGCTTCGCCTTAATCACGCGATTAGCCACGATAGGGTGTGAATCCGCCGGGTTGTACCCGAACACAAAGACTAAATCAGTACCCTCAATCTCGACGATAGAGTTACTCATCGCGCCATTCCCGACCGACTGGTGCAGACCTGCAACCGATGGGCCGTGTCAGACACGTGCGCAGCAATCGACGTTATTGGTTCCAATAACGGCGCGCGCAAATTTTTGCATTACATAGTTGGTTTCGTTGCCTGTTCCGCGTGAAGAGCCGGTGGTTTGAATGGCGTTCGGGCCATACTTGGCTTTGATCTCGCTCAGGCGTGAGCTGACGTAATCCAGTGCTTCGTCCCAGGATACGGCTTCCAGCTTGCCGCCGCGCTCGCGGCGAATCATCGGGGTTTTCAAGCGCGGGGTAAGGATTTTGGTGTCGGTGATAAAATCCCAACCGTAATACCCCTTCAGGCACAGGTCGCCCTGGTTGGTTTTACCCTGTGCGCCTTCCGCCTTGACGATTTTGCCGTTATCCACCACCAGGTTTATCTTGCAACCCGAGGCGCAATAGGGGCAAACCGTGACGACTTTTTTCATCATGTTGCTCCAGTCAATGCTGTCATTTAAGTGCGGCGATAAAAGCAAACCGCCTTGCTGAGCCACTCAATGCATTATCTATGCCACATAGAATACGTGGGTAATGGCGCGGGGTTCTGGGAGATCCGACGGGAGCACTGACGAGAGAAGCAGGATTTCGTCATAAATGACGTGTCGAACTGACGGCCATTTGTGACAGTGATAGAAAATTCTACATGGATCTGTGTTCTTTCTGCGGCGCGCAATCAACAATCGCTCACACTAAAAAGAACCTCCTCCCCTCCGGAGAAAATAATGAAACCTGCAATCCTGGTGGTGGATGACGACAAGGCCATTTGCGACGTGCTGCGCGACGTGCTCAGTGAACATGTCTTTGACGTGCTTGTGTGCCATAGCGGTAATGAAGCGCTGCAGATTGTGGCGGCAGAGCCTTCTGTTGCGCTGATTTTGCTGGATATGATGCTGCCGGATACCAACGGCCTGCTGGTACTTCAGCAGGTGCAGAAACTGCGTCCCGCTTTGCCGGTGGTGATGCTGACCGGCATGGGCAGCGAGTCCGACGTCGTCGTGGGCCTGGAAATGGGCGCCGATGACTACATCGCCAAACCGTTCAATGGGCGCGTGGTAGTGGCCCGAGTCAAAGCGGTACTGAGGCGCAGCGGGGCGCTGGCCGTAGAAAGCAGCCCGACCAAAACCAGCGGGCTGCAGTTTAACGGCTGGCGGCTGGACACCGACCGCTGCCAGTTGATGAATGCTCAGCAACAGCAGGTTGATCTCACTCAGGGCGAATATGGCCTGCTGCTTTCCCTGGTGCAGAACGCCAGGAAAGTGCTGTCGCGGGAAAAGTTGCTCGAGCTCACCCACAGCGAAAGCCTGGAAGTGTTCGACCGCACTATCGACGTATTAATCATGCGGCTGCGGCGCAAAATTGAGGTCAACCCGCACCAGCCCACGCTGATTCGCACCATCCGCGGCGTGGGCTACGTTTTTGCCGCCGATATCACTCACGGCGAGAATAATGCGGTTTAGCGTCTAGTTCCCGGTCGAAAAGTAGCGGGCCGGTGAAGTGCCAAAGGCATTTTTGAACATATGGATAAAATTGCCCGGAGAGGCGTAGCCCAGTAATTCTGAAACCTCCGATACCGACATGCCTTGTGCCAGCTTATCCAGCCCGTGGGTCAGCCGGACCTGCCTCCGCCATTGGGCAAAATTTAGGCCGGTTTCTGCCACAAAAAGGCGACGCAGAGTGCGGGGCGAAAGCGCGCCGAATGCCGCCCAGGCTTCAAAAGTCCGCTCATCGCCGGGGTTCGCGAGCAGTGCAGAAGCCACTTTTTTCAGCCGATGATCTGTCGGCATTGGCAAATGCAGCGCCTCGTGCGGTGCGCGGCAAATCTCATCGTAAATAACGGCGGCCATACGCTGATGTTCCGGCTCGGGTTTTGCCTGCTTATCCCATTCGCAGGCGCGACGGGCGAGCGCGTGAAGCACCTCCGAAACGGCAATCACGCAGGGCTTTTCCGGCAACCCCGAGCAGCTTTCAGGCGTAATCAGCAGCGTCCAGCCTTTTACGGCTCCGCTGATGCTGACCTTGTGGATTACGCCCGGCGGCAGCCAGCTGGCGCGATGGGGAGGCAAAAACCAGGCTCCGTCAGCGGTGTGAACGTGCAGTAAACCAGACTCCACGCAAAAAACCTGGCCGCGCAGGTGCTGGTGCCAGGCCACTTCCCGCGTGCCGAGCAGATATTCACTTTCAGGGGCGACGCTGCCTTCAAGGGCAATCAGCGCCGGGCCGCTAAGCCATTCGCTGTAATCGGGGGCTGGTGGCTGAGGAGGATGTTTTATCATGGCCGGTTTTCACTATTTATCGTCCGTATAACGTTATCCTTGCGCGGTCGAGCCGTGCAACTCTTTTGTGGAACCAGAACAAACCACAGAGGAAACCTCATGAGTACTTCAGGCGTTGCAATTATTGGTGCGGGACTGGGCGGGCTGGCGCTGGCTCAGGGCCTGAAAAGCCATGGAATCAGCGCCACCGTTTACGAGGCAGATCCGGCGCCCGACAGCCGTATCCAGGGCTACCGGATTAGAATCGACGCCCAAGGGCAGCAGGCACTTGCCAGGGTGTTGCCTCCTGCGCTTTATCAACTCTTTCGACAAACGGCCTCGGTAGCCAGTACGGAAGGACGTTTTTTGGATAGAACCGGACAACAGGCTAATGGCCGTCAGCCTGAAGGCTGGCATCGGGCTGAACAAAACCCCGATCTTGCCCCAGATTTAAGCATTCATCGCCAGACCCTGCGGGAAATCCTGATGTGTGGCCTCGAGGGGGCTCTGCGCTACGGCCACGCTTTAGAGGGTTACCATCAGGAAAGTGAAGGCCGGGTAGGGCTAAGGTTTGCTCATACGGCTGACGCAAGCTGCCAGCTTCTGGTCGGCGCGGACGGTATCAATTCACGGGTCAGGACACAGCTTGCCCCTGATGCCGCGCCGGCGGATTCGGGCTATCTCTGCCTGTATGGCAAAAGCGCTTTAACGGTGGAGAAGGCGTTGTACGAAGGCACTAACGTGCTGTTTTGCGACGGATTCAGCGCCATTATTGATGAAATGCGCTTTCGGCAGGATTTTACAGCGCTCGCGGCAAAGGCGGGTTTTAACGGCAGTCTCACGCAGACCGAAGATTATCTTTACTGGGCGCTGATCGGCCCCGGTTCACGGTTAGCTGTTCCCTTAGACAGCTTGTCTCTTCCCCCGATGCTGCAAAAGCTTATACAACGGACTTTGCCAGAACATATTGCGACGCTGCCGGTCCGCTACGGCAATTCGAATATTGTCTGGCAGCCCGGAAACGTCACCCTGCTGGGCGATGCCGTCCACGCCATGAGTCCGGCCGGTGGCATAGGGGCTAATACTGCGTTGAGAGATGCCGCCGATCTTGCCACCGCGCTTCACGGCAAGGGCCTGTCCGGTTTAGCTGAATATGAACGCCTGATGCTTGCCAGAGGCAAAGCGGCCGTGGCAGATTCCGCCGTGGCGGCTGCAAAGCTTTCCGGCTAGATAAACTGCCGGTACTCATGGCACAAGAGCAGGTCCGGGGAGGTATCTTCGGTAAGGGTGCTGAAGCGCTCAAGCGGTTTTAAAAAGCGATTGTCGTGGTCGTCATCGTTGACCATCGACACTTCGCCGACCAGCACGTCGCCGTAGCCCGGCTCAGCCCAAAAGCTGTGGTACATCTCCGGCACCAGGCTGATGCTTTCTCCGGGCGATAAGCGCAGCTGGCTGCCCGCCGCGTGCGTCTGGCGGCAGCCGTCAATCACCACCGTGATGTCTGTTTCGTCAGGCTGTTCGAAGGGATCTGACTGCCACAGTTCGACAATCAAGTTCCCGCCGCCGCGGTTGATAATGTCCTCCTGTTTGCTCCAGTGAAAATGCATCGGCGTCATCTGGTTATCACGCACGTGCATGACCTTCTCTGCGTAGGATTTGGCGTAGGGCGCGCCTTCCGGCGAGCCATTGCGCAGGGTAAACAGCGTCAGGCCCATGGTCAGGAAGTCGCCGCCGCCGAAGTCGGTGATGTCCCACCCGAGTTTCAGATCGAATACCTCCTGCCAGCTGCGGGGGTTAACCTGCAGCCATTTTTGCGGCGAGAAGCTGGCGAACGGGGGCAGTTGCACCCCGTGGCGGGCAAAAAACTGCCGGGTTTCATTCAGGTACTGATTGACCTCGGAGCGTTTCATCTGGCCTTCCTTTGATGTGGACCCTCACCCTAACCCTGGAAGGGAGAGAGGACTAACCATTTTCGCCCTCTCCCCTTTGGGGAGAGGGCCGGGGTGAGGGGCAAATTACTTCACCGTCCACCCTTTGTAGCTGCCGATATTGCTCTTATCGATCATCGTCACCGGGATCAGCACCGGGCCTTTTGGCGCGGGTTTACCCTGCAAAATGTCATAGCCAATCTCAACCGCTTTCGCCGCCATCACCTGCGGATCCTGGGCCGGGGTCGCCACAAACAGCGAGCTGCCGCCGCGCTTCAGGGCTTCTTCACCGTCCGGGCTGCCGTCCACGCCGACAATAAAGAACTCGTTACGTTGAGCCTGTTTTGCCGCCAGATCGGCCCCGATCGCCGTCGGATCGTTGATCGCAAACACGCCGTCGATCTTCGGATTTGCCGCCAGCAGCGAGGTCATCACTTCCAGGCCACCTTCGCGGCTGCCCTTAGCATTCTGGTTAGACGAAAGGATCTTAATGTCCGGGTGTTTTTTGAATTCGGTTTCGCAGCCCTCAACGCGGTTCTGTACGGCGGAAACCGGCGGCCCGTTAATGATCACCACATTGCCTTTGTCTTTCAGGCGATCCGAAATGTATTTACAGGCCATTTGCCCGGCCTGAGTGTTATCGGAAGTGATCGTGGCATCGGCGCCGTCTGCCGCAACGTCCACCGCCACAACGACGATCCCGGCGTCTTTCGCGCGTTTTACCGCCGGGCCGATCCCTTTGGAATCCGCGGCGTTAAGAATGATCATGTCCACCTTCGCGGCAATGAAGTTGTCGATCTGCGCCACCTGCTGGCCGAGATCGTAGCCGCTGGAGACCAGCGTCACTTTCACGTTATCACCGGCGAGCTTGCGGGCTTCCAGCTCGGCACCTTTGGTGATCTGCACGAAGAACGGGTTGGCGAGGTCGCCCACCGTCACGCCGATCGACTTTAACTCTTTCGCCTGGGCAAACGGCGCGCCTGCGATCATTGCACCAGCCAGTAACGCAGTAACTATAGGTTTCAAACGCATGCTGTTTTCCTCACTCGTAGGGTAGGGTTTTGTTGTTATGCACTTTGATTGTGACGGGTACGGTATTTGTCGATCAGCACCGCTATGATGATCACCGCCCCTTTGATCACCAATTGCCAGAAATAGGAGACGCCCATCAGCGTCATGCCGTTGTTGAGCGTGGCGATAATCAGCGCCCCCACCAGCGTGCCGGTGATGGTGCCAATCCCGCCCACGAAGCTGGTTCCGCCGAGGATAACGGCGGCGATGGCGTCCAGCTCGTAGCCCACGCCGAGGTTACCGTTGGCGCTGTAGAGCCGTGACGCACTCATGATGCCGCCCAGGCCGGAAAGCAGCCCGCTCATGCCGTACACGAACAGCAGCACCATCCACACTTTGATGCCGGTCAGGCGTGCCGCCTGCATGTTGCCACCCACCGCATAAATATGAACGCCCAGCGTGGTGCGGCGCAGAATGAACCAGCACACCGCAATCACCAGCAGGGCGATAACCACCAGCCACGGCACCGGGCCAAGATAGGCGTTGCCAATCCACTCGAAATTAATGTTGGAGTTAATCACCGTCGTGCCGTCGGCCAGCAGATACGCCGCGCCGCGCAGCGCGGTATAGGTGCCGAGCGTGACGATAAACGGCGGTAGCTCGGCCCAGGCGACCAACATGCCGTTAAACAGCCCCAGCCCGGTGCCCATCAACAGCGCCGCCGGAATCGACAGGCCTTCCCAGCCAGGCATCAGCGACACCACCATCGCCGTGACGGCGGTGGTGCCGAGGATAGATCCGACGGACAGGTCGATGCCGCCGGTCAGAATGATGAAGGTCATCCCTGCCGCCAGCACGATGTTAATAGACGACTGGCGAGCGATATTGAGCAGGTTAGATTCGGTGAAGAAGTTAGGGGCGACAAAGCCAAAGACGGCAATGATGAGCACCAGAATCGGCAAAATACCGACGGTTTGCATCAAATCGCCGAACAGGGCTTTTTTGAGCGAGGCGGATTTTGCCACCGGTTGCGTGCCTGAGTTAGTCATGGTGCACCTCTTTCTTATGGGCCTCGGTCACGCCGGTAGCCAGGGTCATAATATTTTCTTGTGTAATGTCGTGGCGCAGCAGCTCGCCGGCAATGCTGCCTTCGCGCATGACGTACACACGGTCGCTCATCCCCACCACTTCGGGCAGCTCGCTCGAAATCATTAAAATGGCCACGCCCTGGCGGGCCAGCTGGTTCATGATGCGGTAAATTTCGCTTTTAGCCCCCACATCCACGCCGCGCGTTGGCTCGTCGAGGATCAGGATGCGTGGGCCAATGGCAACCCAGCGGGAAATCAGCAGTTTTTGCTGGTTGCCCCCGGAAAGACCCCCGGCACGAACCTGCGCGTGAGGGACGCGAATATTCAGCAGGCTGATGGCGTCGTCTGAAATGGTCTGGGCTTTTTTGCGGTCGAGCATGCCGAAGTGGGCGTCACGCTCAAGCGTGGCCATGGTGATGTTGTCCTGCGCGGCCAGCTCAAGGAACAGCCCCTGCTCTTTGCGGTTTTCGGTCAGGAAGCCAATGCCGTGCTGAATCGCCTCGCGGGGGGAATGCAGCGTCACAGGCTGGCCGTCGATCTCAATCGATCCGCCCGCGGGTTTGCGCACGCCGAAGATCAACTGCGCCAGCTCTGAACGTCCCGCGCCAACCAGCCCGGCCAGGCCGACTATTTCCCCGGAGCGAACGTGCAGGCTGACGGGCTGCACTTTGCCGTTGTCCGTCAGGTGATGAACATTCAGGCGAGGGCTGCCCAGCGGGATATCACGCTCTTTGTTAAACAGGTCGCTAAGGGGCCGACCCACCATCATTTTCACCAGCTCGCTGGCGTTCAGGTTTTCGCGCGTCAGGCTGCCGACATACTGGCCGTCGCGCAGCACGCTGACCCGGTCAGACAGCTCATAAATCTCTGCCATGCGGTGGCTGATGTAGATAATCGCCATGCCTTCATCGCGCAAGCGGAAAATCAGCTCAAACAGGCGATGCGTTTCGCGAGAGGAGAGGGCGGCGGTGGGTTCATCCATCACCAGAATACGGCTGTTGCGCTGGAGCGCGCGGGCAATCTCAACCTGCTGCTGCTCGGCAATGGTGAGCTTCATCACGAGGTCGGTGGCTTTGAACTGCGCGCCGAGGCGGTCAATCACCGCCTGCGCCTGCTGTACCATCTCTTTGCGCTGCACGAGGCCGCCGCGCGCTAGTTCGCTGCCGAGGAAAATGTTTTCCGCCACGGTGAGATTTGGCGCGAGCTGCATCTCCTGGTAGATCAGCGTGATGCCCGCGTTGAGGGCATCTTTGGGGCCTTTGATGGCGTAGGGCTCACCGTCAATAAGCACTTCGCCGCTGGTGGCGATGTAAGCCCCGGCAAGGATCTTCATCAGGGTACTTTTGCCAGCGCCGTTCTCGCCCATTAGTGCATGGATTTCACCGGGAAAGACCGTTAAATCGACGCCTTTAAGCGCATAAAATTTGCCAAACGACTTGGCAATATTGCGCATTTCCAGAATGGGGACTCTGTTCATGGTGCGGCGCCTGTGGTGGTTATTTATGAGGCCAGTCAACCACGCGCCGGTAAATGCAAAATGTCAGCGGCCGTTCATATTTGTCATAGAGTTGAATAGTTAACCTGGATCACATTCCCGGTGTGGAAATATTTATCAAAATTCGTGCAATGCTTAACTGGAGTGAATATGTGGCCCTCACCCCGGTTCTCTCCCTGAAAGGGAGAGGGGGAAAGACGATGTGCAATGCTTTGGCCTCAGTCCGTATTTGGGGAGAGGTTACCCCCTTTTTCCCAGTGCCACTTGGGAAGAGGTTACCCCCTTTTTTCCCTCTCCCCTCTGGGGAGAGGGTCAGGGTGAGGGGAAAAAAACAACCACGGAGCCCCTATGACCCAGCCTCGTCCGTCCTTCTTCGCCAGCGCCCGTGGCCGCCTGCTGTTTTTCAACCTGCTGGTAGTGGCGGTCACGCTGATGGTTTGCGGCGTGGCGGTGCTCGGCTTTCAACACGCCAGCCGCCTCCAGGAACAGGTGCAGGGGCAAACGCTGCTCGACATGTCCGGCAGCATGGAGCTGGCGCGCGACACCTCCAACGTGGCGACGGCGGCGGTCAGGCTTTCTCAGGTCGTCGGCGCGCTGGAATATCAGAGCGAAGCGGAAAGCCTGAAACAGACCCAGCTTTCGCTGCAAAACTCGCTTTCTCATCTGGCTACCGCGCCGCTGGCCCGGCGTGAACCGCAGCTGGTCGGCCGGATCATCGCCCGCAGCAACGAGCTGGAAAGCAGCGTCACCAACATGCTGGTGATGGGGCACCGCCGCCACTTGCAGCGCAACCTGCTGCTAAGCGCCCTGTACCAGAACCAGAGCTATCTTGAGCACCTGCAGGAGGTTAACGCGCGCGAAGGGCTGAACGTGCCGGATGCCGCGCTGCTGAAAGAGATGGATCGCCTGATGCTGGTGGCGATTCAGTCTTCCTCGCCGAGGCCGGCGGTACGCCAGCTGAGCGAAGTGATGCGGCTTCTGCCCGAACGAGCGCCGTCGCCGCTGGCGGACAGTATTTTGCAGCAGTTCAGAAGCGGCCTTCAGCAGCTGCCACCGCTCTCCGCCCAGCTTGAGGAGAGTGACCTGGGCATCGCCTGGCACATGTATCACATCAAAGCGCTGGTGGCTTTTCTGAATCAGGACATCAACCTGTACGTGCAAAAAGTCGGGGAAGAATCCCGGCAGCGCAGCCAGCAAAGCCACCGGGATTTGCAGTCCATTATCGCCTTTATCGGCCTGTTCGCCCTGCTGGCGCTGGTGATCACTGGCTTCGCCGGGCTGTATATCTACCGCAACCTCGGCTCTAACTTAACGGCCATTTCCCAGGCGATGACGCGGCTGGCGAAGGGTGAAAAAGAGGTCAGCGTGCCCGCGCAGCAGCGGCGCGATGAGCTGGGTGAACTGGCCAGGGCGTTTAACGTCTTTGCCCGCAATACGGCGTCGCTGGAGCACACTTCACGCCTGCTGAAAGAGAAAAGTACCCTGCTGGAAACCACCTTCCACGCCATGCGCGATGGCTTTGCGCTGTTCGACAGCGACGGTTTCCTGGTGGTGTGGAACCAGCAGTACCCGCTGCTGCTGGGGCTGGATCCGCAGCGCCTGCAGCGCGGCCAGCACTATCTTGGGCTGCTCAAACAGGTCACGCCGCTTCAGGAACACATGCTCGGCAATCTCTCCCGACCTCTGCCAAAGCCGCAGGAACTGAGGCTGGCGGACGGGCGCACCATCGAGCTGCGCTTTAGCCCGGTGCCGGGGCGGGGCATGGTGAACGTGGTGCTGGAGCGCAGCGAGCGCAAGGCGCTGGAGGAGGCGCTGGTGCACAGTCAAAAAATGAAGGCGGTGGGGCAGCTCACCGGCGGCCTGGCGCACGACTTCAACAACCTGCTGGCGGTGATCATCGGCAGCCTGGAGCTGACCGCGACAGACTCACCGGACGCCGTGCGCATTCAGCGCGCGCTGAAGGCCGCCGAACGTGGCGCGCAGCTTACCCAGCGGCTGCTTGCCTTTTCCCGTAAGCAATCGCTGCACCCGCGTGCGGTGGCGATGAAAAGCCTGCTGGAAAACCTCGACCCGCTGATGCGCCACTCTTTGCCCGCCCACCTCACGCTTGCTGTTGAAGCCCAGCAGCCCGCCTGGCCCGCGTGGATCGACGTCAACCAGTTGGAGAACGCGATCATCAACCTGGTGATGAACGCCAGGGATGCGATGGAAGGTCGCAGCGGGGAAATTAAGATCCGCACCTGGAACCAGCGCGTGGTGCGTGGCGAAGGGCACAAACAGGATATGGTGGTGATTGAAGTGGCCGACACTGGCCACGGCATGACGGACGAAGTGAAAGCGCAGGTGTTTGAGCCGTTCTTTACCACCAAACAGACCGGGAGCGGCAGCGGGCTGGGGCTGTCGATGGTTTATGGCTTTGTGCGCCAGTCCGGCGGACGAGTGCAGATTGAAAGCGAACCCGGCAAAGGGACTCGGGTCATACTGCAACTGCCTCGTGCGTCTGCGGAGGTGCAGCCGGAAGCCTTGCCGCTGGCCGGTGAACAGGCTGATATCGCCGACCAGCTTGTGCTGGTGCTTGAAGACGAGCCGGACGTGCGCCAGACCCTGTGCGAACAGCTGCACGAGCTGGGTTACCTGACGCTGGAAGCCAGCGACAGCCAGCAGGCGCTGGAGTTAATGGCTGAGGTACCGGACATCGGCCTCGTGATCAGCGACCTGATGCTGCCCGGCGAGCTAAGCGGCGCGGATGTGCTGCAGCAGGCTCGCCGCCACCATCCTCACCTGGATTTGCTGCTGATCAGCGGGCAGGACCTTCGCCGCAGCGAACAGCACCTGCCCGACGTGGAGCTGCTGCGTAAGCCGTTTACCCGAGCGCAGCTTGCTGAGGCGCTACGTAAAGCGCGGGCAGGAAACAGGCGCGGGCAAGCGTAGCCGCACCCTGAGCGCCATTGAAGGCCGAGGAAGACGCGTCGATAAAGCGCACGGCATCATGCGGCAAAGGACGGCGCAGATAGCGTTTCGTCTGTGCCACCAGCGCCTCGCGCGGAAAATCGACCATATCCATCACTCCGCCGCCGAGGATCACTGCATCCGGGTCGAACAGGTTGATGCTGGTGGCGATGGCGCGCGCCGCGTGGTCGAGCAGGGCAGCGACAAACGGTGCCTGGGCGGCAAAGGTAAACAGCTCGCCAATTTCATACGTTTTCGGGCTGGCGTCGTACCAGCGTTTCAGGGCTATCCCCGAGCACACCGTCTCCAGACAGCCAGCATTGCCGCAGCCGCAGGTCAGGTGCATATCGCCCTGCGGAATATGGCCCAGTTCCCCGGCAACGCCGTGGGCGCCGGTCCAGGGGGCGCCGTTCAGCCAGACGGCAAAGCCCAAGCCGGTGCCGAGATAAGCCCCCAGTACCTGCTGATGCTGCAGGCCGTTTTGCGCGACATCGAAAGAGAGCTGCAGGTTTACATCCCGAGAAAACTCGACCGGGCAGCCGAGAGCATCCTCCAGCTTACCTGCCAGCTCGTTCAGTTCCAGCGCGGAAAGCGGCAAATTTGGGGTGGAGATGATCGTCCGCTTGTCTTTGCCCACCAGCGCCGGGAACCCCATCACCATGCCGCGGCAGCGGGCGTGAAGGCTGCCTAGCCGCTCGTTCAGCAGATGGGCTATCCCGCAGACCACGCCCCCTGCGATAATGTCTGCCGTGCGCTGTTTTTCACAATGCAGCACCGTGCCGGACTCGTCCTGCAAACACAGGCGGATATGGGTGGCGCCCATATCCACTCCGGCCACTACGTTAAGCGGTTTTGGCATGGGGCATAACCTCGTCTTTGGCCGCCAGGATCTGCTCGCTCATCACCTGCCAGGCCTCGTCGATATCCCGGGCGTGGTTAAACAGCCCGGAAGTGCCGACGATAAACACATCTGCCCCGGCGGCCATGAGTCGTTCATAGGTTGCCGCGTTGCAGGAACCGTCAATTTCAATCTCGTAGCTCAGCCCTTCGCGCTCGCGCCAGGCTTTCAGCTCGGCCACTTTGTCCAGCATTTCCGGGATAAACGGCTGGCCGGCAAACCCTGGGTCAACGGTCATCACCGTCACCTTGTCTGCCTTATGAATGTAGTACTTCATCGCCTCAACCGGCGTTTCCGGGTTCAAAATCAGGCCAACTTTCATGCCGTGGCGGCGAATCTCTTCGATGAGGCGGAAGGCCTGGCCGTTAATGGTTTCCGGGTGCAGGGTGATAATGTCCGCTCCGGCCTCCGCCAGTGGGACGATGTAATCCTGCGGACGGGTGACCATTAAGTGGCAGTCCAGCGGCTTACTGGCAAGCTTCCTGACCTGGCCGACGAAGAACGGGGACAGCGTCAGGTTCGGCACAAAGTGACCGTCCATAATGTCGATATGGAAGTAGTCCGCGTGCAGGTCGATAAACGCAATCTGTTCCTGGAATTTTGCCAGATCCATGCACATCAACGAGGGGGAAATTTTCATTACAAGCTCCTGTAAATCTATGGATTTCTGACAGCGGGTGCGGCCAACGCATCTGCCGTTCTTATTTACTGATTAACCGATCCAGGGCCACCGCAGCGATGATAAGCCCGCCCATCACCACCAGTTGGTAATAGGTTTGTACCTGGAGAATATTGAGCCCGTTGTTGATGGTGCCGATGATCAGGCCGCCAATCACCACCGAGAAAATCCGGCCCTTGCCGCCGAAGAAGCTGGTGCCGCCGATGATGGCGCTGGCGATGGCGTAGGTTTCAAACCCCATGCCTGCCAGCGGCTCTGCCGCACCAAGACGCGCGGTTGAGACCACGCCCGCCAGCCCGGCGCAGATGCCGGAGATGATGAACACCACCAGCATGTGGAACTTCACGTCGATGCCGGAGTAGAACGCCGAGTTCTTATTGCCGCCGAGGGCGTAAATATTGCGGCCCAGGCGCGTGCGGGTGGTCAGGAACCACAGTATCCCGGCGACAATCAGCGAGAAGATCACCGGCACCGGAATGCCGAGCGGCGTGGCGGCGAAGAAATTCACGAAATCGAACGAGAAGCCGTACACCGAGTTGGCATCAGAGATAACCAGCGTGATGCCGCGGAAAATGGCGTTGGTGCCGAGGGTGATGATGAACGGATGCAGCCCCGTCCAGTTCACCAGGCAACCGTTAATCGCCCCCAGCAGCCCGCCGACAATCACGCCGCCAATCAGTGCCGCAAGGAACGGATCGACGCCCGCCAGCATCAGTTTGGCAGTGACCATGCCGGAAAGTGCCAGAATCGCGCCCACCGACAGATCGATCCCCGCCACCAGAATGGCGAAGAACTCCCCCATCCCGATAAGCACCGTCACCGAGCTTTGCACAAAGATGGCGCTGATGTTGCTGGCCGTCAGGAAGTACTCAGCGGAGAGCGTGCCGAAGATGGCGACGATAATCGCGAGGATGAAGAAGGTGCCGTATTTGTCCCAAAACTGGGCGAAATTGAACGGTTTTTTCTCGCTTTCTTCGCGTTTCATTCTTGTGGTAATGCCCATGCCATAATCTCCTCTTCGCTGATATCGTCGCGATTGTTCAGGATTTGCGTCAGTCGCCCTTCGCAGAACACGGCAATGCGGTCGCAGACGGCGATAATTTCGGGAAGCTCAGACGACACCATCAGGATGACTTTTCCGTCATCCGCCAGCTGGCGCATCACTTTGTAGATTTCGGCCTTCGCGCCGACGTCGATGCCGCGCGTAGGCTCATCGAAAATGATCACTTCCGGTTTACAGCACAGCCACTTAGAAATCAGCACCTTCTGCTGGTTGCCGCCGGAAAGCTCGGTAATGTTCTGGTCGACGCTGTGGCACTTCAGCGCCAGCAGCTGGCGCTGGGCTTCGGCGGTCTGGCGCTCCTCGGCTTCGTTAAACAGGCCCATCGCGCCTTTGTAACCGCCGCGCTTGAGGCTCTGGCTGACGGCCATGTTCTGCGCGATGGAGAAGTTGGCGAAAAAGCCGTTATCGCGGCGGCTTTCGGTGATGTAGCCCATGCCTTTTTTCAGCGCGTCCATCGGTGAGCTCGGCGAGATATTTTTGCCGTTAAGCAGAATTTCCCCGGACGAACGTTTGTCCACGCCAAACAGACAGTCCATCAGCTCGGTACGCCCGGAGCCGACGAGGCCGGAGAAGCCCAGGATCTCGCCCCGATTCACGCTGAACGAAATATCTTTCACTTTTTTGCGGTCGCGGCTGCTGACGTTCTTCACTTCAAACACCACGTCAGGCTCCACGTTCCCGGCGCTCTCTTTCATCGCGCTAAAGCGGTTTTGCAGCTCGCGGCCAACCATCAGGCGCACAATGTCATCGTTGGAGACGTCGCTGACCAGGCCGCTGCAGACGCTGCTGCCGTCTTTCATTACCGTGTAGCGGTCGCAGATGCGGCGGATTTCGGCGAGTTTATGGGAGATGTACACCATCGCCGTGCCTTCTTTCCGCAGCTGGTTCATGATGAGAAAAAGATAATCGACTTCTTTATTGGTTAAAGAAGAGGTCGGCTCATCCATAATAATGACTTTGGCGTCCAGCATTAATGTTTTGGCAATTTCTAACATTTGCTTGTGACTGATGGATAAATTACCCACCTTTTCATCGAGATCCACTTTTAAGCCGACACGTAAAAGCATCATCGCGGCGCGAATGCGCATCTCTTTCCAGTCAACAATATTAATCCCGAAGATTTTTTTGGTGGTATGACGGCCAATATAAAGATTTTCTAAAACTGTTAATTCATCAATGACGCTGAGTTCTTGATAAATAATCCCAATGCCGAGCTGTGCCGCTAATTTATGATCAAGTTTTTCATAATTAACGTCATTAATCGTAATGGTGCCTTTGGTCGGTTCGTGAATACCCGACAGGACTTTCATCAGGGTTGATTTACCTGCACCGTTTTCCCCGAGCAGCGCGTGAATTTCGCCGGGAAATATTGTTAAATCAACCGATTTTAATGCGTGAACCGGACCAAAGGATTTGCCGATCCCCGCCATTGCAATGTATGGCGTGACCATGACGAGCCTCAATCATTTTTAGCGAAGGTTTCCCCTCACCCTAACCCTCTCCCCACAGGGGAGAGGGGACGGTACCGAGCTGATGTTGGTTTTCTCTCTCATCCCGAAAGGGAGAGTGAATAACTGCTGCCACTGCTTTTCTTTTAGTACTCTTTTCGCCCCTTTGCCCGCGGGGGAGAGCTACCCCTTTTTTCACTTTCTCCCTATGGGAGAGGGCCACTCAGTCTTTCTCCCTCTCCCCTTTGGGGAGAGGGCTGGGGTGAGGGGATAAAGCCACTCAAACCTTAACTATTTCGTCACCAGCACCGAATCCACCAGGCTAAACTGCGGGGCCTTATCCAGCGCAATCACCTTGCCCGTTTTCGCCGCATCTACCAGTAGCTTCAGGCCTGTCGCGCCGATATCCGCCGGGTTCTGCGCCACGGTGGCGGTCATCTGCCCGTCAGCCACCATCTTGCGGGCTTCCGGGATACCGTCGGTGCCGACCACCAGAATTTTCCCGGTCTTCCCGGCGTTAGCCACCGCCTGAGCGGCACCCATCGCCATGGTGTCGTTCGCGCAGTAGAAGGCTTTCAGGTTCGGGTTACGCTGCAGCACGTTGGTGGCTACATCGAGCGCCTTGATGCGGTCCCAGTCGGCGGGCTGGCTGGCAACCAGTTTGATCTGGCTGGCTTTCTTAAAGGCATCGCTGGCGCCTACGCGGCGGGCTTCGCCGGAGGCGTTACCTGCTTTGCCCTCGATGATGGCGACGTCGCCGCCTGCGGCACCGAGCTTATCGATGATGAAGCCTGCGCCCTTCGCGCCGACCGCCACGTTATCGGTGGTGACAAAGGCTTCGACGTTGCCGCCGGCTTTTTTCAGGTTATCCATATCGATTTTTTCATCGAGGTTGACCAGGTAAATGCCTTTTTTCCAGGCATTCGCGACCGGCACCACGAGGTTGACCGAGGAGAGCGGCGCAAAAGCGATGCCTTTGTATTTCTTATTGGTTAAATCTTCAAAAAGCTGTAATTGCGACTGGAAATCCCCCTCCGAAGGTGAAGCAAAAATATCTACGCTAACGCCCAGCGTTTTGGCTTCATCTTCAATACCTTTTTTCATATCCACCCAATAAGGGTTGGATAATGTTTTTAATACCACCGCATAATCGGCAGCCGCAAAAGCGCTGGTGGATAACATCAGGCCCATAGCAGCGCCGCTGAATATTTTCAGATATTTATTCATAATAATATTCTCAGTGTAGGGTACAGTCAGATCCCGCTGAGGCGGGATCTCTTTTTTACTTCAGCGCCCCTGGGGAAAAGAAATCCACAATTGCGCCAGTTTTTTGCATATTTAATGTTGCCTGTTCAATATTTTGCTGTGCGACTGAAACAAAAAATGCATCGAGTAACGTTAATTGTAATATACGCGCCGAGGCGTTACGGCCCAATAAAGGTGTCTCCGGTGCGGGCGAACAAATAATAAAGTCAGCCAGTCGGGCAATCGGCGAATGATAGCTATGAGTAATACAAATTATTTTTGCGCCGTTCTTTTTCGCCAGCTCCACCGCCGCTTTTAAATCACCGGTTCGCCCCGAATGGGATACCACCAGCACCACATCACCTTCTTTTAGCAGCGAGGCCGACATCATCATGATGTGGGCATCCTGGTAAGCCTGGCAGCGCACGCCAATGCGCAAAAACTTATGCTGAATGTCGTTACAAATGGCGTTTGAGCCCCCCACGCCGTACAAATCCCGCTGTTTTGCCTTCGCGAAGTAGCGCGCCGCGCGGTGGATTTCGTCCACGTTGACGATCGACTGCCCTTCCATAATGGTGCGCAGGGTGATGTTAAACACCTTGTTGACCACATCCTGCGGCGCTTCGTCGAAGGCAAGTTCGGTCGGCAATACCTGCTCTGACTCGGAAAAGTAGGTGACCAGCGCGCTGCGCAGGTTACGGAAGCCGCTGAACCCCAGCAGCTTCGAGACTTTAACGATCATCGCTTCCGACACCGCAAGGGCTTCGGCAACGTCTTTAATGGCCGGGGCATCGCTCAGATTACCGGGCTTCAACAACCAGTCGACGATGCGGCTTTCGTTGTCCGTCATCCCCTCCTGCTTCATGCGCAGCCAGGGGGCAAGGCCGATGCCGAACGGCGGCTGTGAATCAATATCTGACTGACTCATCCTGTTCTCTCGTGTCCGTAGAGTGAAGACGCCACTATAACACCACAGCATGTGCAGAAAATATGCTGCATACTTCACAAAAATAATTAATTCATAAAGTTTTACTTTTTGTGAAGTTAGGTGAGTGCGTAAATTTATTTATTTTCATGAAAAATAATGAATTAGTTTAATTTTTCTCGTTAGTGGAAGTCGTTTTATGACGCCAGAGTGACAAGTTGATGCATTGTGTTGTGAAGAGAATCGGTGTAGAAAAGGCCACGAACCCGGCGGTTTTGCCGATTAATTGGGCAGTGAGCCGGTCTTAAATCACGAAAGCTGTCGGGTTCGTAAAGTAACGGCAACGGTGAGGATAAAATGAAAAAAATTGCATTTGGCTGTGACCACGTAGGCTTCCTGCTGAAGGCGGAGATTGTGGCGCATCTTCAGGAGAAAGGTATTGAGGTGCTGGATAAGGGGACCTGGTCCGGTGAGCGCACCGATTACCCGCTCTACGCCAGCGCGGTGGCAGAAGCCGTGGTGAATGGCGAAGTCGAGGGCGGCATTTTAATTTGCGGCACCGGCGTGGGGATCTCGATCACCGCCAATAAATTTCCCGGTATCCGGGCGGTGGTCTGCAGCGAACCTTATTCCGCGCTGCTTTCCCGCCAGCACAACAATACCAACGTGCTGGCTTTCGGCTCCCGCGTGGTGGGGCTGGATTTAGCTAAAATGATCGTCGATGCATGGCTAAGCGGGGAGTTTGAAGGCGGGCGGCATCAGGCGCGAGTCGAGGCCATTGGCGCGCTGGAATCGCCGAGAATTTGAGATTCCTCCGCTACTGCATATGAGGCCGCCTGATTACGCTGAGGCCAGTCCATCCTGGAGACTGACCGATGAAATCTTATGCCGCCGCGCTGCTGCTCGGCACGCTGTACCTGGCCTCGCCGTTCGCGCAGGCCGACGTGATTGATGACGCGATTGGCAATATCCAGCAGGCGTTTAGCGATGCCTACAAGCCGGGCAGCGACCGCGTTTATCATGATGACAGTGATGATTCGGCAGATCAGCGTCGGCTCAGCCGCCAGGACGAAGCCCGCTATCGCCAGCTGGAGGACAGACGCCGCAGCCTTGATGAACGGCAGAATCAGCTCGACCGCGAGCGCCAGCAGTTGGATGACGAAGAGGGCCGCCTGCAGGACGACGACGATCGCTAGTCCAGCACGATTTCCATGCCGTCAAAACCGGCTTCAAACCCTTCAGGCAATACGTTGTGCATCAGCCATGCATCAAACTGGTGGCTGATGTGGGTCAGCACGACTCGCGGGCTGCCAATCTGCTCGTTCAGGGCGATCACCGTGGTTAGGTCGCAATGATTTTTCGGCGTGTCAGGCCGGGGTTCGCGGCTGCAATCTATCACCACTACTTCCGGGCGGTTGGCGGCCAGAAACTTCAGGGTTTTATCCGGCAGCCCCGCCGTATCGCTCAGCCAGGCAAGACGGCTGTAGGCAGTTTCAAACAGATAGCCAAACGTCAGCTTTGAGTGCAGCAGCGGCAGCGGAGTGACGCGCAGCGCCTGCAGAGTGAAGGCGACAAACGGCTCGACGGTATGGCTAAAGTCCAGCAGGCCGGGGTGCTTGAACAGATCGTCGCAGCCTTGCTCATCCGGCGGGCCGTAAACCGGGATTTTCTCGCCCACGCCCCAGCGCAACGGGAACAGCCCCTGGACATGATCCATATGGTAATGGGTGAGCAAAAACTGCTGAAAATCTCCCGGCTGCCAGCTGTCCATCAAGTCGGGCAGCCCCGCGTCTATCAGCGTAATCGCATCGTTATACTTGAGTACCGCGCTGCACGGGCGGCGGCGGTGGGCCGGATTGGCTCTGGCTCGTGAACAGGCGGCGCAGCGGCAGCCCCAGGCCGGGACAAGCTGCGCCCCGCCGGTGCCGCTAAGCGTTAGCGTCAGCGTCATCAGGTGTCTCCACCGGTTTGGTAAAGCGGATATGGGTGGCGCGGTAGCCTTCACGCTCGTAAAAACGATGGGCGTCTTTGCGGCTGGTGCTGGTCGAAAGTTCCGTCAGCTCCGCATCGGCTTTGCGTGCTTTTGCTTCTGCCCAGGCAAGCAGCTGTTTGCCTACGCCGTGGCCGCGGGCTTCTTCCAGCACCACCAGCTCCTGGATCTCGCCGATGCGGCGGGCGTGATGCAGATGGTATTGCAGGTGCAGGCTGATCATCCCCACGGCTTTATTCCCCAGCCACGCCAGCTGATAAAAGATATTCGGATCGCGCAGGTTCTCCGTGAAGCAGGCGTTAAAGCCTGGGCGGTCGGCCTGAGCCTGTTTCAGCTCGCAAATCATGCGGTAAACGGTGTCGCTGTCTTCGATAGCGGCGGCTTTCAATTTAACAACATCAGACATGGCGGGGCTCCTTGCGGTGAAGAGGGATAACGTTCGAGCGGTGCTGGGCTAACAGTCGCATAAACAATGCGGCAGACTGTAGCAGACTCCCGTCGTTGTTGAGTATCAGGCAATCGCCTCCCTCTGGCGAATAAAGCGCGGCCCGCTGCAGCCGCTGCTCGATTTGCTCTGCGTTTTCCCGCCCGCGCTGTTCCAGCCGCTGGCGCAGCACGTCCGACGAAACCTGCAGGCAGATGGGCACCAGCCCATCGCCATAGCGTTCCCGCGCCTGTTTCAGGTGCTGGCGCGAGCCGTTCACCACCACGTCAAATCCGGCTTCGAGCCATATATCCATTTCCACGCCGACCCCGTAGGAGTGCTCATGCGCCTGCCAGCTCAGAGCAAACAGCCCCAGCTGCTGGCGCTGCTCAAACTCGTTTGCGCTTAGCGCAATGTGGTTCTCGCAGCCTGCGTCGGCGGCGCGGGTAATGTACCGGTGCGCCACCAGCAGCCTGGCGTGCTCCTGCTGGCGCAGGGCGCTCAGCAGGCTGTCTTTGCCGGAGCCGGACGGGCCCATCAGCCAGATTAGTTTACTCATCAGAACACCCGAATTCCCTGGCGCCAGACGTGATCGACATGGATATGGTCGCCGTGCATGTGCGCCAGCACCAGATCCGCTCGTTTCCCTTCCGCCAGCGTTCCCCGGTCGGCCAGGTTCAGCGCCCGTGCCGGGTTGCGAGTCACCAGGTGAATCGCCTGCGCCAGCGTGAAGCTGTTGCTGTCGTCGTGCGCCACGCGGAAGGCCGCATCCAGCAGGCTTGCGGGGTAGTAATCCGAGGAAAGGATATCCAGCAGCCCGGCCTGAGCAAGATGGCTGGCCGCCACGTTGCCGGAGTGAGAGCCGCCGCGCACGATGTTTGGCGCGCCCATCAGCACGCTCATGCCGTGGCGACGAGAGGCTTCGGCGGCTTCTTCCGTGGTCGGGAATTCGGCGATCACGCTGCCGATTTCGTGGGACTCCACCACGTGGGCGGTCGTCGCATCGTCATGGCTGGCGAGGGCGATATTGCGGTCGCGGCAGCGGGCGGCGATGGCCTGGCGGTTTGGCTGCGACCAGCGGGCCGCCAGCGTCAGCTGTTCTTCTTCAAAGCGATCCATCTGCTCGTTGGTGAGATGGTATTTGCCCTGATAGTAGTCGCGGTATTTGGACAGCTCTGCGTACTGGCGCTGGCCCGGCGAGTGGTCCATCAGCGAAACGAGGGAAACCAGTTCGCGGTCAACCAGCTTGTCGAACAGCGGCAGCGTGGTGTGGTGCGGCAGTTCGCAGCGCAGATGCAGGCGATGTTCGGCGCGGTTGAGGCCGCGCTTTTGCGTATCCTCCACGGCGTTGATCATTTTTTCGAGGTTTTCCAGGCGGTCGCCACCGTCGCGCACGTCGCCGATGGCAACGGCGTCCAGCACGGTGGTGATGCCGCTCGCCACCATCAGCGCGTCGTGGCTGCTCATGGCGGAGTGCGCCGGCCAGTCAACCTTTGGCCGTGGGGTAAAGAATTTATCCAGGTTGTCGGTGTGCAGTTCAATCAGCCCCGGCAGCAGCCAGCCGCCGCCGCCGTCGTGCGCGCCCGGCAGCTGGCTTTGGGTCTCGGCAAAGTTGCGAATCACACCGTCGGCCACTTCCAGTGAGCCACTGACCACTTCTTCTTCCAGCACCAGGCGAACATTATTGATAATCATGTTGGGGCTCCATCGCGGACATCGTATGCAGGCGGTCGGCCACCTGTTCACGTACAGCTTCATCGTGGAAGATGCCGACAATGGCCGCTCCACGCGCTTTTGCTTCCTGAATCAAAGCCACCACGGCGGCGCTGTTTTTGGCGTCCAGCGAGGCGGTAGGCTCATCAAGCAGTAAAATGGGGTAATCAACAATAAAGCCGCGGGCGATGTTCACGCGCTGCTGCTCGCCGCCGGAGAAGGTCGACGGGGCAAGGTGCCACAGGCGCTCAGGTACATTGAGCCGGGTCAGCAGGCTGGCGGCTTTTCCCTCGCACTCTTCGCGCGACACGCCCAAATCCAGCAGCGGCTGCATGACGACTTCGAGCGCCGAAATACGCGGGATAACGCGCAGAAACTGGCTCACCCAGCCGATGGTCTGGCGACGTACCGCCAGCACTTCGCGCGCCGGGGCCTGCACGATGTCGATCCATTCGTCGTTGTGCTTAACCCAGATGTGTCCTTCATCCGGCAAATAGTTGGCGTAGAGCGAGCGCAGCAGGGTGGATTTCCCGCTGCCAGAGTGGCCGTGCAGCACCACGCATTCACCGCCTTTGACTTCCAGCGAGGCGTTGGCCAGCACCGGCAGGCGAATGCCGTGCTGATGGTGCAGGACAAAGGTTTTGCTCAGGTTTTCAACCCGTATTCTGGTCATAGCGAGTACCTAATTCTGAAGGACGGAGGACACCAAAAGCTGGGTATACGGGTGATGCGGGTCGTCCAGCACGCGGTCGGTCAGCCCACTTTCCACCACTTTGCCCTGTTTCATCACCAGCAGGCGGTCGGCCAGCAGGCGAGCCACGCCCAGATCGTGGGTGACTATCACCACGGCCAGGTTCAGCTCCACTACCAAACCACGCAGCAGGTCGAGCAGGCGCGCCTGCACGGACACATCCAGCCCGCCGGTCGGTTCATCCATAAAGACCAGCTTCGGATGGGTGACCAGGTTGCGGGCGATCTGCAGGCGCTGCTGCATCCCGCCGGAAAACGTGGTCGGCAGGTCGTCGATACGGGCCGACGGAATCTCAACTTCTTCCAGCCAACGCTGGGCGGTGGCGCGAATGTCACCGTAGTGGCGCGCCCCGGTGGCCATCAGCCGTTCGCCGATGTTGCCCCCGGCGGAAACGTGGCGGCGCAGGCCGTCCATCGGATGCTGGTGAACCACGCCCCATTCAGTGCGCAGCAGGCGGCGGCGTTCGCCTTCCGACATGTCATTCAGCGAACGGTCGAGGTAAATCACTTCCCCTTCCTGCGGCGCAAGGCGGGCAGAAATGGCTTTCAGCAGCGTCGTTTTGCCGGAGCCGGACTCGCCCACAATGCCCAGCACTTCTCCGGGCCAGAGGTCAAACGACACGTCCATAAAGCCTTTACCGGGCGCATAGAGGTGGGTGAGGTTATTCACCGAAAGTAACGGGCTGGTCATGACTGAGAGGCCTCACTGTTCTGGCGGCAGTAGTCGGTATCGGAGCAGACGAACATGCGGTTGCCCGCGTCGTCGAGCACCACTTCATCAAGGTAGCTGTGGCGTGACCCACAAATCGCGCACGGCTCTTCCCATTCCTGCACCTGGAAGGGATGGTCGTCGAAGTCGAGGCTCTCTACGCGGGTAAACGGCGGCACGGCGTAAATGCGTTTTTCGCGTCCGGCACCGAACAGCTGCAGCGCAGGGGACATGTGCATTTTCGGGTTATCGAATTTCGGGATCGGCGACGGGTCCATCACGTAGCGATCGTTCACCTTCACCGGGTAGGCGTAGGTGGTAGAGATATGGCCGAAGCGGGCGATATCTTCGTACAGTTTCACCTGCATCACGCCGTACTCTTCCAATGCGTGCATGGTGCGGGTTTCCGTTTCGCGTGGTTCGATAAAGCGCAGCGGTTCAGGGATCGGCACCTGATAAATCAGGATCTGATCTTCTACCAGCGGCGTTTCCGGGATGCGGTGGCGGGTCTGCACCAGCGTCGCGTCTTCGGTGCGTTCGGTGGTGTTCACGCCGGTCACCCGCTTGAAGAAGTTGCGGATTGAGACGGCGTTGGTGGTGTCGTCCGCGCCCTGGTCAATCACTTTCAGCACGTCAGACTCGCCAATCAGGCTGGCAGTCAACTGAATGCCGCCGGTGCCCCAGCCATAAGGCATTGGCATTTCGCGGCCGCCAAACGGCACCTGGTAACCTGGAATCGCCACCGCTTTTAGCATTGCGCGGCGGATCATGCGTTTAGTTTGTTCGTCCAGATAGGCAAAGTTATAGCCGCTCAGGTTAGCCATTGGCTCGCTCCTTTATCAGGCGGTTAAGCAGCTCCAGTTCGGCCTGGAAATCCACGTAATGAGGCAGTTTGAGGTGGGACACAAAGCCTGCCGCTTCCACGTTATCCGCGTGGGATAACACGAACTCTTCGTCCTGCGCGGGGCCGGCGACGTTTTCGTCGTAGTCCGGGGCCTGTAGCGCACGGTCAACCAGCGCCATCGCCATGGTTTTGCGCTCGCTCATGCCAAACGCCAGGCCATAGCCGCGGGTGAAGTGCGGCGGTTCGTCTGCCGGGGCAACAAAGCCGTTCACCATTTCGCATTCGGTCATCAGCAGTTCGCCGATGTTCACCGCAAAACCTAGCTCTTCCGGCACAATTTCGATGTCTACGTAGCCGCTGCGGATCTCGGCGGCAAACGGGTGGTTGCGCCCGTAGCCGCGCTGGGTGGAATAGGCGAGCGCCAGCAGGTAGCCTTCGTCGCCGCGCACCAGTTGTTGCAGACGCGAAGAGCGTGAGCACGGGTAGACCGGCGGGTTGCGGGTGATGTCGTCCGGCTGTGCGCCATCGTCTTCTTCGACTTTGGCCAGACCCTGTTTCGCCAGCATGCTGAACACATGCGGGGCTGGAGCGCTTTGCTCGTCGGCCTGTCCGGCGTCAGGGACTTCACCGTTAGCCAGCAGCGTGAAGTCCAGCAGGCGGTGCGTGTAGTCGTAGGTTGGGCCCAGCAGCTGGCCGCCAGGGACGTCTTTATAAACGGCGGAGATACGGCGCTCGAGGCGCATTTCGGCGGTGTTCAGCGGCTCGCTGACGGCAAGACGAGGCAGCGTGGTGCGGTAAGCACGCAGCAGGAAAATCGCCTCGATCATGTCGCCGCTGGCTTGCTTGATGGCCAGCGCGGCGAGTTCCCGGTCGGCGATGCCGCCTTCCGTCATCACGCGGTCCACGGCCAGGCCAAGCTGCTGCTCAATCTGCGCGACGCTAAGCTCTTTTAGCGTTTCATCGCCGCGTCGGTTGCGCTCCTGTAGGGCGTGGGCGGCGGAGATTGCCTTCTCGCCCCCTTTGACGGCAACGTACATCAGCACACCTCCACGTGGGTGGTCCGTGGGATAGCCAGCAGGCGATCGCCACAGGTCAAGATCAGGTCAATGCCCAGCGGGAAGGGGTGCGGGCGTTCGGTCAGTTCGTGCAGAACGCATTCCGGCAGCTGTGGGGCAATCATGCGCTCTTCGTTGATGCCCGCGCCGGTCAGGCGAAGCATGCGCCCACCGCTCAGGCTGGACACCTGTAGAATCAGCGTCGCGCTGGTATCGGGGGCGATGTCGCAGCCCTGAGCCAGCAGGTTCAACTGTTCGGAAGAGATAGCGTCGCTGGCCACGGCGAACTGCGCGTGGTCAGGCTGTTCGCACAGCGGCGCATTGGTATGAAAACGAATGTTCTGCGCGGCAATATCGTTGCCCAATGTGGCGTCGATCCACACCGGCGTGTCGTTATCGGCCAGCGTCAGCAGCACGCTGGTGGTCGCCACATTCAGCGGCAGCCAGCCCTGCTGCAGCGAAGTCAGCGCGACAATCACGCCCGGCTCGCTCATCGCTTTGAGCAGGCGACGAAAACTCTGCTGGGCATCCTGCACCGGAAGGGTAAAAGCGGTCATTAAAGTCATGCGTTGTCTCCGCGTACCAGCGTGAAGAAGTCCACGCGGCTGCTGTTAACTTCTGCACGGCGAGCGGCAAGGCGTTGTTCACGGTTGGCCGCCAACGGTGCAATTAGGGTCTCTTGTAGCGTTTGAAAATGCGTGGCTTCCTGCATCAGGGCGTCGATCACCGCGCAACATTCGGCGTGCTGTTTGTCGCGGCCAAGCAGGTAGCTGTAGCCGTAGGTGCCGCTCGCCAGCTTGACCACCGAGCGGGTCAGCGTGGCGTCGCCGGTGAAAAAACGTTGGCCGGTGCCGCCCATGCGTGCCTGCACCTGAACCAGGCCGATTTCCGGTGCGCGAATAAGCGTGTAGTCCGCCTGAATATTCAGGCTGCGCCAGCGCTCAAGAAGCTCCTGCGGCTGGCTGTGTGACAGCACCGCCATCCACTCGCGGCGCTGTTCATTGTTGAAATGGCTGGTGTCCATTTAGTGCTCCATGGTGAATTCAATCATGTCGGCGCGGGTCAGGCTGACGGAGTATTCCGTCGCTTTGGCCTCGCCTTCACGGTGGTTAAGGGTGCGAACACAGAGCAGCGGCGCCATGTTGGGAATTTCCAGCAGGCGGCTCTCTTTGGCCTGGGAACGACGGGCGCTGATGCGGGTTTGGGCGCGGGTCAGGGCAATACCTAACTCGGCCTGAAGGAAATCGTGCAGCGATCCGTGGCTGAAGGTTTGCAGCGCGGGCCACCAGGCCTGCTCGGCGAAGTAGTGGTCGATGATGCACACCGCGATACCGTTCACCCGGCGCAGGGTGCGCAGGTGAATAACGTTGTCCCCTTCGGCCAGCCCCAGCGCATCCGCCACGTCCTGAGAGGCCGGGCGAATTACCGCCAGCAGGCGTTCGCTGGTGGGATGGCTGCCCTGATCCAGCAGGTTCTGGCTAAAGCGCGCCTGGGCGTTCAGCGGGTAGTCAAACGGGCGCATCAGCACCAGGACGCCGACGCCCTGGCGGCGCTGAACCCAGCCTTTATTAACCAGCTCGTCAATGGCGCGGCGCAGCGTGTGGCGGTTGACTTCGTAGTAGGCGGCCAGCTGAGTTTCGGCAGGCAGATAGTCGCCACAGCGGTAGTTGTTGCGCAGCTCCTGCTCGAGCCGGGCGGCTATCTCCTGATAGCGCGTGGGGTAACTGGTCGGATGTCTGGACAAGTGCATAGCAGTCAAAGCCTCTCAAATCAGATAAAGCGAATGCGCACGCACGGCGGCTGGGCTGTGCATAGGTTTTGCTTGATGAGGTGAAGAGTCGTTTGCATCACGGGCCTCCTTCAAAAGTTGCCTCATGGTGCCGGGGGAAAGTGACGGTTTTGTTAATGATTGGTTTCTGTACGATGAAGAGTTGAAGTTTGCGGCCAGAAGACAGCCCTGTTTTTCGTGGAATCAGGGAGTTGCCTTGTTAAAGCGAAAAAAACCGGTAGATGGCGGGGAAAGGTTAAGTCAAAGCGATCGTCAGCAAACAATGTTTACGCACGCTTGCAATTGATCTTCTAATATATTCTATATCCTGGTGATGGTTCTCTTTAAATATATTGTCTTATTCCTGAAATAATATGCTTAGACTCGGAATGATTAATTTACCGGTTATACCGATTGCGCGCTGGCATGCTGGCTCTTTTTGTCAGGAATAAATTCTTTAAAAAGGAATAATGAAATGGCATCAAAAAAATGAATATATAAGCTGCTTTGATTTTCTTGAATTTTTAACCATTGGTAAAAATAAAGGGCCCGGATTAGCGGACCCAAAAAGAATAAAAGAATATGCCTCTTTATCTTTCGACGTTGACCATCCACGGAATGCCGAAATTATCCGTCAGTGAGCCATAGCCTTTTGCCCAAAAAGTTTCGCTCCAGGGCATGGTGACGGTGCCGCCAGCAGAGAGGGCGTCAAACCAGCGTTTACCCTCTGCCGGATCCTGGCTGGCAAGGCAGAGTGAAAAGCCGCTGTGCTGTGGTTTTTCCCCGCTCATGCTGGCGTCGGTCATCATCAAATCGTTACCGGCTACCCGCAAATTTGCGTGCATAACGCTGTCGTCAGAATAGACGCCCGCGCCGCTACAGCCCTCGGCATTGGTTGCTTCTTTGGGCATTTCACCGAAGGTAATTTTGAACGTCAGTTCGGCGCCCAAAGCCTGTTGGTAAAAGGCGATGGCCTCCGCGCAGCGACCGTTTAATGAGATGTAGGGTCCTAAAGGCATAACCGAATCCTCTGTAAGGAGAGTGCAGAAGAAGTGTAGGTTGTGCGGGGCAGGTAAGCCAGGCGGGGCAGGCGGCAAGACCACCTGCCGGGGGAGATTAGTTCTTTTTCACAAACTCGGACTTCAGCTTCATCGGGCCAAAACCGTCGATTTTACAGTCGATATTGTGGTCGCCCTCTACCAGGCGAATATTCTTCACTTTGGTGCCGATCTTTAACATCGAAGAGCTGCCTTTGACCTTCAGATCTTTCACGACGGTAACGCTGTCGCCGTCGGCCAGCAGGTTGCCGTTGGCATCTTTTACAACCAGCGCGGCGTCTTCTTCGCTCGCCGCGGCCGGGTTCCATTCATGAGCGCACTCCGGGCAAATCAGCATGCCGTTGTCTTCGTAGGTGTATTCGGAATTGCACTTCGGGCAATGAGGGAGTTGCATTATCTGATCCTCAAGGTGAGATAAAGTAATGAAAAATAGCGATTTGGCCGTAAAAATATGCTGAATCGCGAAAAAGTGCTGAGATTATACATCAAATCCCTACATTTGCAGGGATTATTGCCGTAAACCTATGCCCGGCGGGCTTTCTGGCCGCCATAAAGTGCAAAAAACCTTTCATTCAAAGAAATAAGCACCAAATTTAACTTAAAGTTCAGGCTTTAATTGCCGTTAAATAAGGCTAATTTAACTTAGTTTCACTTTGCTTCGAGCAAGTCTGCCAGCAGGGGCTGCTGCGCTATACCTGTTTGAAAAAATAAAAAAAAGCGTATTGCGCTGACACCTCCTGTCACTTGACAGGGGTATGGTTGGGCCTATGGATGTACCGATACAGAGGCAGGAACCGATGAGAATGAAAGGCGCGAAAGTAAAAGTTGCAGATCGACTGGCCGAAATCGTCTTAAGTCTTTATCAGGGGGAAACCCTTTCCGCTGATATTATCCGCCAGCGTTTTGATGTAGATATGCGAACTGCGTATCGTGATTTGAACCGGCTTGGTGCTATTCTGGAGGACGTCGGCGAGGGGAAAAAGCGTCTCTCTTCGCATTTAAAAGGACAGTTTAACGTAAACGACCTGTTACGCATTACTAAACGCGTAGGGCTTGCTGCGTTTTATCCGTGGTACGACATAAAGAGCCATAATCAATATATTACGCTGCGCGCTATTCCAGATTTATTGGTTGTAGGGTATGAATATGAAAATAGCCCACAGCGTAAAGCTATTTTTTATCCATTATTTGACGATCGGGATGATCCTGGTGGGGAAAGGGTAAAAACGGAAGTGCTGTTACAGGTTTCGGCGCAGGCGGCTGAACATTTTAAACAGCGCAAGCTATTACCTTTTCAAAAAACCGTCAGAGAGCTTGATAACGGAGAGTTACTTCTGGCGAGTCATATTGCTTCGCCAGAACAATTGTTTCCGCTGGTGCAGTATTGGATACCGCATCTCACCATTATTTCTCCGCAGGTCTGGCAGAGCGACTTAAAAGCCAGGATCGCGGCATGGTGTAATGTTAATTAATAAATTATTTCCCTCACGTAATTATAAAAACCGGTATTGCCATGATTACAACTAAACGATGGCGGTGATAAAGCCGGGTAATTTGAGTTAAGGAAAGATTTTTTATGCACACACAAACTATTTTTGAATTGAGTCAGGAAGCCGAGCGGCTTTTGCAATTAGCGTTGCAAAACCTTAGCGCTTTAAAAGTCGCTCCGCTGGCTTTGCAAAATGAACAAAATAGCGCTTTAACGAACCCTGTGGCGACGGTACATCCATTGAAATTTAGCCCACGCGGAATCGAACTGCAGAAAGATATGCTGCAAAACGAAAGGCGTAAAATAACCCAACATGAAATGGTTCTGGCGATTGTCGGCACCATGAAGGCGGGGAAGTCGACCACCATTAATGCCATCGTGGGCACGGAGGTTCTGCCTAACCGCAACCGGCCCATGACGGCGCTGCCGACGCTGATCCGCCACACGCCGGGTCAGCGCGAGCCGGTGCTGCATTTTCCCTATGTGCAGCCGATAGAGAACCTGATGGGGGAGTTGCAGGAGAAACTGCTGATCACCAGCCGGGAAGCGCTGGCGCGCAAGCTGGAAGTGGACCGGGATATGGAGGCGCTTATCGCCCGGATCGCCAACGGAAAAGGTTTTGAGCGCCATTATCTCGGCGCACAGCCTATTTTCCATTGCCTGAAGAGCCTGAACGATCTGGTGCGCCTGTGCCGGGTGCTGGATGTGGCTTTCCCCTTCAAAGCCTACGCCGCTATTGAGCATGTGCCGGTGATTGAGGTGGAGTTTGTGCATCTGGCCGGCCTCAAAAACGGCCACGGCCAGCTGACGCTGCTGGACACGCCTGGGCCGAACGAAGCGGGGCAGCCGCACCTGCAAAAAATGCTTAAAGAGCAGCTGGCGCAGGCTTCTGCCGTGCTGGCGGTGATGGACTATACGCAGCTTAAGTCCATCTCCGACGAAGAAGTCCGCGAGGCGGTGCTCGGCGTCAGCAAATCGGTGCCGCTGTATGCGCTGGTGAACAAGTTCGATCAGAAGGACCGCAACGGCGACGATGCCGCTCAGGTGAAGGCGATGATCGCCGGGACGCTGATGAAGGACAGCATTGCGCCGGAAAACGTGTTCCCGGTATCGAGCATGTGGGGCTACCTTGCCAACCGCGCCCGCTATGAGCTGGCCACGCATGGCCGTTTGCCCGACCCCGAAGAGCAGCGCTGGGTGCAGGACTTTGCGGAAGCGGCATTAGGCCGGCGCTGGCGCAGCGCGGATTTGGCGGATATTGAGCATCTGCGCCATGCGGCGGACTTGCTGTGGGAAGACTCGATGTTTGAGTCACCCATTGGGACTATCCTGCATACCGCGCACGCCAACGCTTCTCTCTACACGCTGCGCGCGGCGTGCCACAAGCTGCTGGACTATGCCGAGGGCGCTGAACGTTACCTGAGTTTCCGCTGCCAGGGGTTGCAGGTGGCTAACGACAGCCTGCAGGAGAATATTCGGCAACTGGAGCAGGATATTCAACTGCTGCTGCAGACTCAGCAGTCGGTGAGTGCGGTGATTCAGCGGCAGGTCAGCGATGCCCTCGCCGGCATAGGCGATTTTGTGCAGCGCTTTGAAACGCAGATTCATAGCGACCTGAAAACTTATTTCCGGGAAGGGCGGCTGGGCGCTGAGAAGCTGCATCCGTTATACCCGCATACCTTAACGCGAAACGTTGATTTTTCGCCGGGCAGCGACAAGCTGATGGGCGAAGATGAAGCGACGGCCCGCACCCTGCTGCACAAGGTTCGCGCGTCCAGTGAAAGCATTTTATTTGCCGCCCAGCAGACGCTAAGCGGGGAGCTTGGGGCGCTGCTCAGCAACCTTGAGTCGAGCCTGGGCTATACGCTGCAGTCGGCGTTGAAACCGATTGAACAGCGGGTAAGCGACGGCCTGAAAGTAGCCGGGTTCCGCGCCCAAATCAGCCTGCCTGCGTTCCAGGCCAGCCAGCTTAATTTTAATACCCACTCGGCGTTCACCAACGTTATCGAAAACCAGGAAGTGGCGATGTCGGAAATGCAGCCGCAAAACGGGATGCGGGGCGTGCTGGCGCGCTGGCTGAACGGCGTGGACTGGGGCTGGGAAGATTACGCAGCCACCCATAGCCGCTACGTGATTGATCTGGATAAGTTACAGCAAAAGCTGCATGACCATGTGTCGACTTTCCTGGGCCAGATAAACCAGGCCATTACCGCGCAGGTGGATATTTCCGTCACGGCCGGGATGGCGACGTTTTTCGCCGATTTTGCCGGCGCACTGGACGCTATTCACAGCAATTTACGCCAGAGTCTTTCCGCGAAGCAGCAGAACGACAGCGTGCTGTTTTCTCTCCAGAGCAAGCTGGAACAGAGTGTCAGAACGGCACGTTACATTCACGAGGATACCCGCCTGTTGCGCGATGATATCCAGACGCTTTTCTCAGCGGAGCAATGATGAGCAGTGTATTAATGGAAGGGCCAATAAGAACCCTCAGCTGTCTTAGCGAAAAATTTGTCGTCGATTTTGCCATGGGGATTGATGTTGCCCGCCAGCCGTGGAGCAGCCCACAAAGCCAGGCGTTTTATGAGCAGCTTCTGGCGCTGTTCGTCGTCGTGGCCCGGCGACAGGCCGGGATGGCTGGAACACCGCCGCAGGACGAGCTTGACGCGTCGCTGATAAGCCTTGGCCAGCTGTCGGCAGATCTGGCAAAAAGCTACTTAGCCAACAGCCAGATAAGCGAGAGAATTGCTCAGCTGGAGCCGGTATCCGCCCGCACGGCACACCATTCGGCAGCGGCTCGCGAGCGGCTTCAGGCCCTGCGCGAGCACTTTTCTCAGCGGCTTACCCGGCTGGAAGAAGAGTTTCAGCACAGCGATCTTGTTCGTCAGGGCATGGTCCACAGCGAGCAGATTTTTTCCCGCTGGCGCAGCGGGCACTACTTTTCATTTTCTCCGGCGGCGCGCTGCTACGTCGCGCTGGAAGAGCTGCGCTGGGGCACCTTTGGTGATGCTGTTCGTCTGGGGACGCCCGAGCAGGCGGAGGCGTTGATTGAGCATGTGCGCAGCCTCGCCATCAGCCGTCTGGCGGAAGAAGTGAACGCTTCCCCCCGCACCCGCCACTATTTCCATGACTGGCTGGCGACGCCAACGTCTCCGGGGTTGCTGGAGCATAAAGATGCTTTAACCTGGCTCGGCGCTGGCTGCGACATTGAACGCCAGCCGATCTGTTACTCGGTGACCCAGAGCTGGCAGGGCGTGGCGCTGGGGATGCCGCGTATTTGTTCGGCCATGCGCCTCGGCAGCGCGCTGGTCGATGAAGTTTTTGGCTAACTGATTTAGCGTTCTCAGGGAAGAGACAGTTCCATCTCACCGGCATTCTCCCTCATCCATTCGGCGAGTGAATCCAGCGTTGGGCGCAGAGATTTACCGAGCGCGGTGATCTGATATTCCACTCGCGGCGGGACTTCCGCAAAAACTTGCCTCACCACCAGGCCGCGAGCTTCAAATTGACGAAGCTGGCGGGTGAGCTCTTTCTGCGTAATGGGGCTGACCGCCCGCTGCAGGTCGCTAAACCGCACCGGATCGTTGAGCAGGATCAGGCGGTACAGAATCGGAATGGCCCATTTACCTGAAATGAGGTTCACAAAATTCACCATCGGGCAGTCGCTGCCCGCCGGTGGCAGGGCTGAAAAATTTTTTGTCATGCTGGCTCCCGGCACACGCTAATGCGCCCCTTGTGGTTCCTTAGTATCCATTTGGTGCCTACTATCTAAAGGATACTATAGCGGAAATAATGCCCTCACCAACCCTTTATAAGGACACGACGATGGGCAGACTTAATGGCAAATACGCCTTAATTACCGGCGGTACCAGCGGAATTGGACTTGAAACGGCGCGGCAGTTTATTGCCGAGGGCGCAACGGTGGCGATCACCGGGCGGAGCGAAGAGGGGCTACAGGCAGCCAAAGAGGTTTTGGGCAATGTGCACCTGATGAAAAGCGATGCGGGCGATATCGCCGGGCAGCCTACGGTGGCGGCAGAGTTGAAGCAGCTCTGGCCGCGGCTGGATGTGCTCTACATTAATGCGGGGGATGTGACGCACCATTCGCTGGAAGACTGGGACGAACAGGCGTATGACCGACTGATGAACATCAATCTCAAAGGCCCGTTCTTCCTGATCCAGGCGCTGTTGCCGCTGCTGGCTAACCCGTCTTCGGTGATTCTGTGCGGTTCGGTCAGCGCTCGTATCGGCCTGCCGCAGACTAACGCCTATGCGGCGAGCAAAGCAGGGATCCTTTCTCTGGCTCGTACGCTTTCCGGTGAGCTGCATCCGCGTGGCATTCGGGTGAACGGCCTGAGCCCTGGCCCGACGGAAACCCCGGCGCTGGGCAAACTGGGCAATGGCGTAGCCGCCGACACGCTGCGGGAAGCTATCCGCGATCTTGTGCCGATTGGGCGTCTCGGCACCGCGCTGGAGCTGGCAAAAGCCGCTGTGTTCCTGGCGTCTGACGAATCAGCCTTCGTGGTCGGCACCGATCTGTTGGTCGACGGTGGCGTGGGGAGTTTGTAGCTCTTTACCCTCTCCCTGGAAGGGAGAGGGTATAAATAAAACAGGCCGAAGCTGCTGTTCCCATTTGATGATGGAGTGAGGGAATATACCTTGTTATCTGGCACTTGTTTTCCCCCTCTCCCTCTGGGAGAGGGCCGGGGTGAGGGCATGGTGCAATACTAAGATGAACGTCTGCCTGTGACCGCCCCACCATTCTCGTGAATAAAACCGCGCTAAAAGACGAACGCCACCAGAAAAGTAACATTCTTATCCGTCTGTTTATTATTACTTTTAATGTAAGTTCTGGCGTTCATTCGCCAAAAGTACCAGCCGCTAAAAGCAAATCTGTGCCCACCCTCACTTGTGGCTTTTTTCACCGCTACCCAGAATATATTTGGCCGCATACCGCGGACACTGCATTGATTCTCTGAGGGAAAAGTGATGAAAAAAATCTTCTTATGCTGTGCTGCGGGGATGTCCACCAGCATGTTAGTGGAAAGAATGAAGCAGTCCGCGCAAAGCCGTGATGTGGCGGTGGAAATCACCGCCGTGCCGGTGTCCGATTTTGACCAAATTATCGAGGAGGCTGATGTCATCCTCCTCGGGCCGCAGGTGAAATTCCAACTGCAAAACCTGAGCGCGGCGGCGGCGCCCCACGGCGTTCCGGTAGCGGCCATCGACATGATGCATTACGGCTCGATGCAGGGTGACAAGGTGCTGGATCACGCACTGTCGCTGCTGAAAACTGCTGACTAGGGGGCCGTATGAAATACCGCTTTCCTGAAAAATTTTGGTGGGGTACGGCGACCAGCGCCACGCAGTCAGAGGGGCGAGTCGAGGGCGATGGTAAGGGGGATAATATCTGGGATTTCGCCTCGCATGAGTTTAACGCCCGTTTTTATGACGGCGTCACCTCCGACGAGACTTCCACGTTTTATCAGCGCTGGCGGGAAGATATTCAGCTGGCGAAAAACATTGGCCTGAATGCTTTCCGTACGTCGATTTCCTGGTCTCGCCTGATCCCCGACGGCGACGGGGAAGTTAATCCTTTTGCCGTGCAGTTTTACAACGATGTGATTGATGAGCTGATTCGCCAGGGCATTGAGCCTTTTATCAATCTCTACCATTTTGATATGCCGCTGGCGCTGCAGGCCAAGGGCGGGTTTGAGAACCGGGAAGTGGTGGACGCTTTCGCTCGCTACGCGGGGATTTGCTACCGCCTGTTCGGAGACCGGGTGCGCTACTGGTTTACCTTCAACGAGCCGCTTATTCCCGCCGAAGCGGGCTATCTGCATCCTCGCCATTATCCTTACGTGACGGATTTCCGCCGTGCGGCTCAGGTGCTGCACCACATTGTTATCGCCCACTGCAAAGCGGTCGCCGCCTGGCGCGAGCTGGATCTTGAAGGGCAGATTGGCATCATCATGGATGTCATTCCCGTGTACCCACGCAGCGACAGCCCGGAAGATCTGCGGGCGGCGGAGATGGCTGACCTGTTCTATACGCGCAGCATTAACGAGCCGATGCTGCTTGGGCGCTACCCTGCTGAGCTGGTGGCGTTGCTGAAAGAATACGATGTGCTGCCGAAGACGGCGCCAGGGGATTGCGAGCTGATTGCCGCGACCCGCATCGATTTGCTGGGCATCAACTATTATCGCCCGCGCCGGGTTAAAGCGCGTGAGACGCTGCTTGAAGAACCCCACGGTTTTGTGCCGGAGCGCTTTTTTGAAGAGTACGTGATGCCGGGGCGGCGGATGAATACCTCGCGCGGGATCGAGATTTACCCGCCTGCGCTGTACGACATCGCTATGCTGGTGAAAGAGCGTTACGGCAACCTGCCGTGGTTTGTCTCCGAGAACGGCATCGGCATCATGGACGAAGAACAGTTCATGGTGGACGGCGAAGTGCAGGACGATTACCGCATTGAGTTTCTTCAGGAACATTTGACGTGGCTGCACAAAGCGATGGCGGAGGGCAGCCAGTGCCTGGGCTACCAGATGTGGACCTTCATCGATTGCTGGTCGTGGCAGAACGCCTATAAAAACCGCTACGGCTTCTACCGGCTGGATTTAGCCACCCAACAGCGTTCGCTGAAAAAGTCCGGGCGCTGGTTCCGGGCCGTGATTGAGCACAACGGGTTTGAGGGGGCAGATCATGTCGGGCTTCGATAAGTTAGCTGAAAAGCTGATGCCGGTGGCGAACGCTATTGGCAACCAGCGGCATATGCAGGCGATTCGCAACGGGCTTATTTCGATTCTGCCGTTGACCATCGTCGGATCTTTCTTCGTGATTTTGCTGAACATCCCGATTAAGGGCTACATGGATTTTATTGCGCCGTGGCGCGATATGCTGGATGTGCCGTTCCGCTTTACCGTCGGGCTGATGTCGCTGTATGCCGCGTTTACCATCGGTTCGTTCCTTGGCAAAAGCTACAAGCTGAATGACATTACCAGCGGCCTGCTGGCGATGCTGGCGACGCTGCTGATGATTGTGCCGGTGAACATTAAGCAGGGCGTAACCGTGGCGGGCGAGGCGGTGGCGGGGCGCTACATCCCCATCACTTCGCTGAGTTCTCAGGGGCTGTTTGGCGCGATTATCTCTTCGCTGATTGCCATTGAGATTTACCGCTTTATCAAAGTTCGCAATATTGAAATTAAAATGCCCGCGGGCGTGCCGCCGGTGGTCGCCAGCTCGTTTTCGGCGCTGTTCCCGACGCTTGCCGTGGTGCTGGTGTTCTGGATCCCTCGTCATTTTCTGAACATCGATATCAACGCCATCATCAGCTACATCGTTATGCCGCTGAAGGGCTTTATGACCGGCACCAACCTGTTTGGCGGGATTGTGACCCAGTTCTTTATCGACGTGTTCTGGGTGCTGGGGATCCACGGCCATGCGGTGATGGGGCCGCTGATCCGCCCGCTGTGGGATCAGGCGATTGTGCAGAATATGGAGCTGTTCCAGTCCGGCGTGAGCGCCTATGAGCTACCGAACATTTTCACCGAGCAGTTCTTCCAGTGGTATGCACAGATGGGTGGCACCGGTTCAACGCTTGCGCTGGTGGTGCTGTTTATTCGCTCGCGGGTTATCTACCTGAAGCAACTGGGCAAGCTGTCGTTTATCCCGGGGCTGTTTAACATCAATGAGCCGATGGTTTTCGGCGCGCCGATCGTAATGAATCCGATCCTCGCGATCCCGTTTATTCTGGCGCCAATGGTGAATACCGTAGTGGTGTATCTGTTCACCATTAGCGGGCTGATCCCACGGATGATGGTGAAGCCACCGTTTACCGTCCCGGCGCCGCTAGGGGCGCTGATCACCACCAACTGGAACCTGATTGCCTGTGGGCTGGTGTTTATCTGCTTCTTTATTTCGCTCGCGATCTATTACCCGTTCTTTAAGGTGTATGAGAAGAAGATGCTGGAAACCGAGCTTCAGCAGAAGGAAGAAGAGGAGAGGGCTAAGGCGCTGGCCGAGGCTAAGTAAATTTTCTGTGGCCCTTCAGCCCCTCACCCCGGCTCTCTCCTCATAGGGGAGAGGGGGAATTTAGGTGAGTGAGAGGTTTTTATCCCCTCTCCCTTCCAGGGAGAGGGTTAGGTTGAGGGTAAGATCTAGAACGCCGTCTCTAACTCATCCAGCACGTTATATTCGTCATCCACCAGCAGCAGTGCCTTCCACTTATCAAACGTCAGGCACGGGTGAGAAGTGCTGAACACCAGAATATCCCCAACCTGCACGTCCGCACCCGGCTTGAGTTTTAACATGGCATGCTGATCCATAATCCCGGTGGTTTCGATGGTTTCCGACGGCGAAGCCAGCGCCTTGCCCTGGCGATAGTGGGCTATCGGCTGCGGCAGGCCGGCATCAAACGCGCTGTCGCGCTTGCCAAAATTCACAATCGCCCGATCGCTTTCCGGGACCGACTGCACCATTGCCACCAGCTCCAGCGCGGAAACCAGATCGCCACCGAGATCGCAGGCGATCCGATCTCTCGCCATCAGCTGATCCTGGGCTTCCTGATAAATTCCGCCATCGTGGGTAATGTAACAGCCCGGGCGGATCGCAATGCGGCAGTTGGCCGGTTTTGCTGCGGCGAGCCAGATATTGCACACTACGTCGTACCAGACTGAACCCGCGCCGGTGAGCAGGAACTCGCCGTCAACATAGCGTTCCATCTGGCAGGCTAACGCGGCCGCCTCTTGCAGCAGCGCTTCTATTTTTGGCTGCGGATTGTCGCCGTGCAGCACGCCTTCGTACAGCTCCAGGCCGCGTAAATTCAGGCCGGGTAATTCTGCTACCCGCTTTGTCAGCGCCAGCGCTTGTTCCGGGCTACGACAGCCGCAGCGTCCACCCGGCACACCAAGCTCAATCAACACGTCGAGGGTTTGCCCCTGTTGGCTAAAAAAGTCTGACAGGGTACGGGCGTTTGCTTCGCTGTCCACGCAGCAAATGTAGTCGACGGCGGTATGTTTATGCTTTAGCTGCGACACCAGCGTGATGTTCGCTTTGCCCACCAGTTGGTTAACCATCAGCACTCGCTCGATGCCCGCGGACATCGCGATGCTCGCCTGCCATGCGCTGCCTACGCCGATGGCCCACGCGCCCGCTTTTTGCTGCTGCTGGAAGATCCACGGCGTCATGGTGGTTTTCCCGTGTGGCGCCAGCGAAACGCCGCGCGCCTCGGCGTAGGCCTGCATCCACCGGATGTTGTTCTTCAAAGCAGATTTTTTGATCAGCGCGGCGGGCAAACAGACGTCTTCGTTGAGGACATTGGCAGGGGAATGCATGAGGGCGGACTTATGGGGTACGAGGTTAATTTCCTGGTATTTCATAACGTATTTCCTCCGGGGTTATTCTTTATTTCAGATTAAGTATCAATTTTAACTTGATGTTATTTATATTAATTATCAAATAATCTTGAATTTCATGAATAAAAGTATCATTGATTTGCAAGGATTTTGTTTAGTTTTTCACTGTTTTTATGGCTTGTAAATGGTTAACTTGCACGCAGATTATGACTGGCGTGAGGCGCAGATGAAGTTCGATTATCTCTTCAGGAATGTCACCGTGATTGACGGCTCCGGCGGTGCGGAATACCTGGCCGATGTGGCGGTGCGGGGTGACCGAATAGCCGATATTGCGCCGGGGATTTCCGGCGAGGCCGTGCATGAGATCGACGGCAGCGGGCGGGTATTAGCGCCGGGGTTTATTGATGTTCACACCCATGACGACATTAACGTGATCCGTTTTCCTGAGTATCTGCCGAAAATTAGCCAGGGCATTACTACGGTGATCGTCGGTAACTGCGGCATCAGTGCGGCAGGGGCGACCATCAATGCGCTGGTGCCCGACCCGATGAATTTGCTGGGTGAGGCGCACCAGTTTGTTTATCCCACCGTCGAAGCGTACGCCCATGCCGTGGAGCAGGCTCGCCCGGCGATTAACGTGGGTACGCTGATAGGCCATACCGCGCTGCGTAACAATCAGATGGATGATTTGTTCCGCCCGGCGACGGAAGCGGAGATTCTCGCCATGCGCGGCCAGCTAAAACAGGCGCTGCAGCAGGGGGCGCTTGGGCTGAGCACCGGCCTGGCCTATGCCAGCGCGTTCCAGTCCACCACCGAAGAGGTGATGGCGCTGGTGGAGGAATTAGCGGCGGAGAAGGGGATTTACACCACCCATTTGCGCTCCGAGTTTGAGCCGATTCTTGAGGCGCTGGACGAGGCTTTCCGCATTGGCCGCCACGGGAAAGTGCCGGTTGTGGTGTCGCACCACAAATGCGCCGGGGCGAAAAACTGGGGCCGCACGGTTGAAACGCTGAAGTTGTTCGACAAAGTACGCGAGCAGCAGGATGTCTCTTGCGACTGCTATCCGTATTCCGCCAGCTCTTCAACGCTGGACATGAAACAGATCACCGACGAGTTCGAGATCGTGATTACCTGGTCTGAACCGCACCCGGAGGTCGCCGGGCGGTCGCTGAAGCAAATTGCTGATGACTGGTCGATGTCACTTCACGAAGCGGGAAAATTACTTATGCCCGCAGGGGCGATTTACTACAACATGGACGAGCAGGACGTGCGGCGTGTGCTGCGCTACCCGGCGACAATGGTCGGGTCAGACGGGCTGCCGAACGATCCGATGCCGCATCCCCGCCTGTGGGGCGCATTCCCCCGCGTGCTGGGGCACTACAGCCGTGATGAGAAGCTTTTCCCGCTGACGCAGGCGGTGCATAAGATGACGGGAATGTCGGCGGCGCGGTTCCAGTTGCCCGAACGGGGCCAGGTGAAGCGCGGTTATTATGCTGACCTGGTGTTGTTCGACCCGCTGACCGTGCGCGACGTCGCGAGCTTCAATAACCCGAAGCAGCCTGCGGCGGGTATTGAAGCGGTGATGGTGAACGGCGTGATGAGCTATGGGTTCGAGCAGAAGGTGACTGGCCGAGCTGGGCGATTTCTGCGTCGGCAGAAGTGAATTTAGACCCTCTCCCCAGAGGGGGGAGGGGGAAAACAAGCGTGAATTTGGGATTAGATCTTTTCTTTTTCCTCACTCTGGCCCTCTGCCCAATGGGGAAAGGTGAAGCCGTTCCCGAGCTGGACGTTTGTCCCCTTTCCCTTCCAGGGAGAGGGTTAGGGTGAGGGTAAACCGATCAACAAGGAGCAATGATGAGCATTAAACGTTATGGCGTGGGCGGCAGTACCGGCACCGGCGGGCAGCCGCTACCTTTTGCCAAAGCCGTAGAAGCGGCCGGGTGGCTGTATGTGTCCGGCCAGACGCCGATGAAAGACGGCGAAGTGGTTGAAGGCGGGATTGTCGACCAGTCGCGGCTGGCGATTCAAAACTGCGTGGATATCATGACCGAAGCGGGCTACACCCTCGCTGACGTGGTCCACGTGAAGGTCTACCTGACTGACGCCCGCTACTTCCAGTCCTTCAATAAAGTGTTCCGGGAGTTCTTCGGTGACCACCCGCCGGCCCGCGTGTGCTGCGTGGCGGACCTGGTGGTGGACTGTAAAGTTGAAGTGGATGTGACCTGCTACCGCGCCGACCGGGGTTAATCGCCTAGCGGCTGCCTGTCTGCCCCGCCGCGATGGCTGTCCAGCGCCAGCTTGATGCGGCGCAGCCGGTCCTTCGCCTGGCTTTTGTTGGCCATCGCCAGTTCGGTGGCCAACACATCAATCATCGCCAGCATGGCGTAACGCGAAGTGCTCGGCTTAAAAATGTAGTCGTTCTCACGAATAATCAGCGGTAATACGATATCGGCCTGTTCAGCCAGCGGTGTTCCCTGCGGGGTAATGGCGATGATCTTTGCGCCGTACTGGCGGGCAATCGCCGCGCTCTCCACCACTTCCGGCGTGTAGCCTCCCAGTGATAGCGCCACCACCACATCGTTGGAGGCCACCGACGCCGCCATCATTCTCGCCAGCAGGCCATCGCTTTGGCTCACTACCGGTAGGCCCAGACGAAAGAGACGAAACTGTAACTCCTGCGCGCAAATGGTTGATCCGCCGCCCATGCCCAGCGCCAGGATTTGCCGCGCGTTGCTCAGCCAGGTCACGGCCTTGTTGAGTGACTCCGGGTTTAGCGCGCGGCGGTTGATATCCAGCACGTTGATGATGGTTTCGTAGATCCCCTGCACGCCTTCGAGGTCCGGCACGTCGAGAATAAAGCGCTGCCCCACCGCCAGCGACTGGGCGAGTTTGACCTTCAGTTCGCGCACGTCCTTGCAGCCGATGGCGCGGGCAAAGCGGGTTATCGACGCCTGGCTGGTTTGCGTCTGGCGCGCCATTTCCGAAATGGGCAGCGCCGCGGCGGTTTGCACGTCGTCCAGAATAAACTGCGCAATGCGCTTTTCAGTGGCGGTCAGCTCAACGAAACGGTCGGTGATGCAGGAGATAATATCGATGGTGTAGCTCATGGCGCGACCCTGGTACTTGTGCAAAAAAGAGAAGGTACTTTGTACCATAAAACCGTTGCCAGGGTCGCTTCACGCGGATTCAGAATGGCTCACTAATCGCTTCCATACGTCGTTGCTTGATCGTGGCCCGAATAAACGCGGCGATGAAGACCAAGGCAGAAAGCACAACGATGGTCGGCGCGGGGGCGCTGTCGATAAAGAAGGAAAGGTAGACGCCAAGAAACGACGTGACGATAGCCTGCCCAAGCGCGACCAGCATCATGCCTTTAAAGGTACGGGTCAGCAGCGAAGCGATAGCGCCTGGCGCGATAAGCAGGGAAATCGCGAGGATAATCCCCACCGCCTTCAGCGCCGCGACGATGGTCAGCGAAACCAGGCAGAGCAGGCCATAGTTCAACAGCTTCACGTTCAGGCCGGAGACCTGGGCCTGAATCGGGTCGAACGCATGCAGCAGCAAGTCCCGCCATTTTAGCCCCACAACAATTACCGTTAGCAGCACGATAGCGCCCGTTTGCAGAATATCGCTGCCGCTGACGCCCAGCATGTCGCCGAACAGAATATGGTCTAGATGGATATCTGGCTTCAGGTAGACGTAGAGCACCAGCCCGGCGCCAAACATGCCGGAGAAGACGATGCCCATCACCGTGTCGCGCTTGATGCGGCTGTTGTCCTGCAGGTAGCCGGTGGCGAAGGCGCAAAACAGCCCGGCCACGAACGCGCCGAGGCCCAGCGGCAGGCCGACCATCCAGGCGATCACCACGCCGGGGAAGACTGCATGGCTCATGGCATCGCCCATCAGCGCCCAGCCTTTTAGCACCAGGAAGCAGGAGAGCAGCGCACACGGAATGGCGACCAGCGTGGTCATGGTCAGAGCGTTGATCATAAAGCCAAACTGGAAGGGCGAAAGCAGCGTGTCTAACAGGCTCATGGCGTTTGCTCCAGGCTCAGGTGCGCGCGCCGACGGTTAGCCAGCAGGCCGTGTTTGGGGGCAAACACGAAGGTCAGCAGGAAAATAAGCGTTTGCAGCACCACGATAATGCCGCCGGTGGCGCCATCGAGGAAGTAGCTTATCCAGGTGCCGAAGGCGCTGGTAAAGGTGCCTAACGTGACGGAAATGATCAGCAGTTTCGGGAAACGGTCGGTCAATAGATAAGCCGTTGCGCCCGGCGTGACCACCATGCAAATCACCAGAAACGCGCCAACGGTTTGCAGCGCCGCCACGGTGGTGGCCGACAACAGGGTGAAGAATAATCCTTTTAGCCACAAAGGGTTAAGGCCAATGGACCGCGCGTGGTTTTCGTCGAAGAAGGTCACCATCAGGTCTTTCCACTTCAGCAGCAGAATCGCCAGTGAGACAAAGCCGATGATCGCCAACTGCACGATATCCGACGGGGCGATGGCGAGAATATTGCCGAGCACGATGGTCTGGATGTTTACCGACGTCGGATTGAGCGACACCATAAACAGCCCGAGGCCAAAGAATGACGAAAAAATAAGGCCAATAATGGTGTCTTCGCGCAGGCGTGTGCGCTGGTTTAAAAACAGCATGGTGCCTGCGGCGAGGCCACCGGAGAAAAACGCGCCGATGGAAAACGGCAGGCCGAGCATATAGGCTCCGGCTACGCCAGGCACGATGGAGTGGGAAAGGGCGTCGCCGATCAGCGACCAGCCTTTCAGCATCAGGTAGCAGGAAAGAAAGGCGCACACGCCGCCGACCAGCGCTGATACCCAGATGGCGTTAAACATGTAGCCATAGCTAAACGGTTCAAGCAGGACGGACATTACGGCTCCCCTTTTAACGGCGCGCCGTGGATAAACGGCCTCTCGTCGTCGGTGAGGACGCTGGTTTCTTTCCCGGTTAAGGTGACGTGGCGCAGTACGCCGCTGAACGCCAGTTCCAGGTTTTCTTGCGTAAAAGTGACATTGGTCGGGCCGCAGGCCAGCACGGTGCCTTTCACCAGCACGGTGTAGTCGCAATAGTCGGTCACGGCGCCAAGGTTGTGGGTTGAAACCAGCATCGTGCGGCCTTCGTGCCGCAGCTCGCGCAGCAGGGCGATGATCTGCTCTTCCGTTTTCACGTCCACGCCGGTGAACGGTTCGTCCAGCAGAATCACCTGGCCGTCCTGGGCAATTGCCCGGGCGAGGAACACGCGCTTTTTCTGGCCGCCGGACAGTTCGCCAATTTGTCGCTTGCGGAACTCACTCATGCCGACGCGGGCGAGGGCGTTGTCTACCGCCTGTTTGTCGGCCTTGCCGGGAATGCGCAGCATTCCCATGTGGCCAAATCGGCCCATCATCACTACGTCTTCCACCAGCACCGGGAACGTCCAGTCCACGTCCTCGGACTGCGGCACATAGGCCACCAGGTTGTGGCGCAGTGCTTTTTTCGTGGGCATATCCAGAATCGAGATGCTACCGCTGGCCAGGCGCACAAAGCCCATGATCGCTTTAAACAGCGTGGATTTCCCGGAACCGTTGACGCCGACCAGCGCCGCAATGGTGCCGGTCGGGATTTCAAAGCTGGCAGCCCGCAGCGCGGTGTGGCCATTGCGATAGGTGACGCTGGCGTCCTGAACGACTATGCCGGGACGACGACTCATTTTTTCAGCCCTGCATTGATGCCGTTCACGATGGTGCTGGTGGTGACGCGCAGCAGATCAAGATAGGTGGGTACCGGGCCGTCTGCGGCACTTAAAGAATCGACATAAAGCACGCCGCCATAGTGTGCGCCAGACTCCCGCGCCGCCTGGCGAGCAGGTTTGTCGGAGATGGTGCTTTCGCTGAAGATCGTTGGGATCTGGTATTGGCGAATGCTGTCGATCACTTTGCGCACCTGCTGCGGGGTGCCCTGCTGATCGGCATTGATCGGCCACAGATAGAGTTCTTTCAGGCCAAAGTCGTTGGCGAGGTAGGAAAAAGCGCCTTCGCTGGTGACCAGCCAGCGCTTATCCGCCGGAATTTTTGCCAGTTCGTTGCGCAGCGGCTCGATGGTCTGCTGAATTTTCTGTTTGTAGGCTTCGGCGTTGCGGGTATAGGTCGCCGCGTTGTCTGGATCGTATTTGACGAACGCATCCCGGATGTTATCGACATAGATCAGCGCATTTTGCGGGGACATCCATGCGTGAGGGTTAGGTTTACCGTTATAAGGGCCTTCGGTGATGCCCGTAGGCTGAATGCCGGTGGTGACGACGACTTCGGGCACGCCTTTCAGATGTTGATAAAACTTCGCGAACCAGAGTTCCAGATTCAGCCCGTTGGTCAGGATCAGCTGCGCGCCCTGCGCCCGGCGAATGTCTCCCGGCGTAGGCTGGTATTCGTGAATTTCCGCTCCGGGCTTGGTGATAGACTCCACGTCTGCCGCGTCACCGGCTACGTTCTGCGCCATATCGGCGATGATAGTAAAGGTGGTGATCGCCTTAAATTTTGCCTGCGCCTGAGCGGCACCCAGCAACATCGCCAGCGCGGCGGCGGCAGCGACAATACTTTGCGTTAACTTCAGTTTCCCGGGCATCGTCTTCCCTCACGAGTGATTATAGATTCGGCGTTTATAGCAAGTGCTATAAAACATAGCTGCTGCTATAACTAAATGCAAACTATTATCATTTGTGTGATTTAAAAGAGGGGTAACTCTGGGGATATTAATGACAAAACTCTTCTGTCTATGTTGGATTGGCTAAGGTTCCGTTCACCTCTTGGCCGATTTCCCCTGCACGTTCAGATCACGGTGAACGTGTCAGGGGGCACTACGCCATGCCCCCTGACAACCCCCGGCGCCCGGCGAGCTCATCGCCGCTGAAGCGGTAAACCCACCGGCTATCACCCAAACATTCGGGGTCGTTCGCGATTCGTTCCCGACGATCGCTCTCTTTCGCTGTTCCCGACAGCTCAACCCCGCCTGAGTTGGGTCATAGCCGGGGGCGATGAGAGCCGGGGACAAGGGCGTGGCTTTGAGATCTGAAGCGAATATAACGTTTAAACGTTGCTGTAGGTTAAAAGCGAGGCACGGTTCCGGCTTAAATCGCCTCCGTTTTCTCTCCGACTGGCCAGGGTCCGGCCGTCGGAAACGGCCGGAGGCTGAGAGCGTCGGGAACGCATCTCAGCCGACCCAGGACTGGGAGAAAAACGGAGGTTTGCCGCTTCAGCGGTCGATTTATTTGGCCGGGAGTCCGGGTTCTTAGGGGAGTGACGGTGACTCCCCTAAGACGTTCACCTATGCCGGGTTACATATAAAACAGGGCTGGAAGTGAACGGAACCTTAGCCGACCCTCCATAATCGTGGGTATTTGTGGCTAAGGAACAGCTTTCAACTTGAAAGGCCTACAACCCTAATGCATCAAAATCTGAAGCATTGTGGCGCTCGGCCAACTGCACATCGCCCCAGGTGCGGTTCACGATGCGGCCACGCTTCACCGCCGGGCGGTTAGCCACTTCATCGGCCCAGCGGCCAAAGTGTTTGTAGGAGGCTATGTCGAGGAACTCGGCGGATTCGTACAGGCCACCTTTCGCCAGCGCGCCGTACCAGGTAAAGATAGCAATGTCGGCGATAGTGTAATCATCTCCGGCGATAAAGCGGTTTTTCTCCAGCTGTTTATCGAGCACGTCCAGCTGACGCTTGGTTTCCATCGCGAAGCGGTTGATGGCGTACTCGATTTTGACCGGGGCATAGTGGTAGAAGTGGCCGAAGCCGCCGCCCAGATAAGGGGCGGAACCCTGCAGCCAGAACAGCCAGTTCAGCGCTTCGGTGCGCCCGGCGATGTCCTTCGGCAGGAAGTGGCCGAATTTTTCCGCGAGATAAAGCAGGATGTTGCCGGACTCAAACACGCGCAGCGGCGGCGTGACGGAGTGGTCAAACAGCGCCGGAATTTTAGAGTTTGGGTTCACTTCCACAAATCCGCTGGAGAACTGGTCGCCTTCGCCGATGCGAATCAGGTGCGCATCGTATTCTGCCCCGCTGATGCCCAGCGCCAGCAGCTCTTCCAGCAGAATCGTGACTTTCTGCCCGTTCGGCGTACCGAGCGAGTAGAGCTGCAGCGGGTGTTTGCCGACAGGCAGCGTTTTTTCATGAGTCGGGCCGGAAATCGGGCGGTTGATGCTGGAGAACTGACCGGCTTCGGTCTTGTTCCAGGTCCAGACTTTTGGGGGCTGGTAGTTGTGTTCGGACATCGCGTGATCTGCCTTCTTTTCAGGTTAGTTATCTGATGAAACTATCTTGAAGTGTAGCAAGAGGGAAGAGCCTGCCGGGCTATACCGCCAGAAAAGCGAAAGCCCGGCGTGGCATCAGGCTGGTTTCAGCCCCGGTTCAACGAGGCCGTAAACCTGGTGATTCAGGTGGGAGGATTTTGCCAGTTCTGCGACGTGCGCGGCGACATCGGCCCGCATGACCATACCGTGAATTTCGGGGGTCTGGCTCAGCACAGCTTTGCCGGTGGGTTCACCGTGAAGCAGGCCACCGGGGCGAACAATAGCAAAGTTCAGCGTGCTGGTTTGCAGCCAGCTTTCGGCGAGGGATTTTTCCCGTACCGCCTGACCAAAGGCCGCTTTTGCCCGGTCGGATAAATAAGCCCAGCTTTCTCCGCAGCCTAAAGAGGTGACCAGCACCATGCGTGAGATCCCGGCTTTTTCGGCGCAGTCGATAACTGTCCGGTGCGCCTGGTAATCCTGTGAACCGCCCATCGTCGAAATGACGGTGGCGTCCTTGCCCGCCAGGCGGCAGGCTTCTGCGACAGCGTCTGCGTCGCAGGCGTCGCCGGTAATAACCTGGGCACCTGCCTCACGCAGTTTTGCGGCGGCTTCTTCGTTACGCACCAGTGCAACAACGGGGCGATTTTCTGCCAAAGCCAGCTTCGCGGTTAGCGCGCCTACGCCCTTGCCCCCGGCCCCAAAAATTAACCATGGCGTCATGCAATATTTCCCTTAAGTGTCTCTGCCAGCGCACGAAAAGCTGCCAGCTGGTCTGCCAGTAACTGGCGATGATCGTCGCGCCCGATGAAGATTTTCAGCATCGCGCTGCCCGCCTGATTGAAGAACAGAATCGAGGCGGTGTCCATCCCCATAAACTTGCGCTCCACCAACGCGATGTGGGTGCAGTTGGCCGCTTTGATATGCCCCGTCATGCCTTTTTTGCCGCGCAGGTTAAAATAGCCGTGGCGGTGGAAGCCGGAGGGCAGTTCTCCGGAAAATTCAATAATCACATCGGCGGTGTGTACCAGCGTGGTGACGCTGCCCCATTCGACAACGGTGTCCCAAACGGTGTCGAACTGCTCGCCGCTAACCAGCGCCTGAGCGGGGAGCTGGGAGACAACATCCAGCAGGGTGACATTATATTGTGTGGCAATAGATTCCAGCGTGCCGTCCGGCTGGGTTTTTAAGTAATCGGCGAGGGAAACGGAAGTCATAGCGTTGCTCCTTGTGGTTTTTTGTCCGTTGTTATGGGGGTATTGAGGGCGGCAACCAGCGTCTGCAGCGACTGGAAGATATTGCTGGCCCAGAAGCGGCCTTCGTCGGTCAGGCGCAGGCAGGTTGAGTCATCCCGGGTCAGGCCAGAGTTGTGCCATTGAGTCAGCAGCGGCTGGAGCAGATGCGCATCGGCGGTTAACTCATCGAGAGGCACGCGGGCGGTTTCAATGCCTGCCTGGAGGCGATGCCGCCAGCGGTAGCCTGGGTCAGTGGTGCGGGCCATCATCATTAGCGGTTTTTTTCCGGCGGCGACGGCGGCGTGCCATGTCTCCAGGTTGCGTTCAACCATCCAGGAGTGGCCGTTAACCGAGCCGCCCGCGCCGGAGCCAAAGGCCAGGCAGTCTGCCCCCTGTTTAATCAGCAGGTTGTAAAGGTTGCGTTCCCGCGTGGTGCGCGCCCAGTGGCTGTTGCTGATGCAGCGCCAGCCTGCGCTGTCCATGAAGTCGCAGCCCTGCAGGTACAAATCCCTGCGTTCGGCTGGGGAAGGCAGCGTGACGCGTCCATTTTCTACAGCTTTACCCAGCGGCGTTTGCGGTAGCAAATTCAGGGCATAAAGATCGACCCCGTCGAGGCCGATGTCCCGCGCGATAGCCAGGTCTTCGGCCCACAGCTTTTGATCCTGCCCCGGAAGGCCAAACAGCAGATCGCAGACCACGGCGGCACGATCGCGTTTGCAGAGGTTTTCCATAAAGCGTCGGGCGGTGGGGCCGTCGGAGGTGCGCGCCATTTTTTTGCGGATTTTGCTGTTAAACGACTGGATGCCGATGGAGAAGCGGTTGGCTCCGGCGTCGAGGCAGGCGTCGATGCGCTCATCATTAAAATTCAGCACCCGGCCTTCAATGGTGATTTCGCAGTCCGGGGCCAGCGGCAGGCTGCGGCGCAAGGCGGTAATGATCCGCGCTAAATCTTTAGCTGACAGCGCCGAAGGCGTGCCACCGCCAAAGTAGATGGCGTGAATGGGGGCCGACTGGTGCAGCGGGCTGCTGGCCTCCAGCTCGATTTCCCTGAGCAGCGCGTCGGTGTAGCGTTCGCAGTGGTCTGCTTCATAACGATTCTGGTAAAAACCGCAGAAGGTACAGTGCGTTGCGCAGAAGGGAATATGGAGGTAAACCAGCCTTTTGCCGGGAGGCGTTGGGCTGGTAATCACCTGTTGCCAGGTGTGATCCAGCTGTTCTTTGGCGATGGGCATTGCGCCGCGCCACGGCATGGTGGCGTGACGATCCTTAAAGGGTTGCCCGCCGGGGAGCGCAAAGTGCGCCTGGAGATCCAGTTCAGGTTTCATGTTCAACATCGCTCATTTCAAAGTAATCCTTAATCTTTCTGGCCGGACTCGGGCCAAAACTGGTGATGCAGCAGTTCCACGGCCTCTGCGACGCGCGGGCCCATGCCCAGAATCAAAGCCTGATCGATAATGACTATCCGCTTGTTTTTCCAGGCGGAGGTATGGGTGATCCCGGGAATGGCCTTCAGCGCTTCGGGGTTGCCCTGGGTCATTTGAGTCGTCGCGACGATGACCTCAGGGTTGGCGGCGATCATCGCCTCGGTGCTGTAGCTCTGGTACTGACGATGCCGGGCGATATTTTTTGCTCCGGCCATGCTAAGGATGGAGTCGGCCACGCTGCCCGCGCCGGCAACCTGCGGCACGCTGCCGCCCGCGGAGAGAATAAACATCGCTTTGACGGGGTGTGGCTTCAGCACGTTACGTTTGCTAATCACCTCCAGCCGCTGTTTAAGGTTGGCAATCAGCGCCTCTCCCTGCGGCTGGCGCTGTAAGGTCATCGCCAGAGTTTGAATGTTGGTGTACATCTGCTCGACGGTGGCGGGCACTCGCGGGAGCTGCAGGACATTCACCTTTGCCTTTTCTAACTGCCCGATGACGATGTGCGGCCCGGCGTCCTGCCAGGTAATGAAGCGCCCGGGGCGCAGCGACAAGATGGATTCGCTGCTGAGCTGCATCCAGGAACCGATGTGCGGCAGCTTTGCCGTTTCCGGCGGCCAGGTGGTGGTTTCATCCACGCCAACCATCTGGCTACCCGCGTCGAGGGCATAAACAAGCTCGCTCAGGGAGCCGCCAGCGACGACCAGCCGCTCGCTAGCCTGGCTGGAAAAAGAAGTCGTCAGCGCCAGCAGTGCGGCAAAAAAATGTCTCTTCATCAGAATTTCCACCCAAAGCCGATGGCCGTGTTGAAGCCCGCTTCCGGGATAGATTCGTGGGCGGTCTGGTAGCGTTTGTTGGTCAGGTTGTTCAGCGCCAGGTTGACCAGGTACTGGTCGTTGTCACCAAACTCGGCGTTGACGGCCAGGTTTAACGTGGCCCAGCCGGAGTAGCGCCTTTCACTGTCACCGGTGTTTTCTTTGGCACGGGAGGCCGCGCGAATAAAGGCGTCGGAGGTGATATTCATGGCGTTAAGCATCAGCGTATGTCTGACCCCGAAGCGGCCATTGACGACAGGCTCGCCGGTATCCCAGGTTTTTAGCGAGTCGCTTTCATACTGACGACGCAGGAGATTGCCGCTCAGGTAAGGGGAGACGGCCCAGCCGTTGTACTCCGCGCTCAGCTCAATGCCGTAGGTTTTGGCCCGGTTGATGTTGTCATAAAATCGGTAGTTGGCCCGGGAACTGCTGCTGTTCCCCAGACAGAGGGCTTGCCCTTCGCAGGCTCGTGATGCGACGTAATCTTTGGCTTCTGAATAGTAGACCGTGCTGTCAATCAGCCACAGGTTGCCTTTGTAGCGGGCGCCAATTTCGTAGTTGTTGGAGTGTTCCGGGCGCAGATCAGGGTTGCCGTAAGTCACGCCGCCGCCGGCGGAAGTCTGCATAAACTGCTGCACCAGCGTGGGGAAGACGTAGCCCTGGGCAAAGGCTGCACGCAGCTCGATATCTTTAAACCCGGAGTAGTTCAGGCTGGTCGCCGCCACGAACTGGCTATCGCTGGCGGATTTGTTGCCGGTTGCGGTGTGGGTTGTGACGCCGCCTTCGGTTTTTTGTGTGCTGCTATCAATGAGTTTGGAGGAGAGCCAGTACTGGCGGGCACCCGCCGTCCATGTCCAGTCATCGGCCAGGTGCCAGGCGTTCTGCGCAAACAGTGAGGTATTGCTTTGTTCCGATTTGTCCTGCGACTGGCTGTGGGTTTCAGTATCAAAGATCCCGGTTTTGGCCGTCTGCCGCGTATAGCCGCTGCCGCTCTGGTCTACCTTGTCGTGCTGATACTGCGCCCCAAGCACCAAATCGTTTCCGGCAGGCAGGGAGAAGTTTGTTTGCAGCGTGACGCCCTGGGTGTATTGCTTGTCATTGGTCTGGGTCTGATTTTTTACGCTTAGCGCCTGAATGGCCGGCGAAGAAATCACCTGTGTAGTCGCGACTTCATTGTTAAACCGGCGTTCGACGGTTTGGCTGTAGGCATCCAGATGGATTTTTTTCAGGTAATTTCCGTCGACATCAAGGTCGTAAAACAGCCCGATTTTTTCCCGCGTCATTTTCGGGATCCTGACGCTAAAGGCGTCGAACTGTTGGTCTGGATCGTTGTACCAGGTTTGCGTGGCGAGGCTGTAGCGGTCGAGAGACAGGCCAATTTTCTGACGATCGAAACGGTAACCCAGCCACAGTCCCTGGCCGTTATTGCGGAAGTGCGTGTTATCCAGCCGCCCATCCGGGGTTTTTCTGTTGCCCTGGTCCGAGTAGCTGCCGTTGATGCGGTAGTCTAACTGGCCGATGCTGCCCCAGGCGGCGGCGGATTCCTCCCAGCCTGCGGTGGCGGAGTTCCAGGTTGCTTTGACCAGCCCGGCCAACGGCTTATCACCGCCTTTTTTGGTGATGAAATTCACCACGCCGCCGATGGCCTGTGAGCCGTAGAGCACGGAATAGGGGCCTTTAATGACTTCAATACGCTCCAGAGCCGATTCATCCACCAGCAGCCCCGCGCCGTAGTCCTGCCCGGCGCGTTGGTAGGTGACTTGCTGACCATCAATCAGAATCAACACGCGCGATGAGGCTTCGCCCCGGATGCGGATTTGCTTGCGGCCCGCGAGCGCGTTATCGGTGACTTCTACCCCGGGAATATCTTTGAGGTCGTCTGCAATGGAGACGCTGGTGGAGTTTTCCAGCGTTTTGCTGTCAACCACCTGGACGGTAACCGGGCTGTTCCAGAGGTTGGTTTCCGTGCGGCTGGCACTGACGATAATCGTGTCATCAGGCGCGGTGTTTGGCTGGGCGAAAGCGCTATCCGGTGCGGTAAGTGCGCCGGCAATCAACAGAGGTACGACTGAAAAGGTTGCGTAGGTTTCACATTTCCCTGGCATAAATCCATCCTTGTGAACGTTAATGATATTTATTATCGTTCGCCTTTATAGCCAGGAGTAGCGTACATATCCACCGTTTAACCTGCTAACCAGATGCAACTTTGATTTTGGTCAAAGGAGATGGGCCCGTGCGCGGTGAGCCTGCCAAAGAGGGGTAACTTTCTGCGCCCGGGCGCAGAACGTATCACTTTTATGTTGCTAACCTGTTTATTTCCTCAACGAACCTACAAAAAAAAGCAGTGAGTCTGGAAAGAGGAATGCCGTTTATTTTCCATTGCATTGGCGCTTTGTAATGTCCTGTGGTGGGAAAATATTATTATCCCGAATGTGTTTCCGATGAGATACAGCCAGAAACAATTAGCCAATTTATGTAAAGGGGTGATGTTTATATGTTGCAGCACAGGGACGGGAAAATACTCCTTTTATTTATTAGTTTCCTTATTATTTATCTGCTACCGGGAATATACGGCCATACGCCGTGGAAGCAGGATGAAAACTATACCTTCGGCGTCATTCAAACCATGTATGAAACGGGCAATTGGTTAGTGCCTGTGAACGCCGGTGAGCCGTTTATGGAAAAGCCGCCGCTTTATTACTGGACGGCAACGCTAATGGCGCATTTATTTTCCGGTATGATGCCGCTCCACGATGCTGCCCGAAGTGCGACGCTTTTGTTTTCAATTATTAATTTTTCCTTCTTTATTCTGCTGGCGAGAAGAGTACTCCGCAGTGAAAGCCTGGTAGATTACCGTATCTGGCTGGCCTTCGCCGTTTATATCAGCGCCCCGGGCATCCTGCGCCACAGCCATGATATGTTCAGCGATACCGCGCTCACCGCAGGCGCAACCGTGGCGCTGTATGGCATTGTCGGGTTGATTCGCCAGGAGAAAGTGGCCGCCTCGGCGGTATGGCTTGGCCTGGGCACAATAGCAACGATGTTATCCAAAGGCGTATTTATTCCCGGCGTATTATGGATAACTTTATTTTTAAGCGCTTTCTTTTTCACACAATGCCGGACTAAAGCATTTTGGTATCCGGTTATTCTCTCAGGACTGCTAGCGCTTATTTTTATTCTTCCCTGGCCAGTGTTGCTTTACAGTAAACATCCCGACCTTTTTATGGCGTGGTTTTGGGAAAATAACATTGGCCGTTTTCTTGGCTTTTCCGTTGCTAAGCTGGGCGCCAAAGCAAACCTGATGCGTGTGCCTGAGGCCGTTGCGCTTTTTGCTCTGCCAGCCGGGATGTTGGCGACAGTTTATTTTCTTCGTCATCCACTTCAGCGGTTGAGAAACCCGGATGAGTTTGTGATTACGCTTTTTCCGTTGCTCGGCATTATTATTCTGCAGATGTCGGCCACCAGTCGCGCTTTATATTTAATGCCCTTTGTGGCCCCGATGGCTATATTGGGATCCCAGCTTTTACCTGCAATAAAAGAGAAAGCACTGCGTTATTTCTCCTGTTTTGCCGTCGCGCTATGGTCAGCTTCGCTTGCGGGGGTTTGGGGCATTTATCTGCTTAAGGTGGGTGGCGATCAAAAAGGCTGGCTGGCTCCGCTTGAGCGCTGGCTGCCGGCGAGCTACGAGCTGCATTTATCCTGGCCGCCATTTGTGTTTGCCCTGGTCGTTACCGCGCTGTGGATCTGTCGGGGGCGTTTATCTGCGGCACTCAACCCGGTGTTGCGCGCGGCATTCAGTTGGGGGTTAGGCGTGACCGTTGTCTGGAGCGTGGCGTTCACGTTAATGGTGGGCTGGTTCGACTACAGCAAAGGTTATGCTGGGGTATTTAAGGATCTCAAAAGCCATCTGGCGGGGCAGTACCTGGCGGATGACTGCATGGCTTCTTACCGGCTGGGGGAGTCAGAGGCGCCGATGCTTTATTACTTTGCCGGGATCCTGCATCAGCCACAAACAACCTTCCGCCAGCCTGAGCGCTGCCGCTGGCTGATTGTGCTGGGCGACAAGCTGCAGCCCGCGCCGAAGGGAATGGTTTTTTTCTGGGAAGATAATCGCCCCGGTGAGAAGCGTAACAACCTGATGGTGTACAGGGACGTTTCAAAAAATAACGACTAAAAACCTGGGCCGGGTTTACAAGGCTCAGCCAGGCAGGCCTTCTACAATAGTGATCATCGCTTCTGCGACGCTGGCCCTTTCCTGGCGAGCGCGCTGGTATTCCGGTGAGTGGTAGCAGGCCAGCGCCGTCTCCATATCGGCGAACTCAATGACGACATGCCGGGCGAAAGCCGCATCACCCTCTACAACTTCCGCTTTGCCGCCTCTCGCCAAAAAGCGGGCGTTGTAGCGCGTAAAGGCTGCCGGGGATAAATCGATATAGTTTTGATACTGCTTAGGGTTGTGAACGGTGACGTGGGCAATCCAGTATGCGGCCATGCTTTGCTCCTGTAGGGGGGAAGGCTGTTTGTCAGCCAATCTAGCACAGCGGTGAACGGCCGTGTTGCCGGAAAGAGGCGGCATGTTGTGGTGGCTCATCGCTCAATTTGACGTTGTACATTTCATTACACGCCGATACCAATCACTCACTGAAGAGTTTGTTCCACGCGCCTATAGTTCATTTCAACGGCCCCGCAGTGGGGTAAACACGAAAACAAATTCGAGGATGTCGAAATGAAAAAAGTATTAGCTCTGGTTGTTGCCGCTGCTATGGGTCTGTCTTCCGCCGCTTTCGCTGCTGACACTACCGCTACCGCTCCAGCTGCTGCGCCGGCAACCACCGCCGCTGCGCCTGCTGCTAAAGCGCCAGCGGCAAAAGTAACGCACCACAAGAAACACAAAAAAGCTGCCGTTCAGAAAGCACAGGCCGCTAAAAAGAAACACAAAAAAGCCGCTAAGCCAGCCACCGAGCAGAAAGCTCAGGCTGCTAAAAAGCACCACAAAAAAGCAGTAAAACCAGCTGCGCAGAAAGCTCAGGCTGCTAAAAAGCACCACAAAAAAGCAGTAAAACCAGCTGCGCAGAAGGCTCAGGCTGCTAAAAAGCATCACAAAAAAGCAGTAAAACCTGTTGCTCAGAAAGCGCAGGCTGCTAAGAAACACGTGAAAAAACATCACAAAGTTGCTGCAAAACCGGCTGTTAAGCCAGCTGCATAAGTTTGACGGGGCAACCCCGTTAGCTTGAAGCGTTAACACAAACACCCGGCTTGCCGGGTGTTTCTTTCTGGAGTTCAGATAATGTTGCGACGCTACAGTTTCGAATTAATCCTCACCGCGCTGCTGACCTGCGGCCTAATCACGCTGAATTTTTGGCTTCAGTAGATTCTGTTCTTCCTGAGTTCTAAAAAACCACCAGCCCCTGCTTTACTCAGAAATACAGGCCAGCGCCTGGTTGAGATACTAGTGCAGATTAGCGCTGTAGTTTTTATTTGGCTCTGGAAAAGTGGTTGGAAGAGGGCGATGTCGATGCAGTCGTGTAATCGTTCAGTTCGATGTAGAGTCCGTATCGCCAAAAGCAAAAAACCCGCCATAGGCGGGTTCTTCTAAATAGTGGTGCCCGGACTCGGACAAAAACGTCAGGAACGTTTTTGAACAGCGCTTGCGCTGGCCCCTTATGGGGTGAGTCTCAGGGATGAGACGAATACTAAAACGTCAGGAACGTTTTTGAACAGCGCTTGCGCTGGCCCCTTATGGGGT
>NZ_JBBCPX010000013.1:0-131418 GCF_037150195.1 Cedecea sp. VD22
TTTGCCTGGCGGCCGTAGCGCGGTGGTCCCACCTGACCCCATGCCGAACTCAGAAGTGAAACGCCGTAGCGCCGATGGTAGTGTGGGGTCTCCCCATGCGAGAGTAGGGAACTGCCAGGCATCAAATAAAACAGAAAACCTCAGCCTGATGGCTGGGGTTTTTTGTTTATGTGGTATCAGGCCATACCCTGCAAGAGCATGGGCATGCGACAAACGTGTCGGGAACACGTTTGAACGCCGCGTGCGGCGGCCCCGGAGGGGCGAGTATCAGGATGATGCGCGTATTGTAGGGAACGGCCAGGCATCAAATCAGCATTAACCCCGACCGAAAGGCCGGGGTTTTTTGCTTTTTAAAGCATACTTTTTCGCAAAAATATCCGTCCGCTCACAAAAGTTAATGTAACAACTCCGCAACAAGATACTTCACCTCACAAAATTTCTTTCTCCTGCTTAACTGGATCCTGGGTTATTAGACCCATTCAGGAAGACAGGAGAAGAAAATAAAATGATTGAAACAACAAGTGAATCAAATATTGTGCCGTCGGCGGCTGATACCCGTCGTCGCGTCTGGGCCATTGTGGGGGCTTCATCAGGGAATCTGGTTGAGTGGTTTGATTTTTATGTTTACTCGTTCTGCTCACTCTATTTTGCTCATATCTTTTTCCCAACGGGAAACACCACGACTCAGCTTCTGCAAACCGCCGGTGTCTTTGCCGCAGGTTTTTTGATGCGACCCATTGGAGGCTGGTTATTCGGGTATATTGCCGATAAACATGGACGTAAAAACTCCATGCTTATCTCAGTGTGTATGATGTGTTTTGGCTCGCTGGTCATTGCCTGCCTGCCAGGATACGCCACCATTGGCACATGGGCCCCTGCATTATTGCTTTTAGCACGCCTGTTCCAGGGGTTATCTGTTGGAGGGGAGTACGGCACCAGCGCAACTTACATGAGTGAGGTGGCGGTCGAAGGTCGTAAAGGGTTCTATGCCTCATTCCAGTACGTGACGCTCATTGGCGGGCAGCTGGCCGCGTTGCTTGTTGTGGTTGTTCTCCAGCAAGTGCTAAGTGATGAAGATTTGCGTAGTTGGGGATGGAGAATTCCCTTCGCGGTTGGAGCCGTACTGGCGATAGTTGCTCTCTATCTTCGCCGTTCTCTGGATGAAACATCGGATAAAGCAAGCCGCGCGCACAAGGATGCCGGTACGCTTTCCGGGCTGTGGAAAAATAAAAAAGCCTTCATTATGGTGCTTGGTTTCACCGCCGGCGGCTCCCTGGCTTTCTATACCTTCACCACCTATATGCAGAAATATCTGGTGAATACTGCGGGGATGCATGCGAACACGGCCAGCGCGTTGATGACCTGTGCGCTGTTTATCTTCATGGTACTTCAGCCGTTTTTCGGTGCGCTGTCGGATAAAATTGGTCGTCGAAGTTCTATGCTTTGCTTTGGCGGACTGGCCGCGGTGCTGACTGTGCCTATTTTGACGGCACTGCAGAATGTTAGCTCACCTTATGCGGCCTTTGCTCTGGTGATGGCGGCGATGCTAATTGTCAGTTTTTACACTTCAATCAGCGGCATCCTTAAGGCAGAAATGTTCCCGCCGGAAGTCCGTGCGCTAGGTGTAGGTCTGTCTTATGCAGTTGCAAATGCCTTGTTTGGTGGCTCGGCAGAATATGTCGCCTTATCGCTGAAATCGATGGGCAGCGAAACGACCTTCTTCTGGTATGTCTCTGCGATGGGGGCGCTGGCATTTGCTGTTTCTCTGTTGCTGCACCGTAAAGGCAAAGGGATCAAGCTCTAGAAAGAAAAAGCCCTGCAGTGCAGGGCTTAAACGTTTAGAGAATACGGCTTATTAGTCGGTCGATACGGATACGGCGCAGGCGGCGAATCAGCTTGCGAACTTTCACCGGATATTCGGCGATGCTTTGGAGATCGCGATAATGCTTAACAGCCGTCGTATGGGTGCGGATAAGCTCCAGCTCCTTGGTGCGAATGTCTTCAAGCTCTCTTTTGGGATCGTGAATCAGCAGAGCATTTTCCAGATCCAGGCGCCACGCGCGCGGATTAAGGTTATTCCCGGTCAGCAGCATCCACTCGTTGTCCACCCACATGCCTTTCAGGTGGTAACTGTTATCCCCATCTTTCCACAAACGCACAATCAACTGCCCGGTATTCACATAATATTGCAGGCGGCTCAGGAAGCGGCGCAGATTAATTTCATAGAGATAAGGTAGCGCGCCAATAATCTTGAACGGCTGATCTTCCGGAATATAAAAATCATTCGCTGTCTTATCGCCAACGATAATCTCAACCTGTTTACCGTCCCGCAGCAGCTGTATGATATTGCGGACCAGGACAGCTGGCAGGTTGAAGTATGGCGTGCAGATAGTCAGCTTCTGCTCTGCGCAAGGCATAAGATGGAAGATGGTTTTATTCAGCAGGCTTGATTTTCCCAGACCGACCAGCGGCGTAACCGAGAGCTGATCGTTATCTGCATCACCGTGAAAGATAAAGCTAGCGTCACGCAATTCCTGGCGGAAGAGACGGATATCGTTTTTGATTTCTGGACTTTTTACGCGCTCAGCGACATCTAAGCGATGAACCGCCCGGCCATTTATCAAATTCTGGTTAACCCAGCCATGCATGATATCTGCCAGGGCGCGATTGCGAATGATTTGATAGCGGTCATAGCGATATTTATCGTGCTGATGCAGGTAAACATCGTTGAGGCTGGCGCCGCTATAGATGACGCTGTCATCAATAATAAAGCCTTTGAAATGCAGCACGCCAAGGGCTTCGCGAGTATTGACGGGAACGCCATAGACAGGAACATTCACGTCGGGGAACTGCTCGGCCATGCGGTGATACCAGTCCGCATTGGTGTTGGACGCGGCAACACCAATACGTCCGCGCTGGGCACGGTGCCAGTCAACCAGCACGGAAACATCTAAATCTGGCCGCTGCTGTTTGGCTTGATAAAGCGCGGACAGAATTCCTTTGCCGCCGTCATCCTGTTCAAGATACAACGCAATAATACAAATACGCTGCGTTGCGCTGGCGATTTTTTTCAACAGCGTTTCGCGGAAATCCGCAGGGGAGAACAGGGTTTCTACATCATCAACTGATTGAGAAAGCTTCGGTAACTGGGCAAGGTGTTGTTGATGTTTATTACGCTTAAATTTAGACAACATCACAGTGCTTATCTTCTCTCTTCATTGGATGGCCTTCTGCAAAATCCAGACGTCAGAACTTGCTGATAATACCACTACTACTGCGCAAAGTGAGTATGTTTTCCAGTACCTTACTCACGAATCTGCGCTTTTGCTCAATGGAAGCGTCAGACTTACAATACCGTCTTCCAGCTGAATATCGACGCTGAAACCCAGTTTGCGGGCCAGGGTAATCATGCCCTGGTTGTTCGGCATCGTTATGCCATTCAGTCGCTGAAGGCCATGCTCTCTGGTGTAATCGATGAGCTTAGTCAGTAAGCGTCGGCCGAGTCCGAGGCCTTTTAAGTCGGAGCGAACCAGCACGGCGAACTCGGCATCAACGTTGTCAGGGTCTGAAATGGCGCGTGTGACGCCGAGGATCTCATCGTTGTCTTTTATTCTTCTGACTGCAACGAACGCCATTTCTCGATCGTAGTCGATCTGCGTCATATTGGCTAAATCTTCGTGGGTAAATTCATTGATCTCGCTGAAATAGCGATAGTAGAGATCCTCTTTTGTTACCTGGGCAATAAAACGCTGCAGCTGAGGTTCGTCCTCGGGCAGGATCGGCCGGAACAGGCAGCGGTCACCGTTCTTAAGCTGCACCAGCTCTTCAAGCTGATGAGGATAAGGACGCACGGCCAGCCTGGCATCCGCATCCCCCGTAAATTCGGCCAATTCCAGAGTGACGTCGAGCAGGGTGAATTCACTGCCGGATGCCAGTAGAGGGTGAATATCGAGTCTGACAATCTCGGGGCAATCAACTATCAGGTTAGAAACTTGCACCAGAACTTCGCTGATCCCGGCGATATCCAGCGGGCGTAATGCGCTCCGGCTACGGATCTTGCCGCTTTTGATCGCCTGAATGACAAGGTATCGGGCCAGATTCATGTTTAGCGGGGGGAGGGCTACCGCCGCCTGCCTTTCAGGTCGCCACTCTACGCCGCCTTCGCCCAGCATGATCAATGGACCAAATACCGGATCGTGCTCAACGACGACTCTTAGTTCCTGCGCGCCTGCGCGGTTTGCCATGCTTTGCACCAGCAGGCCGTGAATACGAGCCTGGGGCCAGGCCATTTTTACACGGTCGATGATGGCTTCGGCGGCCTGTTGTACTTCACTGGCCGTTCTCAAATAGAGCATAACGCCCTGAACTTCCGACTTGTGGGGAATATCCGGAGAACGAAGCTTTAATGCGACGGGATAACCAATTTGCTCTGCGATATGCACCGCTTCTGCACTGTCTCCAGCAATCCATGTCGACAGGGTCGTTAAGCCATAAGCTTCAAGCACCGGCCTGACTTCATGGGTATCCAGCGTCGTGGCTCCCTGATGCAAGGCCTGCTGAATCAGATGGTGGGCGTCGCTGGTGTTTGCCGTCAGGTTAGCCGGCAGGGCCGGCGTTTCGCGCAATTGCTTCTGGTTACGGCGATACTCGACCATGTGCATAAACGCCGTGACCGCACCCTCTGGCGTTCTGTACGTCGGAATACCGGCATCGCTAAACAGACGTCTCGCTTCCTGGGAGGAATACTCCCCGCACCAGTTGGTGACAATGGTGAGATATTTGCCACGAGGATGCCGCTGCAGAAGATCGATTAGGGCAAGGGCGCTTGCGGTTCCTGGGGCGGCGGCACTGGGGGAATGGATAACCATTAAGGCATCAAAATCATGGCTATCCAGCAATTTCTCTATGGCCAGCAGGTACCGGCCAGGCGTCGCGTCATCCCGTAGATCTATCGGGTTTCCTGCCTCAACGCCAGGAGGAAGCACGCCCGCAAGAGCCTGCAGAGTTTCTTCACTTAACGTCGCTAGTTTGCCATTACGTATCCAAAGCTCATCAAGGGCCAGCGCCGCAGGTGCCGCGCCGTTGCTGACAATCATCAGTCGCTCACCGCGCAGAGGTCGCATGTGGCTAAGGGTTTCTACGGCGGAAAAGAGCTCATGCGTATCCTGAACCCGAAGTAAGCCTGCTCGTTGTATCGCCGCGTCCCAGGCGGCATCCAGGCCCGGATGGGTTTTCAGCAGCGTTTGTGCTTTGCTGCTGCGCCCGCTTTTGATGACCAGAATCGGCTTGTTACGTGAGGCGCTTCTTGCGGCGGAAACAAAGCGGCGGGCATCGCTCAGATGTTCAAGATACAGCAGGATGGCGCTGGTTTTCGTATCCCTGGCCAGATAATCAAGCAGTTCATCCACGTCGATATCCAGGCTATCGCCAAGCGCAATAAACCAGGAAAAGCCCATCTCGCGCTGCTGTGCCCAGTCCAGAATGGTGTTGGACACTGCGGCAGACTGAGAAATAAACGCCAGTTTGCCCTTTTGAATCGGAACAGGGGAGAAGCTGGCGTTTAACCCTTGCCACGGAGCCAGTAGGCCAAGGCTGTTCGGGCCAAGCAGGCGAATTTGCCAGCGAGCGGCACAGGACAGCAATTCGGGTAATTGCTCAGGTGGGGCAGATAAAATAATGCAGGCCTTGCAGCCTTTATTACCCAGGGCTTCCAGTAGCGTAAGATTTCGCCGGGAATGCGTACAAACAATAGCGAGGTCAGGAGCCAGCGGCAGGCTGGCAATATCCGGCCAGGCAAGCACTCCGCACACGGCTTTGTGAGTCGGCGTCACCGGCATTACCGGGCCATTGAAGCCGCCAGCAAGCAAGTTGCGCATCATTAAATAACCGGCGCGGTCGGCTTTTGCCGAAGCGCCGATAACGGCAATGGATTTTGGACGCAGCAGCGCTTCCAGGCCTCGTTGACTCACGACGCTCTCCCCTGAGTGATGTTCAGGAGAGTCTAAACGTTTTCTTCCACTTCTGCTGTGACGCTGCCCTGATGATGGGGTTTCCCCGCCAGATAGCGCTCGCGGAAAAGAGTGAAATGCTGGGTTAATCCTTTGGACGCTACTACATCTCCCGCCAGTTCTAGCAGGGCTGCGGCGACTTCCGCGGTGCAATACTGGCCGTCCGCATGGGCCTCGCGCAGGCGATAAGCTGAGGTAATACTTAAATCTACGGAAATTATCGGCAGCGCATCGAGATAAGGGCTTTTACGGAACATTTTACGTGCTTCAGTCCACGTGCCATCAAGCATGATAAATAGCGGTGGCTTACCGATGGTTGGTGGGGTGGTCAGTACCTCGCGACTTGCATCGGCATAAGAGGCGGGGAAAACTACCATTGGCTGGTAATCCGGGTTAGCGACAAGATCCAGCAGCGCCTGAGGCGGCTCCGTGCGCGACCATTGAAATGCCTCTGTTTCCGGCAAAATATCGGCAATAAGTCGCCCGGTGTTACTCGGCTTCATCGGTTCGGTGTCAAACATCACCAGGCAAAAGCGACTGCGGGCAAGTTGTGGCTTAAGCGTCTTACACAGGCAATTTTTCAACGGCAGCAGGCAGCGCTGGCAGCGACGAACGCGATTACCCCGGGCGAGAAAGGGACGAGTTGCGCGAGCAAGGCGGGCTGCACGAAGGCGAAGAACGGCGTTTTCGGTCATTAATGAAGGATGTCTGGCTAAAAACGCCATTCTACCGTAGATAGAGAAAGGAGGCCTAAAAAATGCCCCCTTATAATCAGATATTTTCGTCCAGCCAGCTATCAAACGGGGCTTTAGGCATGGCGCCATTCAGCATATCGACGACCTGGCCATTTTTGAAAATCATAATGGTCGGGATGCTTCTGATGCGAAAACGTGCGCTCAGTTCCTGCTCCGCTTCGGTGTTCACCTTCACAAAGCGAACTTTACCGCTGCGTTCTTCAGCAACATCTTCAAAAATAGGGGCGAAGTTCACGCACGGGCCGCACCACGGTGCCCAAAAATCAACCACAACCGGCAGCTCATCTTTCAGGAGTTTATCCAGCGTCGCCGTCGTGGCGTTAACGACTTCACCGTCAAACAGTTCATGGCCGCAGCGACCGCATTTTGCACCGTCATCGATACGTTCGTCAGGAATGCGGTTAATGGCCTGGCAGTCGGCACAAACGGTATTCATAACTAACCTCAAAGAGAATGATTGAAATCGGTGCCATGCACCACGGATGTTTCAAATATGTTACATATTATCGCGAAGATGGGGAGGCCAACAAAGTGATTTATTCGATGAGTACAATAGTTTTTAGCTTTTAAGCAAAGTTAATGGCTAACCCATGGCACATCAGGTAATCTGCGCGCTTCGCGCTCAGCCCGGTGGAGGAAAAATGAACGACGAATTTAAAGGTAAAAGCGGCAAGGTCAAAGTGATGTATGTCCGCGGTGACGACGAAAGCGAAAATCGCGGCCAAAACCCGCGTACGGGCAAAGGCGGTGGGCGTCCTGCCGGTGCGTCACGTGGTGAAGGCGGCGGTCGCCGTCAGGCTCGTCACGATGATAAACCTCGCGGCGGGCGCGATCGTAATGAACGTAGTGACAGAAGCGATCGCGGTGAAGCGGCCTCGCCATGGCGTACGGTTTCCCGTGCCCCGGTAGACTCTTCGCTGTCGGCATCAGACAATGAAGGTACAACTAAACATATCGTTGATCCGGAAGTGATTCGTCGCCAGCGCGCCGAAGAAGCCCGAGTGTACGGTGAGAATGCTTGTCAGGCGCTGTTCCAGAGTCGCCCGGAAAGCATCGTGCGCGCCTGGTTTATCCAGAGCGTTACGCCTCGTTTTAAAGAAGCGCTGCGCTGGATGGCGGCAAATCGCAAGGCTTACCACGTGGTGGATGACGCTGAGCTGACAAAAGCCTCAGGCACCGAACACCACGGCGGCGTTTGCTTCATTATTAAAAAACGCAGCGGCATCAGCGTGCAGACCTGGCTGAACAAAGCCGGGGAAGAAGACTGCGTGCTGGCACTGGAGGATGTGGGCAACCCACATAACCTGGGCGGGATCATGCGCAGCTGCGCACACTTCGGCGTTAAAGGTTTGCTGATTCAGGATGCTTCTCTGCTGGAATCCGGTGCGGCGATTCGTACCGCAGAAGGCGGGGCCGAGCACGTGGTGGCGATCAGCGGCGAGACGTTTGGCGATGGGCTGGAAGCTTTCCGTAAAGCGGGCTACACCATCGTGACAACCTCAAGCCACCAGGGCACCCCGCTGTATAAAGCTGAGCTGCCTAAGAAAATGGTGCTGGTGCTGGGCCAGGAGCGCGATGGCGTTTCCGACACGACTTTTGAAAACGCAGATATGAGCGTAGCCATTGAAGGTACAGGTAATGTTGAAAGCCTCAACGTATCGGTAGCGACTGGCGTGCTGCTGGGCGAATGGTGGCGCCAGAACAAGGCCTAAGGCCTTCTCCAGCTATAAAAAACCAGCGTAATTGCTGGTTTTTTTTCGCCCCGATTTTAGCCATTGTCCTGTGGCAGCTGCGGCACCCAATCGATGGGCTGTTCTCCGCGCCCGGCCAGATACTCATTCGCCTTCACAAAATGCCCGCAGCCCAGAAAACCACGATGCGCAGAAAGCGGAGAAGGGTGCGGTGCGGTCAGGACATGGTGGCGCTGGCGATCGATAATGCTGCCTTTGCGTTGGGCATGAGCACCCCACAGCAGGAACACCACCCCTTCACGGTGTTCATTAATGAGGGCGATAACCTTGTCGGTAAACGTCTCCCAACCAAAATTGGCGTGGGAATGCGCTTTACTCGCTTCGACGGTAAGTACCGTATTGAGCAGCAACACGCCCTGCCGAGCCCAGCTTTCAAGGTAGCCGTGCGTAGGGCGGGTAAAGCCTGGGACAGAAGCCTCAAGCTCTTTATACATATTGACCAGCGAAGGCGGGGGAGCGATTCCTGGACGGACGGAGAAAGATAGTCCGTGCGCCTGGCCTGGTCCATGATAAGGATCCTGCCCCAGAATCACGACTTTGACATCGCCCAGCTCGGTAAAGCGAAAAGCGTTGAAAACATCCTTTTGCGGAGGGTAAACGGTCACGCCCGCTGCGCGCTCTGCCGCGACGGCGCTGAGCGTATTGATAAAGTAGGGCTGCTGTTTCTCTTCTGCCAGCACGTCGTGCCAGGTGAGGTGGGTAGTCATCTCGCTCTCCCGCGAATCTGTATTGTCCGATAGCTTAACTGCTTCTTCCTTCTGAGCAAAATAGTGCGTGGCATCAATGAGCTACAGTGATAAATAAAGTTGAAAATTTACAAAAGTTTTAGCATGGCGCTGACCGTCTAAGTTGATGTAAAACAAATAAAACCAGCTAAAGCCATTTTTAGTGTGTGGATTTAATTGATTTAAGTCAAAGAATCACGCCTGGCGGACTGATATAAGAACAACAAAGCAACAAAGGTTTTACCAATGAGCCAGAGCGCTGGCCCAAAGAATCAGCACATTACCCTGAGGGAGAAATAAAATGATTACTGGTATCCAAATTACAAAAGCGGCAAACGACGAACTTCTGAACTCTTTCTGGCTGCTCGACAGTGAAAAAGGAGAAGCTCGCTGCGTGTGCGCGAAAGCAGGTTTTGCGGAAGATGAAGTGGTTGCGGTCAGTAAACTGGGCCAGTTTGAATACCGTGAAATTCCAATGGAAGTGAAACCGGAAGTTCGCGTTGAAGGTGGGCAGCACCTGAACGTTAACGTTCTGCGTCGTGAAACGCTGGAAGATGCGGTTAAGCATCCGGAAAAATATCCGCAGCTGACCATCCGTGTTTCCGGCTACGCGGTGCGCTTTAACTCCCTGACTCCGGAACAGCAGCGCGACGTGATTACCCGTACTTTCACTGAAAGCCTGTAATTCAGTTCCTGCCGTTGAGAATAAAGAGCGCCTTCTGGCGCTCTTTCACGTTAATAGAATGCATAGTAAACCCGCATCAGCACCCGGTACAGGTTCCCTAAATTTCCTGGGGCTGCCAGCACTACGCTCATTTCTGCGATGACACTATCTTCGCCGTATACGACAGGGCAGGAATGCCGTAAAGAATGATTGTTTGCAGGAAAACGCAGAACCCGGGCAATAAAAAACGCCGGGATTATCCCGGCGTTCATGTTATTCGTCGACTTTTGGCGACTCTGTCGTGGTAGCTGCCGTTGGTTTACGGCGCTTACCGATGTTTTTCTGATCGCGATGGCGCACTTTAACGCGCGGCTTCTCTTTGTCTTTCTCTTTCTTCTTCTCTTCGCGCTTAGCCAGCACTTTCTTGGATGGCTTACCGGTCAGCTTTTCGCTTGGCGCACGCGTCGTTGGGCGCAGTTCGTCGATAACGCGGGATTTCAGAGGCTCTTTCATGTAGCGGGTAATTTTACCCAGCAGCAGATGATCGTGCGCCTCAACCAGCGAAATCGCGGTTCCTTTCATGCCTGCGCGACCGGTACGACCAATACGGTGCAGATAGATATCCGCGGTACGTGGCAGGTCAAAGTTGAATACGTGGCTAACGTCAGGGATATCGATCCCACGGGCAGCAACGTCGGTAGCAACCAGAACGTTTACGCGACCATCGGTCAGGCGCTTGATGGCCTCGTTACGCTTGGCCTGTACCATTTCGCCTTCGAGGTAGCAGGTGTTGATGCCCGCTTCACGCAGCCAGGCAACCAACTCATGCACACGCTCGCGCTTACGCACAAAGACGATAGAGCGGGTGGTATCCGGCTGGTTCAGCAAATGAACGAGTAACTTCGTTTTGTGCTTAACGTCATCGGCGCGATAGTACCACTGATGGATCTTCTTGCGCTCACGCGTGGATGGCGTGGCGGAAACTTCAACCGGATCTTCCAGCAGGCGTTCAGCAAAATCTTTAACCGCGTTGCCTTCCAGGGTAGCGGAGAACAGCATGGTTTGCTTGCGCCAGCGGGTTTCCGCGGCAATGGTTTCAATATCTTGCGCGAAGCCCATGTCCAGCATGCGATCTGCTTCATCGAGGATCAGCGTTTCAACCGCGCGGCAGTCGAAGTTCTCTTCCTTTATGTATTGCAGCAGTCGGCCGGTGGTAGCGACGACAATATCCTGATTCTCGCTGAAAACTTCAGCGTGGTTCATATACGCTACGCCGCCGGTGATGGTGGCGATATCCAGATGGGTATGTTTTGCCAGTTCACGCGCGTGGTCGGCGACCTGCATAGCGAGTTCACGGGTTGGCGTGACGATCAGAATACGCGGCGGGCCAGATTTCTTACGAGGAAAGTCGACCAGATGCTGTAGCGCTGGCAGCAGGTAAGCTGCGGTTTTACCGGTACCCGTCGGTGCTGAACCCAGCACGTCGCGTCCTTCAAGTGCAGGAGGAATGGCCGCAGCCTGGATGGCAGTCGGGCGAGTAAAGCCTTTCTCCTGGAGCGCGTCCAAAAGGCTTTCATCAAGTTCGAGTTCGGAAAAAGTGCTTACAGTCATGGTCTACCTCTGTTTGGGACGCCGATTATAGACATAATGACCGCGATCTTCATCTGTTTGTGTCTTTCCGTAGATGTCCGTTTCACTTATGCTACGGCGGTTTCTTTGCAAGGTAGATAAGATGTCGGATCAAAAAGCGGTATTACGTCGGGATGGTTTCACCTTCAAACAGTTCTTTGTGGCGCACGATCGCTGCGCCATGAAGGTGGGAACAGATGGGACGCTGCTCGGTGCATGGGTGCCGGTAGTTAATGTAAAAAGCGTCCTGGATATTGGCACCGGCAGCGGTTTGCTGGCGTTGATGCTCGCCCAGAGAACCGCTGATGACGTCACGATTGAAGCCGTGGAGCTGGAGCCGGTTGCTGCAGAACAGGCGGCAGAAAACGCCAAAGGCTGCCGCTGGGCTTCGCGTATTCACGTTCACTGCGCGGACATCCGCGAGTGGGCGCAGCAGGCTACTCAGCGCTACTCCTTAATTGTCAGTAATCCGCCTTTCTTTGAGCAGGGCAGTAACTGCGCATCACCAGAACGAGCTCAGGCACGTTATACCACGACGCTGGATCACCAGGCCTTGCTCAGCAGCGCTGAACAACTGATCACCGAAGACGGTTTCTTCTGCGTGATTATGCCGGAAACTGCCGGGACGGCATTCAGCGAGCTGGCGAAATCACAGGGTTGGCACGTTCGTTACCGTACCGATGTGGCCGACAATGAAACTCGCCTGCCGCATCGGGTGATGCTCGCGCTTTCTCCTACGGGCGGAGAATACTACAACGACCGCCTGGTGATCCGTGGGCCAGACCAAACCTACTCTGAAGGCTATTGCAGCCTGACCCAGGACTTCTACCTGTTTATGTAGAGCGGGGAAAGCACGCTTGGGCCGGATTCAGCGAGCTGATCCGGATAATCGAGCGTGTAGTGCAGGCCCCGGCTCTCTTTACGCTGCATGGCGCAGCGCACAATGAGTTCGGCAACCTGCACCAGGTTTCTCAGCTCAAGCAAATTATTTGAAACGCGGAAGTTGGCATAGTACTCATCAATCTCTTGCTGCAGCATGGTAATTCTTCGCAGCGCCCGCTCCAGCCGACGAGTGGTGCGAACGATCCCAACGTAGTCCCACATAAAGAGCCGCAGCTCATGCCAGTTATGCTGGATAACAACCTGTTCGTCTGGATTATCCACACGGCTGTCATCCCAGTCGGGCAGATTTTTACTTTCGCGCGCATACGGCAGTCGCTTCAGAATATCTTCTGCGGCAGACCAGCCATAAACCAGGCATTCGAGCAGAGAGTTTGAGGCCATTCGGTTAGCGCCGTGCAGGCCGGTATACGTCACTTCGCCAATGGCATACAGCCCGTCAACGTCGGTGCGCCCATGTTCATCTACCATTACGCCACCGCAGGTATAATGCGCGGCAGGGACTACGGGAACCGGATCTTTGGTTAAATCAATGCCTAGCCCAAGCAGCTTCTCATAAATAGTGGGGAAGTGCTGGCGAACAAACGCCTCTGGCTTATGGCTGATATCCAGATACATGCAGTCTGCGCCCAGGCGTTTCATTTCGTGATCGATAGCCCTGGCGACGATATCACGTGGCGCAAGCTCGGCACGTTCATCAAACTCCGGCATGAAGCGTGAACCATCCGGACGCTTCAGGTATGCACCTTCGCCGCGCAATGCTTCGGTAAGCAGGAAGTTTCGGGCCTGAGGATGGAACAGCGCCGTAGGGTGAAACTGGTTGAATTCAAGATTGGCGACGCGGCAGCCTGCACGCCATGCCATAGCGATACCGTCACCGGAGGCGATATCCGGGTTTGTCGTGTACTGGTAGACTTTTGAAGCGCCACCGGTGGCTAGAACGACAGATTTCGCACGGCAGGTTTCGACCTTTTCAAGGTTCCGGTTCCAGACCCAGGCACCGACGACGCGCCTTGTGCCCGGCAGGCCAATTTTGTCCGAAATAATTAGGTCTACGGCGTTGCTGCGCTCGATCACCCGGATATTGGGGTGATTGAGGGCTTTGCCGACTAGCGTGGTTTCAACTTCCTTCCCGGTGGCATCCGCCGAATGAAGAATTCGGCGATGGCTGTGGCCGCCTTCACGCGTCAAATGGTAGCTCTCTTCACCATTCGCCAGCGTGTGGGTATCGAACATGACGCCCTGATCAATCAGCCACTGGACGCAGTGCTTTGCATTGCTTGCCACAAATTCTACGGCCTCACGATCGCAAATTCCTGCCCCGGCTATCAGCGTATCGTCAATATGGGAAGCTATGCTGTCGGTTTCATCGAAAACGGCGGCAATTCCCCCCTGTGCATAAAAAGTTGAGCCTTCGTTAACTGGGCCTTTGCTTAGCACAATGACCTTGCTGGTTTGAGCCAGACGCAGCGCGAGAGAAAGGCCAGCAGCACCGCTACCGACAATTAATACGTCACAGATCAGATCGCTATTTTTGTTCATGGTGTTTAATTTACTAAACAATAGTGGCCCGAGCATAGCACCGGGTGGGACGCTGAACACGCTTTTTTTGTTTTAGCGTTGTGCAGACTAAACAGAGTCATCGGTAAAGTCATTGGGAGGGCTCGAGCAAACTGCGTAAATAAATCTCACTACGGAAGGATAAATGGCAGATTAGATGATGAAATACCCTGATTCATGAGATACTCTTCTCGCTAACTTTTTGAGCATTGATTCAGAAGAATCGGCGTTACCGTTTTGCGAAGCGGAATTTATAATGAAAAGATGCAATCCGCTAAACATGACAGAAAAACAAAGGCGTAACGGAACTTTGCTGGCCTCGGGCACTCAAACTCAAAGCTTGCTCAAAAATGCAGGGTTCGAGTGGCATTTCGATTACGCGTGGAAATTGGGTTTGGGGAGACATTACCTCGGATGAGCGAGCAGTTAACGGATCAGGTCCTCGTCGAACGGGTCCAAAAGGGAGATCAGAAATCATTTAACCTACTGGTGATACGCTACCAGCATAAGGTTGCGAGCCTGGTTTCCCGCTATGTACCTTCGGGAGATGTACCCGATGTGGTGCAGGAATCTTTTATTAAAGCTTATCGCGCGCTGGATTCATTCCGTGGCGATAGTGCGTTTTATACGTGGTTGTACCGCATCGCGGTCAACACGGCTAAAAATTATCTGGTTGCTCAGGGGCGGCGTCCGCCATCAAGTGATGTGGACGCTATTGACGCTGAAAACTACGAAAGTGGCAGCGCATTGAAAGAAATTTCGAACCCTGAGAACTTAATGTTGTCTGAAGAACTGAGACAAATAGTTTTCCGTACTATTGAGTCGCTCCCGGAAGATTTACGCATGGCAATTACGTTGCGGGAGTTGGATGGCCTGAGCTATGAAGAGATAGCCGACATCATGGATTGCCCGGTAGGTACTGTGCGTTCTCGTATTTTCCGCGCAAGGGAAGCTATTGATAATAAAGTTCAACCGCTTATCAGGCGTTGACGATAGCGGATTACTGGAAGGGTATTTAGGCATGCAGAAAGAACAACTTTCCGCTTTAATGGATGGCGAATCTCTCGACAGCGAGTTGCTCAATCGCCTGTCAAACGACAGTGAATTGCAGCAAAGTTGGGAGAGTTACCACCTTATCCGCGACACAATGCGCGGAGATACCAGCGAAGTGCTCCACTTTGATATTTCTGCCAACGTGATGGCGGCTATCGCAAATGAGCCTGTGCGTAACGTCGCGCCGCTCGTTACCGAATCTCAGCCGCAGCCTCAGCAGTGGCAGAAAATGCCGTTCTGGCATAAGGTGCGTCCGTGGGCAAGCCAGCTTACCCAAATGGGCGTTGCCGCGTGCGTATCGCTTGCGGTTATCGTGGGTGTGCAGCACTATAATGGCCAGTCTGACAGCACCGCACAGCCGGAAACGCCGGTCTTTAACACTTTGCCGATGATGGGAAAAGCCAGTCCGGTAAGTCTGGGCGTACCGTCTGACACGACCGCCAGCAACAGCAGTCAGCAAGTACAGGAACAGCGTCGTCGTATTAACGCTATGCTGCAGGATTACGAATTGCAGCGTCGTTTACACTCCGAGCAGCTCCAGTTTGAACAGGCGCAAACCCAGCAGGCCGCTGTGCAAGTGCCAGGAAACCAAACTTTAGGAACGCAATCGCAGTAATGAAGCAACTTTGGTGTGCCCTGTCTCTCGTGGCAGGCAGCCTGTTGTTCACCTCCAGCGCCTCGGCGGACACTGTTTCGTCCGGGGCGTTGTTGCAGCAGATGAACCAGGCTAGTCAGTCACTCAATTATGAGCTGGCGTTTATCAATATCAGCAAACAAGGGATTGAGTCCCTTAGTTATCGCCATGCACGTCTTGATAATCGCCCGCTTGCGCAATTCCTGCAAATGGACGGCCCGCGCCGCGAAGTCGTTCAGCGCGGCAATGAAATCAGCTATTTTGAGCCTGGGCTCGAGCCATTCACGCTCACCGGGGACTACATCGTCGATTCTCTGCCTTCCATCGTCTATACCGACTTTAAGCGCCTGACGCCGTACTACGACTTTATTTCTGTCGGGCGTACGCGTATTGCCGACAGATTATGCGAAGTTATTCGCGTCGTTGCTCGGGACGGCACTCGCTATAACTACATTGTTTGGCTCGATACCGAAACCAAGCTGCCGCTTCGCGTTGATTTACTGGATCGCGATGGCGAAACGCTCGAACAGTTCCGTGTTGTGTCATTCTCTGTTGAAAATCAGGCGAGCGGGCTTCTGCAGAATTTAGCAAAAGCGACGTTGCCACCTCTGCTGTCCGTACCGGGTGCGGAAAAGGCCAGTTTTACATGGGCACCGACATGGCTGCCGCAAGGCTTTAGCGAAGTGTCGAGCAGCCGCCGGCCACTGCCAACCGTGGGCGTGCCTATCGAATCCCGACTTTATTCTGACGGGTTATTTAGTTTCTCGGTGAACATCAGCCAGGCCCCGTCTCAGGCAAGTAATGGCGAACAGCTTGTGCGGACCGGTCGCCGGACTATTAGCACAGAAATTCGTGATAAAACCGAAATTACCGTTGTAGGTGAGTTGCCTCCACAAACGGCGAAACGCATTGGCGATAGCGTGAAGTTTAACGGAGCGACACAATGATTAAAGAATGGGCGACGGTCGTCTCCTGGCAAAATGGTGAAGCATTGCTGCACTGTGATGTTAAAGCCTCTTGCAGCAGCTGCGCTTCGCGCTCCGGATGTGGGACTCGTGTCCTAAACAAATTGGGGCCACAAACCAGCCATCTGCTGTCTGTGCCAAGCGAACAGCCGCTGGTTGCCGGGCAAAAAGTGGAGCTGGGCATTGCGGAAGGTAGCCTGTTAGGGTCCGCGCTGCTGGTGTACATGTCGCCGTTGGTCGGACTATTTTTGTGTTCAGGTCTTTTCCAGACGCTGTTTGGTACCAACCTGGCCGCTATGTGCGGAGCTTTGCTTGGTGGCGTAGGGGGCTTCCTGCTTGCTCGCGGTTTTTCCCAGCATTTCAGCCGTCGTGAGAGCTGGCAGCCGGTGATTCTAAGCGTTGCGCTTAGCCCGGATGCAGTGCGCGTCGATACGTCCGCGCCGCCGGCTGAAAATCAATAAATTCCCTTCAAATGACATCTCTTTGCACATCCTGCTTATGGCTTACCTAAGCTTGCAGGATGAGCAGTTTCCTCACTTTCTGGTTGTAGTGTAGAATGCGGCGTTTCAGGCAGAAGACAGTCTCTGACATCCTGCTCCGTACAGCGCGAAGCGCCGAGCTCACAGGCCATTTGTAAGGCATAAAACCTCTAACTATGAAGAATATACGTAACTTTTCTATTATTGCCCACATCGACCACGGTAAATCGACGCTGTCTGACCGTATCATCCAGATTTGCGGCGGCTTGTCCGACCGTGAAATGGCCGCGCAGGTTCTTGACTCAATGGACCTGGAACGCGAACGTGGTATTACCATCAAAGCACAGAGCGTCACCCTCGACTACAAAGCCAGCGACGGTGAAACTTACCAGTTGAACTTCATCGATACCCCTGGGCACGTTGACTTCTCTTATGAAGTGTCCCGCTCGCTTGCGGCCTGTGAAGGGGCGCTGCTGGTGGTGGATGCCGGGCAGGGCGTTGAGGCTCAAACCCTGGCGAACTGCTACACGGCGATGGAAATGGACCTGGAAGTGGTTCCGGTTCTGAACAAAATTGACCTGCCGGCGGCCGATCCTGAGCGCGTGGCGGAAGAAATTGAAGACATCGTGGGCATCGACGCCACCGATGCGGTTCGCTGCTCGGCGAAAACCGGCGTTGGCGTACCTGATGTATTAGAACGCCTGGTGCGCGATATCCCCGCACCGGAAGGCGATCCAGATGCACCGCTACAGGCGCTGATCATCGACTCCTGGTTCGATAACTACCTGGGCGTTGTCTCCCTGATCCGCGTGAAAAATGGCACGCTGCGTAAAGGCGACAAAGTCAAAGTCATGAGCACCGGTCAGGTGTACAACGCCGATCGTCTGGGCATCTTTACGCCTAAGCAGATCGACCGTACCGAACTAAAATGCGGTGAAGTAGGCTGGCTGGTTTGTGCCATCAAAGACATCCTGGGTGCCCCGGTAGGCGATACTCTGACCCTGTCCCGTAACCCGGCGGACAAAGCGCTGCCAGGCTTCAAAAAAGTGAAGCCGCAGGTTTATGCCGGCCTGTTCCCGGTCAGCTCCGACGACTACGAAAACTTCCGCGATGCACTCGGCAAGCTCAGCCTGAACGATGCCTCTCTGTTCTACGAGCCAGAAAGCTCAACGGCGCTGGGCTTCGGCTTCCGCTGTGGCTTCCTGGGCCTGCTGCACATGGAGATCATTCAGGAGCGTCTGGAGCGTGAATACGATCTCGACCTGATCACCACCGCGCCAACCGTAGTTTACGAAGTGCAAACGACCAGCAAAGAGATTGTCTACGTTGATAGCCCGTCTAAGCTGCCGCCGCTCAACAACATTGAAGAGCTGCGCGAGCCGATTGCGGAATGTCACATGCTGCTGCCGCAGGAGTTCCTCGGCAACGTGATCACGCTTTGTATCGAAAAACGCGGCGTGCAAACCAACATGGTTTATCACGGCAACCAGGTTGCGCTGACCTATGAAATCCCAATGGCGGAAGTGGTGCTCGACTTCTTCGATCGCCTGAAGTCCACTTCTCGTGGCTATGCGTCGCTGGATTACAATTTCAAACGTTTCCAGGCTTCCAACATGGTGCGCGTTGATGTACTGATTAATGGCGATCGCGTTGATGCGCTGGCGCTTATCACACACAACGACAACGCGCCTTACCGTGGCCGTGAGCTGGTGGAAAAAATGAAGGATCTGATCCCTCGCCAACAGTTCGACATCGCGATTCAGGCTGCCATCGGCAACCACATTATTGCGCGTTCGACGGTCAAACAGCTGCGTAAAAACGTTCTGGCTAAGTGCTACGGCGGCGACGTCAGCCGTAAGAAAAAGCTGCTGCAGAAACAGAAAGACGGTAAGAAACGCATGAAGCAGGTCGGCAACGTCGAGCTGCCTCAGGAAGCGTTCCTGGCCATTCTGCACGTTGGCAAAGACAGCAAATAATCTAAGGAGTTGGCATGGCGAATATGTTTGCTTTGATCCTCGTGGTAGCCACGCTGGTGACGGGCATTTTGTGGTGTCTGGACAAGTTTATCTTTGCACCAAAACGTCGTGAAAAACCGGCGGCAGCGCAGGCTGCCACCGGTGACGCACTGGACAAAAAGACGCTGAAAAAAGTCGGCCCTAAACCAGGCTGGCTGGAAACCGGTGCGTCGGTGTTTCCGGTGCTGGCGATTGTGCTGGTAGTGCGCTCATTTATTTATGAGCCTTTCCAGATCCCATCCGGTTCGATGATGCCAACGCTGTTAATCGGTGATTTTATTCTGGTAGAGAAGTTTGCCTACGGCATTAAAGATCCTATTTATCAGAAAACCTTAATTGAAACCGGGCACCCTAAACGCGGCGATATTGCGGTATTTAAATACCCTGAAGATCCGCGCCTGGATTATATTAAGCGCGTTGTTGGGCTGCCGGGCGACCGGGTAAGCTACGACCCGCAGTCGAAAGAAGTCACCGTGCAGCCTAATTGCAGTTCCGGCCAGGCCTGCGACAACGCGCTGCCAATCACTTATTCCAACGTGGAAGTCAGTGATTTTGTGCAGACGTTTGCCCGCCGCAACGGCAGTGAAGCCACTTCCGGCTTCTTCCAGTTGCCGAAAGATCAGACCCGTGAAGACGGTGTCCGCCTGAGCGAGCGTAAAGAAACGCTGGGTAACGTCACCCATAACATTCTGACGGTGCCTATCGCTCAGGATCAGGTGGGGATGTACTACCAGCAGTCAGGCTTGCCGCTTGCGACATGGATTGTTCCGCCGGGTCACTATTTCATGATGGGTGATAACCGCGACAATAGCGCAGACAGCCGCTATTGGGGCTTTGTGCCAGAGCAAAATTTGGTCGGTAAAGCGACAGCAATTTGGATGAGTTTCGAGAAACAAGAAGGCGAATGGCCAACGGGTGTTCGTTTAAGCCGAATTGGCGGCATTCATTAAACAATTAATCCCACAAACTAACGACATCCCCTGTCGTTGTGTATAGAATATTCCCGCCTTTAAAGATTGGCTCCCGAAAGGGAGCCACGGCACACGAAACAGCGTTGGTTTCCTTTTTTCAGGTCTGTTCCGTGTGCTGAATAGTTGACGCATTCATTAATTTTGGTATCGCATGAATCCCATCGTAATAAATAGGCTGCAGCGTAAGCTGGGCTACACTTTTCAACATCAGGATCTGTTGCAACAGGCACTAACCCATCGGAGTGCCAGCAGCAAACACAACGAGCGTCTTGAGTTTTTGGGTGACTCCATTCTCAGTTATGTCATCGCGAATGCGCTGTATCATCGTTTTCCTCGCGTAGATGAAGGTGACATGAGCCGCATGCGCGCGACGCTGGTGCGCGGCAATACGCTGGCGGAAATCGCCCGCGAGTTCGAACTGGGTGAGTGTCTGCGTCTTGGGCCGGGTGAACTGAAAAGTGGCGGTTTCCGTCGCGAGTCGATTCTTGCTGATACCGTGGAAGCGTTGATCGGTGGCGTCTTCCTCGACAGCGATATTCAGAACGTTGAGCGTCTCATTCTCTCGTGGTATCAGACCCGTCTCGACGAAATCAGTCCAGGCGACAAGCAAAAAGATCCGAAAACGCGTCTGCAGGAGTACCTGCAGGGTCGCCATCTGCCGCTGCCGTCGTATCTGGTGGTGCAGGTGCGTGGTGAAGCGCACGATCAAGAATTTACCATTCACTGTCAGGTGAGTGGCCTGCCTGAGCCTGTCGTAGGGACGGGCTCAAGCCGCCGTAAAGCGGAACAGGCTGCGGCTGAGCAGGCGCTGAAAAAGCTGGAGCTGGAATGAGCGAAGAAAAAACGTATTGCGGCTTCGCGGCCATTGTTGGTCGCCCGAACGTCGGCAAATCCACGCTGCTGAATCAGCTGCTTGGGCAAAAAGTTTCCATTACCTCGCGTAAGGCGCAAACCACGCGCCACCGCATCATGGGCATCCATACCGAAGGGCCATATCAGGCGATTTACGTCGATACCCCGGGGCTGCACATGGAAGAAAAACGCGCCATTAACCGCCTGATGAACCGCGCGGCAAGCAGCTCCATCGGTGACGTTGAGCTGGTCATCTTCGTGGTTGAAGGTACCCGCTGGACGCCGGATGATGAAATGGTGCTGAACAAGCTGCGCGACAGCCGTGCGCCGGTAATCCTGGCCGTCAACAAAGTTGACAACGTTCAGGATAAAACCGTTCTGCTGCCTCACCTGCAGTTCCTCGGCAGCCAGATGAACTTCCTCGATATTGTGCCTATTTCGGCTGAAACCGGGATGAACGTTGATACCATCGCGGAAATCGTCCGTAAGCACCTGCCGGAAGCTATCCATCACTTCCCGGAAGAGTACATCACCGACCGCTCCCAGCGCTTTATGGCGTCTGAGATCATTCGCGAAAAGTTGATGCGTTTCCTGGGCGCCGAGCTGCCGTATTCTGTGACCGTAGAAATCGAGCAGTTCGTGACCAACGAACGCGGTGGCTACGACATCAACGGGCTGATCCTCGTTGAGCGCGAAGGGCAGAAGAAGATGGTGATTGGCAACAAAGGGGCCAAAATTAAAACCATCGGTATCGAAGCCCGTAAAGACATGGAAGAGATGTTCGAAGCCAAAGTTCACCTCGAACTTTGGGTGAAGGTGAAATCCGGCTGGGCCGATGACGAGCGTGCGCTGCGCAGTCTCGGTTATACCGACGACCTGAGCTAAAACTTATGGAAGGCTGGCAACGGGCTTTTGTCCTGCATAGTCGCCCCTGGAGCGAAACCAGCCTTTTGCTCGACCTGTTTTCCGAAGAGTCCGGGCGCGTTCGTCTGATTGCCAAAGGCGCGCGCTCTAAACGCTCAAATCTGAAAGGCGCTCTGCAGCCTTTTACCCCTCTGCTGGTTCGCTGGGGCGGCCGTGGCGAAGTCAAAACGCTACGCAGCGCCGAAGCGGTTTCTCTGGCCCTTCCCTTAAGTGGTATCACGCTGTACAGCGGCCTGTACGTCAATGAACTGGTGGCTCGCGTCCTCGAGCAGGAAACCCGCTTCTCCGAACTGTTCTTCGATTATCTCCACTGCATTCAGGCCTTAGCTGGCGCTACGGGCACACCGGAGCCTGCGCTGCGTCGTTTTGAGCTGGCGCTGCTGGGGCACCTTGGCTACGGCGTGGATTTTCTGCACTGCGCCGGCAGCGGGGCAGGCGTCGATGACACCATGACTTACACCTACCGTGAAGAGAAAGGTTTTATTGCCAGCGTGGTGATCGGCCACAGCAGCTTTACCGGCCGCCAGCTCAGGGCGCTAGCCGAACGCGAATTTCCCGATGCCGACACGCTCCGTGCCGCCAAGCGTTTCACGCGTATGGCGCTCAAGCCGTATCTACAAGGGAAGCCTCTCAAAAGTCGCGAACTGTTCCGCCAGTTTGTGCCTAAAAAAACGCCACCTGAGCCATCTGATAGCTCACAGTAATCACAGACCGTAGCCAGGCTTTCCCCGGCAGGTGTACACTGCCCGGCATCTGTCTGCGAACTCTGAGGATTGTCATGGCTGAATTACTGTTAGGCGTCAACATCGATCACATCGCTACCCTGCGTAACGCGCGCGGTACGGCATACCCGGATCCGGTTCAGGCCGCGTTTATCGCGGAGCAGGCGGGTGCCGATGGCATTACCGTTCACCTGCGCGAAGATCGCCGCCACATCACCGACCGTGACGTTCGCGTTCTGCGTGAAACCCTCGATACCCGCATGAACCTGGAAATGGCCGTCACCGAAGAGATGATCGCTATTGCCTGCCAGACGAAACCGCATTTCTGCTGCCTGGTGCCGGAAAAGCGCCAGGAAGTAACCACCGAAGGCGGCCTGGATGTTGCCGGTCAGCTGGATAAAATGCGCGATGCCTGCCAGCGCCTGGCTGACGCCGGTATTCTGGTTTCTCTGTTTATTGATGCCGACCACGCGCAGATTGACGCGGCGGTGGCCGTGGGCGCGCCTTACATTGAAATCCACACCGGCTGCTATGCGGACGCTGAAAACGAAGCGACCCAGGCCAAAGAGCTGGCTCGCATTGCTGAAGCCGCGAGCTATGCCGCCGCTAAAGGGCTGAAGGTGAATGCTGGTCACGGGCTGACGTATCACAATGTTCAGGCCATTGCGCGGATCCCTGAAATGCATGAGCTGAACATCGGTCACGCGATTATCGGGCGAGCGGTAATGAGCGGGCTTAAAGAAGCCGTGGCTGAAATGAAACGCCTGATGCAGGAAGCGCGTCGCTAATGGCCATTCTCGGCCTCGGCACGGACATAGTGGAAATTGCGCGCATTGAGAGCGTCATTTCCCGTTCAGGCGACCGACTGGCAAAGCGCGTACTGAGCCAAAATGAATGGGTCTTGTACCAGGCGCATCAGCAGCCGGTGCGTTTTCTGGCGAAGCGTTTTGCGGTGAAAGAAGCGGCCGCGAAAGCTTTTGGTACCGGAATTCGCAACGGGCTGGCGTTCAACCAGTTTGAAGTGTTTAACGACGCGCTGGGCAAACCTCAACTGCGGTTTTGGGAAGAGGCGGAGCGGCTGGCTGAAAAAATGGGCGTGCGTTCAGTTCACGTTACCCTGGCGGATGAGCGCCATTACGCCTGCGCGACGGTGATCATCGAAAGCTAAAGTTTATCCGCATGGTGGAGCAGCACGAACTTATCCCACAGCTGCTCTTCATTCTCAATGTGCGCCGGGTCGTGAATTATCGTGCTGGGGATCGGGCAAACTTTCTGGCAGGTCGGGGTTTCGTAATGGCCCACGCATTCCGTGCAACGATCGGTATCGATCTGGTAGATAGCATCGCCCATGGAGATGGCCTGATTCGGGCATTCCGGCTCGCACATATCGCAGTTGATGCACTTCTTCGTAATTAATAACGCCATTTCAACCTGTTACCAGCCCCACCGGACTCAAAGATATATTCACATTTCGCGCTCAAAACATTGCAAAATCCTGTATATTTAACCAGTATTAAGTTTGATTAAAGATAATGGATAAAGCAGGGACGTTTCGATGGCGCGCACTTTACCACAAAAGCAGATCATCCCCAATGATACTGCGCCTTTAAGTTTTGTGCTTTGTGTACTTTCAGTACGTGTTATCATTGAACTATTGGTCATGAAAAACACGGTGGGATCGTACTTATGGTACAGAGAGAACAACTGCGCGAAGCTTTTTCCCGCAGGCTGGCGCAGGCCTGCAGCGAAGCAAACCTCGATGAGTTCGGGCGCGGTATGGCGATAGCGCGCGCGCTGGGCGTTTCCTCCAAGGCCGTCAGTAAGTGGCTTAACGCCGAAGCCATCCCCCGGCAGGATAAAATGTACGAGCTGGCAACGTTTCTTCGGGCCGACGCGCTCTGGCTTCAGCACGGCAGTGAAACGGGCTATCAAAGCGAAGGGCGCGAGAATGCGGCCAGCCATGAAGAGGCGGCCATTTATCCTTTCCAGCCGCGCGAAGAGCAGGGCTTTCGCATCGACGTGCTGGACATTGAGGCCAGCGCGGGGCCGGGGCGACTGGTCTCCAGCGAAGTCACCGAAACTATCAACCACATCGTTTACGACAGCCAGGAAGCGCTGGAGCTGTTCGGCCACCGGCCGGCTTCAACGATAAAAGTCATCACTGTCACCGGTGACAGCATGTCCGGCACCATTGAACTGGGTGACTATATCTTTGTGGATATTGGCAAAGACTACTTCGATGGCGATGGCATCTACGTGTTCCTCTATAAGGGACAATTGCTGGTGAAGCGCCTGCAGATGACCCATGACTGCCTGCTGGTGCGATCGGACAACCCCAAATATGCTGACTGGCGCATTAGCGAAGAGAACGAACAGCACCTCAAAATTATTGGCCGAGTGATGTACAGCCATTCAATTCGCCGCCACGCCTGAGATAGCTCATCCTCAAGCTCCAGCCTCAGTCACTTACCCAAGTGTGCTCCTGAGGCTGGATCCCTTGCCGCCTTGCCGCAGCTCGAATGCTAACCCATCTAAAAATAATCTTATAAATCAATAACTAATTATCAATTCGATCTTTTTTTAAATAATTCGTACTTTTGGTTCTTGACGTTATTGTACTATTGGTTCAATATCAATTCATCGGCAGGACGCACCGACTCACAAGGCAAGTGAACGCTCCTTAACATCAGGCCCTGAAAAAGGGCACATACACCAAAGCAAGAAGCTTTGGGATATCAGAGAGATATCACCAAAGTTGATTGACAGGAGGTTGTATGGACGCACAGGCACGTCGCCGCCAGCGCCGCGAAGCTAAACAGGCCGTCTGGAAAGCTGCCAACCCGCTGTTAGTCGGGGTAAGAGCGAAACCTGAGGCACGGCTTATTCTCTCGCTGGTTCGTAAACCCAGGTCTCGCCCCGACAAGGCTCTGGAGGTGATTAACATCTATGGTCTGCAAATCATTCAGCAGGCAGAGCATTATCAACGACTGCGCCAGAAGTTAGACGCCAGGCAAAAGAGTATTTATCAGGCCACGCCTCGCAGCGAATCCGGCTTACCGGCAGCGACCGGGAAGCAAACCCGACGCGGAAAACCTGTTCCGCTGATTTAACGCCATACCGCTTCTTTATCCCAACGGCAGTTCGACCCCTCAACCGAAGGTTCTTCCATGCACGACCAACCCGCAAATCTGGTCACGCAGTCTTTTGCGTGGCTGGCGGCGCTTGCCGCCGGTCTGGGTATCACGACACAGGATATGGTCTACATGATATTCGGACTGCTTAGCGTACTGATTTCACTGGCTTCGTGGCTGGGCGGCAGGCTGGATGCCCACCGACAGCATCTCGAAGATCAAAAGCGCACCCGCATCCTCCAGACGCTGGTGGATGACTTGCAAACTTTAAACCGAGCCGAGCAGATTGAGATTATCAGGGCAGTCAGCGAGGTACTGAAAAAGGCAGGTAACTAGTGGCTCTTTCTCCCGGACTCAGAAAAACATTACTCGGATTGTCAGGGGCGGGTGCGCTGACGATTGCAGGCACGCTCCTGCCCGAGCTGGAAGGCGTGAGCTACACGCCATATTACGACGTCGCCGGGGTGCTGACCGTCTGTTACGGCCATACCGGTAAAGACATTATTCCCGACAAAACATACACCCTGTCTGAGTGCAGGCGCTGGCTTGACCAGGATCTCGGCCCAGCGGCTCAGGCGGTCTCAAGGGCCGTCACCGTCCCGGTTAGTGAGTACCAACGAGCAGCTTTGATTAGCTTTACCTACAACGTTGGCACAGCCGCTTTTCTGCGCTCTTCCGTGCTCAGGATGTTAAACGCTGGCGAGTACAAACAGGCCTGCGCTGGGCTGAAAAAATGGATCTGGGCGGGTGGGAAGCAGTGGCAGGGGCTTATCAATCGCCGCGAGGTGGAGTACCAGCTTTGTACCTGGCCGGAGCCGGAAGAATGAAGCCGCTGACCTCACTTGTGCTGGCGGCCTTTACGCTGCTCGTTGCCAGCAGCTGGTGGTTTCACCAACGCTATGCCGTGCAAAAACAAAGGGCAGAGTTAGCCCTGGAGCAGCTGGCTCAGCAAAAAAATGAGCTGCAAAACCTTGTCCGGCGCCAGCAGGCGGTAGCCGAGCTGGATGCTCACTATAGCGAGGAGTTAACCCATGCCCGGCTCACCATTGAAAACCTGCAGCGTGATGTGGCTGCTGGTACTCAGCGGCTGCGCGTCAGCGCCACCTGCAAAGCAGTGCCTGGCACCACCGCCACCGCCAGGCTGGATGATGGAGCCGCCCCCGGACTTACTGACGCCGCTCAACGGGATTATTTCCGTCTCCGGGAGCGAATAGAAACGAGCAACAAGCAGCTGGCGGGGCTGCAGGAGTACATCCGCAATCAGTGCCTGAACTAAGCCTCGAATTTTCGAGGCTTTTTTATTCCTACGTCAAAGAGGTCATTCCTATGTCTACATCCCTGAAGTACCCGATTGTTCTGGTCCACGGTCTGTTCGGTTTCGACAAAATTGGCGGGATCTACCCCTATTTCTACGGCATCAAAGAGGCGCTGGAGAAAGCCGGGGCGAAGGTCTACATCGCCACGATTTCCGCATTGAACAGCAATGAAATGCGCGGCGAGCAGCTGCTGGAATTTATCCGTAAAGTCCTGGCCGAAACGGGTGCGGCAAAAGTTAACCTGATTGGCCACAGTCAGGGGCCTTTGGCCTGTCGTTACGCTGCGGCGACCCACCCTGAACTTATTGCCTCGGTAACCTCCGTGAACGGCGTTAACCATGGCTCCGAAGTGGCAGACCTTGTTCGTCTGGCGCTGAAGCCTGGCCGCCTGCCAGAGTCTATCGCCAATGCTGCCCTGTCGGCTTTCGGCCAGCTGCTTTCCGCCCTGGCGGGGGCACCTCGTCTGCCTCAATCCGGCGTGGATGCTCTGGATGCGTTGACCAGCGAAGGCGTTGCCGCCTTTAACAAGAAGTATCCGCAGGGACTGCCTGCGCAGTGGGGCGGCCAGGGCAAAGAGCTGGATAACGGCGTCTACTACTACTCGTGGAGCGGGATTATCGACTACAACCCGCTGAATCAGGGCGCGAACAACCTGGATCCGCTGCACGTCGCCATGCTGGCGTTTTCCATCCTGTTCACCAACGAACGTTTCCAGAACGATGGCCTGGTTGGCCGTTACAGCAGCCATCTGGGCAAGGTGATTGGCTCCGACTATTCGATGGATCACGTCGATGCCATCAACCAGCTTGCCGGCGTGGTGGCCAGCAACAGCGACCCGGTCAAGCTGTACGTCGATCACGTGGCTCGTCTGCAGGCCAAAGGGCTGTAAGCCTTATCTGAACCGCCTTCGGGCGGTTTTTCTTTGGAGTACTAGCGCCTGCGAACTGTTCAGTCTGCTGGCGCTAAACCACACACGAGAATTGAAAAAAACAAATGGAGATAACAAATGCCTGGATTTAATTATGGCGGAGTAGGGGATGGTACACCCTGGAGTTCTGAGCGAGGGAATGGTCCCGAGCCCGGTGGTGGCGGCCGTGGGAATGCTGGCGATCGCGATAATTCTGGCAATAACTCATCAGGTGCAGCTTCACCTGTACAGCAGCAAATTATAGCTATTCAGAATGATCCGGTTATTCGGAAAAAATTGTCCGGAATGATTCTCGCTGCCAGGAGTATCAATCCCGCGGCAAAACTGAAAATTGAGCGTATTAGCCCCACGGGTACCATGAGCCTTTCCATCATCGGGCTAAATGCCGACCAGGCAAGAGCGCTGGGACTGGGGGGGCTGGTTATGGGCATTTATGGCGATAATCTTTCTGTTGCATTTGGAGACATTGAGACAGGGCATAAAATTTCGGGTACAGCAAATAATACTGCTGGTGCCAGCCCCATTCAGATAGAGAACTCAGTGGCCGGTCGTTATCTTTCTGTAATACAAGGGGTGATTCCTGCTGGCTATTGGCTTAGCAATGGTAAGGTTGTGACAGAGGTGTATGAAACGATCATTTCTGGTGGCGGAGGTAAAAACAGGAATGAAAATATCCGTACCGTAAAGGTGATACGAGAAAATCCTCAACTAACTGAAGCCTATAACGAAGGTTTAAGGATTCAACAGGAATCCACTGCTCGTATTCAGGCAGAAGTGGATGCTCGTGCTCGTGAAAAAGCGCTTGCTGAAGAAGAAGCCCGCGCGAGAGCTGCCGGGATTGGCAAGGAGGAGTTCGGTGCGCGCAAAGCAGAGGAGAGTGCGCTGAACAATGTTAATCAGGCACAGCATCGCATTGAGCAGGCTATGCAGGATAAAGCTGTTGCAGACCAATCGGTCGTCCTGCAGGAGTCCGCTGTCCAGCAGGCAAGCAATAATCTTAATAAGTCGATTACCGATAAAGATGAGTTTTATCAGTATAACCCTCCCCATGAATATGGCCGCGGCTGGTCTGAGGCGGTTGCCGTATATGACCGCGATATTGCACAGAAGCAGAATATCCTGAATACGGCTAATAATAATCTAAATGCGGCCAGGAATGCTGTGGCCCAGGCTGTACAGCGTATTCAACAGGGAGAGCGTGAGCGAGCGGCGGCGCAGGCTGTGCTTAACGGTGCGCGTCAGTCCCTGGCCGGGATTCTCGCCAGGAAGGAAGCGGAGGCCAGGGCTGAGCAGCAGCGTCAGGCTGATACTGCAGCCAAAGCGGCCAGGGAGGCTGAAGAAGCACGGCGGGCTGCGGAACAGGAAAAGGCCAGTCGTGCCTGGCAGGCCCGGCAGGACGCGGCAGCTAAGCTGACTTCGCCAAATGTTCAGTCGGTTCGTGGTATTAGTGCCGCGGCGGCGCCTGCGGTATCGCCTATGCTCTGGTCTGTCGCTTCGCGTGGTGGTGTCGCTTTAGGTACGGACGTTAGTGGTAGCGTTTTGTCGCGCATTGCGGCTGCTTTGGCAGAATTACGGCGTATTGCTGCGGTAAGCCTTATTGGTCCTGTAGCTGCAACGATTACAGGACTTATCTGGTCAGAAAAAGTCGGTATCGGAAGTGATTTGGTGCCAGGGAGAGATATCAGCGCTCTCATGCCGGGAGACGTAATATCTCTGCCTGATGAAACCGCGCTTAATTTTGCGGCAGATACTGGAAATGGCGTCAATATGCCCGTTCGGGGGCGGTTGGTGATGCTTGATAGCGGCGTGTTAGAAACGCAGCTTGTACGTACTCCAGTGGCTGGTAATGTGCTGGTAGTTCGCGCTGTGCTCGACGTAGAAACCGGGTACTGGGGTTATGTTTTACCTTCTATGCCAGGTATGTCGGGGCAGACGATTCTGGTCAGCCCGACAGATGCGCCGGGAGTTAATGGACAACTGACGCTGACGGGCCCGGTACCATTGTCTGAAAAAATTATGCATACCGGCGATCTGGATGCAAAGTTTGACGGAATAACAACCACGATTTCTCCTGTTGCGGATGACCTGGATTTTGATGATGTTATTTTGATATTTCCGGCAGATTCTGGCCTCAGACCACTGTATGTGATGCTGCGCAGTCGGCGAAATATGCCAGGTACCGTGGACGGTAGCGGCCAACCGGTTGGAGATAGCTGGTTGAGCAATGCCGGGGTTGGAGAGGGCGCGCCTGTCCCGAGCCAGATTGCGGATAAGCTGCGTGGACGAGAGTTCTCCAGTTTTGATGCATTCCGTCGGGCATTTTGGAAAACCGTTGCTGAGGACCCTGAATTGAGTAAGCAATTCAATCAAGGTAGTTTAGGCAGTCTTAAGTTGGGAAAATCTCCTTTCGTAAGAAAAAATGAACGCGTTGGGGGGCGAATTAAATATGAGTTACATCACATAAAGCCTGTCAGTAGTGATGGAGATGTTTATGGTATTGATAACCTGAGTGTTATGACGCCAAAACGACATATTGAAGTACATGTAAATAAAGTGGGGAATTGATATGTCTGATAAAAGGACTATTTCTGATTATACCGAGGCTGAGTTTTTAGCGTTCGTCAAAAAGATATTTAATCCTGAGAATACAACTGAGGATGAAGATGTAAAAAATGTTTTGGATTTTGAGAGACTGACTGAACATCCGGATGGTTCCGATGTGATTTTCTATCCCTCAGTCGGGAGGGAGGATAGTCCCGAAGGTGTCGTTAAGGAAGTAAAAGAATGGCGAGCCCAAAACGGCAAGCCGGGATTTAAGCCATAGCGACCACAACAGGTTCCCTCGTTGCAGGGAACCTGGCCTAAACCAGCTTTTTCACCAGCGCCTCACTCTGGCGGATCCGCTCCGGCGCGTTTTCCAGGTCCTGTTGAACCAGGGCCATAAATAGCAGATCGGTCAACATCATCTGGGCGCTGGTTGAGGAAATTGCGGCGCTGCGCGTGGCCTGTTCTTCCGCGATGGTATACAGGCACAGGCTGGCGCGCTGCTGTAGGGCGTTAGGCGTGAAGCCGGTAATCGCGAGGATTTTCGCGCCGGTGTTCAGCGCTTCATCGGCGGCCAGATTGATCTCACGGCGCTCGCCCGAGTAAGAAATAGCGAGCAGCACGTCTTCCGGCGTCATCGCCTGCACGGTTGCCAGCAGGGCATGCATATCCTGCTCGGCGACGGCGTGAATACCAATCTTCGTCAACTTCCACGAGAAATTCTTCGCAACCAGTCCAGAGGCGCCTATTCCCACGAGCAGCACGCGCCGCGCATTCCGCAGCAGCGAAACGCTCGCCAGCAATTTATCTTCCGCATTAATATCCAGCGTGGCGTGCATCGCCGCGATATTCTCTTTAATCAATTTTTCCCCAACAAGCCTCAGCGGATCGTCACCTAAAATTTGGTTATGAACCGGGACAGAGTTAGGATTTTGACCGCTCGCCAGCGCTTCGCTGATCGCCAGTTTCATCGCCGGGAAGCCCTTGAACCCCAGTTTCTGCGCAAATTTTACGACGCTGGACTGGCTGACACCGGCTTCTTCCGCCAGCTGCTGTGAACTGAGGTGGCGTGCGCGATCGGGCTCAGCGAGCAAAAAGTCGGCCAGCTTGCGGTCACTCTGGGCCAGCATGGCGTAACGGCTTCGAATGCGCAGTAAACAGTTCATTTCACCTCCGGGGCGGCACTTCTGATAACGACTTGCTCTGGTAAGCATCTGAGCGAATTATAAATTCCATTATAGAGCAATGTTGCCGAATTAAATATTCTGTTGTGTTCAACCTGCCAGCCAGTAAGGCACGCGGAAAATCGCGGGGCTATCTGTTAGGCTTTAGCTGGCGTTGTTTCGTGAACGCGAGTCCAAAAGGAGCCTGAATTGACAACCCATCACCCGCGCCGCGTCGTCTTTTTTGACCTGGATGGCACCCTGCATCAGCAGGACATGTTCGGCAGCTTCCTGTTTTATCTCCTGCGCCGCCTGCCGCTGAACGTGCCGTTGGTTATTATGTTGCTGCCGCTGATTGGCGGCATGATGCTGATCAAAGGCAGCGCGGCCCGCCAGCCGATGAGCCTGCTGTTATGGGGCATCACGTTTGGGCGCAGCGAGGCCCGGCTTCAGCGGCTACAAAGCGAGTTTGTCGCCTGGTTCCGGCAGAAGGTGAGGGCATTTCCCGTCGTCCAGCAGCGCCTCACGGATTATCTGCACAGCCCGGATGCCGACGTCTGGTTGATTACCGGTTCACCGCAGCCGCTGGTAGAAAAAGTCTATTTTGATACGCCGTGGCTGCCGGAGGTCAAAGTGATTGCCAGCCAGATTGCACGGGCTCACGGCGGCTGGATATTGACCCTGCGCTGTCTGGGCCATGAGAAAGTGGTTCAGCTGGAGCAGCATCTTGGCGCGCCGCTGCGGCTTTACAGCGGCTACAGCGACAGCCATCAGGATAATCCCTTACTCTATTTCTGCGAGCACCGCTGGCGCGTCACGCCTCAGGGGGAACTGCAGCAGCTTGAGTGAGGCGTTTTGAATCCGTTAAGCGGTGTGTATAATGCGCCGCCCACTTTTGCCGCGGAGAGCATTGTGTCAGACACAGAATTTACCCATGAACACTGGATGCGCCACGCCCTGACCCTCGCTCAACGAGCCTGGGATGAAGGCGAAGTGCCCGTCGGTGCGGTGCTGGTACACAATAATCAAGTCATAGGTGAAGGCTGGAATCGCCCTATAGGTCGCCACGATCCTACGGCTCACGCGGAGATCATGGCGCTGCGTCAGGGCGGTCTGGTACTGCAAAATTACCGTCTGCTGGATACCACGCTCTATGTCACGCTCGAACCTTGCGTCATGTGCGCGGGGGCGATGGTGCATAGCCGCATTGGCCATTTAGTGTTTGGGGCGCGTGACGCTAAAACCGGGGCGATAGGCTCGCTGATGGACGTGCTCGGCCACCCCGGCATGAACCATCAGGTGCAGGTCAGTGAAGGGGTGCTCGCGACAGAGTGCTCAGCCATGCTGAGCGATTTTTTTCGTGCTCGTCGCCTGGAGAAAAAGGCCCTAAAGGAAAAGGCCCGTAAGACGGACTAGTCAGCTCCACCGGGGCAACCGCAGGGTAAGCCTCGGCAAATTTATCAGCCTGGATCGCCTTCTTCTGTTTCTCCTGCAAATACCCTTCCAGACTTAGCTGATACTTGCGGATGTTTTCTACATACGCGTAAGCCTCGTGTCCACGAGCATATCCATAGGTTGTTTTGCTGTAATAAGGCTTCAGGCTCAGCAACGGCAGGCGTGTTTTCACGTCGGCCCAGCTGTCCGGGTTGCCTTTCTGTTTGGCCGTTAGCTGACGGGCATCCAGCATGTGCGCATAGCCCATGTTATAGGCCGCCAGCGCGAACCAGATACGCTCGTACTCCGGTACCGTGGCCGGGACCTTGCTCATCATATCTTTCAGATACCGGCTGCCGCCGCTGATGCTCTGTTCGGCGTCCAGCCTGTCGGTGATGCCGAGGCTTTGGGCCGTATTTTTTGTCAGCATCATTAACCCGCGCACGCCCGTCGGCGAAGTCGCGTGAGTATCCCAGTGGGATTCCTGATAGGAAATGGCAGCCAGCAGCGGCCAGTCAATGTCGTCGGAGTACTTTTCAAACAGCGGCTGGAGTTCCGGCAAAACGGCATCCACCGCGTTCAGGAAGGTTCGGGTATCGACGTAATCAAAATCGCCAATATGGCCCAGGTATTTCTCCTCAACCCTTGCCAGCGTGCCGTCGCTGCTGATCTTATTATAGAAATCGAGCAGCGCGGCGCTCATGCTGTCGTCGCCATCGCGTTTAGAGAACCAGGTGACCGGTTGTTCATCCGTGACGTCCAGGGCAACGGCCAGTTGAGGATGCACGCGCTGGAAAAGACTGATGGCGATGGAGTCTGAGATGGTAAACGCGATATTGCCGTCAATCACCTGCTGCAAGAGCTGGTTGCTGGTTTGTTTGGCGTCAATGCTCCAGCTCAGGTCGGGGTACTGAGCGTCTTTTAGCTTTTGCAAATCGCTCACCACCGCCTGGCCAGAAGAGAGCACCAGCTGTGATGGCTTGACGCCGCCGAGAGATTTAGGGCGCGGGCTGCCTACTCGATAGACCATCTGCTGCGAAACGGAATAATAGGTCGGCCCTGCCTGGTAGTCGCTGCTGCGGCGAGAGTTATACACCAGGCCGGCGGCGAGCAGGTCGGCGTTGTCGTTGTCCAGGTCATCAAACAGCGCGTTAATGTTTGGCCGCACGACCACTAACAGCTTCACGCCCAGGTAGTCTGCAAACTGTTTTGCGAGTTCGTAATCGAGGCCCGTTGCCTTGCCGTTAATCATCGTCCAGGTCAGCGGCGATGAAATGGTACTGACGCGCAAAACCCCCCGCGCTTTGATCGCGGCGATACGGTTTTCGGCCTGATTGAAACCTGGAATGGAGGGCCATAAAGCCACTGCCAGCAACAAGGTGACGATACCGATAAGCAGATAATTAATCTTTATTCTTTTCAAATAGATAACATTCTGCAGCAGGATGAGCCTTAGCCAACAATAACCATGATTTGTCTGAACCCCGTGAGTGAATGAGGCGCATTTTGCGTAAGAAAACGCCAGTAAGCAACTTTTAAGAATATATCGTTTACTTTTCGTGCAATAAAAACTTCTGCTGTTATTTCTACGCAAACGGTTTCGTCGCGGCGGAGGATTCTCTATAATGACGCCCGTTTTCCCCCCTTCGCCCTGAAGACGAGAGATCTTTAATGATGGAAATTCTGCGTGGTTCGCCTGCTCTTTCGGCATTTCGTATTAACAAACTCCTGGCCCGTTTCAACGATGCTCACCTCCCGGTAAGCGATATTTATGCCGAGTATGTTCATTTTGCCGACCTTGAGGCGCCGCTGAACGCTGACGAGCTTGCCCGCCTGCAGCGGCTGTTGAAATATGGTCCAACCCTCGCAGAGCATGCGCCGGAAGGCACCCTGCTGTTGGTGACTCCGCGCCCCGGCACCATCTCCCCCTGGTCTTCAAAAGCTACCGATATCGCCCACAACTGTGACCTGCCGCAGATTAAACGCCTTGAGCGCGGTGTGGCCTGGTATGTTACCGGCAGCACGCTGACCGCTGAGCAGTTGCAGGACGTTGCCGCTCTGCTGCACGACCGCATGATGGAGAGCGTGTTTACCTCTCTGAACGATGCACAGCAGCTGTTTACCCAGCAGCAGCCGGCCCCGGTGCAGAGCGTTGATCTGCTCGGGAAAGGGCGCGATGCGCTGGTGGAAGCGAACATTCGCCTTGGCCTCGCGCTGGCGGAAGACGAAATCGACTACCTGCAGGATGCGTTCAACAAGCTTGGCCGCAACCCGAACGACATTGAACTGTATATGTTTGCTCAGGCGAACTCCGAGCACTGCCGCCATAAGATCTTTAACGCCGACTGGATTATTGACGGGCAGAAGCAGCCGAAGTCGCTGTTCAAAATGATCAAAAACACCTTCGAGAAAACGCCGGATTACGTGCTGTCTGCCTATAAAGACAACGCGGCGGTGATGGAAGGTTCCGCCGTCGGCCGCTTCTTCGCCGACCGTGAAGCAGGGCGCTATGACTTCCACCAGGAAGACGCGCATATCCTGATGAAGGTTGAAACTCACAACCACCCGACCGCTATCTCTCCGTGGCCGGGCGCGGCAACTGGCTCAGGCGGTGAAATCCGCGACGAAGGCGCGACCGGGCGTGGCGCGAAGCCAAAAGCAGGCCTGGTGGGCTTCTCCGTGTCTAACCTGCGTATTCCGGGCTTTGAACAGCCGTGGGAGCAGGATTTCGGCAAGCCAGACCGCATCGTTACCGCGCTGGATATCATGACCGAAGGTCCTCTGGGCGGGGCGGCGTTTAACAACGAATTTGGCCGTCCGGCGCTGACCGGCTACTTCCGTACCTATGAAGAGCAGGTGAACAGCCACAACGGCGTGGAGCTGCGCGGTTACCACAAACCTATCATGCTTGCGGGCGGGATCGGCAACATCCGCGCCGACCACGTCCAGAAGGGCGAAATCACCCCTGGCGCGAAGCTGATTGTGCTGGGCGGCCCGGCAATGAACATCGGCCTGGGCGGCGGGGCGGCTTCGTCAATGGCTTCCGGCCAGTCCGATGCGGATTTAGATTTTGCTTCCGTGCAGCGCGACAACCCTGAAATGGAGCGCCGCTGCCAGGAAGTGATCGACCGCTGCTGGCAGATGGGCGACGACAACCCAATCCTGTTTATCCACGATGTTGGTGCGGGTGGCCTGTCTAACGCCATGCCTGAGCTGGTCAGCGATGGCGGACGCGGTGGCCGCTTCGAGCTGCGCGATATTCTTAACGACGAACCGGGCATGAGTCCGCTCGAAGTCTGGTGTAACGAATCCCAGGAGCGCTATGTGCTGGCCGTTGCGCCAGAGCAGTTGCCGCTGTTTGATGAACTTTGCCGCCGCGAGCGCGCGCCGTATGCGGTGATTGGTGAAGCCACCACCGAACAGCACCTGACGCTCAACGACAGCCACTTTGATAACCAGCCTATCGACATGCCGCTGGACGTGCTGCTGGGCAAAACGCCGAAGATGGAGCGTAACGTTGAGACGCTGAAAGCCAAAGGCGATGCCTTCAACAGCAGCGAAATTTCTATTGCCGATGCGGTGAAACGCGTTCTGCATTTGCCGACCGTGGCTGAAAAAACCTTCCTCGTGACCATCGGTGACCGCACGGTAACCGGCATGGTGTCCCGCGATCAGATGGTTGGCCCGTGGCAGATCCCAGTCGCCAACTGCGCGGTGACTACCGCCAGCCTGGACAGCTACTACGGCGAAGCGATGTCTATCGGTGAACGTGCGCCGGTGGCCCTGCTGGACTTCGCGGCATCCGGTCGTCTGGCCGTGGGCGAAGCCTTAACGAACATCGCCGCGACCCAAATTGGCTCCCTGAAGCGCATTAAACTCTCCGCAAACTGGATGGCCGCAGCCGGTCACCCTGGCGAAGATGCCGGCCTGTATGAAGCGGTGAAGGCCGTTGGCGAAGAACTTTGCCCGGCTCTCGGGATCACCATCCCGGTGGGTAAAGACTCCATGTCGATGAAAACCCGCTGGCAGGAAGGTAACGAGCAGCGCGAGATGACCTCTCCGTTGTCGCTGGTGATCACCGCGTTTGCCCGCGTGGAAGACGTGCGTGGCACCGTGACGCCGCAGCTGAGCACCGAAGACAACGCCCTGCTGCTGATCGATTTAGGCAAAGGCCATAACGCGCTGGGCGCGACCGCGCTGTCCCAGGTTTACCGCCAACTGGGCGATAAGCCTGCGGACGTTCGTAGCGTCGAGCAACTGAAAGGCTTCTGGGACGCAATGCAGACACTGGTGGCGGATCGTAAACTGCTGGCCTGGCACGACCGTTCCGACGGTGGGCTGTTGGTGACGCTGGCGGAAATGGCCTTTACCGGCCACTGCGGCGTTGAGGTTGATATCGCCGGTCTCGGTAACGATCGCCTGGCCGCATTATTTAACGAAGAGCTGGGTGGCGTGATCCAGGTTCGCGCTGAGGATCGCGCAGCCGTTGAGACGCTGCTGGCTAAGCATGGCCTGGCTGACTGCGTGCATTACCTCGGTAAAGCTGTCGAAGGCGACCGCTTCACTATTAGCGCTAACGGGCACGCTGTGTTCAGCGAAAGCCGAACCACGCTGCGTATGTGGTGGGCAGAAACTACCTGGCAGATGCAGCGTCTGCGTGACAACCCAGACTGCGCGGATGAAGAGCACAACGCCAAGGCGAACGATAACGATCCTGGCCTGAACGTGAAGCTGAGCTTCGATATCAAAGAAGATATTGCTGCGCCGTTTATCGCGACGGGCGCTCGTCCTAAAGTGGCCATCCTGCGTGAGCAGGGCGTTAACTCCCACGTTGAGATGGCGGCCGCCTTCCACCGTGCGGGCTTTGACGCCATCGACGTGCATATGAGCGACCTGCTGGCGGGCCGTACCGGGCTGGAAAGCTTCCATACGCTGGTGGCGTGCGGCGGCTTCTCTTATGGTGACGTGCTGGGCGCGGGTGAAGGTTGGGCGAAGTCCATCCTGTTCAACGCTCGCGTGCGCGATGAGTTTGAAACCTTCTTCCATCGCCCGGAAACGTTGGCGCTTGGCGTTTGTAATGGCTGCCAGATGATGTCTAACCTGCGTGAGCTGATCCCAGGCAGTGATTTGTGGCCGCGCTTCGTGCGTAACCAGTCCGATCGCTTTGAAGCGCGCTTCAGCCTGGTTGAGGTGACCTCCAGCCCGTCGCTGCTGCTGCAGGGCATGGCCGGTTCCCATATGCCTATCGCGGTTTCTCACGGCGAAGGTCGTGTGGAAGTGCGTGATGCCGCTCATCTCGCCGCGCTTGAAAGCAAAGGGCTGGTGGCGCTGCGCTTCGTGGATAACTTCGCGAACGTGACCGAGACCTACCCGGCTAACCCGAACGGTTCGCCGAACGGCATCACCGCGGTGAGCAACGAAAGCGGGCGCGTGACCATCATGATGCCGCACCCTGAGCGTGTGTTCCGTACCGTGAGTAATTCCTGGCACCCGGCAGAGTGGGGCGAAGACAGCCCGTGGATGCGTATTTTCCGCAACGCACGTAAGCAACTGGGCTGATTACCCTCACCCCGACCCTCTCCCTAAAGGGAGAGGGGGAAAACAGCAGGCAGGCTTCGATCCAGTCCCCTGGCTTTTAGAGGGTGGGAAAACAGCAGACAGGCTCCGATCCAGTTCCCTCTCCCCTTTGGGGAGAGGGCCAGGGTGAGGGGCTTTTTTTGTCACTAAACCCCGACACCTTCACTTTTAAAGTGTCGTCAAAAAGAGACATTTAACTCATTGATTTTTAATGATGTGATTGAGCGGGTTAAAGAGTGTTGTGAAATGGCGACATAGAGAACAAAAAATACGCACAATATATCTTCCTGCATTCCTTAATAATCATACCTAAAACAATGAGTTAAATTTAAACTTGTAAAGTTGGCATGATATCTGCTTAATAGCGCTCAGTGGCTCATTCAATCTCTTATGTCAGCGTCTTTTCAGACAGACTACATAAACCACCGAATGACGCACAAAAAGGTGCCTGCCGTCCGATTTTTGATAAATGCCTTTCGGCTTATCATGCTCCGGGCGAAACGTTGAGTAAGGCGCCGCCTAATTCCTAAACAAAGGCAGGGTTTTTGACCCTGCCTTTGTTGTTTCCGGGAATCGCACCTTTCCACCACGCGCAATCGCGGCTAGCATCGTGTCATACAGGTAATGTGAGATGAAGCTATTGAACCAGTGGCATTTTTTCCCTCGATCTTTGCGCCAGCTTGTCATGATGGCCTTTTTATTGGTGCTCGTACCGCTGCTGGTGCTTGCGTGGCAGGCGTGGCAAAGCCTTAACGCCCTGAGTGCTCAGGCCGCGTTGACCAACCGCACCACGTTGACCGATGCCCGCCGCAGTGAAGCGATGACTAATGTCGCGCTGGAAATGGAGCGGAGCTACCGTCAATATTGCGTGCTCGATGACTCACGCCTTGCCCAGCTGTATCAGGGGCAGCGTCAGCGCTATGCTCAAATGCTTGAAGCCCACGCCTCCGTATTACCCGACCCGAAACTCTACCAATCGCTCAGCCAGTCTTTGAGCGATCTGGCTGAACTCAAATGTAAAAACAGCGGGCCGGAAGCGCCTGCGGCAAACCAACTGGAACAATTCGCCTCAACCAATGCAGAAATGGTGCAGGCCACGCGGGCGGTGGTGTTCTCTCGTGGACAGCAGCTGCAGCAGGAAATTGCTGAGCGAGGCCAGTTCTTCGGCTGGCAGGCCTTGGTACTGTTTCTGCTCAGCCTGGGGCTGGTCATCATCTTCACCCGCATGATTATCGGCCCGGTTAAAGGCATCGAACGGATGATTAACCGGCTGGGGGAAGGGCGTTCGCTCGGCAACAGTGAGGTCTTTAAAGGGCCGCGTGAGCTGCGTTCCGTTGGGCAGCGCATTGTCTGGTTAAGCGAACGCCTGTCCTGGCTTGAATCCCAGCGCCACGAGTTCCTCCGCCATCTTTCCCATGAATTAAAAACGCCGCTCGCCAGTATGAGAGAGGGGACCGAACTGCTTGCTGACCAGGTTGCCGGGCCGCTCAATGCCGACCAAAAAGAGGTCGTCGCTATTCTGGACAACAGCAGCCGCCACCTGCAAAAGCTGATTGAACAACTTCTGGACTATAACCGCAAGCTGGCGGACGGAACGGTAACGCTGGAAAGGGTCGAACTGGCCCCGATTGTCGAGATGGTTATCTCTGCCCACAGTCTGCCGGCGAGGGCTAAAATGATGCATACCGACATTCAATTGAGCCCAAAAGCCTGCCTCGCAGAGGCGACGCTGCTGATGAGCGTACTGGATAATCTCTACTCCAATGCGGTGCACTATGGCAGTGAATCCGGTACCATTTATCTCCGGAGTTTGCAGGTGGGCGCGATACTGTACATTGAGGTCGCGAATACCGGCGAGCCGATTCCGGCCACGGAACAAGAGATGATTTTTGAGCCTTTCTTCCAGGGTAGCCACCAGCGGAAGGGCTCCGTAAAGGGAAGTGGGCTGGGGTTAAGTATCGCCAGGGATTGCATTCGACGTATGCACGGAAAACTTAGCCTGATCAACGCTAACAGCGCGGAAGTGTGCTTCCGTATCGAATTACCGGTTTTCCCTGAGAATGATTAAAACGATGAAAGTACTTTTATTGCGTGAACCGCGCCGCGGGTCTTTGACTCGCCTGATTTGCTGGGTATCTGGGGCGCTGGTTGGCGCGACGCTGTTGACAGGCTGCGCCCCCGCAAGGGTGTCCAGCAGCCTGGATGAGGCCCACAAACCGCATATTCCAGAACAACAAATCCCTGATTACCTGTCCACGGACTGCACCGAAATATGGGATCTCACGGGGCATGACGTCAGCAGTAACCCGCTTTACTGGCTTCGCGGTATGGATTGCGCCCAGCGCCTGTCACCGGCAGAAGCCCGCGCGGAAGCCCGCCAGTGGCCAGCGGAAACCTGGCAGGACACGTTTAAGCGCGGCATTTTGCTGTCTACGGCTAAAATTACCCCGACCGAGCGCCGCCGCTACATGACCCAGCTCGAGACCATGACCAGCGAAGTGCCTGTGCAGGTACGTTCTCTGTTTGAGATTTGGCGCGACGGGCAACAGTCTCAGCTTAAACTCTCGGATGAGCGCACGCGCTACAGCAAGCTGCAGCAGTCAACCGACGGCGAGCTGGATACGCTGCGAGAGCAGCAGCAGCGCCTTCGCAGCCAGCTCGATCTCACTACGCGCAAGCTGGAAAATCTGACCGACATTGAGCGTCAGCTTTCCAGCCGCAAGCCGGGAAGCAATCTGGTGCCCGGCACGCACAGCACGGATGACAATGACGACGACGATAGCGGCGCTTCAAACAAATCGCAGCCGGAGGCAAAACCATGACGCAAAGGAAACCTGCGCGCTTACTATTAGTGGATGATGATCCTGGCCTGTTAAAGCTGCTGGGAATGCGCCTGTCGAGCGAGGGCTATACGGTCACCACGGCTGAAAGCGGGGCTGAGGGGCTGAAAGTCCTGGCACGGGAAAAAATCGACCTGGTGATAAGCGATCTCAGGATGGACGAAATGGACGGCATGGCGCTGTTCGCGGAGATCCAAAAAGGCCAGCCGGGGATGCCGGTGATCATCCTGACTGCGCACGGTTCAATTCCTGACGCGGTGGCGGCGACCCAGCAGGGTGTATTCAGCTTCCTCACCAAACCGGTGGACAGAGACGCACTTTATCAGGCCATCGACAACGCGCTTGAGCATACCGTCATCGCTGGCGATGACATGTGGCGCGACACCATTGTGACCCGCAGCCCGATTATGCAGCGTTTACTCGAGCAGGCGCGCATGGTGGCGCAGTCGGACGTCAGCGTGTTGATTAACGGCCAAAGCGGCACCGGGAAAGAGATTCTGGCCCAGGCGATACACAACGCCAGCCCGCGCAGCAAAAAAGCGTTTATTGCGATTAACTGTGGCGCGCTGCCTGAACAGTTGCTTGAGTCAGAGCTGTTCGGCCACGCTCGCGGAGCCTTTACCGGGGCGGTGAGCAGCCGCGAAGGCCTGTTCCAGGCGGCAGAAGGTGGAACGCTATTTCTGGATGAGATCGGCGATATGCCTATCCCGCTGCAGGTTAAGCTGCTGCGTGTTTTGCAGGAGCGAAAAGTTCGCCCGCTGGGCAGCAACCGCGATCTGGACATCGACGTGCGGATTATCTCCGCCACGCACCGGGACTTGCCGAAAGCCATGGAGCGCGGGGAGTTTCGTGAAGACCTCTTCTACCGCCTCAACGTTGTGAACCTGAAAATTCCTGCGTTGCATGAACGTGCCGAAGATATTCCGCTGCTGGCGAATCATTTGTTACGCCAGTCCGCCGACAGGCATAAACCTTTCGTTCGGAGTTTCTCCACCGACGCCATGAAGCGGTTGATGACCGCAAGCTGGCCGGGTAACGTACGTCAGCTAGTGAACGTGATTGAGCAGTGCGTGGCGCTGACCTCAGCCCCGGTGATTGGCGAAGCGCTGGTGGAGCAGGCGCTGGAAGGCGAAAACACCGCCTTGCCGACATTTGTCGAAGCCCGTAACCAGTTCGAACTAAACTATCTGCGTAAGCTGCTGCAAATTACCAAAGGAAATGTCACCCATGCCGCACGCATGGCGGGGCGTAACCGAACCGAATTCTATAAATTACTGGCCAGGCATGAACTCGAGGCCAATGACTTTAAAGAGTAGGCTGTGGTAGTGTGAGCAACCGATTACTAACAGAACAAAACGCCGCGCGGGGACACCGGTAATACCATGAAAAAAATTGATGCGATTATTAAACCTTTCAAACTGGATGATGTGCGCGAAGCGCTGGCTGAAGTGGGCATTACCGGCATGACGGTGACGGAAGTCAAAGGTTTTGGCCGTCAGAAAGGGCATACCGAGCTGTACCGCGGTGCCGAATACATGGTGGACTTTCTGCCAAAAGTAAAAATTGAAATTGTGGTGACCGACGATATCGTTGATACCTGCGTGGACACCATTATCCGCACGGCCCAGACCGGCAAGATCGGTGACGGTAAGATTTTCGTGTTTGATGTGGCGCGCGTGGTGCGTATTCGTACCGGCGAAGAAGACGACGCGGCGATTTGATTTAGATTTTGCCCCTCACCCTGGAAGGGCGAGGGGCAGTCTTACTAAACTACATCACCTTGTGCGGGCCAAAGCACTCATAGTGAATGCTGTCTTTATTCACGCCAATCTTCACCAGCTGTTCCGCCGCAAAACGCATAAAGTTGATCGGGCCGCAGAGATAGAACTGCATCGCCGGATCGCTTAACTTCCCTTCGATTTCCAGCAGATTCATCAGTCCTTCACGGTCAAAGCGCGCCTGAGCACGATCCTCTGCGGAGGGTTCACGGTACCAGACGTGGCTTTCAAATTTCGGCAACTGAGCGCCAAGCCCTGCCACTTCTTCGCTAAACGCATGCACATCCCCGTGCTCGGCGGCGTGCAGCCAGTTGACCTGTGCCTGATGGCCACCGTTCGCCAGCGTGTCCAGCATCGAGAGCATCGGCGTCTGGCCGACGCCTGCGGAAATCAGCGTTACCGGCGTGTTCGATTTTACGTCCATAAAGAAGTCGCCTGCCGGTGAAGCCAGATGCACCCGATCCCCCGCCTGAGCATGATTGTGCAGCCAGTTTGAGACCATACCTTTCTCTTCACGCTTCACGGCAATGCGATAACTTTTCCCGTTCGGCTGGCGGGTCAAAGAGTACTGACGAATTTCCTGATGCGGGAAACCAACAGGTTTCAGCCAGACGCCGAGGTATTGCCCCGGCTGATAATCTGCCACCGGGCCGCCGTCTAACGGGGCAAGTTCGAAGCTGGTGATCAGTGAGCTTTGCTCTTTTTTCTCTACGATAGTGAAGGGACGCGTGCCTTCCCAGCCACCCTGCTTAGCGGCGTTATCCTGGTAAATTTCTGATTCACGGTTAATAAAGACCTGCGCCAGAACGCCGTAGGCTTTTCCCCATGCGTCCAGCACTTCCTGCCCCGGGCTGAACAGCTCGTCTAACGTGGCCAGCAGATGGCCGCCCACAATGTTGTACTGCTCCGGTTTAATCTGGAAGGTAGTGTGTTTCTGGGCGATTTTCTCTACCGCGGGCAGCAGGGCGGCCAGATTTTCGATGTTGGAAGCATAGGCGCAAATGGCGTTGAACAGCGCTTCACGCTGGTCACCGTTGCGCTGGTTGCTCATGTTAAAGATCTCTTTCAGCTCAGGGTTGTGGCTGAACATGCGCTCATAAAAGTGGGCGGTAAGTTTAGGCCCGGTCGCGGCCAGCAGAGGGATGGTCGACTTAACAACGGCGATGGTTTGTGCGTCTAGCATGGCGGTCTCCATAAACAGCGTAGTGTATAAATTGCATTTTAAATGCATCTTATAGAAATGGCCTTATGTTGTAAATGGGTTATCGTTGTTAACGACTGAGCTCACAGAACGTGAAAAATACGCATAGTATTGATGAAGAAATATCCGGCAAAGAGATGCAGGGTTTATTGCGTTGAAGCCTTATTTCATGCCTGGGTAATCGTTTGCGTAAAAACCTCTGTCAAGCCCTATCACCCGAAAGGGTTTCGGTTTACACTGTTGCCCGTCGCCCAAATGGGCCCCCTCATTGCAGTAAAATTTTTACCGTTAGCTGAGTCAGGAGATGCGAATGTTAAAGCGTGAAATGAACATTGCCGATTATGATGCCGAACTGTGGCAGGCCATGGAGCAAGAGAAAGTACGTCAGGAAGAGCACATTGAACTGATCGCCTCCGAAAACTACACCAGCCCACGCGTGATGCAGGCTCAGGGTTCTCAGCTGACAAACAAATATGCTGAAGGTTACCCAGGCAAGCGCTACTACGGCGGTTGCGAGTACGTGGACATCGTCGAGCAGCTGGCTATCGACCGTGCAAAAGAGCTGTTTGGCGCAGACTATGCGAACGTGCAGCCACACTCCGGTTCCCAGGCTAACTTTGCGGTATACACCGCGCTGCTGCAGCCGGGCGATACCGTGCTGGGCATGAACCTGGCGCAGGGCGGCCACCTGACTCACGGCTCCCCGGTTAACTTCTCCGGTAAGCTGTACAACATCATTCCTTACGGTATTGATGAGTCAGGTAAAATTGACTACGAAGACATGGCGAAGCAGGCTAAAGAGCACAAGCCGAAGATGATCATCGGCGGCTTCTCTGCCTACTCCGGCGTGGTTGACTGGGCTAAGATGCGCGAAATCGCAGACAGCATCGGCGCTTACCTGTTCGTTGACATGGCGCACGTTGCGGGCCTGATTGCCGCAGACGTTTACCCGAACCCGGTGCCACACGCACACGTTGTCACCACCACCACCCACAAAACCCTGGCGGGTCCACGCGGTGGCCTGATCCTGGCGAAGGGCGGCGACGAAGATCTCTACAAGAAACTGAACTCTGCGGTATTCCCAAGCGCGCAGGGCGGCCCGCTGATGCACGTTATCGCGGCCAAGGCTGTGGCGCTGAAAGAAGCGATGGAGCCTGAGTTCAAGGTTTACCAGCAGCAGGTTGCGAAAAATGCCAAAGCGATGGTGGAAGTGTTCCTGAACCGTGGCTACAAAGTGGTTTCCGGCGGGACTGAAAACCACCTGTTCCTGCTGGATCTGGTTAATAAAAACCTGACCGGTAAAGAAGCTGACGCTGCCCTGGGCCGCGCCAACATCACCGTGAACAAAAACAGCGTACCAAACGATCCGAAGAGCCCGTTCGTGACCTCCGGTATCCGTATCGGTTCTCCGGCTGTTACTCGCCGCGGCTTTAAAGAAGCGGAAGTGAAAGAGCTGGCTGGCTGGATGTGTGACGTTCTGGACAACATCAATGACGAAGCGGTTATCGAGCGCGTCAAAGGTAAAGTGCTGGATATCTGTGCCCGCTTCCCGGTTTACGCATAATCGTTAAGCTGAAAAGTTGAAAGGCTCCCAATCGGGAGCCTTTTTTTATTGCTTCTGGCTTAGCGTCAGCCCGACATCCCCGCCGGGATGAACGGCGAGCAGCGTCTCCTTCGAATACCCGCTCTCGCTCATCAGGCAGGCGCAGGCGGCATCAAAAATCGCCAGCGCCAGAATTATCGACGTGGTTGCCAGCATATTCAGCGGATCCATTTCCTGCTTCACGCCGGTAGGAATCACCAGCCTTGCTGCCTGGGCGATGGCCGAATCCGGGTTCTCAGTGACGCTAATCAGCGGGACGTTTCTGGCCACCAGGCCCGGCAGCAGCCGCGTCAGCTCATCGGAATTCCCGCCCCGGGAAAGCATGATCATCAGATCGTCCGCACGGAGGAACCCTAGATCACCATGCGCCGCATCCGTCGCGCTGAGGTAAATAGCCGGGTGTTCGACGCAGGCCAGCATATGGGCAATTTTCCTCGCGGCGATGCCCGAAGTACCGACGCCGGTGACCACAATCTTGCCTTTACAGTTTCTCAGTTCGGCCAGCAAGGCGAGCCACAGCGGCTCGCTCAAGCGCTGTTCCAGCGCCGCAAGTTCGCGACTGCAGGTTTCCCATGCGTTTACGGCCTGCTGCCAGGAGGCGCTCATGCTTCCTCCTGCATCAGCTGGCGGTATTTCATGTGGTCGAGGTACATCTCGTGGAACACTTTGTATTTCCGGTCGTAATACTGTTTGATGCGGTTAGTCTGCGGTGTGACCGTTTTGCCGATGCGGCTCATGACCGACATCGCTTCCTGGAAGGAATCAAACACGCCCGCCGCCACCGTGCCCATCATCGCGCTGCCCAGCAGCATCGCCTCACTCTCTTCCGGCAACAACATCGCGCAGCCGGTGGCGTTGGCGTGCTCCTGAACGAAGATAGGGTTTTTAGTGCCGCCACCGCTCGCCATGATGGTGTCGATGGTGTAGCCGCTGTGGTTCATGGTTTCGATAATATGGCGGGTACCGAGTGCGATAGCCTGAATCGTCGCCAGGTACTGCAGCGCCATATCTTCCGGCGTGCGGGAAAGCTTCAGCCCGCTGATAACGCCGGTTAGCGTCGGGTTGGCGCGCGGCGAACGGTTGCCGTGGAAGTAGGGCAGGATGTGCATATCCTTCGTTAAGAAGGCGATGTTTTCCGGCTCCGCGGCCATTTTACGCAGCAGAGCGTTCAGCAGTTCGTAAATGGTTTGCCCCTGAGTCTTCGCCTGGGCAAGCAGCGTCTCATAGCACGGATGAGACTGAATAATATGGTCGATAAGCGCTCCGGTGGCCGACTGGCCGCCTTCGTTGAGCCAGTAGCCCGGCAGCACGGCGGAGTAGTAAGGCCCCCAAACGCCATTAATAAAACGAGCTTCTTTTGAAATGGCCATATGCCCGGTAGAGGTGCCGCCGATGAGCGCCACGCGGCGGTCAAAGTCTGCCACTTCGCCCGAAACGCCGCAGGCGCCGAGCGTACCGAGCGTGCCGGCATGGGCGTCAATAATCGAGACGCTGACGGCGGTGCCGGCAATCAGCCCCATCTCGCTTGCGGCGCGCTGCGTCAGGCCGTGGCCCAGTGGCTCCCCCATGGTTTTTACATAGCGGCCAATTTTTTCCGCATCGTGCTCCAGAAGATCTTCCAGCCCAATCTGGCGGAAGTAGCTGCTGTCCCATTTGTCTTCGTGGCCCATATAGGTCCATTTGCAGACGGTGGAGCAGAGCGAGCGGGTATCATCCCCGGTGGCGCGCCAGGTCAGGAAGTCCGGGAGGTCAAAATAGTAACCGGCATTAGACCAGGTATTCGGCATGTGCTGTTTAAGCCACAGCAATTTTGGCGTTTGCATTTCCGGGGAAATAATCCCGCCCACGTAGTCCAGTACGCGGTGGTGCAGGGCATTAATTCTGTCGGCCTGGGTAATGGCGCGGTGATCCATCCACACAATGATGTTCTGTTCGCTGCGCCCTGAAGGGCTGATGGTCAGCGGCTTACCTTCTTTATCCAGTACCACCAGGGAACAGGTGGCGTCGAATCCCAGCCCTTTTACCTGAATCGGATTAATGTCGGCCTGGTTAACCGCATCCCGCACCGCGTTGCAAACCGCCTGCCAGATATTGTCCGAGGATTGCTCAACGAAGTCCGCCTGTGGGCGGTAAATCTCAATCGCCCGACTTGCCTCGCCAACCATTCTGCCATTCAGGTCAAAGACGCCCGCTCGGGCGCTTCCCGTCCCTACATCCACCCCAATGAAGTAACTCGCCATAATGATTCTCCTGAACTCAGGCTTTACGATTCTGTAATGCGATAAAGAGGATCAGCACCGCGCCCCAGAGCGCCATGGTCAAATAGCTGCTGATCCCCAGCAAATTAAAGCCGCTTTCCAGCATTTGCAGCACAATGAGCGCCAGCACCAGGCCGATAATGCGGCCAAAGCCGCCGTCCGGGTTTATGCCGCCCAGCACAGAAGCAAGGATGGTGACCAGCAGATAAGACTCACCGTACCCGGCTTTGGCGGAGTTGAACTTGGCCATCATCAGAATGGCGGCCACCCAGCCGAGCAGCGCGGAAATCACGTACACCGATATCTGCACCCGTACGGTGTTAACGCCGCTGAAGCGAGTGGCCTGTTCGTTGGAGCCGACCAGATAAAGGCTGCGTCCCAGCGTGGTGTGCTCCAGCAATACCCAGAGTAGGACGGCAACCAGCAGGAACAGCAGCAGCGCGACCGGAATGCCGAGCAGCGTGGCGTTACCCAGGTACTGAATTGCCGCCGGGAAGCCGGAAATCACCGTACCGTTAGACAGCAAAATATTGAGGCCGGAAATCAGCGTCATGGTGCCGAGCGTAGCCAGAATAGGCGAAACGCCGACCCAGGCGACCAGCGCGCCGTTTAGCGTGCCGATAGCCACCGCCACGGCAATACCCGCCAGCAGCGCCAGCGCGAAGAACAGCGGGTTATCCGGGTGGCTGACGATAATGGCCGCCATCACCAGCGAACAGGCGTTCGCCCCGGCAATAATCGACAGGTTGATCCCGCCGGTCAGCATTGTCATTCCCATACCCAGCGCCAGCATGCCAAGAATAGGCAACTGAGAGCCGATGGACTGGAAGTTGGCGAGGCTAAAGAAGCGCCCGCCCAGCAGCAGCGAAAACGCCACGGCAACCACCACAATAATCACGCACTGCAGCCGGATGATGGCGTCACCGGGTAAAAATCTGGCGAAGGTTTTCATCTCAAAGCTCCCTTGCGAGTTTGCGTTTTTCATTCCAGGCCGTGGCGCTGATGCTGACCAGGATAATCACGCCACTGAACACGGCGTGCCAGTAAGAGGACACGCTCAGCAGCGTCAGACCGTTTTGTAAGAATGCCAGCAGGATAACCCCGAGCAGGGTGCCGGTGAGCGTCCCGCGCCCGCCGCTCATGCTTGTCCCGCCGAGCACGACCGCCGCCAGGACCGTTAGCTCAAAGCCCAGCAGCGAGTTTGGGGCAACGGACTGGGTGATCTGCGCCTGAACGACGGCGGCAATACCGGCCAGAATCCCCATATAGCCGTAGACGTAGAAGTGCAGCTTAAGCAGGTTCATCCCCAGCCGGGACGCCGCCTCGCGGTTGCCGCCCATGGCATAAATCTGGCGGCCAAGGCGCGTGTAGTTCATCAGCACGGCGGTAAAGATAATCACTGCGGCCAGGCACAGCAGCGGCAGGGTTAACCCGTACTGGTAACCGTCTTTGGCGGTGAAAGAGAACCAGTTAATGCCGTTCATAAACCAGTCCGGGAAGCCGTACAACCAGGTGCCTTTGGTGAGGTAAACCAGCAGGCCGTAGTAAACGTTGAGGGTGGCAATGGTGATGATGATCGCCGGGACCCGCAGCCAGTAAACCAGGAAGCCGTTGATAAGCCCGAGCAGCAGCCCCACGGCAATGGAAATCACCAGCGCCAGCGCAAAATTACCGCCGTGGGCAATGACCCAGCTTGCCATCACGTACTGGGCAATAGCGGTCATCGCCGGGAACGAAATATCAATCCCTCCGGAAATCAGCACCACAAACAGCCCGCAGGCCAGAATACCGAGAATGGCGTAGCTGGTGGCGACATCCGTCAGGTTACCGAGGGACAAAAACTCATCGGTGCTGATACTCAGGCCAACGGCCAGAGCCACCACCAGAAGACCCAGCCAGAACTCATGTTGCCCGGCCAGGCGGGAAAAACGAGGGTTATTCATTGACCACCTCAGCAATGTCCTGCTCGCTACTGCGATGAGGATTAAACTCTGCGACCAGCTCGCCCCGGCGCATCACCAGCACGCGGTGGCTGTTGTAATACGCCTCAGGGATTTCATCGCAAATCATCAGTACCGCCAGCCCCTGTTCCGCCAGGGAACGGGCGATTTGGTAAATACCTTCTTTATTGGCGATATCCACGCCCACCGTGGGCGAGTCGAGAATCAATATTTGTGGGTTAGTCGCTACCCATTTGGCGATGGCAATCCTTTGGGCGTTGCCGCCCGAAAGGGTTTTTACCGGCAGCCCGGCATCGGAGACTTTGATGTTTAGCTCACGAATAAGATCGGCCACCAGATGACGGGCTTTTTCATGATCGAGCAGGCCGCTGCGGGTATGAAGCCTGTCGAAGACCGTGACAATCGTGTTGTCGTAGATCGACTGCTCCATGATCAGGCCTTGAGTCAGACGATCTTCTGACACGTAGCCGATGCCGTGTTTGATCGCATCGTGGTTATTGCGAAACGTTACCGGCACGCCGTCGATCAGCATTTCACCGCTTTGCGGCTGCGTCATGCCGAACAGACTCATGCACAGTTCGGTGCGGCCCGACCCGAGCAGGCCGACGATGGAAACAATCTCGCCGCTGCGCAGCGACAGATTGATGTTGTGGTATTTGCCCTTGCGGCTGAGGCCGCGCAGCTCCAGCATCGGCTGTTTTTCTACCGGAGGTTTTTCCGGCAGCGGGCTGTAGTGGAAGCGTTGCCCGGTCATCAGGAACGCAAGCTCGTTGCTGTCCAGCTCGCTGGCCTGCCAGGTGCCGACCAGCTTCCCGTCGCGCATCACGCTAATGCGGTCGGCGACTTCCATCACTTCGTCCAGACGGTGGCTGACAAACACCACGCAAATCCCGTCCGCTTTGAGTTCATTCACCACCCGCAGCAGGCCGTTAACCTCCTGGCGGGTAAGCGACGCAGTGGGTTCGTCCATAATAACCAACCGGGCGTCAGCGGCAATGGCGCGGCAAATCGCCACCAGTTGGCGATCGGCTATCGAGAGTTTTTCGACTTTTTTGTCCGGGTCGAGCGTGACGCCAATGCGCTGCATGGCCGCCAGCGCCTGGGCTTTCATCACGCTGCGGTTAACCCACAGGCTGCCGCCTGGCTGATAGCGGTGCACGGCGATATTCTCGGCCACGCTGAAATTGGGGAACAGCGACAGATCCTGGTAGATCACCTGGATGCCGTAATGCGCGGAAAGCGTGGGCGTCAGGCTGTGAAACAGTTTGCCGTCGAGGGCAATCTGCGCCCCTTTTTCCGGATGATAGACGCCGGAAATCACTTTGATGATCGTGCTTTTACCGCAGCCGTTTTGCCCGGCCAGGCAATGAACTTCGCCTTTTCTGAGCGTCAGATTGACGTTATCCAGCGCCCGCACGCCCGGGAATTGCTTGCTGATATTCTCAAGAGTGATAAATGCGGATGTGTCGGTCATGGGTAATGCCCCTGCCGGCGCCCGACGTGGGCGCCACAAAATAATCTTGTTGGAGAATGCCGGTCGGCTGACCGGCATTCCGGTTTCCCTGGTGTTGGCGGAGTGCCTTAGAAACCGAGTGACTGAGCGTTATCTTTGGTGACTTCGAGGATCTTGTTAAAACGGATCACTTTCTTATCCATGTCGACATCGGCCTTGCCCAGACCGTCAATGGTCAGGTCTTTGGTCACGGCTTTGCCCTGCAGCAGCTGATCGGCCACGGTAACCAGTGCGTAACCGGCATCTTTAGGATCCCACAGCAGCGCTTTTTTAATGTCGCCGCGCATCAGGTAAGGTGCCGCCTGGCCCGGCATGGCAATGCCGACAACCGCCAGTTTGTCCTTCGCACGTTTCTTCTGTACCGCCTGGCCCGCGCCGATTGGGCCGAGGGAGCCAAAGCCGATCACGCCTTTCATCTGCGGATACGTTTTCATCAGATCGAGCGTGGTGGAATAGGATTTGTCGATGCTCTCCGCCACCGGCAGGCGCGAAGTCACTTCGAACATATCCGGGTATTTTTCTTTCTGATATTTAATGGCGGAATCCGCCCAGGCGTTGTGCAGCGGCACGGTCAGCGACCCGACGTAAATCGCATAGCCGCCTTTGCCACCCATGTCTTTCGCCAGCTCGTCCATGTTGGCCTGAGCATATTTTTCGCTGTCGATGGTTTCGATATCCCACTGGCCGATCTGCTGGTCAGGGGATTCATGCGTCAGCACCACGATGCCCTGATCGCGCGCTTTTTTCAGTACTGGCTCCAGTACTTTGGCATCGTTAGGCACCACAATAATGGCGTTCACTTTCTTGGCGATCAGATCCTCAATCACCTTCACCTGCTGAGCCGGATCGGGCGTTGAGGCCCCGGTCTGGTAAGCGTTAACGTTGAGTTTTTTTGCCGCTTCGTTGACGCCGGTTTCCATCCGGTTAAACCATGGGATCCCGGTGACTTTCGCCACCACTGCGATTTCATACTTATCCGCCGCAACGGCCGTACCGGACAACATGCATGCAGAAATCAGGGTTGCACTGAGTAATGCGAGTTTGAATTTCATAGGTGTACCTTTTTTATTAGGGACTGAGGCATGTCACGGAGAGGAGACTAGCAACGAAGGGAAGAGGGAATGAATCGCAGTTTTTCTAAATGTGATGCACGCCCATTATTGTTTGTTTTTAGATCTAATTTAGTTAAAAAATAGTTAAATATATGATGTTTTTTTAAACTGGACGGACATGGTGGTGTTAATTAATAGCCAGAAATGAAACATATAAGAAACAATTAATAAACAATTTGCCGTTAAGGGGACGTTTTTGGCAGCAAAGAGGGTGCAAGCCAGCAAAAAAATGTTACGAAATTGTGAGCTGAAGCGTATCAAGCAAAATGAGCGGGAAACAAATGAAAAAGGCCGCATTAGCGGCCTTTAAGTGAGGCAGAAATTTAGCGCTTATCGACGGAAATCGCGCCAGGGCCGGTGACCGCAAGCAGCAGGAAACCACCAGCTATGCTGATGTTTTTATAGAAGTTAATCATATTAGGCATCACTGCATCCCCGGTCATATTCCAGTAATGGTGACCGATGAGCGCCGTGCCGAGGGTATAAAACACAAACAAAATGGCCAGCGGGCGGGTAAAGAACCCGATGATCACCAGGATAGCGGCAACAACTTCCATAAACACCGCAATCGCGGCGGCTAGCGTCGGGAGTGGGGTGCCAAGATGCTCCATATACGCCACGGTGCCGCTGAATCCGCTGAGCTTCGGCAAGCCGAAAATAATGAACAGCAGAATCAACGCAATACGGGCAATAAGCAGGATCAGGGCACGAGATTGACCAAAATCGAAATAGCGGAGTGTGTTCATAGCGGGCTCGCCTGTAGTGGACTCAATTTAAAGTTAATACACAACTTCCGAGCCTGCCATTGCCGCTGCGCCTCTACCGCGTTGTTTGTGTTAATGAATGTTTTTATTAATGACGCCCGACGCCATCTCGTTATTCCATCAGCGCAGTCTCGGCATATAAATAACCAATCCCCATCACCTGCTGAGCGCGGGTGAGCTGCCCGAAGTTTATTTGCGTGGCGTGACTCTTCAGGCCATCACCGTGGTCGAACGGATTAAAACCAATGCGCTGTTTAATGGCGCTCAGCCAGTTTTCGCCAAACTCGCAGCTGCGGCCATAGAACCAGATCTGGTTAATGTTGAGAATATTAAGGAAGTTATACAGGCTAAGCCCAATCGCATTGGCCGAATCTTCTACCCAGCGGGCGACCCTTTCATCCCCGGCATGCAGCACCTGAACCAGCTGCCGGGAAGTGAGCTTTTCCGGATCGTGCTGCTGCGCCTCAGGGTGCGTTTTGAGCCAGATGCGGGCCTGTTTTTTCAGCGCGCTGAGCGAAGCCACGGTTTCCAGGCAGCCATAGCGCCCGCAGTCGCAGGCCATGCCGTCCGGGTTAACTATGGTGTGGCCAATTTGCCCGCTGCCGTACAGATTGCCGCGATAGATTTGCCCGTTGATCACAAACGAAGAGCCGATGCCGTAATCCACGTTAAGCACGCAGAAATCTTCCCGGTTGCCGTTGTTTTGCCACTTTTCTGCCAGGGCCAGCATCACGCAGTCGTTATCCAGCCTGACTTCAACGTTCAGCTTCTCTTCCAGCAGGTATTTAATTTCCACTGCCTCCCGCCAGGGAGCCTGCGGCATGGTTTGTGACACGCCGGTCACCGGATCTACCTGTCCGTGTATGCCCAGCGCGAGATTGATCGTTTTTTTCGGCCAGCTTTTTCGCTGTTGCTGCCAGATTGCTTCGATGGCCGACAGCAGCATCTGGGGAGAAGGGGCCACAATAGCGCGACGCTCAAAGTCGGCTATAGGCGACAGCTGGGCGTTGCACAGCTGGCTCTCGATGCTGGTGGGGGTGACGTTCATGCAGAGGATGTAATTCCCCTCCGGCGGGATCTGGTAGCTGCCGCTGTTCAGCCCCCGGCTGCTAAGGTTTTCGCTGGAGTGGCTAAGTTTGCCCTCATCGACCAGTTCCTCAAGGATGTTGCTGACGGCCGGAATGGACAGCCCGGTGTAGCGGGCAAACTGCGATTTACTCAGCTGCTTGTGCCGCCATACCAGCGTCATCAGCGTTTGTCGGTTGAGCTGACGTACCCGCTGATTATTGAAACCTGACTGCTGCATGTTTACTAAACCTCATTAACTGTATTGCGTGAGCATTGAGCGATTAAATCATAATCAGCTGCTCCAAACTGTTGGCAATCCCCCATTCACTGTTATTTGTTTACTGGAGAGTTGCTATGTACGGAGCCGTTAAAGTCAGGCAGGAAACGATCTCACTCCCTACCTGGACCACCGGAGCAGAGGATCCCAACCCGATGTTCCTGGAAAATCGTGTCTATCAGGGATCTTCCGGTGCGGTTTACCCCTATGGCGTCATAGACACCCTGACCGGTAAACGTGAAATGCGTGAGTATCAGGCGGTTTGGCTGGAGAACGATTTCATTCGCGTCATGCTGCTGCCGGAGCTGGGCGGGCGTATTCACCGAGCCTGGGACAAAGTGATGGGGCGCGATTTCGTGTACTACAACGAAGTGGTCAAACCCGCGCTGGTGGGCCTGATTGGGCCGTGGATCTCCGGTGGGATCGAATTCAACTGGCCTCAGCACCACCGCCCGACCACTTTTCTGCCGGTAGACGTGACCTTCCAGCAGCACGAAAGTGGGGCGCAAACCGTCTGGCTGGGCGAAGTGGAGCCGATGCGCGGCCTGCAGGTGATGACCGGGTTTACGCTTTACCCGGAAAAAGCGCTGATTGAAATTACCGGCAAAGTCTTTAACGGCAACGCCACGCCGCGCCACTTCCTGTGGTGGGCTAATCCGGCGGTGAAGGGCGGTGACGACCATCAGAGCGTATTCCCGCCGGACGTGACCGCGGTGTTTGACCACGGCAAACGCGACGTTTCCGCCTTCCCGATTGCCCACGGCACCTACTACAAAGTGGATTACTCAGCGGGCGTGGATATCTCGCGCTACAAAAACATCCCGGTGCCAACCTCTTACATGGCCGATAAGTCGAATTACGATTTTGTTGGGGCCTACCACCACGGCGAACAGGGCGGTCTGCTGCACATTGCCGATCACCATGTATCGCCGGGCAAAAAGCAGTGGACCTGGGGCAACTGCGACTTTGGCCTGGCCTGGGATCGCAATCTGACCGACACCAACGGCCCGTACATCGAGCTGATGACCGGCGTGTTCACCGACAACCAACCGGACTTTACCTGGCTGGCGCCGTTTGAAGAAAAAGTGTTTGTGCAAAACTTCCTGCCTTACAGCAAGCTGGGGACGCTGCAAAACGCCAGCACCGATGCGGCCATCAAGCTTGAGCGTGAGCAGGGCAGGCTGGAACTCGGCGTCTACGCCATTTCCCCGCTGGAAGCGGTGACGCTGCGTCTTGAAAGCGACGGCGTAGTCCTGTGGCAAACGCCGCTCAGCCTGAAACCGGCGGAAGCCTGGCTGCATCAACTGACGGATGACTGGCCGCAGCGGCTGACGCTGAGCTTACTCAACGCGCAAGGCGAAGTGGTGCTCAGCTACCTGGAACACATCGCGGAAGAGCTGCCTCTGCCGCAGGCGGCGCAGGCCCCGGCTAAGCCTGAACAGATCGCTAACTGCGACGAGCTTTATTTCATTGGCCAGCATCTGGAGCAGTATCTGCACGCCAGCCGGTCAGCCTTCGACTATTACCGGCGAGCGCTGGACATTGATCCGCTCGATTCCCGCTGTAACGTCGCCCTGGGCACGCTCGAATTCAACCGGGGCAACTGGCAAAAAGCCAAAGAGCACGCCGACGCGGCGCTGCAGCGCGCCCACCGCCTGAACAAAAACCCGCAAAATGGCGATGCCAGCCAGCTTCTCGGCTCGGCGAAAGAGCGCCTGGGCGACTACGACGGCGCCTTCGATGCTTACTACAAGGCCAGCTGGAGCGGCAACTGCCGGGATGCGGCATTTTATGCCCTGGCCCGACTGGCAATGCGCAAAGGGGAAACGGCTCGCGCCTTAACGCTGGTATCCCAAAGCCTGCAGTTCAACGCCTCGAATAACCTCGCAATGGGGCTGAAAGCGCTGGCGCTGTCTCAGCAAGGAGAAAAAGCGACGGCGCTGGCGTGGATTGAGCAGCAGCTTGCCGTCTGGCCGCTGAGTTATGCCCTGCATTATGCCCGCTGGGCGATAACCCAGAGTGAAGGTGACAAGCAAAAGCTGCGGCAGGTGACCGGGCAACGTGGCACTAACGTCAGCGTTTTGGCCGGCTGGCTAATGAGCTTTGGGGCAGAACATGCCGCGCGTGAACTGCTCACCGTGCTGAATGCCCAGGAAACGATGCCGCTGCTGTGGCAGGCCTCGCTGGAATCCGATCCACAGCGCCAGAAAAACTATCTCGTGCAGGCTCGGGAGCAGTTTACCGCCCGGGTTCGCTTCCCTAACACGCTGGATGAAGTGCAAATGCTGATGCGCCTCCCGCAGGATGGTTTTGCGCAGTATCTGCTGGGCTGCTTCTGGTACAGCAAACGTCGCTATGCAGAGGCGCTAACCTGCTGGGCATTCTGCGCTGAACAGATGCCTGAGTTTGCCTCCGTGCAGCGCGTGCTGGCGATTCATGCCTGGAACAAAGAGCAGGACGTTCAGCGAGCTGAAACGCTGCTGCAGCGTGCCGTTGATCTCGAACCTGATAATGCGCGCTTCCTGTTTGAACTCGACTTCCTGCTGAAGCTGAATGGCCGCGCACCAGAGGAGCGTCTTACCCGTCTGGAGGCGAAGCGTGACGTTGCGCTAAAACGTGACGATCTCACTGCCGAGCTGCTGAGCCTGTGGAACCAGCATGGCAAGCAGGAAGCTGCCGCGAAGGTGCTGGCTGAACGCAAGTTCCATCCGTGGGAAGGCGGCGAAGGCAAAGTGACGGGGCAGTACATTATCAGTCAACAGCGGCTCGCCCTGGCCAGTATGTCTGCCGGCCAATACGGCCAGGCGGAGGAGCTGCTGCAACAGGCGCTGAGCTACCCGGAAAACCTCGGCGAAGGCCGTCTGGTCGGGCAAACCGACAACGATATCTGGTATCTGCTTGGGTGCTGTGCGCAGCTCCTGCAGCGTCACGAACGGGCGAAATCCTACTTCCAGCAGGCGTTGAAGGGCGGGAGTTCCCTGGCGGCCGGGCGCTACTACAACGACCAGCCCGTGGACTACCTCTTCTATCAGGCTATGGCCCTCAAACAGCTGGGTGAGCTTGAGGCGGCCCATCAGCAATTCAAAGCCTTTGTTGACTGGGCGCAGGCGCACCGTGCCGACGGGGTTGAGGCCGATTTCTTCGCCGTTTCCCTGCCGGACCTGATTGCGCTCAACGGCGACCCGCGGAAACAACATCAGCAGCATTGCCTGTTTGTGGAGGCGCTTGGGTGGCTCGGCCTGGGGGATATCGCCGCCTTCAACCAGCGGGTGGAAGCCCTGCTGACCCTTAACCCGGCCCATGACAAGGCGCATCTGCTGCGTCAGGCCCTTAGCACCGGCGTACTTTAACAATAACTGGCGGGCGACGATGAGCGCCCGCTCCCTTACCCTACAAATACAAGATGAGGATCGACCATGGAAAGTATGCAATCGCAACTACGCATGGGTTACGTCTGGACCATCTGTCTGGTGGCCGCCTGTGGCGGGCTGTTGTTTGGTTATGACTGGGTGGTTATCGGCGGGGCAAAACCGTTCTACGAAGCCTATTTTTCTATTACCGACCCGGCCGTTTCCGGGTGGGCAATGAGCTCTGCCCTGGTGGGATGTATTCTTGGGGCGATACTCTCCGGCTGGTGTGCCGACAAGTTTGGCCGCAAAATCCCCCTTATTCTTGCCGCAATTATGTTTACCGCGTCTGCCTGGGGCACCGCAGTGGCAAGTCACTTCGATATGTTTGTTCTCTGGCGCATTGTCGGCGGGGTGGGGATTGGCCTCGCTTCGGCGCTTAGTCCGATGTATATCGCAGAAATCAGCCCGGCGGCACAGCGTGGGCGCTTTGTGGCGGTCAACCAGCTCACCATTGTGGTTGGGGTGCTGGCGGCGCAGCTGATTAACCTGATGATTGCCGAGCCGGTTGCCAGCCAGGCAACGATGCAGGAAATCAGCGCCAGCTGGAACGGGCAGGTGGGCTGGCGCTGGATGTTTGGCTTTGAAGCCTTCCCGGCGGTGGTCTTTTTGATCCTGATGTTTTTTGTGCCGGAGTCACCTCGCTGGCTGGTGCGCGCCGGGAAAAACGAACGCGCTCACCAAATGCTGAGCCGCATCGGCAGTAAAGCCTATGCCGATGCAACGCTGAAAGATATTCAGGAAACGTTAAGCAAGGACACACAAAAAGTGTCGTGGTCCGCGCTTTGGACACCGAAGGTTCGCCCGATCATCGTGATTGGTATGGTGCTGGCGGTGTTCCAGCAGTGGTGCGGGATTAACGTTATCTTCAACTATGCGCAGGAGATTTTTGCCTCCGCCGGGTTCGACATTAACAGCACGTTGAAATCGATTGTTGCGACCGGCCTGATTAACCTGGTGTTCACCATCGCCGCGCTGCCGCTGGTAGACAAAATTGGCCGCCGCAAATTGATGCTGTTTGGGGCCGCCGGGCTGACAATTATCTATGCGCTGATTGGTGCCGCCTACGGCCTGGGTATTCTGGGGCTGCCGGTCCTGATTCTGGTGCTGGCCGCCATCGCCACCTATGCGCTGACGTTGGCGCCGGTTACCTGGGTGCTGCTGGCGGAAATCTTCCCGAACCGCGTTCGCGGCCTGGCGATGTCGCTGGGGACATTAGCGCTGTGGGTCGCCTGCTTCCTGCTGACTTACACTTTCCCTCTGCTGAATGCAGGCCTGGGCGCATCCGGCAGCTTCCTGCTGTACGGCGTTATCTGTGCCGCTGGCTTTATCTACGTGCGCCGCTTCGTGCCGGAAACCAAAGGCGTGAGCCTCGAAGCGCTGGAGCAGCAGCTGGCTGAAGGCCGCGTGAATGCTTCTCCCGCGCGGGCCGCAAAGGCGCTACGCTAATGGACACTCTGCACCTGCAAAATGATTTTCTTAGTTTGACTGTTGCCCCGCAGGGGGCCTCAGTTCTCAGCTTTGAATCTCTCAGGCACGGGAAACCGATTTTTCATCCGGCGAACCCGGCGCTGTTTCCAATGCTGCCGCTGGCTAATCGGGTGGCCGGGAACGCTTTCCATCTGCACGGCGAGCGAATCCAGCTGCCAGACAGCCTCGTCGATGAGCACTTTTTCCTGCACGGGGATGGTTGGCAAAAGCTTTGGCACGTTGAGCAGTACGAAGCTGAGTCTGTCACCTTGAGCCTGTGCAGCCAGTATCCCTGCTGTTTTCACTATCTGGCAAATCTGACTTACCGCCTGGCAGGCAACAGGCTGTTAACCCGACTTGAGCTGAAGCACACTGGCGAGAAGCCGATGATATACGGGCTGGGTTTGCATCCTTATTTTGCGCTGGAGCCAGCCAGCCAGGTGCAGTTTTCCGCCAGCGGCTACTGGCCCGAAGGCGAGCAGCACCTGCCTTTGGCCTGGGAAGGGACGTTCACCCCGCAGGCAGATTTTTCCCGTGCAAAAACGCCGGAGAACAAGTGGCTTAACGTGGGGTATTCCGGCTGGAGTGGCAGGGCGGTTATTACCCACTCGGAGATGAGCATTTGTCTGCGTAGCCCGGCGGCCTGTTTGATGGTATTCAGCATGGGGAACCAGCCGTTTATCTGTCTTGAACCGCAAACGCATCCGGTCAACGCGCACAACCAGGCGGGGATGCCGGGTTTAGTCATGCTGGAGACGGGCCAGACCACGCATCTGGAGATGGAGATTGAGGTGAGCTAACGCGCAATAGCCATTGTTTTGATGAGTGTTATTGCGCTGTTAATGTTTGCTTGCATGCCAGCCAGCTATCCCCGACACTATCGCCTCCAAAACGGGAGGGATCATGGTTTTGCATTCCACGCGCTGGCTGGCGCTCAGTTACTTTACCTACTTCTTTAGCTATGGCGTGTTTTTACCGTTCTGGAGCGTCTGGCTCAAAGGCGTCGGGCTTCCCCCGGAAACTATCGGATTGCTGTTAGGCTCAGGGCTGATTGCCCGTTTCCTCGGCAGTTTATTATTAGCCCCCCGCGTGACCGATCCTTCCCGCCTTGTTTTCGCCCTTCGTCTGTTAGCCCTTGCCACACTGGTTTTTGCCGCTGGTTTCTGGTTGGGCTATGCCGCGCTCTGGCTGCTGCTGACGATGGTGGGCTTTAACCTGTTCTTCTCGCCGCTGGTGCCGCTGACCGATGCGCTGGCGGGGACCTGGCAGCGGCAAATGCCGCTGGATTATGGCCGGGTGCGGCTCTGGGGATCGCTGGCGTTTGTCATCGGCTCGGCCATTACCGGCAAGCTGGTGAGCGAGTTCAGCTCTCAGGCTATTCTGGTCCTGCTGACCCTTGGCGCGGCGTCGATGCTGATTGGCATGATGCTGCGGCCTTCCATTATGCCTCAGGGCGAAACCCGGCATCAGGCTTCAGCTGGCTGGCCCGCCTGGAAAGGGCTGATTATCAGCGCCTGGCGTTTTCTGGCCTGTGTTTCTCTGCTGCAGGGCGCGCATGCGGCCTACTACGGTTTTAGCGCGATTTACTGGCAGGGGGCAGGCTATTCCGCTTCCGTTGTGGGCTATTTATGGTCGCTGGGCGTGGTGGCGGAAATCGTTATCTTTGCCCTCAGCAACAAACTGTTCCGCCGCTGGAGCGCCAGAGATTTGCTGCTGCTGTCCACCGTGACCGGCATTATTCGCTGGAGCCTGATGGCAAGCACCACCGAACTGCCGTGGCTGATTGTGGCGCAAATCCTGCACTGCGGCAGCTTCACGGTTTGCCACCTGGCGGCGATGCGCTATATCTCTGCCCGCAAAGGCGGGGAGGTGATCCGCCTGCAGGCCGTTTACTCCGCCGTGGCGATGGGCGGCGGTATCGCCGTGATGACGATTTTCTCGGGCTTCCTCTATCAGCATTTGCAGGGCGGGATGTTCTGGATCATGGCGCTGGTGGCGGCCCCGGCGCTGTTCCTGCGGCCCAAAGTCGCCGCAGTCAGCCCGGTTGCGGAAAGCTAAGCCTCTAACAGTGCTTTGATGCGCTGCTGCTGGTGTTCACCCAGCGGCAGCGTGGCGTGAATGAGCGGGGGAGAAAACAGCGGCAGCGAGGTCGCGTAGGGCGTAATAACCAGCACCACTTCACGCGGGGCGCCCTGGCTTTGAAACTGCTGCACCGCCAGATATTTAATGTTGAGCGGCAGCAGGGTCAGCTCGCGCAGCTGCTGCTCAATTTTCTGTTCCAGCTCGCGATCGTCGGCCGTCAGTAGCAACACCTGTTTTTCCTGAATGTCACTTTCCTGCATCAGCCAGGCACCAAAGATCACTGCGACCAGGCCCCTTTCCGCATCGGAAAACTGAATCCCATAATGCTGTTCAAAATCCGCAAGCACTTCTCGCGAGGTTCGCATTAGCCTCGGATAAAGACGCGTGATCTCTTCGGGCAGGCTGTGGTCGATGCCGATATTAAAGTGGCAGCGGTTCAGCGCCTGGGCGAGGTGAATATAAAGCTGATCGCTCAGCCCTTGTTCATCGCTAAAAGAAAGCCCGGCCTGACGGCGGAAACGTTCGATCATCCGTGCGATTTCATTGTGTAACCGGGCATCCTGTTCATGTTCGTCATTAATCGGATCGGGAATTCTGAGCAGTTGAAACAGCAGGGCCAGGAAATGCTGTTCATCAACGTCTGCGGGCTGCATGACGCGGCGCTTCCAGTGGCGGGCTATTTCCTGGGCGACAACAAATTCAGGCCGCATCTGGCTCCACTCGCGCTGCTGCTGCGTCAGGACTGGCGCATTGCCGGAGTGATGCTGATGCAGACAATACTGCAAAAACAGCGTCAGGAACTGGCTGTCCCGGCTGTCGTACTGCCTTTTTAAACGGCGACCACACAGATTCACCAGCGCACGTAAATTAGTTTCGTCATACAGCGCCTTGATAAGCCCCAGATGCTTTAGCTGGGACTTTAGTGCCGGACTAAAGTGGTTTTGCACAAACTGCGGGCAAAGGCGCAGCGAGCGTCGCAGCCAGTGCAGCAGACAGAGGCGGCGGTCAAGGACTGTGCCTTCAATCCGGTAGCTGCCGTCCTGCTGCTGCGTCAGGGAGAGACGGTGATAACTCTGGATCTCATGGCCCGTGTCGGCTATATCTTGCAGGGTTTGCCTCTGATCCACGCCGTTAAGGCTGGCAATGACCTCCGGCGTGACGATCTGCTCCGGGAGATAGAGCATCAGAAGCAGGTGGCAGCGGCGCTGCGAACTGGATAGCACAGAGGGCGGCGGCGTCAGTAAAGTCATCATCTGGCTGTCCCAATGTGGTGTCAGAAGTTAAGAATAGCTAAAGGTTTCGGCCAATATATTGCCCTTTTTAGTTTTTCATCACGGAATTACGGCTGGCTCACAGAATTTAAATCTTGAGGGAAGCATGAGCGACAAAAGAATCAGCCTGAAAGGAGTAGCCTTGCTGCTGGCAGGGTTTTCGGCGACAAGCGTGCAGGCGCATCCCCACAGTTTTATCTCTATCGTCACCACGCCTGTGGTTGATCAGGGGCAGCTGACGGGGCTAAAAATGCAGTGGACGATGGACGACATTACTTCAGCAGATCTGTTGTATGACGCCGGCGACGCCAAGCCGGGGTCGCCGGTGTGGAAGAAGCTGGCGGCGGAAGTGATGGCTAATGTGCTGGGCCAGCACTACTTTACCGAGTTCTGGCATAACAAAGAGAAGGTGAAGTTTGGCAATTTGCCGCCGGAATATGGCCTGAGCCGTAGCAATCATCAGGCGGTGCTGACGTTTGTTCTGCCGCTGGCGCATCCGCAGCCGCTCAAAGGGCAGACATACCGTTTCTCGACCTTCGACCCGACTTATTTTGTCGACATGAGTTATGAGCACGATAGGGACGTGCATCTGCCACAGGATTTGGCCTCAAGCTGTAAAGTTTCTGTGCACACGCCAAAGCCCAGCGAAGAGACGCTGCTGTTCGCGCAGTCGCTGGATAAAGCTGACGCCCCGCCGGAGGACATGGACTTAGGGAAACAGTTTGCTCAGGAGGTGACGTTGGCATGTCAATAATCACCGCTTCTTCTCCCGTCCGCCGTTGGGGCCATCTGTGGCCGCTGGCGCTGTTTATCTTGCTTGCCGCCGCCGGGCTTTATGCCTTGTGGCTTTACTGGCCGCAAATCCTGCTTAGTTCGGCCGTCTGGCAGCGTTCAATCAATCAGGAATTAAGCGGGCTGCTGCGCCAGGTGGCAGACAACCCCGCTCGCGCAGGCTTATCGCTGCTCTCTTTCAGTTTTGTCTACGGCGTGCTCCATGCGCTGGGGCCGGGGCACGGCAAAATCGTCATCAGCACCTGGCTTGCGACCCATCCCTCAAAAATTAAAAGCAGCCTCGGTTTGACCTTTGCCGCCTCTTTATTGCAGGGGCTGGTGGCTATTGCGCTGGTGGTCGTGGTGCTGGGCGTTCTCGCTTTGCCTTCCCGGCAGCTTCATCTCAGCAGTTATTGGATGGAGAAGGGCAGCTACCTGCTTGTCGGGTGCCTGGGCCTTTTGCTGAGCTGGCGGGCGCTGCGGCGTTTACAGGTTCAGTTACGCCGCAAACCCAAATTTACCTCGTTTACACCGCATCATGTGCATGACGCCAACTGCGGCTGCGGGCATCAGCACGTCCCGGACGAAAAACAACTGGCGGCGAGCAGCGACTGGCGGGCCAGACTGATGATTGTCCTGTCAATGGGCATGCGCCCCTGTTCTGGCGCGATTATGGTGCTGCTGTTCAGCAAGGTGATCGGGGTCTTTAGCTGGGGCGTGCTGTCTGCGCTGGCGATGGCGGCAGGTACCTCGATCACCATTTCCGGTCTGGCGCTGCTGGTGCACAGCTTCCGTGCGCTGGCGGTTCGCTTAAGCGGGAACCGGGCCCCGGTGCTGTGGCGGCAGGTGGGCTGGTCAACGCTCGCGCTGGCGGGAGGAATTGTCCTGGTCGTGGCCGCGCTGATTATGTGGCTGAGCGCCCAGCCGATGGCGCGAGGTATTCGGCCTTTCTGAACGGGTAGCTAAATGCGGGCATAAAAAATCCCCTCGCCGTAAAGCTGAGGGGATTTTTGTTTTTGCCTCTTCTTTATTGAAGATCAGGCAAAAAAGCTTAGCGCTTCAGCGCTTCGCTCAGTTCTTCACGCATGGTAGCCAGCATGGCTTTCACAACGCGCGGGTTACCGGCGACGATGTTCCCGGTCGTCAGGTAGTTATGGCCGCCGGTGAAATCACACACGATGCTGCCGGATTCACGAGCCAGCAGTTCACCTGCGGCGAAATCCCATGGCTTCAGGCCAATCTCGAAGAAACCGTCCACGCGGCCAGCGGCAACGTAGGCCAGGTCCAGCGCAGCGGAACCGGTGCGGCGGAAGTCTGCACACTGGGTGAACAGTTTGCCAACGATGTTGATGTAAGGAGTCGCGTGCTGCTTCACTTTGAACGGGAAGCCGGTCGCCAGAACGGTGCCGTCCAGGTCGCGTGCGTTGCTGCCGCGCAGGCGGTAGCCGTTAAGCTGGGCGCCCTGGCCACGGGTCGCGGTGAACAGTTCGTTACGCATTGGATCGTAAACAACGGCAACTTCAGTGCGGCCTTTGATACGAACAGCGATAGAAACGGAGAAATGTGGCAGACGTTTGATGAAGTTGGTGGTGCCATCCAGCGGATCGATAACCCATTGCACGTCCTGATCTTCGCCTGCATGTTCACCGCTTTCTTCGGTGATGATGGTGTGCTGCGGGTAAGATTTGCGGATTGTGTCGATAATAATCGCTTCTGCAGCTTTATCGACGTTAGTCACAAAGTCATTGCTGCCTTTCTGACTGCTTTCTACGGAGTCTGGTGTTTCGTAGTGTTTGGCAATTACATTACCCGCCTTGCGCGCAGCACGCACGGCGATGGTCAACATTGGATGTTGCATCGGTCTCTCTCGCTGGATGTTAAAGAACGGAAATCGCGGCGGAGTATAGCAGAGCGTTCGGAATATGTCCCAGGGTTATGATAAGATATTGCGATATTCTTCCCAGGCTATGAATGACAATGCTGCAAAACGTACGAATCGTGCTGGTCGAAACCTCGCATACCGGCAACATGGGCTCCGTGGCTCGTGCTATGAAAACCATGGGCTTAACTAACCTGTGGCTGGTCAATCCGCTGGTCAAACCGGACTCCCAGGCCATCGCCCTGGCTGCTGGCGCCAGTGATGTTATTGGCGATGCTCAGATCGTCGATACGCTTGATGAAGCGCTGGCAGGATGCAGCCTGGTGGTCGGCACCAGCGCGCGTTCCCGCACTCTGCCGTGGCCGATGCTGGACCCGCGCGAATGCGGTTTAAAAAGCATCAGCGAAGCGCAGCATGCGCCGGTGGCAATCGTCTTTGGCCGCGAACGCGTGGGCCTGACCAACGAAGAGCTGCAAAAATGCCATTATCACGTTGCCATTCAGGCGAACCCGGAATACAGCTCCCTTAACCTCGCGATGGCGGTTCAGATCCTCGCCTATGAAGTGCGCATTGCCTGGCTCGCCACGCAAGAGCAGCCGGAAGCGGCTAAAGAAGAGGAAGACGCCCCTTATCCGCTGGTGGATGACTTAGAGCGTTTCTATGTGCATCTCGAAAAAGCGCTGCAGGAAAGCGGTTTCATTCGCCCAACCCATCCGGGCCAGGTGATGAGCCGACTGCGCCGTCTGTTTACCCGTGCACGCCCGGAAAGTCAGGAATTAAACATCCTGCGCGGCATGCTGGCGTCGCTGGAAAATCCAAAAAAATCGGGCCAATAATACTTGAGTAAAATGGTAGGTTAAATAGTTGACCATTTTACTCAGGAATGTCAGACTTGCGTCCTGCTATGTGACAATCACACTTTTAAAAACCCCCGGCTCGAGGGGCTATTTGAGGTTAAGTAAGACATGAGACTGACATCAAAAGGGCGCTACGCCGTAACCGCGATGCTTGACGTTGCGCTGAACTCTGAATCGGGCCCGGTTCCGTTGGCTGATATTTCTGAACGTCAGGGTATTTCACTCTCCTACCTGGAGCAGCTGTTCTCCCGCCTGCGTAAAAATGGCCTGGTGGCCAGCGTGCGCGGTCCTGGCGGTGGTTATCTGTTAGGTAAAGATGCGAGCAGCATCGCCGTAGGTGAAGTGATCAGCGCCGTTGATGAGTCCGTAGACGCCACCCGTTGCCAGGGTAAAGGCGGCTGCCAGGGCGGCGATAAGTGCCTGACTCACGCGCTGTGGCGCGACCTGAGCGATCGCCTGACCGGCTTCCTGAATAACATCACCCTGGGTGAACTGGTTAACAACCAGGAAGTGCTGGACGTGTCCGATCGTCAACATAGTGAAAATCATCGCAGCACCCGTTCTCAAGACGCTATTGACGTCAAACTGCGCGCATAAGCAGAAGAACAAGAATTTTAGAATCAGGTTGAGGGAGCGGTGCTCCCTGTCTATAACGGCAACATATTTTAAGCCTGATTCTTCGCATTGAAGTGATGTACGGAGCTTAAGAGCAATGAAATTACCGATTTACCTCGACTACTCCGCAACCACGCCGGTAGACCCGCGTGTTGCTGAGAAGATGATGCAGTTTTTAACGATGGACGGCACCTTCGGTAACCCGGCCTCTCGTTCCCACCGTTTTGGCTGGCAGGCTGAAGAAGCCGTTGATATTGCCCGTAACCAAATCGCTGAACTGGTTGGCGCAGACCCGCGTGAAATCGTCTTCACCTCCGGCGCAACCGAGTCAGACAACCTGGCTATCAAAGGTGCGGCTAACTTCTATCAGAAGAAAGGCAAGCACATCATCACCGCCAAAACCGAACACAAAGCCGTGCTGGACACCTGTCGCCAGCTTGAGCGTGAAGGGTTTGAAGTGACTTATCTGGCGCCGCAGAGCAACGGTATCGTTGACCTGAAGCAGCTGGAAGCCGCTATGCGTGAAGACACTATTCTGGTGTCCATCATGCACGTTAACAACGAAATCGGCGTGGTGCAGGATATCGCGGCTATCGGCGAAATGTGCCGTTCCCGTGGCATTATCTTCCACGTTGATGCTACCCAGAGCGTGGGCAAACTGCCTATCGATCTGAGCCAGCTGAAAGTTGACCTGATGTCCTTCTCCGGCCACAAAATTTACGGGCCGAAAGGGATCGGTGCGCTGTACGTGCGTCGCAAACCGCGTATCCGTATCGAAGCGCAGGTTCACGGCGGGGGTCACGAGCGCGGCATGCGTTCCGGTACGCTGCCTGTGCATCAGATCGTCGGCATGGGTGAAGCTTACCGTATCGCAAAAGAAGAGATGGAGACCGAAATGGCCCGTCTGCGCACGCTGCGTAACCGTCTGTGGAACGGCGTGAAAGATATGGAAGAAGTTTACCTGAACGGTGATCTGGAGCATGGCGCGCCAAACATCCTCAACGTCAGCTTTAACTACGTTGAAGGCGAGTCGCTGATCATGGCGCTGAAAGACCTCGCGGTCTCTTCGGGCTCAGCCTGTACTTCCGCTAGCCTCGAGCCATCCTACGTGCTGCGTGCGCTGGGGATGAGCGATGAACTGGCACACAGCTCTATCCGTTTCTCTCTGGGTCGTTTCACCACTGAAGAAGAGATCGATTACACCATCGAGCTGGTACGTAAATCCATTGGCCGTCTGCGCGACCTTTCTCCGCTGTGGGAAATGTTCAAACAGGGCGTGGATCTTAATTCCATCGAATGGGCTCATCACTGATCGTTCGTCAGGACGTCGATTTCAGATTCTGGAGAAGTAAAAATGGCTTACAGCGAAAAAGTAATTGATCACTACGAAAACCCACGCAACGTTGGCTCTTTTGACAACAGCGACGACAGCGTAGGTTCTGGCATGGTGGGTGCACCGGCCTGTGGCGACGTGATGAAGTTGCAGATTAAAGTCAACAATGACGGTATCATTGAAGACGCGCGTTTCAAAACCTACGGCTGCGGTTCGGCGATTGCGTCCAGCTCGCTGGTGACCGAGTGGGTGAAGGGCAAGTCCCTGGACGAAGCGCAGGCGATCAAAAACACCGACATCGCAGACGAACTCGAACTGCCGCCGGTGAAAATTCACTGCTCAATCCTGGCTGAAGACGCTATCAAAGCGGCTATCGCGGATTACAAAAGCAAACGTGAAACAAAATAACTCTAACGCATTCGAGCTTGCTGCCCGGCAGCGGCTCGAAGTATGACGAGTTAAAATTTTTATTGAGGTTGTTGTATGTCGATTACCCTTAGCGACAGCGCCGCTGCCCGTGTAAGTGCCTTCCTGACCAACCGCGGTAAAGGGTTTGGTTTGCGTCTGGGTGTGCGCACATCAGGCTGCTCTGGGATGGCTTATGTTCTCGAATTTGTTGATGCACCGATGGCGGATGACACCGTGTTCGAGGACAAAGGCGTGAAGGTGGTTGTCGATGGTAAAAGCCTGCAATTCTTAAACGGGACCGAGCTCGACTTCGTCAAAGAAGGCCTTAACGAAGGGTTTAAGTTCACTAACCCAAACGTGAAGGATGAGTGTGGCTGCGGCGAAAGCTTCCACGTCTGATCCCGCGCAATTCCCCACTGGCTCTGGCCCGTGGGGATTTTGCTTTACCACACAGCACTTACCTGACCTGAACCCGAGTCTGTTATGGATTATTTTACCCTGTTTGGGCTGACGCCAGGCTACACCCTGAACACCGAGCAACTGGCCAGCCGTTACCAGGAGCTGCAGCGTCAGTTCCACCCGGACAAATACGCCAGCCGCCCTCAGGCAGAACAGCTTCTGGCCGTGAGCCAGTCCGCCACTATCAACCAGGCCTGGCAGACGCTGCGTCACCCGCTTGCCCGCGCCGAATACATCCTGTCCCTGAATGGTTTCGACCTCGCGAATGAACAGCACACCGTGCGCGACACCGCGTTCCTGATGGAACAGCTGGAGCTGCGTGAAGAGCTGGACGATATCGAGCAGGCGAAAGACAGCGACAAGCTTGAAAGCTTTGCCTCGCGCGTAAAAACAATGGTGAAAAACCGCAGCGCGCAGATGGTGCAGCAGCTGGATGACCAGCAGTGGGAACAGGCGGCGGACACTGTGCGCAAGCTGCGTTTCCTCGATAAATTGCAGAGCCAAATTGAACAACTAGAAGAAAAGCTGCTCGACTTTTAACGCCTGAACTCAGGCCCGATTTTTGGAAGCGATACATGGCCTTATTACAAATTAGTGAGCCTGGCATGATGGCAGCGCCGCACCAGCGCAGGCTGGCTGCGGGCATCGACCTTGGCACCACCAACTCGCTGGTGGCTACCGTTCGCAGCGGCCAGGCCGAAACCCTTGCCGACCATGAAGGCCGCCACCTGCTGCCTTCCGTGGTGCATTATCAGCAGCAAGAGCATATCGTTGGTTTTGACGCTCGCGCGCTTGCCGCGCAGGATCCCGCGAATACCATTAGCTCGGTAAAACGTATGATGGGCCGCTCTCTGGCGGACATCCAGACGCGTTATCCTCATCTTCCGTATCGCCTGCAGGCCAGTGAAAACGGCCTGCCGATGATTGAAACGCCTGCTGGCCTGCTGAACCCGGTACGCATCTCTGCCGACATTCTGAAATCGCTCTCCGCGCGAGCCAGTGAAACCCTGGAAGGGGAACTGGATGGCGTGGTGATCACGGTGCCAGCCTATTTTGACGATGCGCAGCGCCAGGGCACCAAAGACGCTGCTCGCCTTGCCGGGCTGCACGTTCTTCGTTTGCTGAACGAACCTACCGCCGCGGCGATAGCCTACGGCCTGGATTCCGGTAAAGAAGGCGTTATTGCCGTTTACGATCTGGGCGGTGGGACGTTTGACATTTCCATCCTGCGCCTGAGCCGCGGTGTTTTTGAAGTGCTGGCTACTGGCGGTGATTCCGCGCTGGGCGGCGATGACTTCGACCATCTTCTGGCCGACTGGCTGCGTGAGCAGGCCGGGATTGCCGACCGTAGCGACGACCGCGTGCAGCGCCAGCTTCTGGACGCCGCCATCGCCGCCAAAATCGCGCTTAGCGATGCCGCCACCGCTAGTGTAGAAGTGGCTGGCTGGCAGGGCGAGGTCACCCGCGAGCAGTTCAACGAGCTTATCTCTTCTCTGGTTAAACGGACGTTGCTGTCCTGCCGTCGCGCGTTGAAAGACGCGGGCGTGGAAGCAGAAGATGTACTGGAAGTGGTGATGGTCGGCGGCTCAACCCGCGTACCGTTGGTGCGTGAGCGCGTAGGCGAGTTCTTTGGCCGCATGCCGTTAACCTCTATCGACCCGGATAAAGTTGTTGCCATCGGCGCGGCCATTCAGGCCGATATTCTGGTGGGCAACAAGCCGGACAGTGAAATGCTGCTGCTGGATGTGATTCCGTTGTCCCTTGGCCTGGAAACGATGGGCGGCCTGGTCGAGAAGGTTATCCCGCGTAACACCACCATCCCGGTGGCCCGCGCGCAGGAATTCACCACCTTCAAAGACGGCCAGACAGCGATGGCTATCCACGTGCTGCAGGGCGAGCGTGAACTCGTTCAGGACTGTCGTTCTCTGGCGCGTTTTACGCTGCGCGGCATCCCGGCAATGTCCGCGGGCGGAGCCCACATTCGCGTCACCTTCCAGGTCGATGCCGATGGCCTGCTGAGCGTGACGGCGATGGAAAAATCCACCGGCGTTGAATCTTCAATCCAGGTGAAACCTTCTTATGGCCTGAGCGATGGTGAAATTGCCAGTATGATTCAGGATTCCATGAGTTACGCCGAGCATGACGTGCAGGCACGCATGCTGGCCGAGCAAAAAGTCGAAGCTGCCCGCGTGCTGGAAAGTTTGACCAGCGCGTTGACGGCGGATGCCGCGCTGCTAAGCGCCGCAGAGCGTGCCGAGATTGATGCCGCGATGGCCGCGTTAAGCGCTGCTGCCGCAGGCGAAGATGCCGACGCTATTCAAAATGAAATCAAAAACGTAGACAAGCAAACCCAGGAATTCGCCGCTCGTCGTATGGATCAATCGATCCGTAAAGCGCTGACCGGCCATTCTGTGGACGAGGTTTAATATGCCAAAGATTGTTTTTCTGCCTCATCAGGACCTGTGTCCGGATGGCGCAGTTCTGGAAGCGAAGCAAGGTGAAACCATTCTCGACGTTGCGCTGCGCAACGGCATTGAGATTGAACACGCCTGTGAGAAGTCCTGCGCCTGCACCACCTGCCACTGCGTAGTGCGTGAAGGTTTTGATTCCCTCGCGGAAAGCACCGAAGACGAAGACGACATGCTGGATAAAGCATGGGGTCTGGAGCCGGAAAGCCGCCTGAGCTGCCAGGCTCGCGTCAGCGACGAAGACCTGGTGGTTGAGATGCCGCGTTACACCATTAACCACGCACGCGAACACTAACGGGAGCCGACATGGGACTGAAGTGGACCGACAGCCGCGAAATCGGCGAGGCGCTGTACGACAGCCGCCCGGATCTCGATCCTAAGACGGTGCGTTTCACCGATATGCACCAGTGGATCTGCGAGCTGGAAGAGTTTGATGACGATCCGAACGCTTCTAACGAGAAAGTACTGGAAGCGATTTTACTTGTCTGGTTAGATGAAGCTGAATGATACACGGGCTGCCTTGGGCGGCCCGTTTTTGCATTTTGCCTGTGCTGAATAATGAAGGATTGGAAAATGACTGAAGCCATGAAAATCACCCTTTCCACGCAGCCAGCGGACGCACGCTGGGGCGAAAAGGCGACGTATAGCATTAACAATGACGGCATTACCCTACACCTGACCGGCAAAGACGATCTCGGTCTGATCCAGCGCGCGGCGCGCAAAATTGACGGCCAGGGGCTGAAGCACGTCCAGCTGGCTGGTGAAGGCTGGGACGTTGAGAAAAGCTGGGCTTTCTGGCAGGGCTATCGTGCCCCAAAAGGCACCCGCAAAATTGACTGGGCGGTGCTGAGCGAAACCGAGCAGAAAGAGCTGGATAACCGCCTGAAAGTGATCGACTGGGTTCGCCATACCATCAACACCCCGGCCGAAGAGCTTGGCCCTGAGCAGCTTGCTTCCCGCGCGGTAGATCTGCTGTGCGATGTTGCCTGCGACCACGTTTCTTACCGCATCACCAAGGGTGAAGACCTGCGTGAGCAGAACTATGCCGGTATCCACACTGTTGGCCGTGGCTCAGACCGCGCCCCTGTGCTGCTGGCGCTGGACTACAACCCAACCGGCAACCCGGATGCACCGGTTTATGCAAGCCTGGTCGGGAAGGGCATTACCTTTGACTCCGGCGGCTACAGCATCAAGCAGACCGCGTTTATGGATTCCATGAAATCCGATATGGGTGGCGCCGCGACTATCACTGGCGCACTGGCTCTGGCCATCACTCGTGGCCTGAACAAGCGCGTTAAGCTGTTCCTTTGCTGTGCGGATAACATGATCAGCGGCAACGCCATGAAGCTGGGTGACATCATCACCTACCGCAACGGCAAAACCGTTGAAGTGATGAACACCGATGCCGAAGGGCGACTGGTGCTGGCTGATGGCCTGATTGACGCTGCAGCACAGAAACCAGAGCTGATCATCGACTGCGCGACCCTGACCGGGGCAGCAAAAACGGCCCTGGGTAACGACTACCATGCGCTGTTCAGCTTTGATGACAAGCTGGCTGCCCGCCTGCTGGCAAGCGCGGCGGAAGAAAACGAGCCGTTCTGGCGCCTGCCGCTGGCTGAATTCCACCGCAGCCAGCTGCCGTCTAACTTCGCCGAACTGAACAATACCGCGAACGCCTCTTACCCTGCGGGAGCGAGCACGGCGGCAGGTTTCCTGTCTCACTTTGTGGAAAACTACCACGAAGGCTGGCTGCACGTTGACTGTTCTGCGACTTACCGTAAAGGTGCCGTTGAGCAGTGGTCTGCTGGTGCGACCGGTCTCGGCGTGCGTGCGATCGCCAATCTGCTGTTAGCGAAGTAATATTGCCCCTCACCCCGGCCCTCTCCCCATAGGGGAGAGGGAGAAAAAAGTTCGGGGGGAGTTAACACCGACAGTCTCTCTCTGGAAGGGGAGACACTTTGAGTGGTTCTCCTCTCCCTTTCAGGAAGAGAGACTCTGAACTGTTCCCTCTCCCTTCCAGGGAGAGGGTTAGGGTGAGGGTAAACCCCTTAAGCTTTATCCCGGAATCACAATGTCAGAAATAAAGAACGAATTAGAAACCCTGCTTGAGCAGGCGGCAACCGAGCCGGCGCATCGCCCGGCATTTTTCCGCACCCTGCTGGAATCCACCGTTTGGGTGCCGGGCAATGCGGCAGAAGGTGAAGCGATTGACGCCGATAGCGCGGTTGAACTGCAGCACTGGGAAAAAGAAGACGGCACTTCGGTGATCCCTTTCTTCACCTCCCTGGAAGCTTTGCAGGAAGCGGTCAGTCACGAGCAGGCGTTTGTGGTAATGCCCGTGCGCACTTTATTTGAAATGACGCTGGGTGAAGCGCTGTTCCTCAACGCCAAACTGCCGACAGGCAAAGAATTTACGCCAAATGAAATCAGCCATCTGGTCAGCGCGGAAAGCGATCCACTGAGCCAGCAGGAAGTGCTGGAGGGCGGTACTTCATTGCTGCTTTCCGAAGTTGCTGAACCGCCAGCGCAGATGGTTGACTCTCTGACCACGTTGTTTAAAAACCTGAAAACGGTCAAACGTGCGTTTATCTGCTCTATCAAAGAACAGGCGGACGAAGAGCCAAACCTGCTGATTGGCATTGAGGCCGACGGCGACATCGAGGCGATTATTCGTCAGGCCGGAAGCGTAGCCACCGATACGTTGCCGGGCGATGAGCCGGTTGATATCTGCCAGGTTGTTGAAGGCGAGAAGGGTATCAGCCACTTTATGATTGCCCACATCACGCCGTTCTATGAACGCCGCTGGGGCAGCTTCCTGCGCGACTTCAAGCAAAACCGCATTATTTAACGGCCGGTTATACATATTCTAAGGGAGGCGCAGTGCCTCCCTTTTTGTATTTATTGTGCAGGCTCAACGGGCAGGTCTGGGCGAGCACCCCATTCACTCCACGAACCATCGTAAAGCGACACGCCGTTCACGCCCAGCGTGGTCAGCGCCAGCACCACAACGGCGGCGGTAACGCCTGAACCACAGCTGGCAATAATTGGCCGCTCAAAGCTCACGCCCTGGCGTTCGAAGATCTCGCTCAGTTTGTCCGTAGTCTTCAGTTGACCGTTTTCTACCAGGTCCACCCACGGCACGTTAAGCGCCCCTGGAATATGGCCGCGTTTCAGGCCCGGGCGTGGCTCATCGGCCAGCGCGTTGAAACGCGGAGCAGGGCGGGCATCCACAATCTGTGCAGTGCCTTCGTGACTGACCAGCAGCACGTCCGTCAGGCGTTTGATAACCAGTGGGTCGAAGTTAACGTCGAACTCACCTTCCGGTAGATCCACGTCCCCTTGTTCCAGCGGCAATGCTTCACGCTGCCACTCCGCCAGCCCACCGGCCAGAATGGACACTCTCTCGACGCCGAAGGTGCGCAGCATCCACCAGGCACGAGGCGCGGAGAACAGGTTACCTTCGTCGTAAACCACCAAATGCTTGTCACTGCTAACGCCAAGCTCGCGCATAGCAACGGCAAACGCTTCTGCACGTGGCATCATATGAGGAAGAGGGCTTGTGTGATCGGAGAGTGCTTCAATGTCGAAATAGGCCGCACCTGGCAGATGCCCGGCACGGTACTCCGCAGGCATATCGCGAAGTGCTTCCTGGCCTGCTGGAGCCATACGGGCATCTAAAATCTGGATATCGTCATCGTTAATATGTTCTGCGAGCCAGTCGCTCGCGACGAAGAAAGAGGTGGACACAATGAGCCTCCGGTTCATCAAAGAAAAATGGATTGTCGGTGTTTTTCTATAACCCGGCAAGCGGCCTTGCCCGACACCGCGAGATACTTCGTAAAACTTAATGAATACACCCGCAAATTTACTGCCGCCTGCGAGGCTTCGCGCAAGGCAGAGTATTCCGACTTTCGCTTTTCTGGCTAATCCGCATAATACTTGCTCTACGTAATGTTTGGCGGCCCTTATTGGCCAGGGATGAAAGAATGAATGCACTACGTTTGACGAGCCTTGCCGTACTGGTTTGCGGCCTGCTTGCGCTTTCCGGCTGTGACGATAAAAACAATCAGCAAACCGTTCAGCCCACCTCCTCTGGAGCTGCGGAACAAAACAGTAAGGCTGAAACTAAACCGGATGCAGCTCAACTGGAAAAACTGGCTCAGCAGTCTGCGGGGAAGCCGCTGAAGCTGCTCGATGCCTCTGAAGTTCAGCTGGACGGTGCCAGTACGTTAGTGCTGACCTTCTCGATTCCGCTCGACCCCAATCAGGACTTCAATAAAGTTGCCCATCTCGTGGATAAAACCAGCGGCAAAGTGGACGGTGCCTGGGAGCTTTCCAGCGACCTAAAAGAACTTCGTCTGCGGCATCTGGAGCCCAAACGCACGCTGATTGTGACCGTAGACAGCGGGCTGCTCGCGCTCAATAAAGCGACGTTCGAAGATGGCTTTGAAAAGCAAATTGCCACGCGTGATATTCAGCCGAGCGTTGGCTTTGCCAGCCGGGGCTCCTTGCTGCCGACTAAAGTGATTGCGGGGTTGCCGGTGATGGCGCTTAACGTCGATAACGTTGACGTTAACTTTTATCGCATTAAAGACAGCTCCCTAAGCGCGTTTGTCAGCCAGTGGCAGTACCGTAACTCGGTTTCAAACTGGGAATCTGACAATCTGCTGAATCTGGCTGACTTGGTTTACACCGGGCGTTTTGACCTAAATCCTGCGCGAAATACCCGTGAGAAGCTAATGCTGCCGCTGGGTGATATCAAACCTCTCCAGCAGCCCGGCGTCTATCTCGCTATCATGAGCCAGGCCGGGCATTACGCCTACAGCAATGCTGCAACCCTGTTCACGCTGAGTGATGTTGGTGTTTCGGTGCATCGCTACCACGACAGAATTGACGTCTTTACTCAAAGCCTGGAGAACGGTGCCGCGCAGTCGGGTGTGGAGATTGCGCTGTTGAACGAAAAAGGCCAAACGGTAGGGCAAACGAAAAGTGATAGTGACGGGCATGCCACGCTTGAGAAGCTGAACAAAGGCACGCTGCTGCTGGCGCGCAATGGGGAGCAAACCACGCTGCTCGATCTCAGCCGCCCGGCTCTGGATCTGGCGGAGTTTGATATTGCCGGTGAGCAAGGCTACAGCAAACAGTTCTTCATGTTTGGCCCAAGAGATCTCTATCGCCCCGGAGAGTCTGTCATCGTGAATGCCCTGCTCAGGGATGGGGATGGCAAACCGCTCCCGCCGCAGCCGGTGAAGCTTGAGGTCGTAAAACCGGACGGCCAGGTTACCCGCACCGAAGTGTGGCAGTCTGCCAACGGACTTTATCAATTTACCTGGCCTCTGAGCGAAAGCGCGGCAACCGGTAACTGGCAAATGCGGGTCAACACCGGGGATAACCAGCCGCGTATCTGGACATTTAAAGTTGAAGACTTCATGCCGGAGCGTATGGCGCTGAATCTCACGGCGCAGAGCGCGCCGATAGCGCCGATAGCGCCTGAAGATACCGTCAATTTCGACGTTACCGGGCGCTATCTCTACGGTGCGCCAGCCGCGGGTAACAGCCTTCAGGGGCAGCTATTCCTGCGCCCTTTACGTGATGCCGTTGCAAAGCTGCCTGGGTTCCAGTTCGGCGATATCAATGAGCAAAACCTTTCCCGTAGCCTGGATGCCGTTGAGCTAACGCTGGATGAACAAGGGCACACGACCGTCAGCGCGGAAAGCCAGTGGGGGGACGCGCATTCTCCTCTGCGCCTTATTTTGCAGGCTAGCCTGCTGGAGTCCGGCGGTCGCCCGGTGACACGCCGCGTTGAGCAGGCTATCTGGCCAGCTCAGGCAATGCCTGGGATCCGCCCTCAATTTTCCAGCAAAGAGGTTTATGACTACCGGACCGACACTACCCACACTCAGCCCATCGTCGATGAAGACAGCAGCGCAGGTTTCGACATTGTGTATGCCGATGCGCAGGGGGAAAAGCTGGCGGTAAGCGATCTGGACGTGCGCCTGATTCGTGAGCGCCGGGACTACTACTGGAGCTGGGAAGAAAGTGAAGGCTGGCGGTCTCAGTACGATCAAAAAGATCTGGTGGAAGCCGAGCAGAAGTTGACGCTGGCTGCCGGAGAAACCGGCAAAGTTGCCTTCCCGGTAGAGTGGGGCTCGTACCGCCTGGAAGTTCGAGATCCTGAGAGCAACCTTGTCAGTAGCCTGCGTTTCTGGGCAGGTTACAGCTGGCAGGATAACAGCGATGGCACCGGTGCAGTGCGCCCGGACAGGGTAACGCTAAAAATAGATAAACCGTCTTACAAAGCTGGCGATACCATCAATCTGCATATTGCCGCGCCTGCCGCAGGTAAAGGCTATGCGCTGGTGGAATCCAGTGACGGCCCACTGTGGTGGAAAGAAATTGATGTTCCGGCAGGCGGCATGGATCTTGCCATTCCGGTGGATAAGCGCTGGCAGCGGCACGATCTTTACTTAAGCACCGTTGTTATTCGCCCCGGAGACAAGGCGCGTTCCGCCACGCCTAAGCGCGCGGTCGGGATCCTTCATCTGCCGCTAGGAGACGAGAGCCGCCGTCTCGATCTGACGTTGCAAAATCCAGCCAAAATGCGGCCTAACCAAAACCTGACCGTGAAGGTGAAGGCCAGCGTGAAAAATGGCGAAGTGCCGAAGCAGATTAACGTGCTGCTGTCCGCCGTGGACAGCGGTGTGCTGAATATCACCGATTACAAAACGCCGGATCCGTGGGACGCCTTCTTTGGACGCAAGCGCTATGGGGCAGATATCTATGACATTTACGGTCAGGTGATTGAAGGCGAAGGGCGACTGGCTGCTTTGCGCTTCGGCGGTGACGGCGATGAAGGCGATGAGCTTAGTCGCGGCGGTAAAAAGCCGGTGAATCATGTCACTATCATCGCTCAGCAAGCCCAACCGGTTGCGCTGGATGAAAACGGCGAAGGAACGGTGACGCTGCCGATTGGTGATTTCAACGGCGAGTTGCGGGTTATGGCGCAGGCCTGGACCGACGATCGCTTTGGTAATAGCGAAGAAAAAGTCACGGTTGCCGCGCCGCTGGTGAGCGAACTGGCCGCGCCGAGGTTTATGGCGAGTGGCGATACCAGCCGCCTCGCGCTGGATCTTACTAACCTGACGGACAGGCCCCAGCAGCTTAGCGTGGTACTCAGCGCTCAGGGGCTGTTAGCGCTCAATGGCGCGTCGACGATGGACGTGAAGCTGGCGCCTGGTGCTCGCGGCACGCTGTTCATTCCCGTACGTGCGCTGGAAGGTTTCGGTGACGGTGAAATCAAAGCCGTGATTAACGGCCTCGCACTGCCGGGTGAAACGCTGGCTGACCCAATGAAACAGTGGAAAATCGCCGTTCGTCCTGCATTCCCTGCGCAGACGGTGAACAGCGGTGCCGTGGTTAAACCGGGAGAGACATGGACGCTTCCGCCTAAGCATCTGTCCGGCATTGCTGAATCTACCCTGGAAGGGCAGCTGCTGCTGAGTGGGCGTCCGCCACTGAACCTGGCGCGTTACATTCGTGAGCTAAAAGCCTATCCGTATGGCTGCCTTGAGCAAACGACCAGCGGTCTGTTCCCGTCTCTGTACACCAATGAAGCTGAACTTAATGCGCTGGGTATCAAAGGTATTACCGACCAGCAGCGCCGGAACGCCATTGATGTAGGGATTGCCCGCCTGCTTGAGATGCAAAATGACAATGGCGCTTTTGGGCTGTGGGATAAAGCAGGGCCGGAAGAATACTGGCTGACGGCCTACGTGACCGACTTCCTGGTGCGAGCTGGCGAACAGGGTTACAGCGTCAATGCGGATGCACTCAGCAAGGCCAATCAGCGCCTGCTGCGCTATCTGCAGGATCCGGGTTTGATTGCCTTACGCTACAGTGACGACGCTCCGGCCAGCCGCTTTGCGGTACAGACCTATGCCGGGCTGGTGCTGGCTCGCCAGCAAAAAGCGCCCCTTGGGGCATTGCGCGAGCTTTGGCAGCGCCGCGAGCAGACTCGTGCCGGGCTGCCTCTCGTGCAGTTGGGCGTGGCCCTGAAGCTCATGGGGGATGAACCTCGCAGCCAACAAGCGATTGCTTTGGGGCTGAAAACTCAGCGCAGTGATAAACAGATCTGGATGGCGGATTACGGCAGCGAACTGCGGGATAAAGCGATGATGCTGAGCCTGCTGGAAGAGAATAAGCTGCTACCCGACGCTCAAAACCAGCTACTGCTTGAGCTGTCTGATTTGGCCTGGAGCCAGCGTTGGTTATCCACTCAGGAAACCAATGCGTTGTTTATTGCCGGTCACGGTCTGCAAAACGTGAAAGGCGACTGGCAGGCGCAAACATCGCTAGGTGCACAGCCACTGGCATCCAGTCAGTCGGTAACGCGCAATCTGAGCGCGCAGCTGCTTTCTGATCTGCAGGTGACCAACACCGGGATGAGCAGCCTCTATTTGCGCCTCGACAGCGCGGGATATCCGCAGCAGGCACCGGCTCCCTACAGCAATGTGCTGCATATTGAACGCCACTTCCTTGATGCGAAAGGCAACACCCGGCTGCTTTCTTCACTGAAAAGCGGTGAGCTGGTTATGGTCTGGCTGGACGTTTGGGCAGACAAGAACGTGCCTGATGCGCTGGTCGTCGATTTACTGCCGGCCGGGCTGGAGCTGGAAAACCAGAATTTGGCTAACAGCAGCGCCAGCCTGGGGGACAGCGCGAGTGAAGTACAGACTCTGCTGAACCAAATGCAGCAGCAGGACATTCAGCATATGGAGTTCAGGGATGACCGCTTTGTGGCCGCATTGCCGCTTAATGAAGGCCAGCATGCGACGCTTATTTACCTGGCCCGAGCCGTTACGCCGGGAAGCTACACCGTGCCCGTACCGCAGGTGGAATCCATGTACGTTCCGCAGTGGCGGGCAACCGGTAGCAGTACCGGCACGTTGACCGTTGTGCCGTAAGCAGAACGTCGGTGCTTAACGGATCAAGGCTACGCTGGCGGCGGGGCTATCTCTGGCTGATAGTCCCGCTGCTGGTTGCCACTTTTATCTGGCTGGGGGATAAGCTTTGGCCGTTGCCGCTGCAAGAGGTCAATCCGGCCCGAGTGGTGGTGGCGGCAGACGGCACGCCGCTTTGGCGTTTTGCTGATGCCGAAGGGATCTGGCGTTATCCCGTCGCACTGAATCAGGTTTCTCCCCGCTACCTGGAAGCGCTAATCGGCTATGAGGATCGCTGGTTTTGGGATCATCCTGGCGTCAATCCGCTCTCTATTTTGCGCGCGGCCTGGCAGGATCTGCGCAATGGGGAAGTGATCTCTGGTGGCAGTACGCTGACAATGCAGGTAGCCCGCTTATTGGATCCCCATCCTCGTACACTCGGCGGCAAAATACGTCAGGTCTGGCGGGCCTTTCAGCTTGAGTGGCATCTTTCCAAAACGGAGATCCTGACGCTCTACCTTAATCGTGCCCCCTTTGGCGGCACACTACAGGGGATCGGCGCGGCAAGCTGGGCGTATCTTGGAAAAGCGCCTGAGCAGCTAAGTTATTCAGAAGCGGCCTTGCTTGCCGTGCTGCCTCAGGCTCCCAGCCGCCTGCGGCCCGATCGCTGGCCTGAACGAGCGCAACAGGCGCGGGATAAGGTTTTACGCCGTATGGCGGAACAGAGCGTCTGGTCGCAAAAGCAGATTGATGAGGCTTTGCAGGAGCCTGTTTGGCTGGCACCGCGACAGATGCCGCAGCTGGCTCCGCTGCTGTCGCGGGCACTGGTATCGAAAAGCAAGTCAACGTTGATTGCGACCACGATAAATGCTCCTTTACAGCGCCAGCTGGAAGAGCTGGCGCTGAACTGGAAATCACGCCTGCCGCCTCGCTCCTCGCTGGCCATGCTGGTGGTTGATCACACTACAATGCAGGTTCGCGCGTGGGTGGGATCGGCGGATATTAACGATGACAGCCGATTTGGGCATGTCGATATGATCACCGCGATTCGCTCGCCGGGGTCCGTGTTAAAGCCTTTTGTTTACGGCATGGCAATGGATGACGGGCTGATTCATCCGGCGTCGTTGTTGCAGGACGTTCCGCGTCGGTTCGGCGATTATCGCCCTGGGAACTTCGACACCGGTTTTCACGGGCCGGTAAGCATGAGCGATGCCCTGGTGCGTTCGCTGAATTTACCTGCTGTTCAGGTGCTTGAGGCCTACGGGCCGAAGCGTTTTGCCGGGCAGATGGGCAACGTGGGGCTTAATCTTCGCTTTCCTCAGGGCAGTGAGCCCAACCTGTCGCTTATTCTTGGGGGCGGTGGCGCCAGGCTGGACCAGATAGTGGCAGCCTACGGCGCGTTTGCCCGTCATGGCAAGGCCGCTCAGTTGCGGGTTTTGGAAAGTGATGCCCTGCGAGAGCGCCCTCTGATGTCGCCGGGAGCTGCGTGGGTGATTCGCCGTATTCTTGCCGGGGAGGCCCAGCCTCAGCCGGATGCTTCTTTACCTCCCGTCGTCCCTCTGGCGTGGAAAACCGGGACCAGTTACGGGTATCGTGATGCCTGGGCCATAGGCATTAATTCGCGCTATCTGATTGGCATCTGGACCGGCAGGCCTGATAGCACGCCGGTGGCGGGGCAGTTTGGGTTAGGGAGTGCCGTACCGCTGCTTAATCAGGTGAATAATTTGCTGCAGGCTAATTCGCGCGTGCAGCAGCTCCATTTACCGACCGATCCCCGGCCCACTTCCGTTACGGCCGCAGAGATCTGCTGGCCTGGCGGCCAGGCATTGCCAGCCGGGGATATGAACTGTCGTCGACGGCTGGCAACATGGCTTCTGGACGATGCTCAGCCGCCCACGCTGCTGGCACCGGGGCAAGAAGGCGCTCAGGGAACGCGTCAGCTTATTTGGGTGGATGCGCAGGGTAAGCGAGTGGCAGCCGATTGCCCTGGGGCTATTCAACAGGCAGTTGCTCTCTGGCCATTGCCCCTTGAACCCTGGCTACCCCCGACTGAGCGCCGTGCTGCTCGTTTGCCAGCAGTTTCAGCCAGTTGCCCACCGCTACAGAAAGAGAGTGCAACGCCGCTGCTGCTGCTCGGCGTGCGTGACGGCACTATTTTGAAACGCTTACCGGGGCAGATGCAGCTCCCGCTACGGCTTTCCAGCCAGGGCGGGCAGGGCCAGCGGTGGTGGTTCATTAACGGAGAAAGCGAAGAGAGCAAAGGCGACGGGCTGGCCTTAATGCTCAATAAACCGGGCGACTATCAGGTCGTGGTGATGGATGAGTCCGGGCAAGTTGCCAGCGCGACCTTTACCCTGCAGTGACGGCAAAACGTGAAATTTCACCCGCTGCAGCAATAGTGTTGCCAAAACTAATCTTATTTTAAAAAAATGTTATCTCCATCCATAGGCAACGACAAACTTGCTCTTTATAATCTGCGCCAATTTCATAACCGGGTTTCCCCGGACACACAGAACATCTACAGAGGTAATCATGGCTATTGAACGTACTTTTTCCATCATCAAACCAAACGCGGTGGCAAAAAACGTTATTGGTAACATTTATGCTCGTTTTGAATCTGCAGGGTTTAAAATCGTTGGCGCAAAAATGCTGCACCTGACCGTTGAGCAGGCTCGTGGTTTCTACGCCGAGCACGACGGTAAGCCGTTCTTCGACGGTCTGGTGGAGTTCATGACTTCTGGCCCAATCGTTGTTTCCGTGCTGGAAAGCGAAAACGCAGTGCAGCGTCACCGTGACCTGCTGGGCGCAACTAACCCGGCTAACGCACTGGCTGGTACTCTGCGTGCAGACTACGCAGACAGCTTCACCGAAAACGGCACCCACGGTTCTGACTCCGTAGAATCCGCAGCCCGTGAAATCGCCTACTTCTTCGGCGAAGGCGAAGTGTGCCCACGCACACGTTGATATTTCTAAATCTGTAAGCGAATTTACACTTAATATCTTAGTTGTTCGCTTTCAGTCGTGGCATCTATGCCATAGAATTTGTACAATGCAACGCCCCCGGAAGAGCCTGCTCACCGGGGCGTTTCTTTTTCTAACCCTCCAGGGGCCATAACGTGTAACAACGAGGCCGGAAAACATTATGTCTGAAATGAACACGCCTGAAGCAACACCTGTTGTTGTTTCCAATAAAGCCGAAAAAATTAACCTGCTCGATCTCAACCGCCAGCAGCTGCGCGAGTTTTTCGCCGAGCTGGGTGAAAAACCTTTCCGTGCAGATCAGGTCATGAAGTGGATGTATCACTACTGCAGTGATGATTTCGACGAAATGACGGACATCAACAAGGTCCTGCGCAATAAGCTGAAAGAGATCGCCGAGATTCGTGCACCTGAAGTTGCTGAAGAGCAACGTTCTGCCGACGGTACCATCAAGTGGGCAATCAAAATTGCCGACCAGCTGGTGGAAACGGTGTATATCCCGGAGGAAGACCGCGCCACGCTGTGTGTTTCTTCTCAGGTTGGCTGTGCGCTGGAATGTAAATTCTGCTCAACCGCGCAGCAGGGCTTTAACCGTAACCTGCGCGTGTCTGAAATTATTGGTCAAGTCTGGCGCGCGGCGAAGATTATCGGTGCGCAGAAGAAAACCGGCGTGCGTCCTATCACCAACGTGGTGATGATGGGCATGGGCGAACCGCTGCTGAACCTGAACAACGTTGTTCCGGCAATGGAAATTATGCTCGACGACTTTGGCTTTGGTCTGTCCAAACGCCGCGTCACGCTTTCTACCTCTGGTGTGGTACCCGCACTGGATAAGCTCGGGGATATGATTGATGTCGCGCTGGCAATTTCGCTGCACGCGCCGACCGATGATATTCGCGATGAAATCATGCCGATCAACAAGAAGTACAACATCGAAACCTTCCTGGCGGCCGTTCGTCGTTACCTGGAGAAATCCAACGCCAACCAGGGCCGCGTCACGGTGGAATACGTTCTGCTGGATCACGTCAATGATGGTACCGAACATGCGCATCAACTGGCTGAATGCCTGAAAGATACGCCATGCAAAATCAACCTGATTCCATGGAACCCGTTCCCGGGCGCACCATACGGCCGCAGCTCCAACAGCCGTATCGATCGTTTCTCTAAAGTGCTGATGAGCTATGGTTTCACCACCATTGTTCGCAAGACACGCGGCGACGATATCGACGCGGCATGTGGTCAGTTGGCGGGGGAAGTGATCGACCGTACCAAACGCACTATGCGTAAACGTATGCAGGGCGAACCTATTGCCGTAAAAGCTGTTTGATTGTAGATGGCGATTTGCCGCGCTGGGCGAGGGTGCCTGGCGCGGTATAAAAAACGGGCAAAAGTGCATGAACAGTCAATAACGTGGCCTAATACATCATTCAGCATAATAATTACGGTGCGTTTCTGGCGGCTTTAAGGCAGTATGTAGCGTCGCAACAACAGTTTAGTTGTGCCCATTTCGTAAAGTTAACGGACAGCCAGCCAAAGGCTGACTATGGTTAACTAACCGGCGAGTCCGGTAGCCCGTAAAAATGCCAGCTAGCGCTAACAGCATGGCGGGAATCGGGAATTTTTACTGAGGGCTAGCCTTCAGGTATCAGATTTGTTTCGCGGTGCGAGTCAATCTGACGTAGCGGAGACGCTGCGGTACAGGACTTGTGCCAAATTCTTTAATTTGAACAGTACCAGCAGTTGTAGCTAATGAATACTGAAGCCACTAACGAATCAAATGCAGCACAAACCACAGGCCAGCGTTTACGTAATGCACGTGAGCAAATGGGGCTCAGCCAGCAGGCTGTGGCCGAACGCCTGTGCCTGAAAGTTTCCACCGTCAGGGATATCGAAGACGACAAGGCGCCTGCCGAGCTGGCGTCTACTTTCCTGCGTGGCTATATCCGCTCTTATGCGCGACTGGTTCGTATTCCTGAAGAAGAGCTGTTGCCGATGATGGCGAAACAGGCACCGATTAAGGCAGCCAAAGTTGAGCCGATGCAAAGCTTCTCTCTTGGTAAGCGTCGTAAAAAGCGCGACGGCTGGCTGATGAGCTTTACCTGGCTGATTCTGTTCGTGGTGATTGGCCTGACCGGCGCATGGTGGTGGCAAAATCACAAAGCGCAGCAGGAAGAGCTGTCGACCATGGCCGATCAATCTTCCACCGAACTTTCAACCAGCGGCGGCCAGTCTGTGCCGCTGAACACCGGCAGTGATACGCCTGCCGATGCAACATCTACTACATCAACACCTGCGCAACCTGTTGAACTGCCTACGCCAGTAGAGAACACCGCTTCTTCTTCTGCGCCAGCTCAGCAAAACGCTACTGCAAATGCGGCTCAGCAATCTGCCGTTGTGGCGCCAAGCCAGGCACCTGTTGATAACGCCCAGACAACGCCAGCCCCAACCGCAGGCCAACTGCCAACCGATCAGGCTGGCGTGAATCAGACTGCGGACGCCTCTCAAGGGCTGTCTATGCACTTCACCGCTGACTGCTGGCTGGAAGTGACTGACGCCAGCGGCAAAAAGCTGTTTAGCGGCCTGCAGCGCAAAGATGCGAAGCTCGATTTAGCGGGTAAAGCGCCTTATAAACTGAAAATTGGCGCACCGTCAGCAGTACAGGTTCAATATCAGGGCAAACCTGTGGACCTGAGTCGCTTTATCAGAACTAACCAGGTTGCACGTCTCACTGTCGGTGCTGAATAATCAGCGCCAGTTCAGACGCGTAATTGTGGAGATTTACCATGCATAATGCCGCACCCATCCAACGTCGCAAATCCAAGCGGATCTACGTCGGTAATGTGCCAATCGGCGATGGTGCCCCTATCGCCGTTCAGTCGATGACCAATACGCGCACCACCGATGTGGAAGCCACGGTTAATCAAATCAAAGCATTAGAACGCGTGGGTGCCGACATCGTTCGTGTATCCGTGCCGACAATGGACGCCGCAGAGGCGTTTAAGCTTATCAAGCAGCAGGTCAGCGTCCCGCTGGTCGCCGATATTCACTTCGATTACCGTATTGCGCTTAAAGTCGCAGAGTACGGCGTTGATTGCCTGCGTATTAACCCCGGCAACATCGGCAACGAAGAGCGTATTCGCTCGGTGGTTGACTGCGCACGCGATAAAAACATTCCTATCCGTATCGGCGTGAATGCCGGTTCTCTGGAAAAAGATCTGCAGGAAAAATACGGCGAGCCGACGCCTCAGGCGCTGCTCGAATCCGCCATGCGCCACGTCGATCATCTGGATCGTCTCAACTTCGATCAGTTTAAGGTGAGCGTAAAAGCGTCAGACGTATTCCTGGCCGTTGAGTCTTATCGCCTGCTGGCAAAACAGATCGATCAGCCGCTGCACCTCGGGATCACCGAAGCGGGCGGCGCGCGAGCGGGTTCTGTCAAATCCGCTATCGGCCTCGGGCTGCTGCTCTCTGAAGGGATCGGTGACACGCTGCGCATTTCCCTGGCGGCAGATCCGGTGGAAGAGATCAAAGTGGGCTTCGACATCCTTAAGTCGCTGCGCATTCGCTCCCGTGGGATCAACTTTATCGCCTGTCCAACTTGCTCACGTCAGGAGTTTGACGTTATCGGGACGGTAAACGCCCTGGAGCAGCGCCTGGAAGACATTATCACCCCGATGGACGTTTCCATTATCGGCTGCGTGGTGAATGGCCCGGGTGAAGCGCTGGTTTCCACGCTTGGGGTGACCGGCGGCAATAAAAAAAGTGGTTTCTACGAAGATGGCGTCCGCCAGCGAGATCGTATGGACAACGACGACATGATTGCGCAGCTTGAAGCGCGTATTCGTGCCAAAGCCAGCATGCTGGATGAAAAACAGCGTATTGATATCCAACAGCTGGAAAAATAATGCGAAGCATGGGAAGCACAGGGCTTCCCGTGTATGATTGAGCCCGCACGGCCGTTTACCTGAGTAAGTGGCCTGATTTCGGGTTCATTTTTTGTATATAAAGCAGAGAACAAACGTGGCAAAAAATATTCAAGCCATTCGCGGCATGAACGATTACCTGCCGGGCGAAACCGCCATCTGGCAGCGTATTGAAGGCATTCTTAAGCAGGTGCTCGCGAGCTACGGTTACAGCGAAATCCGTTTGCCGATTGTAGAGCAGACCCCGTTATTCAAACGCGCTATCGGTGAAGTCACCGACGTGGTTGAAAAAGAGATGTATACCTTTGAGGATCGCAACGGCGACAGCCTGACCCTGCGTCCTGAGGGCACCGCGGGCTGCGTGCGTGCCGGTATCGAACATGGTCTTCTGTACAATCAGGAACAGCGTTTGTGGTACATCGGGCCGATGTTCCGCCACGAACGTCCTCAGAAAGGGCGTTACCGCCAGTTTAATCAGCTGGGTGTGGAAGTGTTTGGCCTGAACGGTCCGGATATCGACGCCGAGCTTATCATGCTGACCGCTCGCTGGTGGCGCGCGCTGGGTATTGACCAGCACGTCAGCCTGGAGCTGAACTCCATCGGTTCTCTGGAAGCGCGCGCTAACTACCGTGATGCGCTGGTTGCTTTCCTGGAACAGCATAAAGAGAAGCTGGACGAAGACTGCAAACGCCGCATGTACAGCAACCCGCTGCGCGTGCTGGACTCCAAAAATCAGGACGTTCAGGCTCTGCTGAACGACGCGCCTCAGCTGGGCGATTACCTGGATGAAGAGTCCCGCGAGCATTTCGCCGGTCTGTGCCAGTTCCTGGATGCGGCAGGCATTGCTTACACCGTTAACCAGCGTCTGGTTCGCGGCCTGGATTACTACAACCGCACCGTGTTTGAGTGGGTGACCAATAGCCTGGGCTCTCAGGGTACCGTGTGTGCCGGTGGCCGCTACGATGGTCTGGTGGAGCAGCTTGGCGGGCGCGCGGCGCCAGCGGTTGGCTTTGCCATGGGCCTCGAACGCCTTGTTTTACTGGTTCAGGCGATTAATCCTGAATTTAAAGCAGAATCCGTTGTCGATATGTACCTGATATCTTCAGGTCAGGGAACGCAGGGCGCGGCAATGCTGCTGGCTGAAAAGCTACGTGACCAGGTGCCGGCCCTGAAATTGATGACTAACTACGGCGGCGGTAACTTCAAGAAGCAGTTCGTTCGTGCCGACAAGTGGGGCGCTCGCGTTGCACTGGTGCTGGGCGAAGATGAAGTCGCTAAAGGCGAAGTCGTGGTTAAGGATTTACGCACAGGTGAGCAACAAAACGTCGCGCAAGCTGACGCTGCCGCCCATCTGCAGGCGTTACTGGGTTAATTACCCGGTGATTATTCGTTAAGGAGAAGGACTGCGTGGAAGTTTACGAGAACGAAAACGATCAGATGGAAGCGGTTAAACGCTTCTTTGCGGAAAACGGCAAAGCGCTGGTAGTCGGGGTTGTGCTGGGTATCGGCGCTCTGGTGGGCTGGCGTTACTGGAACGGCCACCAGGACGACTCCATGCGTGAAGCCTCCCTGGCTTACCAGAATGTGACCAGCGCGGTGAAAGCAGACCAGCCGCAAACGCTGGAAGCGGTCGAGAAATTTGCCGCTGATAACAAAAACACCTACGGCGCGCTGGCGGCGTTAGAGCTGGCGCAGCAGTTCGTGGATAAAAACGAGCTGGATAAAGCGGCAACGCAGCTGCAAAACGGCCTTAGCAGCACCAAAGATGCGAACATGCAGGCGCTGATCAATCTGCGTCTGGCTCGCATTCAGATTCAGCAGAAACAGGCTGATGCCGCGCTGAAAACCCTGGATAGCGTAAAAGGCGAAGGCTGGGTAGCGATGGTTGCCGACCTGCGCGGCGAAGCGCTGCTCAGTAAAGGGGATAAGCAGGGCGCTCGTGATGCGTGGAGCAAAGGTTCACAGACCAATGCTTCTCCGGCCCTGCGTGAAATGATGCAGATGAAAATCAATAATTTGTCCAGCTAAGAGGGACCCGATGCAATTGCGTAAACTATTTGTGCCTGGGCTGCTCTCCTTGACGCTGCTCAGCGGCTGCTCCCTGTTCAGCGGCGAAGAAGATGTGGTTAAAATGTCCCCGCTGCCAACGGTGGAAAATCAGTTCACTCCGGCAAAAGCGTGGAGCACGTCCGTGGGTGATGGAATCGGTGATTTCTACTCTAACCTGCATCCGGCGTGGCAGGGCAGCACCATTTATGCTGCTGACCGTCGCGGTACCGTGAAGGCGCTGAATGCGGATGACGGCAAAGAAGAGTGGAAGGTCGATCTCTCTGAGAAAACCGGCTTCTTCTCCAGCAATATTCCTGCTCTGCTGTCCGGCGGCCTGACCGTTGACGGCGGCCACGTTTATGTTGGCACCGAAAAAGCGAAAGTCTTCGCCCTGAACACCTCCGACGGCAGCATCGCCTGGCAGGCAAAAGTGGCTGGCGAAGCGCTGTCTCGCCCGGTTGTGAGCGACGGCGTGGTGCTGATTCATACCAGCAACGGTATGCTGCAGGCGCTGAACGAAGCTGACGGCGCGGTAAAATGGAGCGTTAACCTCGATATGCCTGCGCTGTCTCTGCGCGGTGAATCGGCTCCGGCCACCGCCTTTGGTGCCGCTATTGTCGGCGGAGATAACGGCCGCGTAAGCGCCGTGCTGATGCAGCAGGGCCAGCTTATCTGGCAGCAGCGTATCTCCCAGGCGACTGGCGCGACAGAAATTGACCGCCTGAGCGACGTGGATACTACGCCGGTTATCGTGAATGGCGTGGTTTATGCTCTGGCTTACAACGGCAACCTGACGGCGCTGGATCTGCGTTCCGGCCAGATCATGTGGAAACGTGAGATGGGCTCGGTGAACGACTTCATCGTGGACGGGAACCGCATTTACCTGGTGGATCAGAATGACCGCGTTGTTGCGCTGAACGTAGACGGCGGCGTAACGCTGTGGACGCAAAGCGATCTGCTGCACCGCAACCTGACCGCGCCAGTGCTGTACAATGGCTACCTGGTCGTTGGCGACAGCGAAGGCTACATGCACTGGATCAACAACGATGATGGGCGCTTTGTTGCCCAGCAGAAAGTGGACAGCTCCGGCTTCCAGACGACGCCAGTGGTTGCCAGCGACAAACTGCTTATCCAGGCAAAAGACGGCACGCTGTACGCCATCAAACGCTAAACTTGTCGGATAATCGTCACGTTTGAAACGGTTCCCGTAGTTCGGGAGCCGTTTTGGCTTTTTAAAAACAGCCGAAAATTGACGCTGTTTTATTAATAAATTTTGAGTAATGAGGCTTTTATAATGGTACCTGTGGTCGCGCTTGTTGGGCGCCCTAACGTCGGTAAATCGACCCTGTTTAACCGCTTAACGCGTACCCGCGATGCGCTGGTTGCGGATTTTCCGGGGCTGACTCGCGATCGCAAGTACGGTCGTGCGGAAGTCGAAGGCCGCGAGTTTATCTGTATTGATACCGGCGGTATCGATGGCACGGAAGACGGTGTGGAAACGCGCATGGCCGAGCAGTCGCTGCTGGCGATTGAAGAGGCGGATGTTGTGCTGTTCATGGTGGATGCACGTGCGGGCCTGATGCCTGCCGATGAAGCCATCGCTCAGCACCTGCGCTCCCGCCAGAAGCCAACTTTCCTGGTAGCGAACAAGACCGACGGTCTTGACCCGGACCAGGCGGTGATTGACTTCTACTCTCTGGGCCTCGGCGAAATCCACCCGATTGCGGCTTCCCATGGCCGCGGTGTGACCAGCCTGCTGGAACACGTTCTGGTGCCGTGGATGGACGATATCGACCCGCGCGAACAGCCGGCAGAGATGGACGAAGACGAAGCCTACTGGGCCGCGTTTAACGCCAAAAACGGCATTGTGTCCGATGACGAAGAGTTTGAGGAAGAAGAGGAGGAAGAAGCCTTCAATCCTCAGGATCTGCCTATCAAGCTCGCTATCGTTGGCCGTCCTAACGTAGGTAAGTCTACGCTAACTAACCGTATCCTCGGCGAAGAACGCGTTGTCGTTTATGACATGCCGGGCACCACCCGCGACAGCATCTATATCCCGATGGAGCGTGACGAGCGTGAATTCGTGCTGATTGATACTGCGGGCGTGCGTAAGCGCGGGAAAATTACTGACACGGTAGAAAAATTCTCGGTAATCAAAACTCTGCAAGCGATCGAAGATGCGAACGTTGTGCTGCTGGTTATCGATGCCCGCGAAGGCATTTCCGATCAGGATCTCTCGCTGCTGGGCTTCATCCTGAATAGTGGGCGCTCACTGGTAATCGTGGTCAACAAGTGGGATGGTCTGAGCAACGAAGTTCGCGAGCAGGTGAAAGAGACGCTGGACTACCGTCTGGGCTTTATCGACTTCGCCCGCGTGCACTTCATCTCCGCTTTGCACGGCAGCGGCGTAGGTAACCTGTTCGAATCCGTGCGTGAAGCCTACGACAGCTCCACGCGTCGCGTAAGCACCGCGCTGCTGACCCGCATCATGAACATGGCGGCAGAAGACCATCAGCCACCGCTGGTGCGTGGCCGTCGCGTTAAGCTGAAATACGCGCACGCCGGTGGCTATAACCCGCCAATCGTGGTGATTCACGGCAACCAGGTAAAAGATCTGCCGGATTCCTACAAGCGTTATCTGATGAACTACTTCCGCAAATCGCTGGACGTGATGGGGACGCCAATCCGCATTCAGTTCAAGGAAGGGGAGAACCCGTTCGCCGGGAAACGTAACACCCTGACGCCGAACCAGATGCGTAAGCGTAAGCGTCTCATCAAGCACATCAAGAAAAGTAAGTAATTCGGACGGGAGCATTAAGCTCCCGTTTTACTTTATGGAGATACCACATGGAACTGAATTGCCCGGCGTGTAACAACGAACTGAAACAAACGGACGATGGGGCGCACTGCGATGCCTGCGGGAAGGACTTCCGCCTGGAAGCGCTTTGCCCGGACTGTCACAAGCCGCTGCAGGTGCTGAAAGCGTGTGGGGCGGTGGATTATTTCTGCCAGAACGGCCACGGGCTGATTTCTAAAAAGCGCGTAGAGTTTGTGCCCGCCGCACTCTGAGTGGCTTATTTGTCTTTCGCTGCGGGCTTACGTTTCCGCGGCGCTTTCACCGGCTTAATGCCTGTCACCTGACTTTCGACCCAGCCGTCATCCAGACGCGTGGTTAGCGTGTCCCCAGACTTCACCTGTTTGGTTTTCTTCAGCACTTTGCCGTCTTCGGCGGTGGTCACGCTGTAGCCGCGCGCGAGCGTCGCCAGCGGGCTGACGGCTTCCAGCTGGGCGAGCGCGGTGCCAAAGCGTTGTTTCGTCTGGCTAAGCTGAGCGCTTACTAACTGCGACAGGCGGTATTCCAGCTGCTGTAAGCGAGACTGGGCGCGGTGAATGCGGGGCTGAGGCTGCTGCTGGTTCAGGCGCTGGCTAAGGCGCAGCTGCTGCTGACTCGCCCGGCGCATTTTGCCGTCCATTGCCACGGTCAGACGCTGGCGCAGGCGCTCAAGCGTGGTTTGCTGGCGGGCTAAACGTAGCTGAGGATGCTGCTGCTGCAGGCGGTGGTGTAGCTGGGTAAACCGCCGTGAGCGCTGGGCGAGGTAATAGTCCATCGCCATTTCCATACGCTGCTGCTGGGACTGGATTTGGCGCAGTAACTCCGTCTGATTACGGCTGACGATTTCTGCTGCGGCGGACGGCGTCGGCGCACGTAAATCAGCGACAAAATCGGCGATCGTGACGTCAGTTTCATGCCCTACGGCACTAACGACGGGGATCTTGCTTGCGAAAATTGCCCGTGCAACCCGCTCATCGTTAAAGCTCCACAGGTCTTCCAGCGAGCCGCCGCCGCGCCCGACAATCAGCACGTCACATTCGTTGCGCAGGTTGGCTAACTCAATGGCGCGCACAATCTGCAGCGGGGCGTCTGCGCCCTGAACGGCGGTCGGGTAGATGATGACCGGCAGCGACGGATCGCGGCGCTGTAATACATGCAGCACGTCATGCAGGGCCGCACCAGTTTTAGAGGTAATCACGCCGACCTGGCGAGCCGGAGCGGGCAGGGGCTGCTTGTGCAACGGGTCGAAAAGCCCTTCGGCGCTCAGCTTCTGTTTCAACTGCTCGTACTGCTGCTGCAACAGCCCTTCACCGGCGGGCTGCATGCTTTCGACAATGATCTGGTAGTCGCCGCGCGGTTCGTAAAGCGTGATGTTAGCGCGCACTAACACCTGCTGGCCGTGCTGCGGGCGGAAGGTCACGCGGCGGTTGCTGTTGCGGAACATCGCGCAGCGCACCTGGGCGGTATCGTCCTTTAGCGTGAAGTACCAGTGGCCCGATGAAGGCTGGCTTAAGTTAGAGATTTCACCGCTGATCCAGACCTGCCCCATTTCCTGCTCAAGCAGCAAACGCACCGTCTGATTCAGGCGAGAAACGGTAAAAATTGAGGGGGAATTTTGTGTCGACATGTGAGCTGGATCAAATTCTAAATCAGCAGGTTATTAGGTCGATAGTACCTTCCGTTTCGCTATTAGCAAGGAGTTTTGCGAAAAAAGTGTGGATGCAATCGCTTACGCTCTGTATAATGCCGCGGCAATATTTTATCTGTTCTCATTCACCCCCAGGTTGAGATATTGCCATGCTACGTATCGCTAAAGAAGCACTGACGTTTGACGACGTTCTCCTCGTTCCCGCTCATTCCACCGTTCTGCCGAACACGGCCGACCTCAGCACTCAGCTGACCAAAACTATTCGTCTGAATATCCCTATGCTGTCCGCAGCGATGGATACCGTGACGGAAGCGCGTCTGGCTATCGCTCTGGCGCAGGAAGGTGGCCTTGGTTTCATTCACAAAAACATGTCCATTGAGCGCCAGGCTGAAGAAGTTAAGCGCGTGAAGAAACACGAAAGTGGCGTGGTTACTGACCCGCAAACCGTGCTGCCAACCACCACCCTGCGTGAAGTGAAAGAATTAACCGAGCGTAACGGCTTTGCCGGCTACCCGGTCGTCACCGAAGACAACGAGCTGGTGGGTATCATCACCGGCCGCGACGTGCGCTTTGTGACCGACCTGGCCCAGCCAGTTAGCGTGTACATGACCCCGAAAGAGCGTCTGGTTACCGTGAAAGAAGGCGAAGCGCGCGACGTCGTGCTGTCTAAAATGCACGAAAAACGCGTTGAGAAAGCGCTGGTTGTAGACGCGGGCTTCCACCTGCGCGGCATGATCACCGTGAAAGACTTCCAGAAAGCAGAGCGTAAACCTAACGCCTGTAAAGATGAGCAGGGCCGTCTGCGCGTTGGGGCTGCGGTTGGCGCAGGCGCAGGCAACGAAGAGCGCGTTGACGCGCTGGTCGCTGCTGGCGTTGATATTCTGCTGATTGACTCCTCTCACGGCCACTCCGAAGGCGTTCTGCAACGTATTCGTGAAACCCGTGCTAAATATCCTGACCTGCAAATCATCGGCGGTAACGTAGCAACCGCCGCTGGCGCGCGTGCCCTGGCCGAAGCTGGCTGCAGCGCGGTGAAGGTTGGGATCGGTCCTGGCTCCATCTGTACCACTCGTATTGTTACCGGCGTAGGTGTACCGCAGATCACCGCCGTGGCTGACGCGGTTGAAGCGCTGGAAGGCACCGGTATTCCGGTTATCGCTGACGGCGGTATCCGCTTCTCCGGTGACATCGCGAAAGCCATCGCCGCTGGTGCAGCTGCTGTCATGGTTGGCGGTATGCTGGCAGGTACCGAAGAATCTCCGGGCGAAATCGAACTGTACCAGGGCCGTGCGTTCAAATCTTACCGCGGCATGGGTTCTCTGGGCGCGATGTCCAAAGGCTCTTCTGACCGTTACTTCCAGACCGACAACGCTGCAGACAAACTGGTGCCGGAAGGTATCGAAGGTCGCGTAGCGTACAAAGGCCGTCTGAAAGAGATCGTTCATCAGCAGATGGGTGGCCTGCGTTCCTGCATGGGCCTGACCGGCTGTGGTACTATCGACTTGCTGCGCACCAAAGCAGAATTCGTACGCATCAGCGGCGCGGGCATCCAGGAAAGCCACGTTCACGACGTGACGATCACCAAAGAGTCCCCGAACTACCGTATGGGTTCTTAATCTTTATGCACCCGGCTTTATGCCGGGTGTTTTTGTTTTGTATCACTTGCCTCGGAATTAACGTCAATGACGGAAAACATTCATAAACATCGCATTCTGATCCTCGACTTCGGTTCTCAGTACACTCAACTGGTGGCGCGCCGCGTCCGTGAGCTCGGCGTTTACTGCGAGCTGTGGGCCTGGGATGTTACCGAAGCTCAAATTCGTGAGTTCAACCCAAGCGGCATCATCCTTTCCGGCGGCCCGGAAAGCACCACCGAAGCAAACAGCCCGCGTGCGCCTGAGTACGTGTTCGAAGCCGGCGTGCCGGTGTTCGGCGTTTGCTACGGCATGCAGACCATGGCCATGCAGCTGGGCGGCCACGTTGAAAGCTCTACCGAGCGTGAATTCGGCTACGCGCAGGTTGAAGTGAAAACCGACAGCGCGCTGGTTCGCGGCATCGAAGACTCCCTGAGCGCAGCCGGCCAGCCGCTGCTGGACGTCTGGATGAGCCACGGCGACAAAGTCACCGCCATCCCGTCTGACTTCGTGACCGTTGCCAGCACCGAAACCTGTCCGTTCGCCATTATGGCCAACGAAGAAAAACGCTTCTACGGCGTGCAGTTCCACCCGGAAGTGACCCACACCCGTCAGGGCCAGCGTCTGCTGGAGCGTTTTGTGCTGGAAATCTGCGGCTGTGAAGCGCTGTGGACCCCGGCAAAAATCATCGAAGATGCTATCGTTCGCATCCGCGAGCAGGTGGGTGATGACAAGGTTATCCTCGGCCTGTCCGGCGGCGTTGACTCCTCCGTGACCGCGATGCTGCTGCACCGCGCCATCGGCAAAAACCTGACCTGCGTGTTCGTGGACAACGGCCTGCTGCGCCTGAACGAAGCCCAGCAGGTGATGGACATGTTCGGTGACCACTTCGGCCTGAACATCGTTCACGTTGAAGGCGAAAACCGCTTCCTGACCGCGCTGGCGGGCGAAAACGACCCGGAAGCCAAGCGTAAGATCATCGGCCGCGTGTTCGTGGAAGTGTTCGACGAAGAAGCGCTGAAGCTGGAAGACGTTAAATGGCTGGCGCAGGGCACCATCTACCCTGATGTTATCGAGTCTGCGGCCTCCGCGACCGGCAAAGCGCACGTCATCAAATCTCACCACAACGTGGGCGGCCTGCCGAAAGAGATGAAGATGGGCTTGGTTGAGCCGCTGCGCGAGCTGTTCAAAGACGAAGTGCGTAAGATCGGTCTCGAGCTGGGCCTGCCGTACGACATGCTTTACCGCCACCCGTTCCCAGGCCCAGGCCTTGGCGTTCGCGTGCTGGGCGAAGTGAAGAAAGAGTACTGCGACCTGCTGCGCCGCGCCGACGCTATCTTCATCGAAGAGCTGCACAAAGCCGACCTGTACAACAAAGTGAGCCAGGCGTTCACCGTGTTCCTGCCGGTCCGTTCCGTGGGCGTAATGGGCGATGGCCGCAAGTACGACTGGGTTGTTTCCCTGCGTGCGGTAGAAACCATCGACTTCATGACCGCGCACTGGGCGCACCTGCCGTATGACTTCCTCGGCCGCGTGTCCAACCGCATCATCAACGAAGTGAACGGCATCTCCCGCGTGGTTTACGATATCTCCGGCAAGCCGCCGGCGACGATTGAGTGGGAATAATCACTCTCTTAATTGACTAGATGTGCTGAAAGCCCGCGATTGCGGGCTTTTTTATATTTGTCTTCCCTTACTTATGCAGCTTCATCCCTTTTATCACCTTATCCACCATCTTCTTCGGGCCGCGCATTGCCAGGCCGACCAGGTTCATGCTGTCGGCATCTTCCGCTTTGAACACTTCCCGGTTGGCTGCATCATGCCCGGTGGAAAACATGGCGTGCACGTATGGGATCAGGGTTAGCTCGCGCTCCAGGCCTTTACGGTGAGCGGTTTGCAGCCCGGCGAGATCGGATTCGAAAATCAGCATCGGCTGGCCGGACAAATTGCCGTATTCGCGGCCTTTCGCATCTATGTAGGGCGCGCCCATGATTTCCGGGGAGGCGGCGGCCACGCCGGTGCCGAGAAACGCCACCACGTTCAGGCGCTGCCAGGTGGGTAAATCGTCGCGTACGATAAAGGCAATTTTGGTATCAAACATCTGTCCTGCTTCTCCGTTCATCTTTCTGAGAAAGCATCATCGAAGATAACAGGGCGGTCAGTATAGAACGTTTGTGCAGCGGCGCTGGTAAGCGACAGGGGAGAGGCGATAGGCGCGCTGGAACCAGCGTCCCATATGGCTTTGGTCGGCAAATCCGGTTTGTGAGGCGACCAGCGCTGGCTCTTTCCCCTGCGCCAGCAGCGAACGGGCAGTGCGCAGGCGGAGTCGCACCAGGTAAGCGTGAGGTGACTGGCCAAATGCCTGCTTAAACTGGCGGTTGAGCCGGAACCTGTCGATGCCGGAGTGCAGCGCGAGTTCGTCGAGGCCGATGTCCAGATGCATACGATCGTGAAGGAAATCCCGAACTTCATGCATTTGCCGAAGCGCATCGTTTGAGGTGGAAGGCTGCCTGAGGCTGATGTGACGGGAAAGCAGGGCGATAAGGTGGTCGAGCGTCTGGTCGCACGCGAGTCGCCCTTCGCGATGGTGAACGGCAAAAAACGCCTGCTGAATAGCAATGCTTAGCTGCGGGTCGTCCGCCAGGGTGTTATGGAAAGCGGCTTCCAGCGTGGCGATGTTGCCCAGCCCGCGGCGCTGCATGTGATCGCCCACCCAGGCTTGCGGCAGGTAGAGCATCGCGTAAGTAAAGCCTTCGGCTTCGGGAGCGTGGCCGTCGTGCACCGCGCCGGGTTCAATCAGAATGGCTCTTCCCGGATGGCTGGTGTGCGTGGTGCGGTGGCAGTTAAAGCGCTGGAGCCCCTGCTGCGTAACGCCGACAAGCACTTCATCATGATCGTGCGCGTCATAAGCGTGGCCGGAGAAATGGGCGTTAATGCTCTCTATACCGCTCTCTTCATCGCGGTTGATATCAACCCAGTCGCTGCTTGTTTTGTCGCGCGTTATCATCAATCAGGCCTCGCTTTAAAACGAATTCGGTTTCCGAAAGAGGAGCAGGCTACTCGATGCCATAGAAAAGGAAGTTAAGCGCCGCTTTTATTGTATTTTCATGTTCAGCCGCGCTGCAGTGTTCTGCGCCCAGGATCCGTTCAGGGATGCTCGCGAGTTCATGAGTCATCACAATAAAATCTTCACCGGCCAGATGAATGGATGGGGTGAGTTTGTCCGTGCGTGGCCCTTTATAGTTTTCAGCAGGGAATAAAGGAATGACGACTCGGGTGTTTCTACGCCCAATGATGTTGCTCTGAACATTCAATAAATACGGGTAAGCCGTTGGCTTTCCCGTATTTTTGTAGACGGTGAATTGCATGATTAGAACGTCCTGTAGGTGTCGGATAAAAGGCCGTTTTCTTCCGTGAGCTGGTTCAGATAGTCGATTGCGGCTTCGTTTTCTTTCTTCCAGCGAGCGGCTTCAATCTCCTTGATTTCGGCTTTTAGCGCTTTACGCAACGTTTGTGACAAGTTGATTCCTGCCGCTTTGGCTTCCTGAATCAGATCTGGCTCCAGTGTGACGGTGACGGTTTTTTTCACTCGTATACTTGCTGATGCAGGCATGGCTCCTCCTCAAGAACTGTGTTTTTGTATGTGTTAATAGCGCATACAGTAGCACATATACTGTATGGCTAAAATATCACCAAATGTCTTTGGTTAAAAATCGACTTCATGTCCGGGTTTCAAGCCCGCTATATAAATCCCGAGTGATCTGCTAAAACATCTGGCGATCCGACTCCGGCAAAAGTTAAACAAGACTGAGGTAACGAGCAGCATGAATAAAGCAGATCATCTCCAGGCGGTCACGACCAAAGCCCGGGCGATCATGGCCCGGCACAATATTGAGGCTCTGGTGGTGACCACCCCGGACAACTTTTGCCATGTCACCGGGTTTGCCAGTTTCTTTATGTACACCTTCCGCCACACCGGCGCGGCGCTGGCGGTCATTTTCCGGGATGAGAAGCTGCCTTCGTTGATCGTGATGAACGAGTTTGAGGCGGCTGGCCTGCAGTTTGATCTGGCGAACTATGAGCTGAAGACCTTCCCGGTTTGGGTGGATGTCGACGAGCCTTTTAACCCGCAGCGGGTGGTGAAAGAGCGGCCGATTGGCCCACCGGTGGAGGCCGTTTTCACGCTGCTCAAGTCCACATTGGCGGATGCGGGCGTGCTGGATAAAAACATCGCAATCGAGCTGAATGCGATGAGCAACGGCGGCAAGCAGACGCTGGATAAGGTGATCCCGAATCTACAGCTGGTGGACTCCACGGTAATCTTTAATGAACTGCGGATGGTCAAAAGCCCCTGGGAGATTGCCTTCCTGCGTAAGAGCGCACAGGTAACCGAGTATGGCATCAGTGAAGCTTTTAAGACGATTGGCGCGGGCTGTTCGGCGTGGGATCTCACCGCCGCCTACAAAGCAGCCGTGATGCAGCACCCGGAGACCAACCTGTCGCGCTTCCATTTGATCTCGGTGGGCGATGACTTTGCCCCCAAATTAATCCCGAGCCGCGAACCCGTTAAACCGGGGGATTTAATCAAATTTGACTGCGGCGTGGATGTCGCCGGGTACGGTGCGGATTTGGCGCGAACCGTGGTGTTCGGGCAGCCAACGGCCATGGCCGAGCGAATCTACAAAACCATTTTGCAGGGCCACGAGCATATGCTCAGCCTGATTGGCCCTGGCGTAAAGCTCAGCCATGTGTTTAACGACACGATGAGTAAAATCAAGGCCAATGGCTTGCCGCACTATAATCGCGGCCATTTAGGGCACGGCGATGGGCTGTTCTTAGGCCTGGAAGAGGCGCCGTTCGTGAGCGCTGCGGCAACCGAAACCTTCGAACCGGGTATGGTCTTTAGCGTGGAAACGCCTTACTACGGCATCGGCGTCGGGGCGATCATGCTGGAAGATATGTTGCTCATCACCGATGACGGCTATGAATTGTTTAGCCAGTTACCGAGGACGCTACAGCGTTTTGAGTAAGCTTAATTCGGGGCATTAAGATGCCCCGTTAATCTCTTAATTAAGATATTATTGTGAATTCGTGTTGTCAGCTTTGCTAAATTAAGTATCTTAATTTTGTAATGGTTGGATAGTACATTGCATTATTAAAAATAAAGGAACCTGCGAGATTAATTTGTACATAAAGGGATTGTAAATAATGCCCGATAATACCAGACGGTTCCTTTAGGTCAAAAATAACGAATTTTAGTATAAGCGGCTGACATCTACCATTTTTGCATGGGCGAGAGAGTATTCAGCAGGCCTCAGTCTCATTCTTTGCTTAGCTAAATTCATTGCCTGCTGACTGGCGCCAGAAAAATCCTTCGGATTTTGCCCCTCGGAGATACCGCAGCCTTTTTGATAGTGAAAGTTGAATGTTTTGGGGATAACGCCAGAGTAATACTCATTTGAATACTCGGCGCTGCCTCCCTGCGCTTTGATAAAGCTGACAATATCATTCCCTATGTGGCTGCTGGGAGGGGAACACCGGACGTAGCTTTGTTTACCGTCGCCGCCAAAGACCGTTGCTTTAAGGCTGCTCATGCTGATGTTTTTAGCCGCTAAAGCATTCTTAATTTCTCTTAAATTTTGCTGCAGCCCGACTTCTGAATCAAAATGCGCGCAGAGAAGGTAATCATGCTGCTCTGATACGGCATAAAGCCCCAGGCAGGTTTGTATTGCCGGCATGGAAAGATCAAGCCCTTCTTTTTTGAACAGGCCATATTGGCCCTGTAATACGACGACTCTCATATAATTAATTTCCTATTAGATGAAATACCCGCGCAAAGAGTATAGCAATCTAAAAAGAATGACACGTAACCATTAGTGAGATATTTCTGTAAAACGCCAGATGCCTAATCAGAATAATTACAGTGCGATCGGGCGTAAATAACTTGTCCTGTCTCAGCTAAAAAATGCCAGCTTCACCGCAAATATCGCCAGGAACAGGCCGGTGGCTTTCCCCAGCAGATAAACCATGCCCGGCCGCGAACGCACTTTCTCTGCAAGCGAAGTCGTCAGGAAGATCATTATCGAACAGTAGATAAAGGTCAGCGCGGCGGCAGTACCGGCCAGAATAGCGAACGTCGGGATCCCCAGGCTGCGCGCCGGGTCGATAAACAGCGGCAGAAACATCACGTAAAACAGAATGGGTTTGGGGTTCATCAGAGTAATGACCATGCCCTGCAAAAACGGCGTTCTTTTACCGGTCACCGGCGGCGGCGGGGCGCTGGTTTTCGCTTTCATCAGCAGCTGCACACCCATCCATAGCAGGTAAGCGGCACCCAGCCACTTGATGACCTGGAAAGCATGCGGCGAGGATTCGAGCAGTGCAGCCACGCCCGCGATAGCCAGCCACAGCAGCACCTGGTCACCCAGAATAATCCCCATCAGGCAGAGATAGCCGCTGCGCGCGCCGCCTTTGCTGGCGCTGGTGATCAGGATCAGATTCCCGGGGCCGGGAATGATTAACAGCAGGATGAAAGAGACGACAAAGGTGCCGTAATGAATGATGCCGGGCATGCTCAGGTTTTCCTTAAAGTGCTTAGTTCAGATGATGCATTCTTGCTTTTATGCGCCGTACTGGCTGGCTTTATGATGGGAAGGAAGGCCGGTAGGCGGCAACCGAAAAGCGTGATATGTTTTCCTTATCTATGAAGAATTTCGATTTGTCGAAAGCTGCTCTTTCCAATAACTGACTGAAAATATGGCCGGAATAAAGCTAAATCAGCTGGAAATGCTGATAGCCGTAGTGGAAAACAATGGTTTCAGCGCCGCAGCCGCAGCATTGGGCTGTACTCAGTCGCGCATCAGCCATGCGATTGCCGAACTGGAAAAACAGCTAAATGTGCGCCTGCTGCATCGCTCGCGCAGCGGCTGCGTGCCGACTGCCGCCTGCATGCAAATCCTCAAAGATGCGAAAAAAATCATGCAGCTTCTGGACGGTATTGAGCAGACAGCGGCGGAAGCGCCGCAGCTTGCCGGGCGCGTGCGGGTGGCCTGCTTCCGCAGCGCGACGGCGAACCTGTTGCCGCCTTACTTTGAGGCGCTGGCCACGGCGCTGCCCGATATTCATCTGGATATTGATGACAGCGCGACGGAATACCATCACCTCAACGACGCGGTGGTGTCCGGGCGGGCGGATATCGGCATTACCATTCAGGGCTACACGGACTCGCTGCACGGCGTGCCGTACATCAGCGATCCTTACGTACTGATGCTGCCCCGCAGCTTCCGCCTGCGGCAGCCTTTTAGCTGGCAGCAGCTGGAAAACCTGCCGTTTATCCAGCCGAACGCCAACACCTTAAGCCCCGCCGTGGAGCGCTGCCGTGAGATGGGGCTGCGTAATGAGGTTGTGCATAAGCTGGCCAGCGACAGCGGGATAGTCGGGCTGGTGAATCAGGGCCTGGGGTTTTCCATTATGCCGTGGCTGTCGGTGCTGCCGGTGCCGGAGAATATGCGCATTCTGGATTTGCCCCAGCCGCTGCGCCGCCATTTATTCATCGTCACCCGCCCCGAGCTGCGCCATGACAGAGTGATCGCCACGCTGATTAATTTCCTGCGCGATAAGGCGCTGATCCGCACGACCAGCGTCTGGCGCTCGGGCATGCTGGCTTTCGATTACTGACCGGCTTCCAGCCACTGGCTGGTCAGGGACATGGCCTGAGTGTCAAAGTCGATGCGCATCCGCACCCCGAGCGGGAGCGTCAGCATCGGGTGCGTGTGGCAGCAGTCAAAATCAGAGACGATGGGGATCTCGCGGCCATTCAGCACTTCCCTCAGGATGTGCAGCGGCGTTTTTCCGCTGCCCTGGTCGTCAAACAGCTCGTGTCTGCCGATCACAATGGCGGCGATGCGGTCGAACACGCCGCACAGTAAAAGATGGGAAAACTCCCTCTCCAGCTCAGCCGCGCTTTGCAGGCTGCCCTCGATAAACAGAATATCTCCCCGGTTGATATCGGGCATGTATTCGCTGCCCCAGATGCCGTAAAGCGTATTCAGGTTGCCGCCAATGACGCGGCCTTCTACCTTGCCGGTGCCCTCGAAGCACCAGCTGCCCGGACGCAGAGTTTTCGCCCGGGATTGTGTTTCCCAGTCGAGCATTTCCTCGGTCCAGGCTGCGGGCTGGCTCAGCGTGTAAGGCAGTGCCTGAGACCGGCTGAGAATATTGAGGAAATAGTCAAACGTGCTGTCGACCAGCGGAGGGAACTCACCCAAAGAAGCCACCACCGCCGGGCCATAAAAGGTAATCAGCCTAGTTCTTTGATAGATGCCCGCCAGGAGCGCGGTTACGTCCGAATAGCCGATGATGATTTTGGGATCTTTCATCAGCTGCGCGTAGTCGATATAAGGCAGCAGCGAGTTGCTGTTTAAGCCGCCGATGGCCGAAATAATGCAGCGCACGTTCGGGTCATGCAAAAGGGCATTAAACTCATCCGCCCGCTCGCGAATAGAGCCAGAACGCCAGTAATCCTTTTTGCCTGTCAGGCTGCCCTCCTGCAGACAGAACCCCTGCGACTCAATAAATGCTTTTGCCCTTTGGTAGCGCTGTGGGGCAAACGCGGTGGCCGCCGATGAGGGGGAAAACACGGCGATCGTGTCCCCCGCCGTTAATGGGCGGGCATAAATCTGCGGCATGGCGACTTCTCCCTGTGGGTCAGTTATCGGCTGGCGGTAGCCGGGAAAACAAACTCAAACTCTTCCTGTTCAAACTCATCGGGCGCTTCCCACAGGCTGCTGGCGACTTCAAAAATCTCGTCCGGCACGACCATTGAGAAGGTTTCGCCTTGTTCGGTATTGCGGCGCTGTACGCGCTCGCGGCGAACGCTTTTGGGCGCGTCAAGGACGTGTACGCAAAACGGAATGCCTTCTTCCTGCAGCTGGCGGAGCAGGGCTAACCTTGGGCCTTGCTGAATCAACCCCAGCTCCAGCGCAATGCTGTTGGTGGCAAGCACCGTGCGGGCATAGCTCAGGATAAGCGCAATCAGCCGGTCTTTGCGTTCCACATACCAGGGCACAAAATTTCCGGCCGGGCGGTCGGGGCTGTAGAGCCGCACGAACCACTCGTCCAGCGCGATGTGGGTAAACCCGTCGGTTTTGGCCAGGGCTTTAGCGTAGGTCGATTTACCCGCACCAACCGGGCCTTCAATAAAGTGTATTTGGTTCATCGGATAAGCTTTTTGTAGGAGGAATTATCAGGCGCGTTTTGTCGCGTACTTAACGATAGTAGCGTGAGAAATGGCTTTTAAATAGCTACCTCATTTGTTGTTTTTATATGATATAACCATATTTTTTACGAGGTTAAGAGCTGGCAATTCCTGGCATAATTTTGAAATTTGTGAAGGATTTTTCTGTAATTCCCCTCTCTCTGCCAGGGAGAGGGGAAAAACAGAAGCGACGCTGTGGCTGAGTGAAACGTTGGACGAAAAGCGAAGCATAATTCTCAGTGGGAGAAGTTAAAAACCAACCAGCTACAGCGTTACAAGTCCACTTGCCGCCGCTTTCTGTGCCGCATCGCTAATGGGCTGATAATCATCCCTGTGCGTCACGCTAAAATCTTTTATCAGTAACGCCTCCCTTACTTCTTGCCACTCAGGCTCGCTCACCAGCCGTTTCAACGCGCGGCGCAGCTGCGCCAGTTCCACGGCTGAAGTTTGCGCCGAGGTGATCATCGGTAAACCCAGTGCCAGCGCCGTTGTGCCGATAGAAACCAGGCCCGCAACGCGTTCCGGTTCGTGATGAGCAACCAGCGCGAGAGTGACTGCATCAATGGCGGCAATATCGCTCGTGCCGGCCTGCACCTCCGCCAGCGACTGGCGGTGGCTGCCGCTAAAGGCGATGTCTGAGAAGAACTTCCCGTCTTTTTGCAGCGGGGTAACCAGGCTGCGAAAGCCGTGATAGCCGGACTGGGAGTCGTCGCTGTTGCAGACGACGCGCTTGCCCCGGAAATCTGCCAGCGTTTTTGCCGCGTCGGCTTCACGCACAATCAGCTGGCTGCTGTAGTGAAACCCTTCGCAGCCTGCCGCCTGATAATGAAACGTACCGACGACCTGCACGTTAGGCAGCAGGACGCACAGGGGATAACCGCAGGTCTGGCTGAGCAGCAGCCGCGAGTCTTGCCAGTGGCTCAGACGATCTTCGGGTTCGCTATACATCAAACTGTCGCCGTCCAGTCCTTCTTCGCTCAGTAGCAGGCGCAAGGTGGCTACCAGCGCTTCGGTATCCGGGTGATGCACGTCGTACATCGGCAGCGAGATAAGCTTACTCATGGGCTTTCTCCTGCGGCACCACGTCCTGCGCCAGGCGGCCGTCCGGGAAGAACGGGTTAATTTCCACCTGGATCGGCTTAATCAGATGCTCGCGCATCAGCTCGCCGTAACCGTTCACAAAGAAGCCCTGGTTCCGCTGCAGGTATTCCTCTTTATACGCGCGGTAAACGGTTGGCAGCCCGTACCACGGAATGCCGGGGAGATCGTGGTGCACTGAGTGATAGTTCAGATTCAAGAACAGCAGACGCCAGAACATGCCTGCTTCGTTAATCACCGTCCGGGCCTCGGGATCTTCCGCCGCGCGGTGTTCGAAGAAAGAGCGGACTTTGGTCATCGCCAGCATCGGCCAGGTGACGACCAGCAGGTAGTAAACCACCGAGAAATCATGCTTCACCAGCCAGCCGAGCACCGGGATAAGCAGCAGCAGATGTACCGTCCACATCGCCATCGCCGGGCGATTACCGCCGCGGAAAGTTTCCCAGATATTGATCGCCGTCCAGCGCATGGTCAGCACCGGCGTCAGCAGCAGCCTACCTGGGAAGGTGTTACGCAGGCGCACCAGCAAGCGCTGAACGCCGCTAAAATGCTGCCAGCGGCGGCGGGTAAAGTAGTAACTTTCCGGGTCAGTTTCCGGCACGGTCAGATCTTCATCCTGGTGATGTTTCAGATGCAGATCGCGATAAGTGCCGTACGGATACCAGATAGAAAAAGGGATCAGCCCGAACAGCTGGTTCAGGCGTGGGAAGCGCGTCGGGTGGCCGTGCAAAAGCTCATGCTGCAGCGACATATACCAGGTGGCTAACCAGATGAGCAGCAGCGTTGCCGGAAAGAGGCCAATGGTTTTCCACCACGCCACGGTGGCAAACCAGCCGCCGTAAATCGTGATAATCAGCAGCCAGGTGGGCAGCTCCGTGCGCCACAGCCACGAACGCCGCAGTTTACTGACAAATTCCCGTTGTTCTTCATGTAAATAGACCGACGCTCTGCCACTCATTTAACTTATCACTGCCCGCAATTAATCGTTGATTTGAGCAGAGAGTAAATCGTCGCCGCTAAAGCCCATAGGAATATAAATAGCTATGCTTAGAACATAAAATGCTTAAACAGAAAGAGAGAATAAAGGCAGAGGTGCGTAGCGGCATAACGACAGAAAAGGGCGGCTTTTGGTCGCCCTTCAGGCTTTACATTGACTCAATGCCAACCCGCTGGCCGTAGGAGAGTTCCAGCGTGTTACCGTCTGGATCGGCAAAGAACACGAAGTAACCCACCGGGTCGCCAAGCTGCTCTGGTTCTCTGCGCAGCACGCCTTCGGCTCTCGCCATTTCCGTCTTGCGATCAATTTCTTCTTTGGTTGCGCAGGCCACGCCCAGGTGACCAAAATTCCCCAGCGGCGTGTCGGTGTTGTTGTCTGCCTGCACCAGAACCAGCGCAAAAGGCCGGGTGCGATCGCTGAGCCAGGCCACCTTGCGTGCGTCCGGCAGGTCGGGTTCGCGCTGGTGAATCACTTTCATTGCGGTATAGCGGAGGTAGAAATCGACGCTTTTATCCAGATCCTTCACCATAAATGCGACGTGGGTAAAGCCGACATCAATCTGTTCCATAGTCTGCCCATTCAGCTGTTTTTGATGGCGTGACTTTACAACCTCAAGTTAACTTCAGGTCAAGGCGAGGGGCCAGCAAACGGGGCGCTTGAGCATTTTTGAACAAGTGGTAGGAAATTAAAAGAGCGCGAGGGGGAACCGACGGACTAACGGTTAGCGCTGTCCACCTGCTGGCTGCTTTGTTGGGTTTCTGCTTTTTTATCCTGATGGTGGTACCAGGCTCCGATGGAGGAATAAATAAAGCGACCAAAAAAGAACAGAAAACTGATGAGCAGAATAATGCGGGTCATGCGATTATTAAAACGGTTTCGTCTTTGCATAGTCGTAACCTGTGTCACGCAGGGGTCCTTAAGATTGGCCCGGCGATGCGGGCGACGGGGCTATTTAGTCACACAGAACCACTCAGGTCAATTATTCATCATGTAAAAACGGCCTGAATGAATGATTCATGGGCATTTCATTCATGAGGTGAATTTGTTGTGAACTAATATGAATCATATTCAGTCTGAATTTTACCTCAGCGGTGATTCATTGAACTGATACTGATATGCATCAATTATTCTTAATGTTGGCGAACTAAAATTTGTCCCCCGCAGTGACGGAAGATGGGCCGTAACGAACCGGAAAGGATATCCGGAAGATACCCGAAGAGGAACAGGGATTTTGGCGAAGATGTATGCAACTGGCTAGCTGGTATAAACAATCAAAAAGTAAATGGTGGGCACTGCCCCTGATTCTCCCCAGCCTGCTGCTGCCGCTGGTGGCAACGTTTAACGCGCAGACGGTACTGGATGGCGGGCGAGTTTTCCTGCTTTACATGTCGCTCCCGCTGCTAACCGCCTGCATCGTACTGTTCGGGCGCGCGGCTATTCCGGGCATTGTTCTGGCATTGCTGATTCGCTATCTGCCCTCAGAAGGCGTGTGGATTTCGTTGCTGGCCGTCCTGCACTTTATCGTGCCGATTACGGTCAGTTCGTGCTGCTATCGCTATTTTGTGTCGCGACGCAGCGCGGTGACCTTCGGCCTGATTCAGCTCACCGCTCAGCGTATGTTTTGGCTGGTGCTGGTTAACGCCGGGCTATTTCTGGTGTTCTACGAGATAGCGTTATTTTTAGGCTGGTACGATCGCAGTTTTTCTATTCTGTCCGCCACGCCGTGGAGCGCCAGGACATTAATTAATTTCCAGGCCGTGCTGGTGGGGGGATTAACCGGGCTGCCGTTCTTCTATTTTATTTTAAGAATGATAGTGCATCCGCGCTTTATCAAAAGCTTCTGGTCCCGCATGCGGGGACAGCGGCAGAAGGGCGTGACGCGAAGTGAAATGCTGCTCTGGGCCGCGCTCATTGGCCTGCTTATTTGGCTGCTGCTGTACCCGATTAGCCAAAACAAAACTATTTTTAATACCGATTACACGCTGACGCTTATTCTGCCCGTTATGCTGTGGGGGGCGATGCGTTTTGGCTTCTTGTTTATTACCAATGCCTGGACCGTGGTACTGATTATTCTCTGCGGCGGGTTCCATAATTACCTGCCGCCGGATATGGGCTTTCAGCTGCATTTGGCGATTGCGTCTTCCTGCTATGCGGTGTTTTCCATCACCATCTATTTAATGGCGGCGGTGACCACCCGACAGCGCTTCTTGCACTATAAAGCACGCCGCGTGGCGTTCATCGACCCGATGATGCAGATGCCGAATCTACGCGCGTTATCTCGCGACCTCGGGAACACGCCCTGGTCCGCGCTGGGATTTTTGTCGATTCCCGAGCTGGAGCTGCTGGGGCGAAACTACGGCGTTTTGCTGCGCATTCAATACAAACAGCAGCTGGCGGAATATTTGCGCGGCCAGCTGTCGCCCGGCGAGAGGGTGTACAACCTTTCCGGGCACGATCTCGCCCTGCGCCTCAATTATGAATCTCATCAGGCTAAAATTGAGTCTCTGTACGCCCATGCCCGACGGTTCCGCTTTATGTGGGACGGGATGCCGCTGCAGCCGCAAATCGGCATCAGCTATTGCTTTGTGCGCCACCCGGTGTCCCATCTCTACTTATTGCTCGGCGAGTTAAGCACCATGGCCGGGGTATCGCTCTCTACGCAACAGCCCGAAAGCCTGCAGCAAAAAGGCTCCAATCACATTCAGAATGCGGTCAAACGCAAAGTTGAAATGATGAACCGCCTCCAGCATGCGCTCGATCAGGACCTGTTTGTGCTGATGGCGCAGCGTATTGAAGGGTTACGGGGTGACGCCTACTACGAGGTGCTGCTGCGGATGCGCGACGATAAAGGCGAACTGCTGTCACCGGATATCTTTTTGCCCGTCGCCCATGAATTTGGGCTTTCATCCCGCATTGACCGCTGGGTGCTGAATGCCGCCCTGCAGTTTATGGATAAGCACCGCGACAGTTTGCCGGGCTGCAGGCTCGCCATTAACCTGACGCCCGCTTCGGTGTGTCAGGCCCAGCTTCCGGGGGATGTGCAGCATTTGCTGGCGAAGTACCGTATTGAGCCGTGGCAGCTGGTTTTTGAAGTGACAGAAAGTCACTCTTTAACCAACCTTGAACAGGCCAATGTAACGTTGAAGATGCTGCAGCGCATGGGTTGCCGGGTGGCTATCGACGACTTTGGCACAGGCTATGCCAGCTATGCGCGTCTGAAAGAGCTGAGCGCCGACATCCTTAAAATTGACGGCAGCTTTATCCGCAATATTTTAACCAGCAGCCTGGATTACCAGGTGGTGAGCTCGATATGCCAGCTGGCAAGAATGAAGAAGATGCAGGTTGTGGCGGAATATGTGGAAACGCAGGCGCTGAAAGATGCCGTCCGGGCGATGGGCATGGATTATGTGCAGGGATATTTGATTGGTCGCCCTCAGCCGCTGGAGAGCCTTGCTGAAGAACAAAGCCCCTCTGCACCGGAAGACGCAAAGGGGCTGATGGAGTAAATCAGGCGGAGAGCGCCGCTTCGGCCTCTTCTTCGATGGTCAGCTTCCAGCCGGTCATGCTTTCCCAATACAGCTGTTCACGCTCCAAATCCAGCTGAACCAGCGTGTTCTGGCTGAACCAGTCGTGCGGGAAGCGCAGCCTCCAGTGGTTGTCGTCGGTTTCCAGCACCAGCGTCGGCGGGGTGGTTGTCGCCTGGCGCTGGTTATTCAGCAGCGTGGCCAGACGAATCAGCTGAATCAGCGGCAGGAACTGTTTCTTTTTAAACAGGGTGAAGCGCGGCAGATCGTCCAGCTTAATGGCCTTGCGGTGGTAGCGCACCAGGGAAGCCATCAGTACCTGCTGCTCCTGGTTGAAGCCCGGCAGGTTGCTGTTTTGCAGAATGTAGGCCGAGTGGCGGTGCATCCCGCTGTGGTTGATGCCCAGCCCGACTTCATGCAGCATCGCGGCCCACTTCAGCAGCGCGGCCATCTGCGGGTTAGCCAGCTTGTGGTTCTGTTTTTCCCACTGCTGGTACAGCAGTTCAACGGTTTCCAGTACCCGACGAGCCTGATCGCTGTCGATGTGGTACTGCTCCGCCAGGCTTTGCGCGGTGCGAATGCGAATATCCTGATGGCGGAAGCGGCCTTCCATTTCGTACAGCACGCCTTCGCGCAGCGCACCGTCAGACAGGCGCAGCTCGCGGATGGCGAGCGCATCAAACACGCCGCACAGAATGGCCAGCCCAGGCACAAACACCGCTTTACGCTCTTCGGACAGGCCCGGCAGGCTCAGGGCGTCGAAGGTTTTAAACTTCAGCACTTCCTGCTGGAGCATGTCCAGGCGTTCCGGGGTGATCATCCCGTCTTTTTCGCCCATCTCGATCAGCACTTCATGCGCCGCTTTAATGGAGCCAGAGGCGCCCATCGCGACTTTCCAGCCCTGCAGGCGATATTGCCAGGCAAGGGTTTCCAGTTTTTGGATAGCCGCCATGCGGGCGCGCTTGAAGTTTTCCGGGCTGATGACGCCGCCAGGGAAGAAGTTTTGTGCGAAGCTGACGCAGCCCATACGGCGACTTTCCACCAGCATTGGCTCAAAATCTTCGCCGATCACCAGCTCGGTGGAGCCCCCGCCGATATCAATCACCAGCTTGCGGCCTTTCTCCGGCTGAGTGTGTTCCACGCCCATAAAAATCAGACGGGCTTCTTCGTTCCCGGGAATGATTTCGATCGGGTAGGGGATCACTTTCTCCGCGCGTTTCAGAAACTCAGCGGCATTGGTGGCCTCGCGAAGCGAGTGGGTGCCCACAATGCACACGTTGTCTGCTGCAAATCCCTGCAGGCGTTCGGCAAACAGCGCCAGGCAGGAGAGCCCACGCTCCATGGCCTCCTCGCTTAATTTGTTATCGGGCCCGAGGCCATCCGCGAGGTGCACGCGCTGCTTCAGGCGGCCAATGATTTGCATGGCGCCATCCACCACACGGGCAATGACCATGTGGAAGCTGTTCGAGCCGAGGTCGACCGCAGCAAATTCCTGCGGCCGTGGAGCATGGTTTGATATCGGCATAATTTTATCTTCGCCTGAGAGCGTTAGTCAGGTTGTTCCAGAGTTTTAATATAATCGTAGATCGCCAGCTGCGAACGCACTTTCCGGCGGTTGCCGCGCGGCACATAGCGATTACTCAGTTCTTTGTCGATGATGCGCGCTTTCACCGTGTCGTTCAGCTGGATATCAATGATATCGAGCATACGCTGCTTCAGGCGCGGATCGAGGACCGGGACGGCCACTTCAATGCGGTAGTCGATGTTACGGGTCATCCAGTCGGCAGAGGAGAGGAAGACTTTTTTATCGCCACCGTTTTCAAAAATATAGACCCGGTCGTGCTCGAGGTAGCGGTCAACGATACTCTGCACGCGGATATTATCGCTGATCCCGTCGAGTTCTGGAATCAGCGAACACATGCCGCGTATCAGCAGGTTCACCTTCACGCCCGCGCTGGAGGCCGCATAAAGTCTGTCCACCAAGCCTTTGTCTACCAGGTTATTCAGCTTCAGCGTGATCCCGGCAGGCTGCCCGTTCTGGGCATTTTTGATTTCGCGATCGACCAAATCGTACAGCAGGCGACGCGAGTTCTGCGGCGACACCAGCAGATAGTCGAAGGTCACCGGGCGGTACGGATTTTCGATAAAGTTGAACACGCGACGCACTTCGTTGGTGATGCGAGCATCGGCGGTTAACAGGGAATAGTCCGTGTAGAGACGGGCGGTTTTCTCGTTAAAGTTACCGGTCCCAATATGCGCATAACGCACAATCTCTTCGCCTTCCATGCGGGAAATAAGGAACAGCTTGGCGTGAATTTTCAGCCCCGGCGCGGAGAAGATAACGTGCACACCCGCCTCGGTAAGGCGCTTCGCCCAGTGGATATTCGCTTCTTCGTCAAAACGTGCCTGCAGCTCGACCACCACGGTGACTTTCTTGCCGTTATGGGCGGCGTGGATCATGGCGTCAATAATGCGTGAGTCTTTCGCCACGCGGTAGATATTGATTTTAATCGCCAGCACGCTTGGATCGAAGGAGGCCTGGCGCAGCAGCTCAAGGACGTGTTCGAAGGTGTGGTACGGGTAGTAAAGCAGGACGTCACGCTCGCGGATGGCGTCGAACCCGTTACGGAATTTATCGAACCAGATATGGCGCAGGCGCGGCAGCGGCTTGTTCACCAGGTTAGCTTTCCCGACGTTCGGGAAGCCAATAAAGTCTTTAAAATTGTGGTAGCGTCCGCCGGGAATGATCGAGTCGTAGTTGGAAATGGTCAGCTTGTCGCGCAGCATCTCCACCATCGCATCCGGCATATCGCGCTGATAAACAAAGCGCACCGGCTCGGCGGTCAGACGCTGTTTCAGGCTGGAGGACATCAGTTCCAGCAGGCTGGATTCCATTTCGGTAACCAGGTCGTACTCGGCGTCACGCGTCATCTTCATTGAATAGGCGTTGAGCGCGTCGTAGTCGAAGAACCCTTTGAAGATCTCGTCCAGGCAGTAGCGCAGGATGTTATCCAGCAGGATCATCGGCTTGCGGCGACGTGGTGCTTCCGGCGGCAGGTTCACAAACCGCGGCACTTTGTCAGACGGGATCTCCAGCAGCGCGTAGCGAATGCTGTCCCCACGAATGATTTCGACCGCCAGGTAGGTGTAATCGTCCTTCAGGAACTGCACCAGGTCGGTATCGCGGTTGATCAAAATCGGCGTGATGTGCGGGCGAAGCTGATGCTTGAAGTAGCTGCGCAGCCAGCTTTGCTGATTTTCGGAAAGCTGACGTTCGTTAATCAGGAAGATTTGGTTGCGGGCCATTTCCAGCAGCAGCTCGTTATACAGGCTGTCAAATTCCTGATCGGCCTTCAGCACCCGAGCCTGAATCTTGTTCAGCAGGTGGCGCTGGTTGGAAGGAGAACCCTGTTCTTCACTGATTAAAATGCGGCGCTTCAGTTCGGCGAAACGCACTTTATAGAATTCATCGAGGTTATTGGAATAGATGCCGAGAAAACGCATCCTTTCAATCAACGGGTTGAGCTTGTCCGCCGCTTCCTGCAGAACGCGTTCGTTAAAAGACAACCAGCTCAGTTCTTTTTCGATATACAGCTTATCCTGACCCATTAGTCCTCACACTCCGTTTTCGTGGACGTGGCAATGCCGTCACCGTCACGTCAGTTATTATGGCGAGCTTTAGCGGAGAATGTCCAACTATGCAGATGAAACTCTCTCATCTGACCATGACAACTTTATGAGAGACAGACACAAAAAAAGGGCCTAAGCCCTTTTTAGTTAAATTATTCTGCTGCATGTCCCTGCGGGGGCAGCTGCACGCCATCAAGCCAGGCGGCGTTTTGGCGCATTTTTAGGCGATCGTCGAGGAACCAGCTGACGACCAGCGGGTAAATCGCGTGTTCCTGGTGCTGAACGCGGGCGGTGATTTCGTCCTCATCATCCCCTTCAAATACCGGCACTTTGGCCTGCAAAATGACCGGGCCGCCGTCCAGTTCGTCAGTGACAAAATGCACGGAGGTGCCGTGCTCTTCATCGCCGTTTTCCAGCACCTGGCGGTGGGTATGCAGACCGGGATATTTCGGCAGCAGGGAAGGGTGAATGTTGAGTAAACGACCGCTGTAGCGCGCCACAAAGGCCGGGCTGAGAATGCGCATATAACCCGCGAGCACCACGACGTCCGGCGCGTAGGCGTCAATCTCCTGCATCAGCTGGCGATCGAACGCCTCGCGGCTGGCAAACTCGCTTGCCGCCAGCGCGTGGGTCGGGATCCCGGCTTCGCGGGCTCGCTCAAGGCCGAACGCGTCGGCCTTATTGCTGAACACCGCGCTGATGGTGCCGTTAATCTTCTTCTGCTGGCAGGCGTCAATGATCGCCTGCAGATTGCTTCCGTTACCGGAAATCAGCACCACAATGTGTTTCATTACTCAATAACCACGCGCTCTTCGGAATCAGATGCCTTGATGATACCGATTTTCCACGCTTTTTCACCTTTGGCCTGCATCAGCGCAACGGCTTTATCCGCTTCTGCCGCCGGCAGCGCAATGACCATGCCCACGCCGCAGTTAAAGGTGCGGTACATTTCGTGGCGGCTGATGTTGCCGGCCTGCTGCAGCCAGTTGAAGACGGCTGGCCACTGCCAGGAAGATTCGGTGATAACGGCCTGGGTGTTGTCCGGCAGTACGCGCGGAATGTTTTCCCAGAAGCCGCCGCCGGTCAGGTGGGCGATGGCGTGAACATCCACGTTTTCAATCAGCTCAAGGATGTTTTTCACGTAAATGCGGGTTGGCTCGAGCAGGTGATCCGCCAGAGGTTTCCCTTCCAGTTCGGTGGTCAGCGGGTCGGTGCCGCTCACTTCCAGCACTTTGCGCACCAGCGAGTAGCCGTTGGAGTGCGGGCCGCTTGAACCCAGCGCAATCAGGACATCGCCATCGGCAACTTTAGACCCGTCGATGATTTCAGACTTCTCAACCACGCCCACGCAGAACCCGGCCACGTCGTAGTCTTCCCCGTGGTACATGCCTGGCATTTCAGCGGTTTCACCGCCAACCAGCGAGCAGCCTGACTGCAGGCAGCCTTCGGCGATGCCGGTGATAACGCTGGCGGCAGTATCCACGTCCAGCTTGCCGGTGGCGTAGTAGTCGAGGAAGAACAGCGGCTCGGCGCCCTGAACCACCAGGTCGTTCACGCACATGGCGACCAGGTCAATGCCGATCGCGTCGTGGCGTTTTAAATCCATGGCCAGACGCAGCTTGGTCCCCACACCGTCGGTGCCGGAAACCAGAATCGGTTCGCGATATTTCTGAGGCAACGCGCACAGCGCACCGAAACCGCCCAGGCCACCCATCACTTCCGGGCGGCGGGTCTTTTTCACTACGCCTTTAATTCTGTCGACCAGAGCGTTACCAGCATCAATATCTACACCGGCATCTTTATAGCTGAGAGAGGTTTTATCGGTCACTGCTCGTTCCCCACGGGTGGTATATAAGAAAAACGCGGCAATTCTAACAGCGGAGGCAAACGTTTGCGAGCCTCTTGTCATCGGCAAGAAAAGAATTCCTGAGATAGACTCAATCCAGTCCGGTTGATCTCGATCATCCCATTAGCTGTAGCGCAGCGGCAAAAAAGCGGTATAATCCGGCGATTTTTTTTGTGGTAGCCAACTATCTCGGGGGAGAAAGAGTATGAAGATCGTGGAAGTGAAACACCCACTCGTCAAACACAAGCTGGGCCTGATGCGCGAGCAAGACATCAGCACCAAGCGCTTTCGTGAACTCGCCTCTGAAGTAGGCAGCCTGCTTACTTATGAAGCCACTGCGGACCTGGAAACCGAGAAAGTCACCATCGAAGGCTGGAACGGCCCGGTGGAAGTCGACCAGATCAAAGGCAAAAAAATTACCGTTGTGCCAATTCTGCGTGCTGGCCTTGGCATGATGGAAGGCGTTCTGGAAAACGTACCCAGCGCGCGTATCAGCGTCGTTGGCGTTTACCGCGATGAAGAAACCCTGCAGCCGGTGCCTTACTTCCAGAAGCTGGTTTCTAATATAGAAGAACGTATGGCGCTGGTGGTTGACCCGATGCTGGCGACCGGCGGTTCTATGATTGCCACCATCGACCTGCTGAAAAAAGCGGGTTGTACCAGCATTAAGGTACTGGTGCTGGTTGCCGCGCCGGAAGGCATCGCCGCGCTGGAAAAAGCGCACCCGGACGTGGAGCTGTACACCGCTTCTATCGATCAGGGTCTCAACGAGCACGGGTACATTATTCCTGGCCTCGGTGATGCGGGCGATAAGATATTCGGAACAAAATAAGATTCATCAGCCGACTTTGAAAGTCGGCTTTTTTTTGATTGAAGCAAACACCGTTCGTTAAAAATAACACTTAGAGGAAAACAACATGACCCGCCGCGCCATTGGGGTAAGTGAACGCCCGCCCTTACTGCAAACGATTCCGTTGAGCCTGCAGCATCTGTTCGCCATGTTCGGCGCAACCGTGCTGGTGCCAATTCTGTTCCACATCAACCCGGCCACGGTGCTGCTGTTTAACGGTATTGGCACCTTACTTTATCTGTTCATCTGTAAAGGCAAAATCCCGGCGTATCTGGGGTCTAGCTTCGCGTTTATCTCTCCGGTATTGCTGCTGCTGCCGCTGGGGTATGAAGTAGCCCTCGGCGGATTTATCATGTGCGGCGTGCTGTTCTGCATCGTGGCGCTGATTGTGAAAAAAGCCGGTACCGGCTGGCTGGACGTGATGTTCCCTCCGGCGGCGATGGGTGCGATTGTGGCGGTTATCGGTCTTGAGCTGGCGGGCGTGGCGGCTAACATGGCCGGGCTGCTGCCCGCGGAAGGCTCATCCCCGGATTCCACCACCATTATTATCTCGCTGGTGACGCTGGCGGTCACGGTGTTTGGTTCCGTGCTGTTCCGTGGTTTTATGGCCATTATCCCGATTCTCATCGGCGTGCTGGCGGGTTACGCGCTCTCCTTCGCCATGGGCGTGGTAGACGTGACGCCCATCCGCGAAGCGCACTGGTTCGCGCTGCCAACCTTCTATACGCCTCGCTTTGAATGGTTCGCTATCTTCACCATTCTGCCTGCGGCGCTGGTGGTTATTGCCGAACACGTGGGTCACCTTGTGGTGACCGCGAATATCGTGAAAAAAGACCTGATTCGTGACCCGGGCCTGCACCGTTCGATGTTTGCCAACGGCATTTCAACCGTGTTCTCCGGCTTCTTCGGCTCCACGCCAAACACCACCTACGGTGAGAACATCGGCGTCATGGCGATCACCCGCGTGTACTCGACCTGGGTTATCGGCGGTGCGGCAATTATCGCCATTCTGCTTTCCTGTGTCGGCAAACTGGCGGCGGCGATTCAAATCATTCCGGTGCCGGTGATGGGCGGTGTTTCTCTGTTGCTGTACGGAGTGATCGGCGCCTCCGGTATTCGCGTGCTGATCGAATCCAAAGTGGATTACAGCAAAGCGCAAAACCTGATCCTGACCTCCGTGATCCTGATCATCGGGGTGAGCGGGGCGAAGGTGCACATTGGTGCGGCAGAGCTGAAAGGCATGGCGCTGGCGACCATCGTCGGCGTGGGCCTGAGTCTTATTTTCAAACTTATCAGCATACTGCGCCCGGAAGAAGTCGTGCTTGACGCGAAAGACAACGACGCGCAGGCCTGATCGTTTCCTCGCCGGGCGGATCCTCGCCCGGTTCTAAACCTCAGCCATTCTGTGTTAGACTCGTTTCGATTTTCTGCCTGTTATGGTTGAGGTACTTCTGAATACGCCGGCACAGCTCTCACTGCCACTCTATCTTCCCGACGACGAAACCTTTGCGAGTTTCTGGCCGGGTGACAACCCTTCTTTATTAGCCGCCCTGCAGGCGGTACTCCGTCAGGATCACAGCGGGTACATCTATTTCTGGTCGCGTGAAGGCGGCGGGCGCAGCCATTTGCTGCATGCGGCCTGCGCAGAGCTTTCCCAGCGCGGTGAAGCCGTGGGCTATGTGCCGCTGGATAAGCGCACCTGGTTTGTGCCGGAAGTGCTCGACGGGATGGAGCAGCTGTCGCTGGTTTGCATCGACAATATCGAATGCGTGGCCGGGGACGAGCCGTGGGAAATGGCGATCTTCAATCTTTATAATCGCATTCTGGAATCCGGGAAAACGCGTCTGCTGATCACTGGTGACAGGCCGCCTCGCCAGCTTAATCTGCAGTTGCCTGACCTGGCTTCCCGTCTCGATTGGGGGCAAATCTACAAGCTGCAGCCGCTTTCCGATGACGACAAGCTGCAGGCGCTGCAGCTGCGCTCCCGGTTGCGGGGGTTTGAGCTGCCGGAAGACGTGGGGCGTTTCCTGTTAAAACGCCTCGATCGCGAAATGCGAACCCTGTTTATGACGCTCGATCAGCTCGATCACGCCTCGATTACCGCCCAGCGCAAACTCACTATTCCGTTCGTCAAAGAGATCCTCAGCCTGTAGTTTTCCCCGTCCGCCGACGGGGAATGTCGCGTTATACCTGGCGTAATCTTTCTGCCGCAGCGTCCAGCGTCGCTTCCTGCTTAGCAAAGCACAGGCGAATCAGCTTGTGCGGGAAAGCATCCGCGCAGAACACCGACAGCGGGATCGCCGCCACGCCCACTTCTTTGGTCAGCCACTGGCAGAAACTCACGTCGTCGAGATCGGAGATTGCGCTGTAGTCGGCCAGCAGGAAGTAAGTCCCTTCGCAGGGCAAAATTTCAAACCGGCTGTCCGCCAGCGCTTCAACAAAGCGGTCGCGGCGCGCGCGGTAGAATTCCGGCAGTTCACGATAATGTTCCGGTTCGGCACGCAGCATGTCGGCAATCGCAAGCTGCGCCGGGGTATTCACTGCAAACGTCAGGTACTGGTGAACTTTGCGCAGCTCCGCGCTGATGGCCGCCGGTGCCACGCAGTAGCCCACTTTCCAGCCCGTCATATGGAACGTTTTGCCGAAAGAGGACACAGAGATAGCGCGCTCGCGCAGCTGCGGGTGGGCCAGCACGCTGGCGTGGCCTTCTTCGTCGAAGCAGATATGCTCGTACACTTCGTCGCTCAGCACGTAGACTTCGTGCTGCGCAATGGCCTGCCACAGCGCGGTAAAATCACTTTTGCGCCAGACGGTAGCGGAGGGGTTGTGCGGCGTGTTAAGAATGACGAGGCGAGTTTTGTCGCTCAGCAGGGCAGCAAATTCTTGCCAGTCGACGCGGAAGTGCGGCGGCTGGAGAGCAATACGTTTCAGAATGCCGCCGGAAAGCGTCACGGCTGGGGCATAGCTGTCATAGCTTGGGTCAAAGCAAATCACTTCATCGCCCGGACGAACCAGCGCGGTGATGGCGGCATAAAGCGCTTCGGTGGCGCCAGCGGTGACCGTAATATCAGTATTGGCATCCGGCTTGTGGCCGTACAGCGCTTCGGTTTTCTCGGCGATGGCTTCGCGCAGGGCTGGAACGCCGGTCATCGGTGCATACTGGTTTGCGCCCTGGCTGACGTGAAACGCCAGGCGTTCCTGCAGGTAGCGCGGGCCGTCAAAATCCGGGAATCCCTGGGAAAGGTTAATCGCATTGTGCTGCTGCGCGAGGGCGCTCATTTGCGTGAAAATAGTGGTGCCGAGCGCCGGCAGTTTGCTTTCTGGAATCAAAGGGGAGTGGCTCATTATTCTTCGACCTTAACGTGGTGCGTGTGTTTCCCTGTGTTGCCGGGACTATAACACGATGTTAAGATTTAGCAATCAAGACGCTTAGACGTCTAAATAATAATGACCTCAGTTGCCAACATAACGCAGCGTTAACGGCTGGAGAGATGATGATTCGCGCCATTGTTACCGATATTGAAGGCACCACCAGCGACATTCGCTTTGTGCACAACATCCTGTTCCCGTATGCCCGCGAACGCCTCGCGGGTTTTGTTCGCGAGCAGCAAAATGAAATAGCCCCAATACTCAACGACCTGCGGGCGGAAATTAATGAACCGCAGGCGGATATTGAACGGCTGATTGAGACGTTGTTTAGCTTCATGGATGTAGATCGTAAATCTACCGCGCTAAAAGCGCTGCAGGGCCTTATCTGGCGGGATGGCTACGTGAATGGAGACTTCACCGGCCATCTCTATGATGACGTTCTGCCCGCGCTCAAGGCCTGGAAACAGCAGGGTATTGCCCTGTATGTCTATTCATCCGGCTCGGTGGCGGCGCAGAAGCTGCTTTTTGGCTACAGCGACGCCGGGAATATTACTGAGTTGTTCAGCGGCTATTTTGATACCCACGTAGGGGCCAAGCGTGAAGCGCAGTCCTACCGCAACATCGCGGCGGAGATCGGCGTGGCACCTGAGTCGCTGCTGTTCTTATCAGATATTCACCAGGAGCTGGATGCTGCACGGGAAGGCGGTTGGCAAACCGTGCAGCTTATTCGCGGCGAGGCGGATGACGTCAGCCGCCATCGCCAGGTAAACCGTTTCGACCACATTAATCTGGAGTCGTTTTCTTCATGAGCGCATTGACCATTTTTACCGATACCGAAGCAAAGGAGCCGGTATGGCACAGCACGGACGCGCAAGAAATTCGCGAGCAGTTGAACGCCAAAGACGTGCGTTTTGAACGCTGGGAAGCGAACCAGGATTTAGGCAACGACCCAACGCCGGAAACGGTGATCCACGCTTATCAGCATGCTATCGACAAGCTGGTGGCGGAGAAGGGCTATCAGAGTTGGGATGTGATCAGCCTGCGGGCGGACAACCCGCAGAAAGACGTGCTGCGGACTAAATTCCTGTCTGAACATACCCACGGCGAAGATGAAGTACGTTTCTTCGTCGAAGGCGCGGGGCTGTTCTGCCTGCATCTGGACGACAAGGTGTATCAGATCCTCTGCGAGAAGAACGACCTGATTTCCGTCCCGGCCGGGACACCGCACTGGTTTGATATGGGGTCCGAGCCGCATTTCACCGCGATTCGTATTTTTGATAACCCGGAAGGCTGGGTGGCGCACTTTACCGGCGATGCGATTGCGGATGCTTATCCACGCTTGCCGTAGGCTGTGATTGACCCTCTCCTGGCAAAGGAGAGGGGAAAATTGTGAATCTGTAGTGCGTTCTATTCCTTCTCCCCTTTGGGGAGAAGGTCAGAATGAGGGGCATTATTTCTTCGGTAAAAATACCCCATCCCGAACCTGTTCCGGCGTCACCATGCCCGTATCCAAAATCCAGCCGCTAATCAACTCTGCCGGGGTAACGTCAAACGCCGGGTTATACACGCTTGCGTTGTCTGGCGCCCACTGCACGCTGCCAAAGCTGCCCGCCACGCCGGTCACTTCACTGGCGGCACGCTGCTCAATCGGAATGGCTTCGCCGTTCGGACAATTTCTGTCGAGCGTGGTATGAGGCGCGGCAACGTAGAATGGAATGCCGTGGTAATGCGCCAGCACGGCCAGGCTGTAGGTGCCGATCTTATTGGCCACGTCACCGTTCGCGGCGATGCGGTCCGCGCCCACCCAGATGGCGTCCACCTGCTTTTTCGCCATCAGGCTGGCGGCCATGGAATCGCAAATCAGCTGGTAAGGAATACCCAGCTCCCCTAATTCCCACGCCGTTAGCCTGCCGCCCTGCAGCAGCGGGCGGGTTTCGTCCACCCAAACGCTGGCGACGTTCCCTTCGTTAAATGCCCGCTGAATAACGCCCAGCGCGGTGCCGACGCCTGCGGTAGCCAGCCCGCCGGTATTGCAGTGGGTCAGCAGGCGGCTACCGGGTTTAACCAGCGCCGCGCCCGCCTGGGCGATGTTATCGCACAGCACTTTATCTTCTGCCACCAGCCGCAGCGCCTCTTCTTCGAGCGCAGCCACAACATTTTCCTGAGCCAGCGCCTGCTTCATGCGGTCGAGGTTATTCATCAGGTTTACCGCCGTCGGGCGGGACGCCCGCAGGGTTTCCAGGGCATCAGCGAGCTGAGCTTTTGTCAGCCCTTGCTCCGCCAACAGCGCCAGCAGCAGGCTGGCGGAAAGGCCGATGAGCGGCGCGCCGCGTACGCTGAGGGCGTGAATATGCGCGACCAGCTGTGACACGGTGTGCGCCGGGAGCCAGTTTTTCTGCTGCGGCAGCGCCTGCTGATCAAGGATCCAAAGCTGGTTATCACGCACTTCCAGGCTGGTGGTTTTTAAATTATGCATTCGTGTTAATTCCATGTTGCGTTGTTGCGGTATATTGTGCCAACATGACTTCCAGATGTATAGACGTCCAAACGTCTTAATTGACTTTATTTTCTGAGAGGATCGCCATGTCGCAATACCGCACTTTTACCGCCGCTGACGCAGTGGCCTATGCTCAACAGTTTGGCGGGCTGCAGACGCCGTCTGAGCTGGTGGAGGCGCAGGAAGTGGGCGACGGCAACCTCAATCTGGTGTTTAAAATCTTTGATAATCATGGCGTCAGCCGGACTATCGTGAAGCAGGCGCTGCCGTATGTGCGCTGCGTGGGCGAGTCCTGGCCGCTGACGCTGGATCGCGCTCGCCTTGAGGCGCAAACCCTGGTGGAGCACTACCAGCACAGCCCGGAACACACGGTCAACGTGGTGCATTACGACCCAGAGTTGGCGGTGATGGTGATGGAAGATCTCTCCAGCCATCGCATCTGGCGCGGCGAGTTGGTGAAGGGCGTGTATTATCCTCAGGCGGCCAGCCAGCTTGGTGAGTATCTGGCAAAAGCGCTGTTCCACACGTCAGATTTTTATCTGCATCCGCACGATAAGAAGGCGCTGGTTGCCCGCTTTATCAACCCGGAAATGTGCGAAATCACAGAAGATCTGTTCTTTAACGATCCGTATCAGATCCACGAGCGAAATAACTACCCGGCCGCGCTGGAAGAACAGGTTGCCGCGCTGCGAAGCGACAGCGACCTGAAGTTGGCCGTGGCGTTGCTGAAGCATAAATTCTTTTCCAGCGCGGAAGCGCTGCTGCACGGCGACATCCACAGCGGGTCGATTTTCGTTGCGGAAGGTAGCCTGAAAGCGATCGACGCTGAATTTGGTTACGTGGGCCCGGCCGGGTTTGATCTTGGGACCGCCATCGGCAACCTGCTGCTGAACTACTGCGCGCTGCCGGGGCATTTTGGTCCACGGGATGCAGCCAGCCAGCGTGAACAGCGCCTGAAGGATATTCAGGAACTGTGGCTGAGCTTCTCAGAGCGCTTTACGGCGCTTGCCCGCGAGAAAACACGCGACTCGGCGCTGGCAACGGAAGGCTACGTTGAGCACTACCTGCAAAAAGTGTGGGTTGATGCGGTAGGCTTCTGCGGCACCGAACTGATTCGCCGCTCGGTTGGTTTGTCGCACGTTGCCGATCTGGAAAGTATTGAGGATGAGGCGGCGCGCCTGGCCTGCGTCAGCCATGCTATTGAGCTGGGCAAGTTTTTGATTCTGATCGCCGGGCAGGTGAATTCGGTGGATGAGTTTATTGCGAGGGTTCGGCAGAAGGGGTGAGTTTCTTTGCCTCAAAATTTATTTCAACCGTTAATCTCTTCTATGAGGGTCTGGCGAAAGGTTCCGTTCACTTCCAGCCCTGTTTCATATGTCATCACAGAGCCAGTGAATGTCTCAGGGGAATCACCGTCATTCCCCTGAGAACCCGGACTCCCGGCCAAATGAATCGACCGCGTGAGCGGCAGACCTCCGTTTTATCTCCCAGTCCTGGATCGGCTGAGATGCGTTCCCGACGCTCTCAACCTCCGGCCGTTCCCGACGGCCGGACCCTGGCCAGTCGGAGAGAAAACGAAGGCGATTTAAGCCGGAACCGTGCCTCGCTTCAATCCCGCAGCGATACGGAAAGTTCCAGTCGCTTCCAGTTCCACAGCCACGCCGTTGTCCCCGGCTCTCAGCGCCCCCGGTTATGACCCAACTCAGGCGGGGTTGAACTGTCGGGAACAGCGAAAGAGAGCGATCGTCGGGAACGAATCGCGAACGACCCCGAATGTTTGGGGTGATAGCCGGTGGGTTTACCGCTTCAGCGGCGATGAGCTCGCCGGGCGCCGGGGCTGTTCGGGGGATGGCGTTATCCCCCGGACACGTTCACCGTTTGCTGCGGTGGCAAAGATAACTTGTCGGATGGGTGAACGGAAAACTGCTTGCTGGCAGATCCTTCTTTTCGAAATGATAAAATAAAGATCTGTATTAAAGGCAATTATAGGAGTACGAGAAAGTAAATCGTAGGGCTACCCCAAATACTCAATAACCGACAACCCGCCGTTATAATCCGTGCTGTACACAATCCCTTGAGCGTCGACAAAGACATCACAGGACTGGATCACCTGCGGGCGTCCAGGGCGAGTATCCATCATCTTTTCCGGGGCGGCAGGTACCAGCGCACCTGTTTCTACCGGGCGGTACGGGTTGGAAATATCGTAGGCTCGCACGCCAGCGTTCTGATACGTCGCGAAAATTAGCGTATCGCTGATAAAGCTACCTGGGCGGTTTTCGTGCAGATTATGCGGGCCGAAATGCGCGCCTTTCGCCACATAATCAATCTCATCCGGCTGCGGGAACGTGGAGATGCTGACCGGGTTCGACGGGGCGCGAATATCGAACAGCCAAATCAGCTTCTCGCCGTCCTCCTGATTGTCCAGTACCGCTTCGTCGAGTACTACCAACAAATCGCGATTCGGCAGCGGCAGCGCCGTATGGGTGCCGCCGCCAAACGGCGGGCTCCAGTTACGGTGGCTGATGAGCTGCGGCTGAGCGCGATCGGAAACGTCCAGCAGCGTCAGGCCTCCGTCGCGCCAGCTGGCATACGCCGTGTCGCCGCTGATAATCGCGTGGTGTAGCGCATAGCGTTTGCCTTCCGGCCAGGTGGGCTGCTCGCCTGCGGCAGTGTTCATGCCCGGCAGCCACCAGTTGCCTGCCACCTGCGGATTGCGCGGGTCGGCGAGGTCGATAGTCAGGAAGATATAATCGCTAAACCCATCGATCAGCGCGGAAACATAGGCCCAGCGGCCGCCCACATACCAGCAGCGGTGGATGCCGATGCCGCTCAGCGACAGGAAGCTGATTTCTTTGGGTTTATCCGGCGTGGAGATATCAAAAATGCGTAATCCGGCGCTCCAGCCTTTGTCCTGCACGTCGCGAACCGTTTCGCCAACCGATTTGGTGTAGTAAACCTTCTCATCGGCGAAGCGCACGTCGGCAAACAGATCCCGGGCGTTAATCACCAGCAGCAGGTCGTCGTGCGCCTGCAGGTGAATATTCCAGGTACCCGGCGGCGCGGGCACGAAACCCGCCGCTTTCGGGTTTTTAGGATCGCGGACGTCCACAATCGAAAAGCCCTGCGACACCATATGGCCGATATACGCATAGCTCCGGTGCACCATTAGCTGCACGCCGTCCGGTTTTCCTCCCTGATCGCTATGGCCGATCAGCCGCATATTGCGGCTGTATTCGGGTTGTGGCAGTGCCATTGCGGAACTCCTTATTTATTTTTCGCTTCGAGCGTGGCGAACCACGGCGCGATAAAGTCGTCGGTCTGGCCCCAGCCTGGAATGATTTTGCCCAACGAAGTGACGTTGACCGGGCCAGGCTGGCTGGCTAGCAGAGCCTGTGGAATGGCTGCGGCTTTAAAGTCGTAGGTCGCAGGCGTTTGTTCCCCGGCGATCTTGTAGGCCACCAGGCGCACGTTGGTGGCACCGATCAGCTTCGGATCGACCGCCACGCTGACTTTCCACGGGCTGTTGGCTTCGCGCATCAGCTGAATGTCCTGGTTGGAAACGTCGATGCTATAGAGCTTAATTTCGGTACGGCCGTTTTCCTGCAGCGCTTTATAGGCGCCCTGGCTGAAGGCATCCCAGGTGCCCCAGATGGCATCGATTTTGCCTTTCGGGTACTTCGCCAGCACTGCGCCCACTTTGTTGGCGGTGTCGCCCTGCACGTCGGAAGAAACCGCGCCGATGGACTCCAGCTCTTTAATGCCCGGGTTGGCTTTCAGCAGTTCCTGATAGGCCGCCTGGCGGCGTTCCATCGGTGGGAAACCGGCCACCCACAGCTTGATGATGTTGGCTTTGCCGTTGAAGTCTTTGACCAACTGGCCGAAGGAGAGGCTGGTCAGCGAGGCGTCGTCCTGCTGGGTGACGGTCACGCCGGGAATGGTGCCGTTTACGGCGGTATCAAAGACCGACACCGCAATGCCTGCGGCTACAGCTTTTTTCACCAGTTCGGTGGAGTAAGGATCGCGACCCTGAGAAAGAATAATCCCGTCATACTTCTGGCTGATCGCCTGGTTCACAAAGTCCTGGAAGCGGGCGTCGTCGCCGTTGCTCAGGAACGTGCTGACCTTGAAGCCCAGCTTTTTAGCCTGTTGAACCGCACCTGCGACAAACTGCGTAGTGTTGTCGTCGGAGCCCAGGTTGCGGATCACGGCGATGCGGATTGGACCGTCGTGGGCGGCGATTTTTTCCGGCACCGGCGATGGCGTAGCGGCGTGGCCCGGCAGAGCGGCAAGCAGGCTAAGCGCCAGCAGCGAAGTTGTCAGTTTTTTCATGGTCGTTACCCTGTGTGAAGTTGTTGTTTTAGCGTCGTTGTATGTAAGTAATTGCCAGTGCGGCAGCCAGCACCAGGCCTTTAATAATGTCCATCGCGTAATAGGGCACGGAGAGCATCACCAGCCCGTTTTGCAACACGCCCAGAATCACCGCGCCTACCAGCGTGCCGAGCGCGTTAGGTTTACCGGAACCTGCCAGAGAGAAACCAATCCAGGCGGCAGCCACGGCATCCATCAGGTAGCCGCCACCGGCGTTAACCTGTGAAGAGCCAATACGTGAGGCCAGCAGGATGCCGCCCAAACCTGCCAGCAGAGAGGCCAGCACGTAGGCCGCCACGCGGTAACGGGTGGTACGAATGCCGGACAGGCGAGCCGCCTCCGGGTTGCCGCCGATGGCGTACATCCGGCGGCCATGTTTGGTCAGAGAGAGCGCGAGCTGTGCGACCAGCGTGACCACCAGCATGATGATGACGATGGTCGGCACCTGCCCGAGCAGGCCAAAGGCGGCGGGAATCGTCCCTTCCGCCATGTCGCCGCTCGGCAGCACCATGTTTTCGGTGATCGATCCACCGTAGCTGTAGGTCATCGCCACGCCCTGAATCACAAACAGGCTGGCAAGCGTGGCAAGCATGTCGGGAATTTTCAGCACCACGATCAGGAAGGCGTTGAATAGCCCGACCAGCGTGCACAGCACCAGGGTAATAAGAATCGCTTCGGTGGTGCCGAAGCCGTGCCAGACGAACAGCGAAATCACCAGCGCGTTTGCCAGCGAGGCGGTCGAGCCGACGGACAAATCAAACCCGCCCACGGTGAGCGAGATTGACACGCCGATGGCGATCACCGTCACGATGGCGATGGAGCGCAGAATATTAATGATGTTGTTCGGCTCAAGGAAACTGTCGGACGCGATGCCGAACAGCGCCACCAGGGCCACCACGGTGAGCAACATCCCCCATTTGTAGAGAAAGTCAAAGAACTGTTGGCGGCCTGACGCGCTGGCCTTAAGGGATAATGCTTTGCTCACGCGGGGGTTCCTCCGGTGGAGTAGAGTAATAAGGTTTCTTCGGTAGCCTGGTGGCCGTCCAGCTCAGCGACGATGCGCCCGTCCCACAGCACGCAGATGCGATCGCACAGCCCGACCAGCTCGGCAAATTCGCCCGAGGCGTAAATCACCCCTTTGCCACGACGGGCCAGCTTGTCAATCAGCACGAAGAGGTCGGTTTTGGCTTTGATGTCTACGCCTTTGGTTGGCTCATCAAAAATCAGCACGTCGGCTTCGTTGCGCAGCCATTTGCCGATGGCCACTTTTTGCTGATTGCCGCCGGACAGGCGGCGCAGCGCTTGCGCCGGGCCGCTGGTGCGAATGCCCAACTGCTGAATGGTCTTCTCCGCCCAGTGCTTAGCTTTGCGGTAGTCGAACAGCCCCCAGCGGGTAAACTGGCTGTCGGCGCTGACGGCGAGATTCATGGTGACCGACTCGTCGATAAAAATGCCTTCTTTGCGGCGCTCCTCCGGCACCAGCACAACGCCGCGAGTGACGGAATCCGCCGGGTCGGTCGGGCGCTAGGCCTTGCCTTTTAATTCGCCGCGATCAAGCGTGCTGCGGGTGGCGCCGAACAGCGCTTTGCAAAGCTCGGTTTTCCCCGCTCCGGCGAGGCCCGCAATGCCCAGAATTTCGCCTTTGCGCAGGCGTAACGAGATGTCGCGCAGCAGCACATCGTCATGCAGACCTTCCACTGCCAGCAGCGTGTCGCCCTCAACCGGCGGGCGGTGAGGGGGATAAATATCGTCCAGCTGGTGGCCCAGCATTTTCTCTACAATCTCTTCGCCACTGAGATGCCCCATCGGGCCGCTGTCCACCAGCTTGCCGTCGCGCAGCACCGTCATCTGGTCGCAAATGGCTTTCAGTTCATGGATGCGGTGGGAGATAAACACCACGCCAATGCCACCGCTTTGTAGTCGCTGCACGACGCGGAAAAGATGCTCGCTTTCCTGGCTGTCCAGCGGGGCGGTGGGTTCGTCGAGGATCAGAAAGCGGCAATGATGTGAGAGCGCCCGCGCCAGCAGGATTTGCTGTTTTTCCGCCAGGGTGCATTGCTCAATACGTTTTTTGACGTCGATCTCTACGTCGAGCTGCGCCAGCGCTTCTCGAGCCTGCCGGTAAATTTTCGACCAGCGGTAGACATGCCCCGTTTCGGCCAGCTTATCGAGCATGATGTTTTCCGCCACGCTCAGGCCCGGCACCAGGGCAACGTCCACTTCCTGCTGCACCAGATGGATCCCCAGCAGTTTGGCGTCACGCGGGTTGCGGATCGTCACCGTTTCACCGTCGATCAGGATTTCGCCCTGGTAACCCTCGTGCGCGCCGGAAAGCACCGCCATCAACGTGGATTTACCCGCGCCGTTTGCGCCGGTTAAAGCATGTACCGAGCCGCCCTCCAGCCGGAAATTCACCAGGCTCAGCGCGTTAAAGCCCGCGAAGGCGATAGAGATTTCTCGCATCTCAAGGCGGTTAAGCGTGGTCATAGCTGCAGCGGCTTCCGGGTTTAATGAATTGATCTGTCGAATTTTTAACGGCCTTCTGGGTTGCGGGCAATGAACGAAAAGACATAAGATAAAGCAAAATGATATTAGCCGTCCAGATGTCTGGACATATCATCGGCATAGAATATATCCCGCCAGCGAAGAAAAGGAAATGCATCATGACCAGCACCGCTATCCGCGTGGTTACCGGCCCCGCGAATTACTATTCACACCCCGGCAGCCTTGCTCGTCTGACTGAGTTTTACAGCGAAGATCAGCTGAATAACGCAGTCTGGATCTACGGCGAGCGCGCGTTTGCGGCGGCCCGGCCTTTCCTGCCGGCGGCGTTTTCGCTGCCCGGCGCGAAGCATATTCAGTTTGGTGGGCACTGCAGCGAAAGCGACGTGCAGAGGCTGGTGGCGGAGTCTGGTGAACGTCAGGTGGTGATCGGCCTCGGCGGTGGAGCGCTGCTGGATACGGTCAAAGTGGTTGCTCGTCGGCTGAATGCGCCAGTGGTGGCGATCCCGACCATCGCGGCAACCTGCGCGGCCTGGACGCCGCTGTCCGTGTGGTACAACGACGCCGGCCAGGCGCTGCGCTTCGAGATTTTCAACGATGCTAACCACCTGGTGCTGGTGGAGCCGGAAATTATCCTGCGTGCGCCGCAGGAATATTTGCTGGCCGGCGTCGGTGACACGCTGGCGAAGTGGTACGAAGCGGTGGTGCTTAGCCCGCAGCCGGAAAATCTGCCGCTGACCGTGCGCCTCGGTATTGGTGCGGCGCTGGCGATCCGCGATGTTTTGCTGGAGCGCAGCGAACAAGCGCTGGAAGATCAGCGCCAGGGCAAGTTAAGTCAGGCGTTTCTGGACGTGGTCGAGGCGATTATTGCCGGGGGCGGGATGGTGGGTGGCCTGGGCGAACGTTACACCCGCGTTGCCGCCGCGCATGCCGTCCATAACGGTCTGACGACGCTGCCGCAAACCGACCGCTTCCTGCACGGCACGAAAGTGGCCTACGGGATTCTGGTACAGAGCGCACTGCTGGGGCAGGACGATGTTCTGGCGCAGCTGACGCAGGCCTATAAGCGTTTCAATCTGCCAACAAAACTGGCGCAGTTGGATGTGGATATCCATAATCGTGCCGACCTGGATAAGGTGATTGCCCGTACTTTACAGGCCGGGGAGTCGATTCATGCGCTGCCGGTGGCGCTGTCGCCGGAGAGTTTGCTGGCGGCGCTGGAGAAGGTTGAGGCGTTGTAAAGATTTGCCCCTCACCCTCTCCCCATGTACGGTCCGGGGACATCGTGAACACTTGTTCGGGGACATGGTAGACACTTACAACTAAGGCATAAGAACCCGTTTATGGAGCCGCTTATGCCGTGGGATGCGAGAGATACCAT
>NZ_JBBCPX010000014.1:0-113042 GCF_037150195.1 Cedecea sp. VD22
ATTGATGGTTATATGGAGATATAACGGTCAATAACAGAATTTGCCTGGCGGCCGTAGCGCGGTGGTCCCACCTGACCCCATGCCGAACTCAGAAGTGAAACGCCGTAGCGCCGATGGTAGTGTGGGGCCTCCCCATGCGAGAGTAGGGAACTGCCAGGCATCAAATCAGCATTAACCCCGACCGAAAGGCCGGGGTTTTTTGCTTTTTAAAGATTAAAACAGACCATAAGCCGCATATTTTCTCCGTATTACTGCAGTTCTACCCATTCATAGATAAAATCAGCGATCTCCTCTGCATTATTAAGATCCAATACAGGGACAGAAGCGGTGAGCGGCACATCGCTGGCTATAGCAATGACATGCCGATCGATCTCTAATGCTTCAGCTTTATGGCCAGTTTCCTGCCTGAATAAAAGGATCTTAGCCACGGCTTCGTGTTTGAAACCTTCGACCAGAATTAAATCCAGTTTGCGGTTATCCATTCTTGAGGCGAGATAATGTAAATCCAGATTAGGCTCTTCGGGGGTTTCAGTCATTAGTGCCCAGCGCTTCTGGCTGGCAACAATGGTCTGCGCGGCGCCAGCTTTACGGAGTTCATAGCTATCCTTCCCGGGTTTGTCCACATCCATATCATGATGCGTGTGCTTAATGAGTCCGGGCCTGATGCCTTTATCCAATAGCAGTGGGATTAGCTGCTTCAGTAATGTGGTTTTTCCTGTTCCGCTCCAGGCTGAAATAGCCAGTAAAGGCGGCGTTATCCTTTTTTCTGCCATTGTGAAAGCTCATCGAGAGTATTTATATTGGTAAAACAAGCAGCCTGGCCATCAAAAGAGACTGAATGTCCTCCTGCGCTCAGTAAGAAATGCATCACTCTCCTTTCGCCAGCGAGCAGATATTCTCTCAATGGCAAACAAAGCGAATGATGAAGCAAAGCTACGCCGGGGTGATCCCGTAGCCCATCATTTGCCCATATTGCCAACGCGCTCCCACGCGCTTGCCAAAGCCTGCGTGCAACATCGGCAGGAATATTGGGTGTATCGCAAGGGCAGAATAGCAGCCACTCACTTTCAGTTTGTTCCATTACGGCTAACATACCGGCCAATGGTCCCTGGTAACCACTCATTGAGTCCTGAATAACCGAAATCCCGCTTTGCTGATAGATCTCAAGGTTTCTGTTGGCACTGATGACAACATCGCCTACCTGTGGTTTTAATACATTGAGGACGTGCTGGAAAAGTGGCTGGCCGTTAAGCAGGGCTAATCCCTTATCATTGCCGCCCATTCTGCTTCCCCTGCCACCGGCTAGCACAACGCCGGTGACTTCTGTTAATCGCTGCACGAATATCGCCTCTTTTAATGTGGGTTTGAGCCTGCTAACGTGTTGTCTTTCACATGTGATAAGGGACACCAACATGAAATGTAAGCGCCTTAACGAACTTCTTGAGCTGCTTCAGCCTGCATGGCAAAAAGAGCCAGATCTGAACCTGATACAATTCTTGCAGAAATTGGCCGCTGAGTCAGGCTATCGCGGTGAACTGGCTGAGCTCACTGACGATGTACTGATCTATCACCTGAAAATGCGTGATTCTGCAAAAGATGATGCGATCCCTGGCCTTAAAAAAGATTATGAAGAAGACTTCAAAACGGCACTGCTGCGCGCTCGCGGTGTCATTAAGGAATAAAAGAGTAAAAGCTTGTAAGTCGAAACACTTAAGCGGTTTTGAAATGTTATCCTGAAGCATTCGTATTTACTTCCGGTTGCCGGGATGACAGACAACGCATTTAATTTCCAGACCCTACATCCGGATACAATCCTCGATGCTCTTTTTGAACAAGGCATTCGGGTGGATTCGGGACTGACACCGTTAAACAGTTTTGAAAACCGCGTTTATCAATTCCAGGATGAAGAACGCCAGCGTTTTGTGGTCAAGTTTTATCGCCCACATCGCTGGTCCGCGGCGCAAATTGAAGAAGAACATCACTTTGCACTGGAACTGCTAGCCGATGAAGTGCCTATGGCTGCACCTCTTTGTTTTGCTGGAAACACTCTTCTGCAGCATCAGGGCTTTATGTTTGCCGTGTTCCCAAGCCTGGGAGGGCGGCAATATGAAACTGATAACATCGACCAGATGGAATGGGTGGGCCGCTATCTTGGCCGCATTCATCAAACGGGTCGTCGGCAGCTCTTTCAGCATCGTCCAACCTTTGGTCTGGATGAATATCTCTTCCAGCCGCGCGAGCTATTTGAAAATAGCGAGCTTATTCCCCGCGCTCTTAAGAAAGATTTTCTGACTGCAACGGATGCGTTGATAGAGGAAGTTAAACGCATCTGGCACACCGATTTTGAACCACTGCGCCTGCACGGCGATTGCCATCCTGGCAATATCCTCTGGCGCGACGGACCGCTGTTTGTTGACCTTGATGATGCTCGTAATGGCCCAGCGGTGCAGGATATCTGGATGCTGCTTAATGGAGATAAAGCCGAACAGCGGATGCAGTTAGAAACCATTATTGAAGCTTACGAAGAGTTTTCGTCATTTGATACCAGCGAGCTAACCCTGATTGAACCGTTGCGCGCTATGCGCATCGTCTATTATCTCGCGTGGCTAATGCGACGCTGGGATGACCCCGCATTCCCCCGAAATTTCCCGTGGTTTAGTGAAGAAGATTTCTGGAGAAGACAGACTGTAAGCTTTACAGAGCAGGTCCGGGTTCTACGAGAACCTCCATTACAATTAACGCCAATGTATTAATCAGTAAAATTCAGGAGAGAGTTGATTATGAAGAAGATTTGGCTGGCGCTGGCAGGCATGATCCTGGCATTTAGCGCCTCTGCGGCGCAGTTTACCGACGGTAAGCAGTACATCACCCTGGATAAACCGGTGGCTGGTGAACCACAGGTATTAGAGTTTTTCTCATTCTACTGCCCACACTGCTACCAGTTTGAACAGGTTCTTCATGTGTCTGATAACGTGAAGAAAAAACTGCCTGAAGGCACCAAAATGACCAAGTATCACGTTGAGTTCCTTGGCCCATTAGGTAAAGATCTGACTCAGGCCTGGGCTGTTGCTATGGCGCTGGGCGTAGAAGATAAAATCACCTCCCCAATGTTTGAAGCCGTTCAGAAAACTCAAACCGTGCAGAATGATGCCGATATCCGCAAAGTGTTCATCGATGCGGGCGTGAAACCGGAAGAGTACGATGCGGCCTGGAACAGCTTTGTGGTGAAATCTCTGGTTGCTCAGCAAGAAAAAGCGGCAGCCGATCTCCAGCTGCAGGGCGTCCCGGCTATGTACGTTAACGGCAAATATCAGCTGAATATGCAGGGCATGGACACCAGCAGCATGGATATCTTCGTGCAGCAGTATGCTGACACCGTGAAATACCTGGTTGAGAAGAAATAAGATTAAAAAAGCCGGTCATTGACCGGCTTTTTTATCCCCAGAGAGTAGCGTTTCCAGCTGCTTATCTTTCTCGCTCCACAGCATATTCAGCCAGAGCTGAAAACGGCGCTTAAAGCTTTTATCGTTAACATAATCTCCGTGAAGCTCTTCGGTAATCGGCACCAAAGAAACCCGCACAACGATTTTTGTCATTTTGCCTGAAAGCATATCGTAGAACGGCAGAAGACTATTGTCCGGGTAACACAGCGTAACGTTCAGCATCTTATCAAACTGTTTGCCCAGCACATTCATCGCCATCGCTATACCTGCCGCTTTCGGCGGTAACAGGTAGTTAAACGGTGAACGGGTCTGCTTCTTTTTCTCAGCAGTGAAGCGCGAGCCCTCAACGAAATTCACAATAGTGGTGGGGTGAGCACGAAACTTCATGCATGAACGACGGGTCGTTTCGACATCTTTACCCCTGCGTTCAGGATGACGCAGCAAATAAGCTCTTGAATAACGTTTCATAAACGGCATATCCAGCGCCCAGCAGGCCAGCCCCATAAAAGGAACCCAGGCAAGCTGCTGCTTAAGAAAATACTTGTTCATGGGGATATGTTTGCGGAATAACACGCAAAGGATCACGATATCTGCCCAGCTCTGATGGTTGCTGATTAACAGATACCAGTTCTTTTTATTCAGGCCTTCTAATCCCTCGACATCCCATTTCAAATAAGGATTGAGGCGCAGCAGCAATGCGAGCCCTTCGCACCAGCAGTACATCATGAAATCAGCGAATACCGAGATCGAGCGCCAGATAGACGGAACGGGCAGCGTCAGCTTAACGATCCCGGCTAAAATGATAGGAACAGAGCAGGCAACCGTGACCAGAATAGTCAGTGCAATGCTTAACACCAATGTGATCGCGGCGAGTAATCTCGACATAGGTAATGTTTTTGCTGGTTAGGGTGTATGGAATGCTGATATTAGCGGCAATAAGGGGCGGATCTTACCAGAAAACCGATAATGGCGACTCGCCAAATGAACAGGATTTTCACCGTTCGCATTTATGGGGAGAACAGTGGCCCGTTTTTCTTACTCGCCTGAGTATATATCCACATCAAACGATCGTTGGTTAATTCAGTAAGGCTAAACTCACATTCATTTAACTTACTGAAATTAAAATGTATTTAATAAAGGATCAATAAAAATAATGCCGTGAAATTAGTTAGTTAAAAAAATATACACAAAGTTATCCACAAAAACGATCTCACACAGGATCCCCCAATCCTGGAATTCTTTTCAGCATATTGCGCCCAATAGTTCATGTTTTTGGCCAGGCTATGGCATCCTTTAGCAATACATTAATCACAGGCATGGAACGGAACATTATGGTCCAGATCGCAGACAACCCGCTTATCCTCGTTGATGGCTCTTCCTATCTTTATCGGGCATATCATGCCTTCCCACCGTTGACGAACAGCCGTGGCGAGCCAACAGGGGCGATGTACGGTGTGCTGAACATGCTGCGTAGCCTGATTTTGCAATACCAGCCGACGCACGCTGCCGTAGTGTTTGATGCCAAAGGCAAAACGTTCCGTGATGAGCTGTTTGAGGACTATAAATCGCACCGTCCCCCAATGCCGGACGATCTCAGAGCGCAGATTGAGCCGCTGCATGCGATGGTTAAAGCGATGGGCCTGCCTTTACTGGCCGTCTCAGGTGTTGAAGCTGATGATGTTATCGGTACGCTGGCGCTGGAGGCTGAAAAAGCCGGCCGCCCGGTATTGATCAGTACCGGTGATAAAGACATGGCGCAGTTGGTGACGCCGGGCGTGACGCTGATTAACACCATGACCAATACCATCCTTGGGCCGGAAGAGGTACTGACCAAATACGGCGTACCTCCGGAGCTGATTATCGACTTCCTTGCGCTGATGGGTGACTCTTCGGACAACATCCCTGGCGTACCGGGCGTGGGTGAAAAAACGGCTCAGGCGCTGCTTCAGGGGCTGGGTGGGCTGGATACGCTTTACGCCAATCCTGAAAAAATTGCCGAACTCACCTTCCGTGGCGCGAAAACGATGGCCGCTAAGCTGGAGCAAAGCAAAGAGCTGGCCTACCTCTCCTATAAGCTCGCCACCATTAAGACCGACGTTGAGCTGGAACTGGGCTGCGAGCAGCTTGAAGTCCAGCAGCCGGCGGCAGACGAACTGCTGACACTCTTCAAGCAGTATGAATTCAAACGCTGGATAACCGACGTAGAGGCCGGGAAATGGATGCAGGCTAAAGGGGCTAAGCCGGCCGCACAACCGCAGAAAGCCGGTGAGGTTGAAGCCGAACCTGAAGTGCCAGCCAGCCAGCTCTCTTATGACAACTACGTCACTATCCTGGACGAGCACGTATTGCTTGAATGGATTGAGCGGCTGAAAAAAGCACCGCTGTTTGCGTTTGATACCGAGACCGACAGCCTGGACAACGTCAGTGCCAATCTGGTCGGGCTTTCCTTTGCGACAGAACCGGGTGTGGCCTGCTATATCCCCGTTGCGCATGACTATCTCGATGCGCCGGAGCAAATTTCTCGCGAACGTGCGCTGGAACTACTTAAGCCGCTGCTGGAAGATGAGAAGGCGCTGAAAGTCGGGCAAAACCTGAAATACGACCGTGGCATCATGCAGAACTATGGCATTGAACTGCGGGGTATCGCTTTTGACACCATGCTGGAATCCTACACGCTGGACAGCGTCGCAGGCCGCCATGATATGGACAGCCTGGCCGATCGCTGGCTGAAGCACCAAACCATCTCGTTTGAAGAGATTGCCGGCAAAGGCAAAAAACAGCTGACCTTTAACCAGATCGATTTGGAAACTGCCGGGCGCTATGCGGCAGAAGATGCGGATGTCACCCTGCAGCTGCACCTGAAGATGTGGCCGAAACTTGAGAAGGTTGCAGGCCCATTAAGCATCTTTAAAAACGTTGAAATGCCGCTGGTGCCGGTAATTTCGCGCATTGAACGCAACGGCGTGAAAATCGATCCGGCTATTTTGCACGCGCATTCTGGTGAGCTGACTAAGCGCCTGGCCGAGCTTGAACGCAAAGCTCATGAAATCGCCGGAGAAGAATTTAATCTCTCTTCTACAAAGCAGCTGCAAACCATTCTCTTTGAAAAGCAGGGCATTAAGCCGCTGAAGAAAACGCCGGGCGGAGCGCCTTCTACGTCCGAAGAGGTGCTTGAAGAGCTGGCGCTGGACTATCCGCTGCCGAAAGTGATCCTGGAATACCGTGGCCTTGCGAAGCTGAAATCCACCTATACCGACAAGCTACCGCTGATGATTAGCCCGATAACCGGGCGCGTGCATACGTCTTATCACCAGGCAGTTACGGCCACCGGGCGTTTATCTTCTACCGATCCTAACCTGCAGAACATTCCTGTTCGCAACGAAGAAGGGCGCCGTATTCGCCAGGCCTTTATTGCGCCTGAGGACTACGTGATTCTTTCTGCGGACTACTCGCAAATTGAACTGCGTATCATGGCCCACCTCTCCCGCGATAAAGGCCTGTTAAGCGCCTTTGCCGAAGGCAAAGATATCCACCGCGCCACCGCTGCGGAAGTGTTTGGTCTGCCGCTAGAAAGCGTCACCGGCGAACAGCGTCGCAGTGCGAAGGCAATTAACTTTGGTCTGATCTACGGCATGAGCGCCTTTGGCCTTTCCCGCCAGCTCAATATTCCGCGGAAAGAGTCCCAGAAGTATATGGATCTCTACTTCGAGCGTTATCCGGGTGTGCTGGAGTATATGGAGCGTACGCGTGCTCAGGCGAAAGATCAGGGTTATGTTGAGACGCTGGATGGCCGCCGTCTCTATCTGCCGGATATCAACTCCAGCAACGGTGCTCGCCGCGCCGGCGCGGAACGTGCTGCGATTAACGCCCCTATGCAGGGTACTGCCGCCGATATTATCAAGCGCGCGATGATTGCAGTCGACGGCTGGCTGGAGACAGAAAAGCCACGTGTAAAAATGATCATGCAGGTGCACGATGAACTGGTGTTCGAAGTGCACAAAGACGACGTGGAAGCGGTGTCTAAAAAGGTGCATGAGCTGATGGAAAGCAGCATGAAGCTCGACGTGCCGTTGCTGGTGGAAGTCGGCAGTGGCAAAAACTGGGATGAGGCGCATTAATCGACAATTGCTCAGGTCATGTTTTTGTAACTAAGCAACATAAGTCATAGCTTTTTGTGATGATGATTCAAGAATGTGATGCAAAAAGTGAAAAAAAACTACAAAAAATGCTTTTTTGAGCGATTAAAAAGGAGTAAAGTTATTCGCGTAGGGTACAGAGGTAAGATGTTCTATCTTTCAGACCTTTTACTTCACGTAATCGGATTTGGCTGAATATTTAGCCGCCCCAGTCAGAAATGACTGGGGCGTTTTTTATTGCGCGAAAGAAAAGAAAAACGCGGCCAGGGCCGCGTTGTGAACTGAGAGTGAGCAGACGATCCTTGAAGGGACGAATTACTCTTCAGCCGCTTCCTCTTCCACCGCCGGCGGAAGATCGTTGTACCAGCTATCCAGCTTCAGGCGCAGTTTATCAACGCCGGTTTTCTTCAGGGAAGAGAACGCCTCGACCTCGATATTTCCGCCAAACGCCAGAATCGCTTCACGCACCATATTCAGCTGTGCTTTACGCGCGCCTGATGCGAGCTTATCGGCTTTGGTCAGCAGCAGCATGACTTCGATATTGCTGGCTACTGCCCACTCAATCATCTGCTGATCGAGATCTTTCAGTGGATGACGGATATCCATCAGCACGACCAGGCCTTTCAGACTGTTACGCTTTTGCAGGTATTCCCCCAGCGCGCGCTGCCATTTGTGTTTCACCTCTTCCGGGACTTCGGCATAGCCGTAGCCAGGTAAATCTACCAGGCGTTTGCCTTCGGCAACTTCAAACAGGTTGATGAGCTGCGTACGGCCAGGGGTTTTACTGGTACGCGCCAGGCTTTTCTGATTGGTCAGCGTGTTCAGCGAGCTGGATTTCCCCGCGTTAGAGCGGCCTGCGAAAGCAACCTCAATACCGGTATCAGAAGGCAGATGGCGAATGTCCGGTGCGCTGAGCACGAACTTAGTCAGTTGATAGTTCCAGTTTTTCAAAACGGTTGTCTCCGTCAGGTAATCATTTGCCGGGGATTATACCTGAACGAGCAGAAAACGCCGTGTTTCTCGCCAGAAGCAGAAGGCTTACAGCGAAGTGGATTGATTTTGTAAGTCATTTGCTATGGTAAATGGCAGATATCCCGGTGAATATTGGCAACGATTTATTCAAGAGTGCTTTATTTTCAAATAATTAACTGATTAGTTCATTGTGGGGGAAGCCGTGAACGTGGGCGGCCACCTTGTTAATAACAAGCGTAGCGGTAAAGTGAGTGTGTCGGCGAAGGAAGGACAGGGTTGTCTCAAGCTAACATGGAATATTTGCTCCTTTACGGGGGCCAGAATAAGAAAAAGGCGACGGGTTAACCTGTCGCCTTTTTTCTTTGCTTGCTTTCTGCTAGATTCCGCCGCAATTCTATACTGAATAAAATGGCTTAAGACGACTTATCATGAAGCAACCAAACTCGGCACCACAAGGTAAAAAACCGGCAAAAGCACGCCGTAAATCACGCGAAGAGCTTGACCAGGAAGCGCGTGAGCGTAAGCGCCAGAAAAAACACAGCGGCCACGCAGCGGGGAGCCGCGCGAATGGTGGCAATCAGGCGAAAGGCGGCAAATCATCGGGTCAGGCGAAAGACCCTCGCATTGGCAGTAAAAAACCTATTCAACTGGGCGTAACCGATGCAGCACCGGTCGCTAAACAGCACAAACCGAAGAGCGAGAAACCTATGCTAACACCACAGGCTGAGCTGGATATGCTGGAAAACGATGAGCGCCTGGATGGGCTGCTGGAGCGTCTGGAAGCAGGCGAAACCCTTAGCAAGGAAGAGCAGTCCTGGGTGGATGCGAAGCTCGACCGCATCGATGCACTAATGGAACAGCTCGGCATCGCCTGGGAAGACGATGAAGAGGAAGAAGAAGAAAAAGCGGATGATTTGATGCGTCTGCTGAAGGGCGGTAACTGACGTTTACTCCTATGGGATTACCTGTTCTTATTATGGTTATTCCGCTGGTGTGTTATCTGCTGTGGTTATTCGTTAAACTACGGCGGCTGTCGCGGCTGCAGAATTCGCTGCGGCGAAGGGTTATGGCTCGTGGAATGAGCGGGCCAGCTTCGCCTCGTCGGCGCCGGCGACAATACCGCAAGGAGTGAGTATGTCTGAGCAGTTAATCGACTGGGATCTGGCTCTGATCCAGAAATATAATTATTCAGGGCCGCGTTACACCTCTTATCCAACCGCACTGGAATTTTCTGAAGCCTTTGGCGAACCGGCATTTTTGCAGGCGGTTGCCCGTTACCCGGAGCGGCCGCTGTCGCTTTATGTGCATATCCCGTTCTGCCACAAGCTTTGCTATTTCTGTGGCTGCAATAAAATTGTGACCCGCCAGCAGCACAAGGCCGACCAGTATCTCGATGCTCTGGAGCAGGAAATCATCCACCGCGCGCCGCTGTTTGCGGGCCGGCAGGTTAGCCAGCTGCACTGGGGCGGCGGGACGCCAACTTATCTGAGCAAAGCGCAAATAAGCCGCCTGATGGCGCTGCTGCGTGGCAATTTCCATTTTAATGATGACGCGGAACTGTCTATTGAAGTTGACCCGCGTGAAATTGAACTGGATGTGCTCGACCATCTTCGGCAGGAAGGCTTTACCCGCCTTAGTATGGGCGTTCAGGACTTCAATAAAGAAGTGCAGCGCCTCGTCAACCGCGAGCAGGACGAAGCGTTTATCTTCGCGCTGATCGAGCGTGCGCGGGCACTGGGGTTTACTTCCACCAACATTGACCTGATTTACGGCCTGCCAAAGCAAACGCCGGAAAGCTTTGCCTTCACGCTCAAGCGCGTAGCCGAGCTAAGCCCGCATCGCCTTAGCGTTTTCAACTATGCGCACCTGCCGACGCTATTCGCCGCCCAGCGCAAGATTAAAGACGCTGATTTACCGAGCGCGCAGCAGAAGCTGGATATCCTGCAGGAAACCATCGACTCGCTGACGGGGTCTGGTTACCAGTTTATCGGGATGGATCACTTTGCCCGCCCGGACGATGAACTGGCGATTGCCCAGCGGGAAGGCAAACTACACCGTAATTTCCAGGGGTATACCACTCAAGGGGATACCGATCTGCTGGGGCTTGGCGTGTCGGCAATTAGCATGATTGGCGACTGTTACGCGCAGAACCAGAAAGAGCTAAAGCGCTATTATCAGCAGGTGGATGAGCAGGGCAATGCGCTGTGGCGTGGCCTGGCGCTCACGCGGGACGATTGCATTCGCCGCGATGTTATCAAGGCGCTGATCTGCAACTTCCAGCTTAACTTCGCCGACATTGAGCAGGTATGGTCGCTGACGTTTGCGGATTACTTTGCCGAGGACTTAGGCCTGCTGGCGCCGCTGGCGAAAGATGGGCTGGTGGAGGTCAGTGAGCAGGGGATTCAGGTGACCGGCAAGGGACGCCTGCTTATTCGCAACATTTGCATGTGTTTTGATGCCTATCTGAGGCAAAAGGCGCGCTTGCAGCAGTTTTCCAGAGTGATATAAAAAAGGCGGGGTTTCCCCGCCTTCTCTTTTAGCTAAAGAAGCTCACCAGTAACGCGCACATCACCGCGGCTACTGCCGTCTGTGGCGAATGGCCAGCGGCTGCACCAGCTTCGGCGCCGCGCGTGACCATATGAATTACGGATTCCAACATAACTGACTCTCCTGCCTGAACGCGCCCGATCATACTTAACCCGGCGCGGCAGTAAAGTACAAAATAGCAGCAATTTGCGGGCTGATTTGCTTCTTTACAAAATGGCCGAACGTTACTCCATACCCAACTCTTTTAGCTTACGAGTCAGCGTGTTTCGGCCCCATCCCAGCAGGCGAGCTGCTTCTTGTTTATGCCCCTGAGTATGTCTCAGCGCAGTGGTTAGCAGCGTGCGTTCCATTTCCGGCTGAGCCTCGGAAAGCAGATCCTGATGGCCGGAGCGCAACGCTCGTTCCGCCCACTGTGCCAACAGCATGGCCCAGCTGTCCGGGTTAGTCTGCGTGACCCCGCCGCTTTCGGTCACTGTCGTTTCAAACAGCTCGCTCGGGAGATCCTGAATAAGCACTTCCTGACCCGCTGCCATGACCGTCAACCAGCGACAGGTATTTTCCAATTGGCGCACGTTGCCTGGCCAGGCGAGACGCGTTAAGGCGTTTTCCGTTTCCGGATGCAGCAGCTTTGCTTCCACGCCCAGTTCGCGCGCGGCCACTTGCAGGAAATGGCGTGCCAGACGCGGAATATCTTCCCGACGCTCGCGAAGCGGAGGCAGGTGCACGCGGATGACGTTCAGACGGTGGAACAAGTCCTCACGAAACTTGCCTTCCTGTACCCGCTGCTCAAGGTTCTGGTGGGTTGCCGCAATGATGCGGACATCCACTTTTACCGCCGCGTAGCCGCCCACGCGGTAAAACTGTCCGTCGGCCAGCACGCGCAGCAAACGAGTCTGAACGTCCAGCGGCATATCACCTATTTCGTCGAGAAACAGCGTGCCGCCGTCAGCCTGTTCGAAGCGCCCCTGGCGAATCTGGTTGGCGCCGGTGAAAGCCCCTTTTTCATGCCCGAACAGCTCTGACTCGATTAAATCTTTGGGAATAGCCGCCATATTGAGCGCGATAAACGGCGATTTAACCCGTGGGCTGTGGCGGTGCAGCGCGTGCGCCACAAGCTCTTTACCGGTCCCGGATTCGCCGTTAATCAGTACGCTGATGGAGGAGCGCGACAGACGGCCAATAATACGAAACACGTCCTGCATCGCCGGGGCTTCGCCGATGATGTCGGTCGTTGGCCCGTTATCCGGCGCATTTCGCGGCTGCTGCTGTTCCTGATAGTGGCTGATCGCGCGTTCAACCAGCGCTACCGCCTCGTCGATATCAAACGGTTTTGGCAGATAATCGAAAGCCCCTTGCTGATAGGCGCTAACGGCTGCGTCTAAATCCGAATGCGCGGTCATGATAATGACCGGCAGCATCGGGTGGCGCTGCTTAATCTGCTTTAACAGGGCAAGACCGTCCATGCCGGGCATACGAATGTCCGACAGCAACACGTCCGGGGTTTTGGTCGCCAGCGCGTCCAGCACCTCATTGCCACTCTCAAAGGTGGTGCAGCTTAATCCGGCTCCGGTTAACGCGCGCTCAAGGACCCAGCGGATGGAGCTATCGTCGTCAACGACCCAAACTATCCCTCGTTGCATAATGACCTCTACTTCCGAATAGGCAGGTAAACCGAAAATTCGGTATGACCAGGCCAACTGTTGAATTCGATTTTCCCCGAATGCTGGTCGATCAGGCTACGCGCGATGGAAAGACCCAGCCCGGTGCCGCCTTCTCTCCCACTGACCATCGGGTAGAACAACGTGTCCTGCAAATGTGCCGGGATACCCGGGCCGTTATCTTCAATATCTATGCGTGCCGCGAGGCGGTAGCGAGAACCGTGCAGCGTCAGCTGGAAAGCGGTACGGGTTCGCAAGATAATCTCGCCCCCTTCGCTACCCAGCGCCTGCAGCGCATTGCGTACGATATTCAGTAAAACTTGCTCAATTTGGTCAGGGTCGTGCGCAAACTCCGGCAAACTCGGATCGTAATCCCGCACAAGAGTGACGTTATCCGGCAGCTCCATCGACACGAGTTTCACCACGCGTTCGGCAACTTTATGAATGCTTTCGGTGACGTGCATGCCCGGCTGCTGAGGCCCTAGCAGACGATCCACCAGATTACGTAGGCGGTCCGCCTGCTCAATAATGACTTTGGTGTACTCCGTCAGCGACGGGTCGGGGAGCGCTTTACTCAGCAGTTGCGCCGCGCCACGTAAGCCGCCTAACGGGTTTTTAATCTCATGCGCAAGGCCACGAACTAAATCTCGGGCAGCAATCTGCTGCGCGTGTTGCAGCTGTTCCTGACTCAATCGACGCTGATTATCCATCGGCGCCATTTCCATCAGGATGTACCCTTCCGGCAGCTTTTGTGCCGTCAGAGAAAGAATGTGCGATCGGCCATCAATGACCAGCGTTACTTCGTTGTCGGTAAACCCCTGGCCTGCCATCAGGCTTTCCTGCATGACGCCAATATTCAACGAGAAATAACTCAATAGATCCGGCAAAGGTGTGCCGTACAGCTTGCGTGAACTCTGCGCCAGCAGCTGCTGAGCCGCAGGGTTGGCGTAGTGAACCGCCAGCTCGTCATCCACGAGCAGGATGCTGTTGATGAGAGAATTCAGAATCTGCCCAGCATCGGGCAGCGCGCCAGTTGCCATACAGCAGTCTCCGTGCACCGTTTTAGTGCATTATAGTCTTTGAGTGACAAAAAACAGCGTCACAGGAGGATCCGATGGAGAAAAAAGCCCATCCGAAGATGGGCCAAAGTTTCCACGGCAACAAAAAACAACTTCAATTAGACGCTGTAGTACAGCTCGAACTCTACCGGATGTGGAGTCATGCGCACGCGGTCGTTTTCTTCAGTGCGCAGCGCGATATAAGCATCGATAGCGTCGTCGGTGAATACGCCACCCGCCGTCAGGAACTCACGGTCTTCGCTCAGTGCATTCAGTGCTTCTTCCAGAGAGCCAGCAACCTGTGGGATCTCTTTCGCTTCTTCTGGCGGCAGGTCATACAGGTTTTTATCCATGGCTTCGCCTGGGTGGATCTTGTTCTTAATACCGTCCAGACCGGCCATCAGCATCGCTGCGAAGCACAGGTATGGGTTAGCCGCTGGGTCCGGGAAGCGCACTTCGATACGACGTGCTTTCGGAGACGCAACCACCGGGATACGGATAGAAGCAGAACGGTTACGGGCAGAGTAAGCCAGCATAACTGGAGCTTCGTAGCCTGGGACCAGACGCTTGTAGGAGTTGGTGGTTGGGTTCGCCAGGGCGTTGATCGCTTTAGCGTGTTTGATAACACCCCCGATGTAGTACAGCGCTTGCTCAGACAGGCCAGCATATTTGTCACCGGAGAACAGGTTTACGCCGTTCTTGGACAGGGACATGTGGCAGTGCATGCCGGAACCGTTATCGCCAAACATTGGTTTTGGCATAAAGGTCGCGGTTTTGCCGTAAGCGTGAGCCACGTTGTGTACAACGTATTTGTAGATCTGAATTTCATCAGCTTTTTTGGTCATGGTGTTGAAGCGGGTTGCCACTTCGTTCTGACCAGCGGTCGCCACTTCGTGGTGATGAGCTTCAACAACCAGGCCCATCTGCTCCATGGTCAGACACATAGCAGAACGCAGGTCCTGAGAAGAGTCGACCGGTGGCACTGGGAAGTAACCGCCTTTCACCGCTGGACGGTGGCCTTTGTTACCGCCTTCGTATTTGGTGCCGGTGTTCCATGCGCCTTCGATATCATCGATAGCTACGTGGGAGCCGGAGATAGAGCTGCCGAAGCGAATGTCGTCGAACAGGAAGAATTCTGGCTCTGGCCCGAACAGAACGGTGTCTGCGATGCCGGTAGAGCGCAGGTAGTCTTCAGCGCGTTTTGCAATAGAACGCGGGTCACGGTCGTAGCCCTGCATAGTGCCTGGCTCGAGAATGTCACAGCGGATAATCAGGGTAGAGTCCGCGAAGAACGGGTCGATTACCGCCGTCGTTGGGTCTGGCATCAGCACCATGTCGGATTCGTTGATACCTTTCCAGCCACCAATCGAGGAGCCGTCAAACATTTTGCCTTCTTCGAAGAAGTCAGCATTTACCTGATGAGCAGGAATAGTGACGTGCTGTTCTTTACCTTTAGTGTCGGTAAAGCGCAGATCAACAAACTTAACTTCATGCTCATTCAGCATCGTCAAAACGTGTTCAGCGGACATACTTAAACTCTCCCGGATTGGTGTAGTCGTCGTGGTAACGAGGTAATCAAACACTTCTTAATGTGGCTTTTCGCCATAAAATGTTTAAAGCGAAATCTGTGCCAACTTTTAAATCACCCTAAAAAGGCGCTATCATGCGCACCATAGTGCAAAAGGGCTGCACCAGGATGAATAATTTGCACCAATATAGTGCTTCAGTGTGAAACCTGAGCACCATATTGGTGCAATTTACGTTATGGCTCCCTTTTTAGCTCCGTGAAAGCGATCACAAACCCTTACTTTCTGCATTGTTTGTAAAGGTTCTTTGTGATCCTGTTCTGTCCTTCGATTAATACGTGTACAATAACGCGCTATTTCTAATGCCTGAGGCAAAGTTGTGATCGAAAATCTGCGTAATATCGCCATCATCGCGCACGTTGACCATGGTAAAACTACCCTGGTTGATAAGCTGCTGCAGCAATCTGGTACTTTCAGTAACGAACGTGCTGAAGCCACTGAACGCGTGATGGACTCCAATGACCTGGAGAAAGAGCGTGGGATTACCATCCTCGCTAAAAACACCGCCATCAAATGGAATGACTATCGTATCAACATCGTTGATACCCCAGGACACGCCGACTTCGGTGGTGAAGTTGAGCGCGTAATGTCAATGGTTGACTCCGTTCTGCTGGTGGTTGACGCAATGGATGGCCCAATGCCGCAGACGCGCTTCGTAACCAAGAAGGCGTTTGCCCATGGTTTGAAGCCGATCGTGGTTATCAACAAAGTTGACCGCCCTGGCGCGCGTCCTGACTGGGTTGTGGATCAGGTCTTCGACCTGTTCGTTAACCTTGATGCGACCGACGAACAGCTCGACTTCCCAATCATCTATGCATCCGCACTGAACGGCATCGCGGGTATGGATCACAATGATATGGCGGCGGACATGACGCCACTGTACCAGGCCATTGTCGATCGCGTACCGGCACCGAACGTTGACCTCGACGGTCCACTGCAGATGCAAATTTCCCAGCTGGACTACAACAACTACGTTGGTGTTATCGGCATCGGCCGTATCAAACGCGGTAAAGTGAAGCCAAACCAGCAGATCACTATCATTGATAGCGAAGGGAAAACCCGTAACGGTAAAGTCGGTAAAGTGCTGACCCACCTGGGTCTGGAGCGTATCGAGTCTACCGAAGCTGAAGCTGGCGACATCATTGCTATCACCGGCCTGGGCGAGCTGAACATCTCCGACACCATTTGCGACCCGCAAAATGTTGAAGCGCTGCCGGCGCTGTCCGTTGATGAACCAACCGTTTCCATGTTCTTCAACGTCAACACCTCTCCGTTCTGCGGTAAAGAAGGTAAGTTCGTGACCTCTCGTCAGATTCTGGATCGTCTGAACAAAGAGCTGGTTCACAACGTTGCGCTGCGTGTTGAAGAAACCGAAGATGCGGACGCATTCCGCGTTTCCGGTCGTGGTGAACTGCACCTCTCCGTTCTGATCGAAAACATGCGTCGTGAAGGTTTCGAGCTGGCGGTATCCCGTCCGAAAGTTATCTTCCGCGAAATCGACGGCCGTAAACAAGAGCCGTTCGAAAACGTGACGCTGGATATCGAAGAGCAGCATCAGGGCTCCGTGATGCAGGCGCTCGGTGAGCGTAAAGGCGACCTGAAAAACATGAATCCAGACGGCAAAGGTCGCGTGCGTCTTGACTACGTTATCCCAAGCCGTGGTCTGATCGGCTTCCGTAACGAATTCATGACCATGACCTCCGGTACCGGTCTGCTGTACTCCACCTTCAGCCATTATGACGATATTCGTCAGGGCGAAGTGGGTCAGCGCCAGAACGGCGTACTGATCTCCAACGGTCAGGGTAAAGCGGTTGCGTTTGCGCTGTTCGGTCTGCAGGATCGCGGCAAGCTGTTCCTGGGCCACGGGGCTGAAGTTTACGAAGGCCAGATCATCGGTATTCACAGTCGTTCTAACGACCTGACCGTAAACTGCCTGACCGGTAAGAAGCTGACCAACATGCGTGCTTCCGGTACTGACGAAGCGACCACCCTGGTTCCTGCGCAGAAAATGACCCTGGAGCAAGCTCTGGAGTTCATCGATGACGACGAACTGGTTGAAGTGACCCCGCTGTCCGTGCGTATCCGTAAGCGCCACCTGACTGAAAACGACCGTAAACGTGCGGGTCGTGGTAGCAAAGAAGCTTAAGTTTCTTTTCTGCAGTCTGCTGAAGCCCTGCCTGTAAAGGCGGGGCTTTTTTATTTCTGCCTTAGAATGCGCAACCTCGCCTTCCTCTGATAGTCAAAGTCAGCCTTTCCCGCTACAGTTATTTCTCCATGTCGGAAAGGAGGTGCGCATGCTGTATATCTTTGATTTAGGTAACGTCATCGTTGATATCGACTTTAATCGCGTGCTCGGCGTCTGGAGCGATTACAGCCGGGTGCCGTTAGCCAACCTGCAGAAAAGTTTCGCGATGGGAGAAACCTTCCATCAGCATGAACGTGGGCAGATAACGGACGAAGTGTTTGCCGAACGCTTATGCCACGAGATGGACGTGGCGCTGAGCTACGAGCAGTTTGCCGCGGGCTGGCAGGCGATTTTCATTGGCCTGCGCAAAGAGACCATTGGCGTCATGCAGAAGCTGCGCGAGCAGGGGCATCGCGTGGTGGTGCTTTCCAACACCAACCGCCTGCATACGGGTTTCTGGCCTGATGAATACCCGGAAGTGGCGCAGTCGGCCGATAAAATCTACCTCTCCCAGGAAATGGGGATGCGCAAGCCGGACGCGGAAATCTACCTTAAGGTGCTAGAGGAAGAAGGCTTCTCTGCCGATCAGGCCGTATTCTTCGATGATAATGCCGACAATATTCACGGTGCACGAGCGTTGGGCATCACCAGCATTCAGGTGATCGACAAGCAAACTATCCCCGACTGGTTTGCTAAACAAGGATGATTAAAAGCGTGCCCCGTAAAACTGTGCATCGCCTCAGGCCTCTCTGGGCCTGGGGCAAACTGCTGTGGCAGCGTATCGACCAGGACAACATGACGACCCTGGCGGGTAACCTTGCCTATGTGTCATTGCTGTCTCTGGTGCCGCTGGTGGCGGTTGTCTTTGCGCTGTTTGCCGCCTTCCCGATGTTTGCCGATATCAGCGTTCAGCTGCGCCACTTCATTTTTGCCAATTTTATGCCCGCCACTGGCGATGTAATTCAGCGCTACATCGAACAGTTTGTCGCGAACTCCAACAGAATGACGGCGGTGGGGGCCATTGGTCTGATCGTCACCTCGCTACTGCTGATGTATGCGGTAGATAGCGCGTTGAACACTATCTGGCGCAGTAAGCGCGCGAGGCCAAAGGTGTACTCCTTTGCCATTTACTGGATGATCCTGACGCTCGGGCCGCTGCTGGCCGGGGCCAGCCTGGCGATAAGCTCTTACCTCCTTTCTCTACGCTGGGCCTCAGAACTCAACAGCATGCTTGATGAAGTCCTGCGTATTTTTCCTCTGCTGCTTTCCTGGCTTGCGTTCTGGCTGCTCTACAGCCTGGTGCCGACGACCAGCGTGCGGGCAAAGGACGCCATGATAGGCTCGCTGGTTGCCGCGCTGCTGTTTGAACTGGGTAAGAAGGGGTTTGCCCTCTATATCACCATGTTCCCCTCTTACCAGTTGATTTACGGCGTGCTGGCGGTGATCCCCATATTATTTGTCTGGGTCTACTGGACCTGGTGTATCGTGTTGCTGGGGGCGGAAATCACCGCTTCGTTGGGCGACTACCGTAAATTGCAACAGGCTGCAGAGCAGGAAGAACTGGAAGAACAATGATTGCATTAATTCAGCGTGTTACCCGTGCCAGCGTCACCGTGGAGGGTGAAGTGACGGGTGAAATTGGTCCCGGACTTTTGGTGTTGCTGGGTGTCGAAAAAGAAGACAACGAACAGAAAGCCAATCGCCTGTGCGAGCGTGTATTAGGGTATCGAATTTTCAGCGACGAGCAGGGCAAGATGAACCTGAACGTCCAGCAGGCGGGCGGCAGCCTGCTGGTGGTGTCTCAATTTACGCTGGCGGCGGACACGGAACGCGGGATGCGTCCGAGCTTCTCCGGTGGCGCAGCGCCACAGCAGGCTGAAGCCCTTTATGAATATTTTGTCGAGCGCTGCAAACAACAAGGTATCGACGCCCCAACCGGGCGTTTCGCCGCCGATATGCAGGTTTCGCTAATTAATGACGGGCCGGTGACGTTCTGGCTGCAGGTGTAACCCTCGCCATCCGGCTCGCGCAACGAGAGAACAATGTATGTATCACCTTCGTGTGCCACAAACAGAAGAAGAACTAGATCGTTATTACCAGTTCCGCTGGGAAATGTTGCGCAAACCGCTGCATCAGCCAAAAGGTTCCGAGCGCGATGCCTGGGATGCAATGGCGCATCATCAGATGGTGGTCGATGAAGAGGGCAATACCGTTGCCGTGGGCCGCCTCTATATCAATGCCGATAACGAAGCCGCGATTCGCTTTATGGCGGTGCACCCGTCGGTTCAGGATAAAGGCTTAGGGACGCTGGTGGCGATGGCGCTGGAGTCCGTGGCGCGCCAGGAAGGCGTTAAGCGCGTGACCTGTAGCGCACGTGAAGATGCCGTTCCATTTTTTGCCAAGCTTGGCTTTGTGAATCAAGGGGAAATCACCACCCCGCAAACCACGCCGGTACGCCACTTCCTGATGATTAAGCCGGTCGCTACGCTTGATGACATCTTGCATCGGGGCGACTGGTGCGGGCAGCTTCAACAGGCCTGGTACGAACATATTCCTCTGAGCGAGAAAATGGGCGTGCGTATTCAGCAGTACACTGGGCAAAAATTTATCACCACGATGCCGGAAACGGGCAACCAAAACCCGCACCACACGCTCTTCGCGGGGAGTTTGTTCTCGCTGGCCACGTTAACCGGCTGGGGGCTTATCTGGCTGATGCTGCGTGAGCGGCATCTCGGCGGGACGATTATTCTGGCCGATGCCCATATCCGTTATAGCAAACCGATCACCGGAAAACCGGGGGCTACGGCTGACCTGGGGTCGCTGAGTGGCGATCTGGACAGGCTGGCCCGGGGCCGCAAAGCTCGCGTAGCGCTTGAAGTCGAGCTTTACGGCAATGACACGCCCGGCGCGGTGTTTGAAGGCGTCTATCTGGTGCTGCCAGCTAAGCCGTTCGGCCCTCTGGAAGAGGGCGGAAACGAAGAGGAATAGGTTAGGATACAAGCTACGCGCCGGGCACATCTCCGTTACGCATAGTCTGTTGAATCTGTTGCCCACTGGCGCTGGTGGCCTGCAAGGTGCCATTTACGGTGGGCTTCAGCGCAGTGCCTGCGGCCACCTGCCCGGTCGCCGAAAGCTGCAGATTTCCGTTCCCCTCGAGCGGCAGAGCAGGCCAGCCCCAGGCGTGCAACACATTCACCGGCACGCTCTGGCCCTTCAGGCTAACGCTCACCGCACGCAGAGGCGTCTGGCTTACGTTTGCCCTGGCTTCCAGTAAGCCTTCACCCGCGAACGCACTTAGCTCCGTGATCGCGATCTGGCTCTGGTTCGCCGTCAGCGACAGCGACGGGCGCCGCACGTCAATGCGGTTAAAGGTGGCCGCCGCGGCATTAAACGAGGCATTGCCGGACCAAATACCCCACTGATGATCTCGTGCCAGCTGGATATTCGTGGCGGTGCCATCCAGCCCGGTGAACTGGAATGGCCAGTCTGGGTCGATATCGATAACCAGATTACGGTTTGCCGAAAACTTTTTCACCGTAACGCTGTTCAACCAGTCAGGCAGTTTCTCCATCCACAGGGCCTTCCAGTTGGACGGGAGCGTGTATTCCAGCCCGCCTACGACCACTTCATCCATCACCGCTTGATTACCGTCGCGCAACCATTGCCCGGAAGCTCGAACCAGGCCTCCCTCCCAGCGCGAACTAAATTGCCGGAGCGTGGCACCTGCCGGGGCAAAATCGACGTTCACGATCGGATCCTGCAAATGCAGCGAACCGTTAATGAATTCGCTGGCGTTCATCGACAGCTGGCCGTCATCGCTTTGCCATCCCCCGTTCGCCAGCGACAGATTCCGCAGGCTAAGGGCAAGGTCGCTTACCGCCCACTCTTTCCCTTCCAGTCGTGCATCGGTTATTTCAAGGCGATCGATAGTTAACGAGGGAACAGATGTTACTGGCGCAAGAAAATCGGTGAGTGATTTTGCCGTTTGAAGGCGAATGTCATTGAGGCGCAGGCTGCCCACCTGCCATGAGCCGTCGGCGTTGCGGTGGGCATTACCCGTCAGCGAGCCGCGAGCAACGTCCGCCCCGATAGTGGTCAGCGTGACCTGTTCATTATCCAGCGTCCCTTGCAGCAGGACGTTGCTGGCGTTAATCCCGTTGAGCGTCAGAGAACCTGCGCTGAAAGCGATAGTGGCCTTGTTACCCAGCACTTTTCCGGCCTGCGGCAGCCAGGGGGCCACGCCGCCTTCAACGCGCTGGGCGCTGAGATTCCACTCGCTATCCGGGCTGTTAATCGCCATATCCTGCAACTGCAGCTTATCTGCCTCAAGCGGGAGTGGAACCGCATTTGCGCTGAGATTTAACGTCCCTTGCTGGAGCAAAATAGTGTCGACATAGAGAGGCTGAGAAAACTGGCGCGTACTCAGGCCAATATCCACGCTCTTCGCGACCAGAGTCGCGGGCTGGCCGGTGCGGCCAAAAGTAACGTTATGGAACACCAGATGGGTGGGCGAAGACCAGTCATGCGCCATCTCATTGAAAGAGAGGTGGTAGCTCGTTTTTTCATTCACCCAACTGCTGATTTGGCCCGCGCCCCAGCGGGTTTGCAGCAGGATGTAAAAGGCAACCAGCGCCAGTATCACAAGGCCCAACAGGATAAGAACCAGCTTTCCGAGGAATTTCATTGCCTTCCACCCCTTTCAGTTTCGCTAAGGGTGTTATGCCCGATTTACCGCTGTAGCTCAAGGAGGGGATTGTCAAAGGAGATTTCGCGCCGGCAAAAAATCATTGCCGGCGCGTATGGGCGTTACTCTTTTTCTGGCGGGAAAATCAGATTAAGCACGATGGCCGTGATCCCACCGGCAGCAATGCCCGAAGAGAGTAGGGTTTTCAGCCAGTCAGGCGCGAACTGAAGGATCAGTGGCTGCTGGGACACGCCAAGGCCAACGGCGAGCGACAGGGCGATGATCATAATCGCGCGGCGGTTCAGCGGCTCGCGGGAGACGATACGCACCCCGGAAGCGGCAATGGTGCCGAACATCACAATCGTTGCGCCGCCGAGAACAGGTTCAGGAATATGCTGTACAAAGCCGCTTACTGCCGGGAACAGGCCCAGCACGATCAGCATCAGGGCGACAACAAAGCCCACATAGCGGCTGGCAACGCCGGTCAATTGAATAACCCCGTTGTTCTGGCCAAAGCAGGAATTCGGAAAGGTATTGAACACGGCAGAAACGCAGGAATTCAGACCGTTAGCCAGTACGCCGCCCTTCAGGCGTTTCATGTACAGCGGGCCGGAAACGGGCTGTTCGGAGACGTCGGAGGTGGCTGTGATGTCGCCGATGGTTTCCAGCGAAGTCACCATAAACACCAGCATCAGCGGGATCAGCAGGCTCCAGTCGATGCCAAGTCCGTAATACAGCGGCGTAGGAACCATGATGAGGTCGGTGTTCGCGGCCTGAGTCGTGGCTGGCAGCATGTCCAGAGCCCAGGCGAGCAGATAGCCCACGGCCATCGCGATGACCAGGGACGCTACGCGCAGGTAAGGATTACGCTGGCGGTTCAGCAGGATAATAACCAGCAGAACTGCGCCTGCCAGCAGCAGATTTTTCGGTGCGCCGAAAGTGTGATCGGCCATGGCGCCATAGCCACCGCCGATAGAGGTCAGCCCAACCTGAATCAGGGACAGACCGATAATCATGACCACCACGCCGGAAACCAGAGGAGTGATGATACGACGAGCAAGATGCAGCACGCGTGAAATCAGCATTTCCGTGCAGCTGGCAAGCATCAGCGTGCCAAAGAGTGCCGCCATCATCGTCGGCACGTCCGCACCGCCATTTTTCAGCGCCATGCCGCCCATAATCAGCGGAGAGACAAAGTTAAAGCTGGTGCCCTGAATCGACAGCAAACCTGAACCTACTGGACCCCAGGCTTTGATTTGAATAATCGAAGCCACGCCAGAGGCAAACAAAGACATGCTGATAATGTGCTGTGTGTCCGATGCCGGTAACCCCAACGCCTGGCAAATTAACAATGCCGGTGTAATCACAGCCACAAACATCGCCAGCAGGTGTTGGCAGGCGGCAAAAAGGGTTTGTGGCAGCGGCGGGCGGTCTTCAAGGCGATAAATTAGTTCGCTCGGGCGAGTCTGCGCAACCGGTTGCGCATTATCTGACTCTACGGCATTCACGGACATCAGTGACGATCTCATGGCTGGAAAAGCGCTGATTTTAACGGACTGAACGGCAAAAGCAAACGATTGCTAGCCTGATGGGATAAGAGCGAAATGTCATGAATTGAGCATTAGTTATAACGAAGGCGCATTTTTTGGTTAAAATGCGCCGGCTGATTTCATCCATGAAGGAAATAACAGCGAAGGATAATTAAGCGCGAATGATGGATGCGCAATAAAAGGAGCCCTGCAATGTTTCATCTTGATACCCTTTCTACCCTGGTGGCCGCCACGTTAGTGCTGCTTCTGGGGCGTAAAATGGTCCACTCGGTCCCTTTCCTCAAAAAATACACTATTCCTGAACCCGTGGCCGGTGGGCTGCTGGTGGCGATAGCCCTGCTTGTCCTGAAAAAGAGCATGGGCTGGGAAATTGAGTTTGATATGAGCCTCAAAGATCCTTTGATGCTCGCTTTCTTTGCCACAATCGGCCTGAATGCGAATATCGCCAGTTTGCGCAAAGGCGGGAAAGTGGTGGGGATTTTCCTGTTTATCGTCGTTGGGCTACTGGTCATGCAGAACGCCATTGGCATCGGTATGGCCAGCATGTTGGGGCTCGATCCGCTGATGGGGCTGCTGGCAGGTTCGATAACGTTGTCCGGCGGGCACGGTACCGGTGCAGCCTGGGGCAAACTCTTTACCGAACGCTATGGTTTCCAGAATGCGACGGAAGTCGCTATGGCCTGTGCGACTTTTGGCCTGGTGCTGGGCGGTTTAATTGGTGGCCCGGTTGCCCGCTACCTGGTTAAACATTCGTCTACGCCGAATGGTGCGCCTGAAGACAACGAGATCCCAGGCGCGTTTGAAAAGCCAGATGTCGGGCGGGTCATTACCTCTTTGGTGATGATTGAAACCATCGCCCTGATTGCTATCTGCCTGACGATAGGGCGTGTCGTTGCTGGGTTATTGCAGGGCACACCTTTTGAGCTGCCGACGTTTGTCTGCGTGCTGTTTATTGGCGTGATTCTCAGTAATTTGCTCGCGGCCGTGGGTTTCTATCGTGTCTTCGAACGGGCGGTTTCCGTACTGGGCAACGTCAGCCTTTCGCTGTTCCTGGCAATGGCGTTAATGAGCCTTAAACTTTGGGAACTGGCCTCTCTGGCGTTACCGATGCTGGCTATTCTGGCCGTACAAACGTTGTTTATGGCGCTGTACGCTATCTTTGTTACCTGGCGTTTGATGGGCAAAAACTACGATGCGGCGGTGCTGGCCGCCGGTCACTGTGGTTTTGGCATGGGCGCCACACCGACGGCGATTGCTAATATGCAGGCGATTACCGAGCGATTTGGTCCGTCGCATATGGCATTTTTGGTGGTGCCGATGGTGGGGGCGTTCTTTATCGACATCGTGAATGCGGTGGTGATCAAGCTGTTCCTGATGCTACCGCTGTTTGCTTAAGCGTTGGAGTAACGCTCGGTTTCCGGCATCCAGCGTTCGATCAGCGCCTTAGCCTGTTCAGGATAGCGTTCGTGGATGTGGCGCGCCAGGCGCTGAACCTGCGGGATCATTCCCTGGTCCCGCAGCAGATCGGCCACTTTGAATTCTGCGTTACCCGTCTGGCGAGTTCCTAGCAGCTCGCCAGGCCCGCGGATCTCCAGGTCTTTTTGCGCGATCACAAAACCATCATTACTGTCTCTCAGCACCTGCAGGCGAAGCTGTGCCGTTTTGGATAGCGGGGATTTATACAGCAGCACGCAGTGAGAGGCCACGGCGCCACGGCCAACACGGCCGCGGAGCTGGTGGAGTTGCGCAAGCCCTAAACGCTCAGGATTTTCGATGATCATCAGGCTGGCGTTGGGCACATCCACGCCGACTTCAATCACCGTGGTGGCGACCAGAAGATGCAGTTCGCCCTGCTTGAAGGCCTGCATTACCGCCTGTTTTTCCTGTGGCTTCATGCGTCCGTGTACCAGACCAACGTTAAGCTCCGGGAGGGCGGTTTTTAGCTCTTCCCAGGTCACTTCCGCAGCCTGGGCTTCCAGCAGTTCAGACTCTTCAATCAGCGTACAAACCCAGTATGCCTGACGTTTTTCGTCGCGGCAGGCGTTGCGTACTCGCTCAATTATCTCGCTGCGGCGGGTGTCCGCTATTGCCACGGTAGTGACTGGCGTTCGTCCCGGCGGCAATTCATCGATGACTGAGGTATCGAGGTCAGCATAGGCAGTCATCGCCAGCGTGCGTGGAATCGGCGTTGCGGTCATGATCAGCTGATGAGGATGGAAGCCCTGAATCTGACCTTTTTCCCACAGCGCCAGGCGTTGATGCACGCCAAAACGGTGCTGCTCATCAATGATAACCAGCGCCAGCCCGGCAAACTGAACCTGCTCCTGGAAAATAGCGTGAGTGCCAACCACCATCGAAACCTGGCCGCTGGCAATGGCTTCCTGTTGCGCAATCCGGGCTTTGCCTTTTTGCTTCCCGGCCAGCCAGCCTACCTCGATACCTAATGGTTCAAACCACTGACGGAAGTTATTGGCGTGTTGCTCAGCCAGCAATTCTGTGGGGGCCATCAGGCCAACCTGCCTACCGTGTGCGATAGCACGAAGGGCTGCCAGGGCGGCAACCAGCGTTTTACCGGAACCTACGTCGCCCTGCACCAGACGCATCATAGGTACGTCCAGCGCCATATCTCGTTCTATTTCTGCGACGACTCGCTCCTGAGCTCCGGTAGGCTTAAAGGGCAGGGCAGCAAGTAACTGGTTTTTTAGTGCGTCGTGATTAACCAGCGGTAGCGCATGATAGCGCTGTGCCCCGGCTCGTAGCGCCAGCATACTCAGATTATGGGCAAGTAGCTCTTCGAGGATTAATCTCTGCTGAGCCGGGTGTTTACCGGTATCCAGATCGGCCAGTTTCATGTCCGGCGGCGGCCTGTGCAAGGTGCGTAATGCCTCCGGCAGGCTCATCATGCCCTGACTCAGTTCGGCGGGCAGAAGTTCGGTAATTGCGCAGGTATCCAGCAGCTCGAGTGCCTGATCGGTCAACTTACGTAGCGTAGCCTGGCGGATTCCCTCGGTCGTCGGGTAAACCGGCGTGAGCGTTTCCTGCAGATCCGGCGTACTGAGGTCGCCCTGAATGCGGTATTCAGGGTGGAACATCTCGGCACCGTATTTGCCACGTTTGGCTTCACCGTAGGCGAGCACGCGCTTGCCGGCAGAAAGGCTGTTTTTCATCGCGGCGTTGAAATTGAAGAAACGCATCGTGAGAATGCCGGTGCCGTCGCTAATCTGGCAGGTCATCATCCGGCGTCCGCCGAAGGTGATATTGCTGTTCAGCACTTCGCCTTCCACCGTGGCGTACAGGCCCGCCTGAAGGTCGTTAATGGGGTAAAGATGGGTACGGTCTTCGTAGCGAAGCGGCAGGTGCAGCAGCAGATCCTGGATGGTATGCAGGCCTATTTTGGCCAGCTTTCCGCTCTGGCTGGCGCCTACTCCGGCAAGCGTGCTTAGCGGTATGGCATCCAGCAGGCGGCCTTTCATGGCTTATTTCGCCGACTGCATCGTGGCCCACCATGCGGCATCAGCTTCTATCTCACCCTGCTGATTCACATGTGGGTACGGTAAGCCTTTCCGGCGGGAAACGTTCGCCAGCACAGGATAACCACCTTCAAACAGCAGTCTCTGCTGCTCAGCTTCCGGTAACGTACTGTTTTCACGCTGATACATGCCTGCGTTTTGGCGCTGGCGCTGGGCTTCGTACAAAATCAGCGCCGAGGCGACGGACACGTTCAGGGATTGCACCATACCGATCATAGGAATAATGATGTCCTGATCGGCAAGCGCGAGCGCCTCTTCGGTAATGCCGGTTTTTTCCTGACCCATCAGAATGCAGGTGGGGCGAGTGTAATCTATCTCACGGAAGTCGACGGCTTTATCGGAAAGATGAGTCGCCAGAATTTGCATGCCGCCGCTTTTGAGCTGCCGGACGGCTTCGCCGATAGTTTTGTGTGTTTTGACTTGAACCCAGGAATTACTTCCTGCGGCGGAAGACGCCATGGTGCGCATACGGCTTCCTGGCCAAACGGCGTGCACTTCATGCACGCCTACGGCGTCGGCGGTACGGATGATGGCGGAGACGTTATGGGGCTTGTGCACCTGCTCCATACAAACGGTCAGGTCCGGCTGGCGTCTGGCGAGCATCTCGCAAATACGCGCATAACGTTGAGGATTCATAACTCTAGTTTCTGTTGCGGGTCACTTTAATCACATCCGGCATCACGCGAATCTTGCGCATGATGTTCGCCAGATGGACGCGATCCCGGGCTGTCAGGCGAATGAAGGCGCTGTATACGCGGCCGTCTTTCTCTTCGGTGTTCAGGCTCTGGATGTTAGAGCCCGCAGTGTTTATTGCCGCGGTCAGGTTTGCCAGCGCACCCTGGTGGTTAAACATGTCCACCTTGATCTCGGTGATAAACTCTTGCTCGATCTCTTTATCCCATTCCACGGCCATAAACTTCTCGGGCTCTTTCTGGTAGCCACGAATGTTTCGACAAGACTCATGGTGGATAACCAGCCCTTTACCTGGGCTGACGTGAGCGACGATAGGATCTCCCGGAATTGGGCGGCAGCACTTGGCAAAGGTAATCAGAACGCCGTCTGCACCTTTGATTGGCAAGTTGCTGTGATTTGCTGAAGGCGCTGTGCCTGACTGAGCAGCAACCGGTGATTCCCCTTGCAGGTTTTTCGCCACGACGACGCTCATTGCGTTCCCGAGGCCAATTTCGGCCAGCAGGTCGTCAAGTGACGCAAGCTTCATGCGGTCCAGTTCACGCTGGAGATTTTCGGCAGGAATTTCAGCCAGTTTACGGCTGCCACCGAGCGCATGGTTGAGCAGGCGACGCCCTAAACTGACGGAATCATCACGCTTCAGATTTTTCAGCATTTGGCGAATTTTGGCGCGAGCTTTGGAACTGACAACAAAATTAAGCCATGCGGCGTTTGGACGCGCCCCGGGTGCGGTGATGATTTCGATAGTCTGCCCGCTGGTCAACGACTGTGAAAGCGGGTAAGGCTGGCGATCGACGCGAGCGCCTACGCAGGCGTGACCGATATCGGTATGTACCGCGTAGGCGAAGTCCACCGGCGTTGCACCTGCGGGCAGCTCTACAATGCGGCCTTCCGGGGTGAAAACGTAAATCTCATCCGGGAACAGATCGGATTTTACGCTCTCGATGAATTCAAATGAACTACCGGCGCTTTGCTGTAGCTCCAGCAGGCTTTGCATCCAGCGCTGAGCGCGGATTTGTGCCGTCGTGCTGCTTTCGCCTTGCTCTTTATAAGCCCAGTGCGCAGCAACCCCCATTTCCGCCATCTGATCCATGTCTTCAGTACGGATTTGCACTTCAACCGGGACGCCGTGCGGCCCAATCATTGAGGTGTGCAGGGACTGATAGCCGTTCGCTTTCGGGATGGCGATATAGTCTTTCACCCGCCCTGGACGAGGTTTATAGAGGCTGTGCATCTGCCCGAGGACGCGATAGCAGGTATCCATGTCATGGACAATGACGCGAAACGCGTAGATATCCATGATCGAATGGAAACGCTGTTCTTTGAGCGTCATCTTGCAGTAAATGGAGTAAAGGTGCTTTTCGCGACCGCTAACGCGGCAGGCAATGCCTGCCTCCTGAAGACGCCCGTCGATTTCAGAGAGGATTTTTTGAATCATCTCTTTGCGGTTACCTCGCGCCGCTTTTACCACTTCTTTAATAACGCGGTAGCGGTTCGGATAAAGCGCTTCAAAGCCAAGCTCTTCCAGTTCGGTTTTCAGGTGATGAATACCGAGACGGTGAGCGAGTGGGCTATAAATTTCGAGGGTTTCACGGGCAATACGGCGGCGTTTATCTGGGCGCAATGACCCAAGCGTGCGCATATTGTGCGTGCGGTCGGCAAGCTTGATCAAAATGACGCGAATATCCTGCACCATCGCCATGATCATTTTGCGGAAGTTTTCGGCCTGAGCCTCTTTCTTATCGCGGAACTTCAGTTTATCTAGCTTAGAAACCCCTTCCACCAGTTCGGCAACGCTTTTGCCAAACAGCTGTTCCATATCCTGGTAGGTGGCCGGGGTGTCTTCAATCACGTCATGCAGAAGCGCTGCCATTAGCGTTTCATGGTCGAGTTTCATCTCGGCCAGGATACAGGCAACGGCGACGGGATGGGTGATATAGGGTTCACCGCTTGAACGTGTTTGTCCCTCGTGAGCATCACGTGCGACAAGGTATGCCTGCCGGAGGCGCTTAATTTGCTCCTCTGGCAGATAGTTTTGAATCAGCTGATTCAGGCTTTCAAACAGATACAAGGGCTACCCGCAGGCTAATTAACGACGACCTTCAGCAATAGCAGTCACGGCCTGCAGTTCTGCGGCTTCCTGCTCTTGCTGTTCCTGGCGCTCACGAACATCGAGAATCTGGTTGGTGATCAACCCTTCTTCGATTTCACGCAGTGCGATAACGGTCGTTTTATCGTTTTCTTCCGGTACCAGCGGATCTTTACCGCCAACCTGCATCTGACGAGCGCGACGCGCGGCCACAAGTACCAGGTCAAAACGGTTACCAATTTTCTCTACAGCGTCCTGAACGGTTACGCGTGCCATAATTAAAATGCTCCACAGGTGAAGAAATGACTGGGCATGATACTGAAACTGGTGTCAGTCTGCCAATAGTTTGCTGATTAAAGCGTCATGTCGCATCTTTTGGCGACCCATTCGTAGACGCTCGGCACGAATGATTATCTTTAAATCAGACAGGGCAGTGTCGAAGTCATCATTAACGATAAGGTAATCATACTCCGCATAGTGACTCATTTCTGCAACGGCTTGCGCCATGCGTTTTGCAATCACCTCTTCGCTATCCTGACCGCGACCACGCAGGCGCCGGTCCAGCTCGTCTTTTGACGGCGGCAGAATAAAGATACTGCGGGATTGCGGCATTTTCTTACGAATTTGCTCTGCACCCTGCCAGTCGATATCTAAAAACACATCTACGCCGGTCGCCAGCACATTTTCGATCGCCTGGCGGGATGTACCGTAGTAGTTACCAAATACTTCCGCGTGCTCAAGAAAAGCGTCTTCAGCGATCATCTGCTGGAATTCGTCTTTGCTGACAAAGAAGTAATGTTCCCCGTGATTTTCACCTGGGCGTTCACCGCGAGTGGTGTGCGAGATGGAAACCTGGGTGTCATACAGCGGTTGCGTCTTTAACAAAGCCTGGATGAGGCTGGATTTACCCGCGCCACTTGGAGCGGAAACAATATAAAGCGTGCCTTGAGCCATGAGTTCTAACTTAATCGGTATGCATAAAGGGAAGAGCGTCTACCGGCATATTATACACACCGCTGCCCCAGTACGTAGGTTTTGTCATTGCCAGGTACGTTTTTTCTCGTGTTTTACGCGATGTTTTCCACCTTTTTGTCATTCTCGATGCAACGAGATTAGTTTTTAGGGACGTATCTCGTACGCAGGATCTTTCATGCTCGCGATTGATGCTGGACACGGTTATACCTCCCCGGAGAAAGGAAATGGAGGGTGGTATGAAAGGGGTCGCGTTAGCAGTTTTTGTCATTTTACTGGGGGTTTCATCAACGGTAATGGCATCGTGTCCAGCATGGTCTGATGTCAGAACACAGAAGGAGATTGAACGCCTTACGCACCAGCTATCCCTCTGGGATGACGCCTATTACCAGCGGGGAAAAAGTTTGGTGAGCGATGCCGTTTACGATGACTTAAAGGAGACACTGTCTGTCTGGAGGCGCTGCATTAAACAGGGGCAAGAGGCAGAGTCTGCAAGGATGGGAGCAGCAGGAAACTCGTCTCATCCTGTTGCGCATACAGGGCTGAAAAAGTTACCGGATAAACGTGCAGTCGAGCTATGGGCTGCAGGCCGACAGAACTTATGGGTACAGCCCAAAGTAGATGGGGTGGCTATCACACTGGTCTATCAACAAGGGCGGCTGGTGAAAATGCTAAGCCGTGGCAATGGCATTAAAGGAGAGGACTGGACGCATAAAGCTGCCGGTATTGATGCCATACCCCTTCATCTTGCCGGACCTCTTGCGAACAGCGTGCTGCAAGGCGAGCTTTTCCTGAAACGGGAAGGCCATATTCAAAGCCTGGCTGGAGGTGTGAATGCGAGATCTAAAGTTGCCGGGGAAATGCTTCGTACCGGGGTGGTTAGCGATCCAGACGCGCTGGGCATTTTTATCTGGGCATGGCCAGATGGCCCCAAAAGCCATGCTGAAAAAGGCAGTATATTGCGTGATGCCGGGTTTTCTCTGACGGCTCTATGGTCCCGGCCTGTAACAAACATTGATGAAATTGCCCGCTTACGTGAGGGGTGGTTTCGCCAGTCTCTTCCCTTTGTCACGGATGGCATTGTGATTCGTCAGGAACGTGAACCCGAGGCTAAATTCTGGCAGCCGGGGCAGGGGGAGTGGGCCATCGCGTGGAAATATCCTCCTGCTGAGCAAATCGCCGTGGTCCATAACGTTGATTTTGCCGTAGGGCGAACGGGTAAGGTGTCCGTCGTGCTTGAATTGGAAGAGGTTCAGCTCGACGATAAACGTGTTCGACGAGTGAATATCGGTTCACTAAAGCGCTGGCAGGAATGGGATGTTGTGGCCGGTGATAAAGTAAAAATAAGTCTGGCGGGACAGGGAATACCTCGGATAGACGAAGTCGTCTGGCGCGTCAGCCAGCGAGACTCATCCATACCGGAAATGGTGGCTTTTACACCGGTGACTTGTCTTTATGCTTCATCTGAATGCGCAGAACAATTTATTGCCCGTCTGACGGGGATGAGCCAAAAGCAAGTTCTGGATTTGGCTGGCGTTAGTCAAAGCACCTGGCGCCATTTACACATGACGTCACGCTTTCAGCACGTTTTTTCATGGCTGGATTTGAACAAGACAATTCTGTCTGGTTTACCGGGAATTTCAGTGAAAAAAGCCGAGCTGTTATGGCATCAGTTTTCTCTGTCCCGAAAACAGCCGTTTATCCGCTGGGTATTGGCCTTAGGGATGCCGCTGCCGCGAAGTTCGCATGCCGTTCTTAAAGACAAGCACTGGCAGCAGCTTGGCGACTGGGATCAATCCCGATGGCAAACTTTACCCGGTGTGGGAGCTAAGCGGGCAAGTCAGTTAGTCGATTTTATGAAGCATCCACAGGTGATTGCCCTGGCCGCCTTCCTTGGCCAGCATAACATCCCGGGTTTTGGTCATCAGTGATCGGCGTGTTTGTAATGGAATACAGGTAGACCAAGCCGCAGACGCAGTGCCAGTAGCCGAGAGCTAAAGCCGAACAATAAGGTTGCTATAACCACGACGTCATGGCTGCTGACGTAGTGCTGCAGCGCGATATACAGCACGGCTGAAGCAAAGGCGATACCAGCGTACAGTTCTTTCTGGAACACGAGGGGAATTCGTTTGCAGAACATATCTCTCAGCACACCGCCAAAGACGCCGGTGACAACGGCGGCAATGGTCGCAATGATTGGGCCTTCGCCCATATCCAAAGCAACCTGCGCACCGATAATAGAAAAGACAACGAGACCCAGCGCATCCAGTACCAAAAAGAGTTTGCGTAGGTGCGGCATTACGGGAGCCATGATGGTTGTGAGTACTGCCGCAACGGCAACAATCACTACGTACTCAGGGTGTTTCACCCAGCCGAGGGGATAGTGGCCCAGCAGAATATCGCGAACAGAACCGCCGCCCAGCGCCGTGGCAGTGGCGATAATAATGACGCCAAACGTATCCATGCGACGACGCCCGGCGGCCAGGGCCCCGGTCATGGCTTCCGCCGTAATACCAATCAAATAAAGAATGTGTAGAAGCATATTTGTCCCCTCAGAATACCGGCAGAGGGTAACGTTTTGTGCACTATGTCACGATTGAGATTTTCTAAGCTGAATGAATATGGATTAGTTTTATTTATCCAAAATATAAAACTTGTCCTTTATATTTATGGGTTGTCAGGTTCTTTTCAAATTAAATGGATTAGTAGAAGTATTTAAGGAGGCGCAATGAAAATATCGGCGATGTTAAAAGCGCTAGCAAATGGCGTCAATCCAGAAACTGGAGAGGTGCTTGGCGCTAAATCAACAGCCAATAAGCCGGAAGCGATAAGAGCGCTGTTTGCCCTGGCTGAGGAGCTGTCGGTGAGCCCGGAAAAACAGAAAAAGCCCAGGCTAACCCCTGAGGAGAGACAGCAGCGTAACCTTGCCGAAGGACGTCCGGCTAAGTCTCACTTTCCCTGGGCCGAAGAAGAGAAACTGATTCTTGCAGAGCGATTTGAGCAAACTGGCGCTATCGAAACCCTGGGGGATGAGTTTGAACGTTCTCCGAGAGCGGTAGCTATTCAGCTTGAAAAGATGAGGCTTATCACTGCGGAGCAGCTATTGGCGTATACCTAGTACGCATCAAAAGAAAAAGCCTGCTGAACGCAGGCTTATGTCACGCTATTCGATATTCTGAATCTGTTCGCGCATCTGCTCGATCAGAACTTTCAGCTCGATAGCTGAATTGGTCACGTCGGCATTGATAGACTTGGAGGCCAGAGTATTCGACTCGCGGTTAAACTCCTGCATCATAAAGTCGAGGCGACGACCAACGGCTTCTTTCTTTTTCAGGATGTTGTAGGTCTCTTTGACGTGGGCTTCCAGACGGTCCAGCTCTTCCGCGACGTCAATGCGCTGTGCCATCAGCACCAGTTCTTGTTCAAGGCGGTTGTTCTCAAGCTGAACTTCGGCCTCTTCCAGCTTGTTAACCAGGCGCTCGCGCTGCCATTTCACTACTTCTGGCATTTGAGCACGGACTTTAACCACTTCGGCGCTGACGCCTTCCAGGCGTTGTTCAATCAGCCCTTTCAGGGCCTGACCTTCGGTTTCACGGGCAACAATAAAGTCGTCCAGGGCGCCATCAAGGGCGGAAAGGATTTCAGCGGTAATCGCATCAAGATCCTGCTCCTGAGCGGCCATCACGCCTGGCCAGCGTAGAATATCAACCGGGTTGATTTCACCTTCATCGCTTTGCATTTTGACCCAGTTAGCGGCCTCAACCAGCTGCTTAGCCAGCTTTTCATTAAGAATCAGCGATCCTTGTGAACGGGCATCGGGCTCAAAGCGCAGGTTGCACTCAATTTTTCCGCGGGTGAGGCGGTTGCGAATTCGCTCACGAGCAACAGGCTCAAGACTGCGGAACTGTTCCGGCATGCGGATATACGTTTCGAGATAGCGCTGGTTTACCGAGCGTAATTCCCAGGAGGCGGAGCCCCATTCACCTTTTACTTCACGCCGGGCGTAGGCGGTCATACTGCGGATCATAGTACGTACCCGTTTTCAGCTAATGTATGGGGGGATTATAGCCATCAGGGGTCTTGCAGGATAGGAATAAGCGCCTGAAGTCCGTATAATGCGCAGCCACATTCGTTTTAGCCGGAGAAAAGCCCATGCGTCCATCAGGTCGTAGCGCCGAACAAGTGCGCCCAGTTACCCTGACCCGTCATTACACTAAACACGCTGAAGGTTCCGTGCTTGTCGAGTTCGGTGATACCAAAGTGTTGTGCACCGCGACCCTTGAAGAAGGCGTGCCTCGCTTTCTGAAAGGCCAGGGTCAGGGCTGGATCACCGCTGAATACGGCATGCTGCCGCGTGCAACCCATAGCCGTAATGCCCGTGAAGCGGCAAAAGGCAAACAAGGTGGCCGTACTCTCGAGATTCAACGTCTCATCGCCCGTTCACTACGCGCAGCGGTGGACCTAAAAGCATTGGGTGAATTCACCATCACCCTGGACTGCGACGTTCTGCAGGCCGACGGCGGCACTCGCACCGCGTCCATCACCGGTGCCTGTGTAGCGCTGGCCGATGCGTTAAACGGTCTGGTCGCTTCTGGCAAACTGAAAACTAATCCTATGAAAGGGATGGTTGCGGCGGTTTCCGTTGGTATCGTCAACGGTGAAGCTCTCTGCGATCTGGAATATGTCGAAGACTCGGCAGCCGAAACCGACATGAATGTTGTCATGATGGAAGACGGGCGCATGATTGAGGTGCAGGGTACTGCGGAAGGTGAGCCGTTCTCCCACGAAGAGTTACTGGCGCTACTGGCGTTGGCTCGAGGGGGCATTGATTCCATCATCGCGTCGCAGAAGGCGGCGTTAGAAAATTAATTTTTTAAAAGCGACTGAGAAGTCGCTTTTTTTATGTCCGTGTCACAATGCTAAGGAGCAAATCCATGAAACCGTATCAGCGCCAGTTTATTGAGTTTGCGCTTAACAAACAGGTACTCAAGTTTGGCGAATTCACGCTGAAATCCGGGCGCACTAGCCCCTATTTCTTCAACGCCGGGCTGTTTAATACCGGGCGCGATCTGGCGTTATTAGGGCGTTTCTATGCTGCCGCTCTGATGGACTCCGGCATCGATTTTGATCTGCTCTTTGGCCCGGCTTATAAAGGTATTCCTATCGCGACAACGACCGCGGTGGCACTGGCTGAGCATCACGAGCGCGATGTGCCTTACTGCTTTAACCGCAAAGAAGCGAAAGATCATGGCGAAGGCGGTAATTTGGTGGGCAGTGCGCTTCAGGGCCGCGTTATGCTGGTGGACGACGTGATAACGGCTGGGACCGCTATTCGTGAGTCAATGGAGATCATTGCCGCGAACGGTGCGAGCCTTGCCGGGGTGCTTATTTCTCTCGACCGACAGGAGCGTGGCCGTGCGGATATCTCCGCCATTCAGGAAGTTGAGCGCGACTATCAGTGCAAAGTCATTTCGATCATTACGCTCAAAGACCTGATTTCTTACCTGGAAGAGAAGCCAGAAATGGCGGACAAGCTGGCTGCAGTGCGTAAATATCGCGAAGAGTTCGGCGTCTAAGTCGGAAAATAAATAAGGGCCTTCCGGCCCTTATTGACTAGTAAAGCTGAGCAGCAATGAGCGGCCAGCGGGTATCAAAATCATCCGTAGGCAGATAGCGGAAATCACTTCTCACAAATCGTGACAGCATTCCTTCACAGAAAGCCAGTAGCTGGCTCGCCAGCAAGGATTCATCGGTGCTAAACCCTTCGCCTTCGCGCATTTTCTTTTCACGCATAACCTGGCGCAGCTGAACCTCAATGCGTTCAAAAAGCTGGTTGATGCGATCCTGCAGGCGATCTTGCTCAAACATCAGCGCGTGCCCGGTGAGGATACGCGTCAGACCAGGGTTCCGTTCACCAAAACCCAACACCAAAAGTACGATCAACCGCAGGCGGGCCAGCGTGTCTTTTTCATCTTTTAGAATCAGGTTAATGCGGGTAATCAGGCTGTCTTCGATAAACTCAATCAGGCTATCGAACATTTTCATTTTGCTGGGGAAATGCCGATAAAGTGCGGCTTCGGATACGCCAACGGTTGCCGCTAGTTTAGCGGTCGTAATGCGTTGGCTGCCGTCGCTGGATTCGAGCATTTGAGCCAGAGACTGAAGTATTTCCTCGCGACGATTCCTTTTCGCGGTCTGTTTTTCTGCCATGTTCTAAAATACCCCTGAAAAATACCTTGTCAGGCAAGCACCGAACCGCGTCCACAAACGCTTGGTTTGCGGTCTGTTTTAACGTTATCTACGCGGTAGGGTTACGTTGATAAAACGGTATTACTGGCGGCCTGAATGACCAAATCCGCCTTCGCCACGGTCGCTGGCGTCAAAATCTTCAACCAGGTTAAATTCGGCCTGCACAACAGGTACAAAGACCATCTGCGCAATGCGTTCGCCGGGCTGAATGGTGAAGCTGTCCTGGCCGCGGTTCCAGACAGAAACCATCAGCTGGCCTTGATAATCGGAGTCAATCAGCCCCACCAGGTTACCCAGCACAACACCGTGTTTGTGGCCCAGGCCGGAACGAGGCAGGATGACCGCTGCCAGAGAGGCGTCAGCAATGTGAATAGCCAGGCCGGTTGGCAGCAGCGTTGTTGCACCAGGTGCAAGTTCTACGGCGTCATCCAGGCAAGCGCGCAGGTCAAGACCGGCAGAGCCGGAGGTGGCGTAAGTTGGTAACGGGAATTGCTGACCAACTCGCGGGTCCAGAATTTTAACGTCGATTTTTTTCATCATAGCGGGTAACGATCTCGTCCAGTAAAAGGTGGCCAAGGAGTGCTTTACGCTCAAGCGGTAAGACTTTGTCTCCCTCCTGCCAGAAAAGGTACAATGCGTTATTATCGCTATTAAACCCTTGATTATTCTGAGATACGTCATTAGCGCAGATCAGATCCAGGTTTTTAGCGGCACGTTTTTTCCGGGCGTATTCTTCCACATTATTTGTTTCGGCGGCAAACCCTACTACATAGGGACGTCCTTCAGAAAGCGCCGCAACACCCGCAACAACATCCGGGTTTTTGACCATTTTTAGCGTAATTTCATCGCCTTGCTTTTTAATTTTCTCGTCAGCAACCACGGCTGCTCGATAGTCGGCAACGGCGGCACAGCCAATGAATATATGCTGCCCGGTGACGCGTTTTTGGACCACTTCATTCATTTCCAGCGCCGTAGTGACGTCAATGCGGTTGACCCATGCCGGAGTAGGCAGATTTACCGGGCCTGAAATCAGGGTTACGTTTGCCCCGCGAGCTGCCGCTGCGGCGGCTATAGAAAACCCCATCTTTCCTGAGCTGTCGTTAGTAATGTATCTGACGGGATCCAGGCGTTCGCGCGTTGGGCCGGCGGTAATCATGACGTTCAGATGTTGCAGATCTTTGACTACGGAGAAATGTTCAACGGCCATATCAACCAGCGTTAGCGGATCTAACATTCGGCCTGGTCCAGTATCGCCGCAGGCCTGGCTTCCGCTATCCGGGCCCCAAATCAGGAGACCACGAGCGCTTAGCACGTCCAAATTATGTTGAGTGGCGGCCGCGCGGAACATTTGTTGGTTCATTGCCGGAACAACGGCAACCGGTGCGGCGGTTGCCAGGCAAATAGTGCTGACCAGGTCGTTTGCCATGCCTGCAGTCACGCGCGCAATCAGGTCTGCTGTCGCAGGTGCGAGTATCACTAAATCTGCCCATTTGCCGAGTTCGATGTGGCCCATGGCGGCTTCTGCTGCGGGGTCTAGCAAACTGTCGGACACAGGATAACCGGACACTGCTTGCAAACTTAGTGGCGTGATGAAGGCCTTCGCCGCCTCGGTCATTACCACTCGTACATCCGCTCCGCGATCGCGCAGACGACGAACCAGCTCAGGTGTTTTATAGGCAGCAATACCGCCGCTCACACCAAGAACAATTTTCTTGCCGGAAAGTCCCATCATGATTTTTATCCGTTGGAAGTCACAGTCGAATGGCCATTTTATCACAATCCCTGACAGGCGACTTTTTGCAGTTTGCGAGGCACTACGCAAGACCAAAACCCGCTCATCGCCTGATAATAAAAAAGGCCGCATCATGAGAGTATTAAGAGAGGGAGAGGTGCGATGGACAGGGATAATGAGATTGAAAACGCGTATTTACCCAGGGAAAAGCTGCTGCAATTCGGTGTGGGTGCTCTCACCGATACTGAGCTGCTTGCGCTCTTTTTACGTACGGGCCACCAGGGAATGCACGTTTTGGTTTTTGCCAATATGCTGCTGCGTGAGTTTGGTTCCCTGCACCGCTTGTTGTCGGCAGATTATTCCCATTTCAAGGGCGTGAAGGGGATTGGTGAAGCGAAATACACTCAACTAAACGCGATTGCCGAGCTGGCGAGGCGTTATTACTCGTCTCAGGGTATCAAAGAACTCTCATTGCTTACGCCTGGAAAGGTGCGGGAGTATGTGCAGAGTCAGTTGACGACCGAGCAGCGTGAAATCTTTATGGTGCTATTTTTGAATAATCAGCATCAGGTTATTAAATGTGAGCGGTTGTTTGCCGGAACGCTAAGTCACGTTGAAGTTCACCCGAGAGAAATTGTCCGTGAAGCGATGAAATGCAACGCCGGTGCCATTATACTGGCGCACAACCACCCGTCAGGTAAGGCCGAACCCAGTAAAGCAGACCGGGCTATTACGGAACGCATCGTGAAAGTTTGCCTGTTTATGGAAATTCGAGTGCTTGATCATCTGGTTATTGGTCACGGAGAATACGTTTCTTTCGCTGAACGAGGGTGGATTTAAGCCATCAGGCGCGATCCATTGGGATCTTTGTCTGTTCGGGACTTGAGCACATGCCTCACACAGCGTATACTACGCCACCTTTGAGAATCTCGGGTTTGGCATTATGCGCCTGGCACTGTGGTTCACATTGAACCGCCAGGGACCAGGCTTGCAGCCTGACGAGGCGCCTAACCCTATACGAAGCTCGAGCTAATTTGATTTTTGGAGAATAGACATGTCCCGAGTCTGCCAAGTTACTGGCAAGCGTCCGGCGACCGGTAATAACCGTTCCCACGCACTGAACGCGACTAAACGCCGTTTCCTGCCGAACCTGCACTCTCACCGTTTCTGGGTTGAGAGCGAGAAGCGTTTTGTCACCCTGCGTGTATCTGCTAAAGGTATGCGTGTAATCGATAAGAAAGGCATCGATACAGTTCTGTCCGAACTGCGTGCCCGTGGCGAAAAGTACTAAGTACTTAGAGGAAATAAATCATGGCTAAAGGTATTCGTGAGAAAATCAAGCTGGTTTCTTCTGCTGGTACTGGTCACTTCTATACCACCACGAAGAACAAACGTACTAAGCCGGAAAAACTGGAACTGAAAAAGTTCGATCCAGTTGTCCGTCAGCACGTTGTATACAAAGAAGCCAAAATTAAATAATTCTGGTAACTTTGTTGAAGAAACCCGGCTCAGGCCGGGTTTTTTTATGCCTGCTTCCCGGAGGAGAGATGCCTGAATTACCAGAGGTAGAAACCAGTCGTCGCGGTATTGAGCCGCACCTGGTGGGTGAAACCATCCTGTATGCCGTTGTGCGCAATGCTCGACTGCGCTGGCCGGTTTCTGATGAAATACATGCTCTGAGCGATAAGCCGGTGTTGAGCGTACAGCGGCGGGCGAAGTATTTGCTGCTGGAGCTACCGGATGGCTGGATCATCATTCATCTGGGAATGTCCGGCAGCCTGAGGATCCTCGCGGAAGAACTTCCTGCGGAAAAGCACGATCATGTCGATCTGATCATGAGTAACGGCAAAGTTCTGCGCTATACCGATCCCCGCCGCTTTGGCGCCTGGCTGTGGGTCAAAGAGCTGGAAGGGAGCAATGTATTGTCTCACCTTGGTCCGGAGCCTTTGAGCGACACATTCAGTGCAGAATACCTGCGCGAAAAATCGGCCAAAAAGAAAACGGCTATCAAGCCCTGGCTAATGGATAACAAACTGGTTGTTGGGGTGGGGAATATCTATGCCAGCGAATCCTTGTTCGCAGCGGGGATCCATCCCGACCGTAGCGCGCAGTCGCTATCAAAAAAAGAGTCTGAAACTCTGGTCGCAGCTATCAAAGCTGTATTGCAACGCTCAATAGAACAAGGTGGAACCACTTTAAAAGACTTCCTTCAGTCCGATGGCAAACCCGGCTATTTTGCTCAGGAGCTGCAGGTATATGGCCGGGAAGGAGAGCCTTGCAGGGTATGCGGTACGCCGATTTCCGCTGCTAAGCACGCCCAGCGTAGCACTTACTATTGTCGCCGCTGTCAGCGATAGCTATTTAAGCCTTTCGATAAGCGCTTTACAGACATGCTCTGGCAGGAAGTGGGCGACATCTCCGTGATGGCGCGCCACTTCTTTGACAAGGGAAGAAGAGACAAACGACCACTCTTTAGATGGCATCAGGAACACGCTTTCCAGTTCAGGCATGAGATGGCGGTTCATGTGGGCCAGCTGCATTTCATATTCAAAATCAGCCGCGGTACGCAACCCACGCACCAGCACGTTCGCCTGCTGGTTACGTGCAAAGCTTGCCATTAAATCGCTGAAACCGAGAACCTGAACGTTGGGTAAATGCGCAAGTGCCTGCTGCGCCAGCGCAACGCGTTCATCCAGGGTGAACAAGGCATTCTTGCTGGGGCTTGCTGCAATCGCAAGGATCACCTGGTCAAACATACTGGCTGCACGGGTAACGATATCAATATGGCCGTTGGTGATGGGATCGAAAGTCCCCGGATAGATTGCCCGCTTTTGCATATCTGACCTTAGTGTGTTTTAGGGGGGAGATAAGGTTCCAGTAGCTGTAACAGGCGCTGCAATGCACCCTGGTTCTGGTAAAGCACTTCCACAGCATGGCGCCCGTAGAAGTTACGATAATCCTCATCTGTGAGCAAAGACGCAATCTCTTTTACTAATGACTGCTCGTCCGTCACGGTGATTAGGCCATCTGCCTGCGACAGGCGCGCGCAGATATCTTTGAAGTTAAAGGTATGTGGACCCATTAACACTGGAATAGCGTGTGCGGCTGGTTCGAGGGGATTATGGCCACCACGCTCAACTAACGAGCCGCCAACAAAAGCCAGATCGGCAATCCCGTACAGTAACATTAACTCACCCATAGTATCGCCAATGACGACCTGCGTACTGGAAGACGGTACCTCTCCAGAAGAGCGAGTTATGTAGCTTAATCCAGCATTTCTGACCAGATTGATGGCATCCGGGAAGCGTTCCGGGTGGCGTGGTACAAGGATCAGCAGTAAGTTAGGAAACTGCTTTAAAAGCGACTGATGAGCTTGCACGACGATGCTTTCTTCGCCTTCGTGCGTGCTGGTAGCTATCCAGACCGGGCGGTGCGGCGCCCACTGCCGGCGCAGCGTCACGGCTCGAGCGGCCAGCTGTGGTGTCACCGAAATATCAAACTTAAGGCTACCGGTAACCGTCAATTGGCTCCGTTTTGCACCTAGTGAGATGAAGCGTTCACCATCTTCTTCGTTCTGTGCGGCGATAAGCGTAATGCGCTGCAGCAGCGTTCTGACAAAGTCACCAAGTTTTGCGTAGCCCTTTGCCGAGCGTGCGGAAAGCCTGGCATTGGCAATCACTAATGGGATATAGCGTTTGTGCAGCGCGGCTATCAGGTTTGGCCAAAGTTCGGTTTCCATAATAAGCACCAGCTTTGGATCGACTTTATCCAGGAAGCGGTTGAGCGCACACGGCAAATCGTAAGGCAGATAGACGTGCTGGACGTCTTCTCCGAAAGCGGACATGACCCTTTCTGAGCCGGTTGGTGTCATTGTCGTGACGGTAATCGGCAATTCTGGATAGCGGTGGCGAAGCGCGCGAACCAGAGGTATGGCGGCCAGAGTTTCCCCAACGGAAACCGAATGCAACATAATACCACCTGGCTTGAGCGGCTTTTTATAGAAACCGTAGCGCTCGCCAATGCGTTTGCGGTATGCAGGAGCTTTACGACCGCGCACCCATAATCGCAGCCAGATGAGTGGCTGTATGAGGTAAAGCAGTACGGTGTAAAGCAATTGGAGCATAGGACACGGCTGGCATTATGAATGTGCTGGGGATTCTATGTATTTAACCTGAGCTTTGCCATTACTTTTGCGGAAATTGGGCGAAAACCAAGTTGATGGCGTGCATCAAAGGTATGTATTGCCAGGCAATGGTTGGATTGAGCAGTTGTGCAAAAGTCAAAAGTGAATGGTCTTTGAGTTTAAGGAAAATAAATTATTTTAATTCATATATTTATCAATGAATTGTCTTGGCTTGCGTATCCTTCGGAATGGGAGCGATAAGTGGTACACTACACGTAAAAATGAACACGTTGTCAGTGAACAGGTAGCTGTGGAGCCTGGGGCGGTAGCGTGTTTTTTATTTTTCGGTATTGCTGATATTAAGAGCTGACGGTGAATACGACATTTAAAAGAATTTTAGTGATTAAAATGCGCTTTCACGGCGACATGTTGCTGACAACGCCTGTGATCAGTACCCTTAAGCGCAACTATCCTGAAGCAAAAATAGATGTCCTGCAGTATCAGGATACCCTTCCCATTCTTTCTGGAAATCCAGAAATAAATGCGCGCTACGGTATAAGCAACAAAGGCGTTAAAACAGGAAAGAAAATCAGTAATTTTCTTTCCTTGATTCGCCGCTTGCGGAGCAATCATTATGACCTGATTGTTAATCTGACCGATCAGCGGAGCGTGGCATGGATGGTTCGCTGCCTTGGGCCGACAGTAAAAATTTCCCAGGATTACGCTCACCGGCAGTCTTCATTCTGGAAAAAAAGCTTCACTCACGTTGCCCCTGTCGTTGGTAAGCATGTCGTTGAAGCTAGCCTCTCAGTGCTCTCTCCTTTAGGAATTACGGATTTTTTTACAGAAACAACGCTGTACTACACTGAGGCCGATTGGCAAAAGATCCGTGAAGTGCTTGATGCTGAAAGCGTTGCTGACAAGTATGTTGTCATTCAGCCCACGGCCCGACAGCTCTTTAAGTGTTGGGACAACGATAAGTTTTCTCAGATCATTGATTACTTGCAGGATGAAGGATTTCCGGTTGTATTGACCTCTGGACCGGGTCGGGACGATCTCGCCTGCGTTAATGAGATAGCTCAAGGATGCAAAATAATGCCCGTTGTGGCGCTTGCCGGCAAAACAACCTTCCCGGAGTTGGGCGCTTTAATCGATCATGCAGCATTGTTTATTGGGGTGGACTCAGCGCCTGGGCATATTGCTGCGGCGGTAAAAACGCCTGTCATTAGCCTGTTTGGTGCAACGGACCATGTTTACTGGCGTCCATGGACAGAGCAAATTACGCAATTCTGGGCAGGTAACTATCAATCTATGCCGTCCCGTGCTCAACTCGACCGCAATAAAAAATATATGTCGGTGATCCCTGCTGAGGATGTGATTACCGCCATTTCTAAAATGCTTCCTGCCGCTGCGGCGCTATCACCAAGAGACGAAGCATGATGACAGTTGCTTTTTGTCTGTATAAATATTTTCCCTTTGGCGGCCTGCAGCGCGATTTTATGCGTATTGCCGGGGCTGTTGCATCGCGTGGGCATAACGTCCGGGTTTATGTGCAGTCCTGGCAGGGCGAGAAACCTGATGCCTTTGATATCGTCATCGTTCCTGTGCGGTCAAAAACGAACCACGGTCGTAATGCTGAATATTATCAATGGGTGAAGGCTCATCTGAGTCAGCATCCGGTAGACCGCGTAGTGGGTTTTAATAAAATGCCGGGTCTCGATGTTTATTATGCAGCAGACGTTTGTTACGCCGAAAAAGTAGCACAAGAGAAAGGTTTCTTTTATCGCCTGACCGCCCGATATCGGCATTATTCACAGTTTGAAAAAGCCACATTCGAGCAAGGAAAATCAACCAAGTTGCTGATGCTGACTGATAAGCAAATTGCTGATTTTGAAAAACACTATGGTACGGAATCTTCGCGTTTTCTGATCCTGCCTCCAGGTATTTACCCCGATCGTCGATTCGACAACCATCCGCAGGGTAGCCGGGAGCGTTACAGAGAAAAAAACGGCATTGGTGTGAATGACTACCTCGTTTTGCAGGTAGGCTCCGATTTCTCGCGTAAAGGCGTTGATCGCTCTATTGAAGCGTTGGCTGCTTTGCCTGAGGCCATCCGTAGTCGAACCACTTTGTTTGTTGTCGGGCAGGATAAACCCGGGCGGTTTAAGACATTAGCGCAGAAACGTGGCGTAGAGAGCCGGGTTAGTTTCTTCTCCGGAAGAGATGACGTCTCTGAACTGATGATGGCTGCGGATGTTTTGATTCATCCTGCCTACCAGGAAGCTGCCGGTATTGTCTTGCTTGAGGCGATAGCTGCCGGATTGCCAATCCTTGTGACGGAAGTTTGCGGCTATGCACATTATATTGCAGACGCTGAGTGTGGGGTTGTTATCAAAGAACCGTTTAGCCAGACATCGCTTAATGCGGCTTTATCTGACGTTCTGGGTAATGCAGAGCAGCGCCTGAGCTGGGCGAGTCACGCTCGTCATTATGCCTCAACCCAGGATATTTATAGCCTGGCCGAAAAGGCAGCAGATATCATTGTGGGAGAGCCGCATGGTTGAGTTAAAAGAACCTTTTACCTCTCTTTGGAAAGGAAAGGACGTTTTTGCTGAAGTCAGAAAACTTCAGGGGGAAATTTTCCGCGAACTGGAAACACGCCGCACGCTACGTTTCGAGGCCGCAGGAAAAAGCTATTTCTTAAAATGGCACCAGGGAACGTCTATCAACGAAGTGATAAAAAATCTTATTTCGCTGCGAATGCCGGTTTTAGGGGCCGATCGCGAGTGGAAGGCGATTCACCGGCTGAAAACTCTGGATGTCGACACGATGCAGGGCGTTGGTTTTGGTGAAAAGGGGTTAAACCCAATCAACAAAACGTCGTTCATCATTACTGAAGATTTAACGCCTACGATCAGTCTCGAAGATTACTGTGCTGATTGGGCGACGAATCCACCTGACGTAAAAATCAAGCGGATGCTGATTGAGCGTGTAGCCACAATGGTACGTAAAATGCACGGTGGTGGCGTAAATCATCGGGATTGTTATATTTGCCATTTCTTATTGCATCTCCCCTTTTCTGGTCGGGAAAGCGAACTGAAGGTTTCGGTGATTGACCTGCATCGTGCGCAGATTCGAACAAAAGTTCCTCGACGCTGGCGGGATAAAGATCTCATTGGACTCTATTTTTCATCGATGAACATTGGGCTGACACAGCGTGATATTTGGCGCTTTATGATGACGTATTCTAATCAGCCACTTAGAGGTGTGCTAGAAACGGAACATGCATTGCTGGCTAAAGCAGAAGATAAAGCGGAAAAAATCAAAGAACGAACGATTAGAAAATCGTTGTAGTAGCCTGTAAGGGGCATCATTGCCGGTTACAGTCGTCTATTCATCTTAGTCGGATAAGAATCAACATGTCTCAATTCAGTGATGAAGATATCATCCTCTCTGTTTTCGATTTTAACTACCAGGAAAAGAAAGCTGCCAATGTTCTCAATATAGCATTTGGTATTGATAAGAATTTCCTTTTCGGCTGTGGCGTTGCTATCTCCTCAGTCTTGTTGAGTAATGCATCTGCATCTTTTGAGTTTCATGTGTTCACTGATTCATTCAGTGAAGCCGATAAGGCTCGATTCGAAGCATTAGCTAAACAATATAAAACACATATTAATATCTATGTCATTAACTGTGAGAAGCTAAAATCATTACCGAGTACAAAAAACTGGAGTTACGCGACATACTTCCGTTTTATTATTGCAGATTATCTGTATCACAAAGTTGATAAACTTCTTTATCTGGATGCGGATATCGCCTGCAAAGGAAGTATTCAGCCGTTAGTTGATTATGTTTTTGCAGAGAACGAAATTGCCGCTGTGGTTGTGGAAAGGGACATTGAGTGGTGGTCGAACCGGGCTGCAACACTTTCAACACCGGAGTTAGTGTCTGGTTACTTCAATGCGGGTTTTTTGCTTATAAACATCAATGAATGGAATATCAACAATATTTCTTATAAAGCAATCGAGATGCTGCGGGATCCTCAGTGGGCAGAAAAAATCACTCACCTTGACCAGGATGTGCTGAATGTCTTGCTGGTAGGGAAAGTTAAATTCATTGAAGGGAAATATAACACTCGTTTCAGTATTAATTATGAGCTTAAAGACAACGTAGTGAATCCTGTCAATGATGAAACTGTTTTTATTCATTATGTCGGTCCGACAAAACCGTGGCATGACTGGGGCACTTATCCCGTCTCTCAGAGCTTCTTAACGGCGAAAGAGGCTTCACCCTGGCGTAATGTCGAACTTCTAAAGCCAATTAATAGTCACCAATATCGATACTCTGCAAAACATAAGTTCAATCAAAAGCTTTATCTGCAGGGGCTATCGAACTACTTTAACTATTATGTGGCTAAATTTAAAGAATAGTTGTGCTCGCGACAGTATTGCTGGCATGGGATATTATGAAAATAATCATGCTACACGACTAATGGTGATGGAAGGTAATTGACATTGAACTTTAAACAAATCACACAATTTAACGAAATCATTGTTCTGGATCGGCGCCTTGTAAAGTGTGATGATCGGGAAACATTCAATATTTCATGGGGTATCGATAAAAATTATCAGATAGGTGCCGCGATATCGATTGCTTCCATTCTTGAGAATAATAAAAAGGGTGATATTGATTTTACCTTTCATATTATCGCTGATTACTTAGATAATGAGTATGTTGAGCTTTTAACACAGTTAGCCGAGCAATATAAGACGGTTATAAAAATCTATCACATTGATTCTGCCCCGCTAAGGTCTTTGCCGAAAACAAACATTTGGCCAGTATCAATATACTATCGCTTGCTTTCTTTTGATTATTTCTCTGAGCGTCTTGATAGTCTTTTATATCTGGATGCCGATGTTATATGTAAAGGCTCATTGCAATCTTTAGCTTCTTTAGAATTTAATGAAGAGTACGGCGCAGTGGTTATTGATGTTGACACTATGCAAAAGAAAAGTGCTGTGCGTCTACAAAATCCAGAATTCGAAGGGAATTACTTCAATTCTGGGGTAATGTACATAAACTTAAATCAATGGCTAAAATCAAGCTTAACGGAAAGATTTTTCAACTTACTTTCAGATGAGAGTGTGGTTGGAAAATTAAAGTATCCGGACCAGGATATTCTTAATATTATATTCCTTCATCACGCAAGAATACTGCCCCGGGAATACAATACCATCTACTCTCTAAAATCTGAGTTTGAGAATAAAAACAGTAAATATTACAGTGAGTTCATTAAGGAAAGCACGGTGTTTATACATTATACGGGCGTGACAAAACCCTGGCATGACTGGGCTAATTATCCGTCAGCACAGTTTTTCCGTAACGTTTATGATGTTTCCCCGTGGCAGAATATACCTTATCAAAGTGCAGTTAAAAAGCATGAGTATAGAGAGAAATATAAACATTTGCTTTATCAAGGCAAAGTTTTTGGTGGCCTTTGCGCTGCGATTAAATATAATTTAATGCAGGGTTGAAAATTATATGGCTGATAAAATTATATTTACTGTCACACCTATATTTTCTATTCCTCCGCGCGGTGCCGCTGCAGTTGAAACGTGGATGTACCAGGTCGCACAGAGAACGTCTATTCCCAATCGCTTGGTATGCATTAAAAATGAAGGGTATACAGATTTTACCCCTGTAAACGATAACTGTAGTATCCATCGCATTGGATTCAGCCGCATTTATAAGCGCATCTTCCAGAAGTGGACTCGCCTTGATCCACTGCCGTATTCGCAGCGAATACTGAATATTGCGAAAGATTTTCATATTACGGATGACAGCATTGTCGTTGTGCATAACAGCATGAAGCTTTATCGGCAAATCAGACAACGTGCTCCTCAGCAGAAAATCGTCATCCATATGCATAATGCGTTCGAACCCAAAGGGTTGGACCAGGATGTAAAAATGATTGTGCCGAGCAATTTCTTAAGAGATTTTTATCAGAATCTTTTGCCGAAAGCCGATATTAAAGTGGTTGCTAATGGCATTGATTTGGATGTTTATCAATCTGCTTATACCCCTGTTTCTAAAGCAGATCTGGGCATTTCTGAGAATGATAAAGTCCTCTTCTATGCGGGGCGTATTGTTCCGGATAAGGGGATTTTATTGCTCATGCAGGCGTTTGAAAAGTTGGCCAGAGAACATGACGATATGAAACTCGTAGTGGTTGGCGATCACCTGGAGGTGAACAAAGCGGATAATGGCGCTTATCAGCGTGAGGTCAGAGAGATTGCCGAGCGTTTGCAGGGGCGATGTATTATGTTAGGAAGCATAGCGCCGGAAAATATGCACCGTTACTATCCTCTGGCTGACCTGGTTGTCATTCCTTCTCAGTTTCAGGAACCATTTTGCATGGTGGCTATTGAGGCAATGGGGGCAGGCAAGCCGGTATTGGTCAGCACCCGTGGCGGCATGGTTGAATTCGTCAGGGAAAAAGAGACAGGTTTTCATCTGCGAGAGCCCATGACTGCAGACTCTATTGCTCAAGATATCATGAGCACACTGCAAAGTCCGGATATAAATGACATGGCAAAATGTGGGCAACACTTTGTTTATAATCATTTTAGTTGGGCCGGAGTCACTCAGAGATTTGAAGACGTGATTAATAATTGGTTTCACTAACTAAAATTTCTCTTACATACTTGCTTTAGTTTAAGCATAAAAAAGGCTACGTGATGTAGCCTTTTTTTTGTTATTTTTTATTCAGTGCTATCAATAACCCAACCAATACGCCAAGCAGGTCTAGCTGTATTTGTTCAACATTTCCTCGAATGAGGAAATAGCCGATAAATGATAACAAGATTATCATGTGTGCATTTACCGGGAAGGACGAGCTTTTCTTGAAGGCGTTGGAAGTACATTCTTTAATTATCGCTGCATAGGTGAGTAGCAGGCCTGCGAATCCGAGTAAGCCGGCGCCAAACCAGACAAACAATGCCAGGTTGTGTGGCCCGGGAGACTCTCTAAAGGTCCAGTTGGGATAATCAACCACACGTTTGTTATAGACATCTTTATAGGCTGTATTTCCAAAGCCGTATCCCAGCAAAGGATTTTCCATGATAAGATTCATTGCGCTACCTTGCACACCATTTGAATAACGATTGGAGCTGTCTGTCTGCTGAAGTTTAGTCATTAAAGTTGTTGGTATTTTTTCTTGCGTCAAAATTGCGCCGAGTGTCAAGGTAGAAATTAAAATCCCGGCAATCAATAATTTCCATTGCCGGTTTAACACAACCCACAGTAAGCCAACAGTTAATACAGAAAGCCAAGCGCCACGGGAAAGTGTGCCTAAAATAAGAAACAGATAGACCGCGCTTAGCAGAACAAAGGCAACCTTATACTTAACAGATTTTATTAACCACATGCTCAATAAGGCAGGGAAAAGGAATACCAACGAGTCGGATATACCACGATGTCTGAAATCGATAAATGGCATGACACCCTGTGTGTACTCTTGGTAGTAAAGCACGATCTCTGATATGCAACGTAGACTCAGCGCTGTAATAAATGAAAAGAAAATTATTTTTGAAATTAACTCTTTGCTTTCATTTCTCAGCAGTACGGGAATGGAAATTGTACATAAAAGAGTGTTTTCCAGGACAGACTTGCTGATTTCCTTCAGGGTTGCTTTGAAATCAGGTGTCTGAAACAGCGAAAGAAACACGGCGAAAGTCAAAACAGCTATGCTAAAAAATAGAAAATTTTTGAATTCTGGCAGAAATTGTCTAGGCTGCTTACACAGATATACAAGAGTTGTGAGCGTCATCAATATAACAATGAGGTGTTTATAACGCGTTATGCCACCTAAAAAATAAGTGGCAATAAATAAGAATACAAGCGTTCTATTCCAGTATAAGGTCCAGTTTTTTTTCTCATTAGAAAAAAATAATGTGAGGGCCATCTCTTCTCCGATATCGAAATTCGCGTACTTACAGGCTTGTCGTAAGTTGATTCAAGACTGTAAAGGCAGTCAAATTTTCAAGTCTGTTACCCGGTGCGCGGCACACGACCTGATTTTTTCCATACCCGCCAATGAGGCCCGGATCTGTAGGTCCGTAAAGCGTCACATTCGGTCGGTCCAATGCTGCCGTAAGATGGCTTAATCCTGTATCAACAGAAACCACAAATTTGGCATTCGCCAGAACTTTGGCGACTTCTTCAAGCGTTAATTTTGGCAGAACATCCACAAAGCTAAATCCTGCCGCCAGTCGTTTGGCTCGTTCTTCTTCGTGCGGTGCCCCCCAAGGGAGTTTTATCCGCAGTCCGGTTGCCTTCAATAGCTCAATCAGCTCCCGCCAATTTTCTTCTGGCCAGTGTTTATCATCTCGAGTTGTTGCGTGTAAAAATATCGCATACTTTTCCGCACTTTCTTTCGGATTAGTAAGAAAATGCCCTGAAATCGCATAATCACCCTGAGATTGCGGTTTTGCGTAACCCAAACTTTTGGCAAAAAGTTCACGAGTACGTTCCACGGCGTGCTGCTGCCTGGCCACATTATGGCGTTTGTTATAAAACAGGCTTGCCAGAGGTTCACGGGCACTGTTCCAGTCCATGCCATGCTTGATGCCATGTGCTTTTCGAGTCACCAACGCTGCGCTTTTTACCAGGCCCTGAGCATCAATGACGCAGTCGTACTTTCTTGCTTCAAGCTGATAATAAAAAGCTTTTCGTTCCGCGCGGGTTTCAGCGGAGAACCAGCTTTTACGCCAGCGACGGATCGCGACGGGAATCACTTTATCTACGGCGGGGTGCCAGCCTGGTATCTGTGCGAAACCTTCTTCTACCACCCAATCGAACGAAATTCCCGGCATTGCCAGCATCGCGTCTGTAAGCGCAGGAAGAGAGTGGAGAACATCGCCCATCGAAGACGTTTTAACGAGAAGGACGCGCATTAGTCTTCCTTGCTGCTGGTTAGCAGTTCAGTCAATGTAACCAGCACGCTTTCTGGTGTGATATCGATCAGGCTTTGATGATAGCCCTCAGCAGCATCGCCTTTACGCACTTTATGGTAGCCGCTGATCAAGCGAATAACTCTCGCTTTGTGGGAAAGTGGTGGGGTGAAATCCGGGCTGCTGGGACCATAAAGTGCGACCAGAGGACGGTTGAGCGCAGCTGCGACATGCATCAGGCCGGAATCATTGGTGACCACACCCTCGCAAGCGGCAAGCAATATCACGGCCTGTTCAAGCTGGGTATCCCCGGCAAGGTTACGGCACCATGCCTGCTGTTCAGTGGTGAGAGCAGCAAGAATCTCTTTACCTGCGTCCTTATCCTTGGCTGAGCCGAAGAGCACAACCTGATAGCCCGCATCGATGAGTTTTGCTGCGAGCGCGGCGTAATGATAGTGCGGCCAACGTTTTGCCGGGCCGAACTCTGCTCCAGGGCAGAAACCAATCATCGGACGCTGTGGATCAAGATTAAAAGCAGCGCAAGTCTGTGTTTTTTCACCTTCACTAACATGTAGTTGAGGCCACAGGAGCGGCTGCGGGAGGTCTTTAGCCGACTGCATTATGCCTTTTTCATAACCCAGGGCGACGTAGCGCTCTACCATCAATGGCCAGGCTTGTTTGTCCAGCTTACGGCTGTCATTCAGCAGGCCGTAACGCATCTCGCCCAACCAACCCGTACGGTGAGGTATGTTGGCAAAAAAAGGCACCAGCGCGGACTTAAACGAGTTTGGCAGAACGTACGCATGGTCATAGCGTTTGTCCCGCAGGCTGCGTCCAAGGCGACGACGCTCTGCGATTTGCAACGCACCGTGGCCCAAAGGCATGGCGATGGCTTCGTTCACTTCCTGCATACGCGATAATAGCGGACGGCACCACGCGGGTGCCATCACGTCAATGATCGCCTGGGGATAACGCGCCTTGAGCGTGCGATAAAGACTTTGCGACATCATCATGTCGCCCACCCATGACGGGCCAATCACCAGAATTTTCATGCTTTTCCTGTGCAGCTTATGCGTCGCGATTTAACCATTTCATGTATTCCGCAACCCCTTGGGCAACGGTTTTGAACGGCTTGTCGTAACCCGCAGCGCGCAGATTGGTTAAGTCAGCTTCAGTATAAGCCTGATAGCGACCTTTTAGCTTTTCCGGGAAAGGAATGTACTCGATGCTGCCTTTGTTGTGATACGCCAGCGCTGCGTCTGCCACGGCCTGGAAGGATTCCGCACGACCGGTACCGCAGTTGAAAATACCGGAAACGCCATTTTGCCAGAACCAGAGGTTAACGGCGGCAACATCACCCACATAGATGAAGTCACGCTTGAAGCCGTCGCTGCCTTCAAACAGTTTTGGGTTCTCACCGTTATTCAACTGAGTATTGAGATGGAATGCCACGCTCGCCATGCTGCCTTTGTGGCCTTCGCGCGGCCCGTAGACGTTAAAGTAGCGGAAGCCGGTCACCTGAGAGTTTGCTTCTGGCAGGATCTGGCGAACATATTCATCAAACAGGAATTTTGAGTAACCGTACACGTTCAGCGGCTGTTCATATTCGCGGGATTCGATGAAATCTGCATTGCGCCCGCCGTAGGTGGCGGCAGAAGAGGCATACAGGAACGGAATTTCGCGCTCCAGGCAGTAGTGCAGGATTTCTTTAGAGTACTGATAGTTGTTGTCCATCATGTACTTGCCGTCCCACTCGGTCGTGGACGAGCAGGCCCCTTCATGGAAGATGGCGTCGATATCACCGAACTCTTCCCCGGCCATAATTTGGATCAGGAAGTCTTCCTTATCCATGTAGTCGGTGATGTCCAGATCAACCAGGTTAACAAATTTAGTCCCATCCTTCAGGTTATCTACCACCAGGATATCGCGATAGCCTTGTTCGTTCAGTGACTTAACAATGTTGCTGCCGATCATGCCGGCGCCGCCAGTAACGATGATCATAACTGTAGCCTTAAAATTATGGAGTCAGAGACAATCTCAGACATGAATGTGCATAATCATACCATTACATTTGCATCGCTTCAGCCATTTACACAATGCGCCAGGTTTGTCATCCAGGTGGTTTAAGCCCGATTGACTTTTCCTGGGTTTACCTGCTATTTAATTTCATATTATTTTTATTTTAATGTTTGCCGGGGAATTATTGTATTCGTTAAGGCCGAACTGAACGCAAAGCGTACTGTGTACAGAAGGTAAATGATTGTGATATAATATTTATTTATATTAATGGTTTTTATTAGCGATGAAATCATCTACCACAATTGTAACGGCTTATTTTGACCTCGGTAGAGGGGAGTGGACTGCTAATAAAGGGTTCCGTGATAATCTTGCCCGCTCTGTAGATGTTTATTTTAATTACTTCGAGCGATTGGCCGCTTTAGAAAATGATATGGTGGTATTCACTTCACCCGATCTCAAGGAAAGAGTTGAAGCCATTCGACAGGGAAAGCCTACTACGGTTATTGCCATTGATATAAAAAACAAATTTAAACATATTCGGCGTCTTATTGAGAGGGTTCAGCAGGACGAGAGTTTTATCAATCAATTAGAGACCCATCAGTTAAAAAACCCTGAATATTGGTCGCCAGAGTACGTGCTAGTCTGTAATTTAAAATCCTACTTTGTTAACAAAGCCATTAATGATGGGTTAATAAAAACACCACTGGTTGCATGGGTTGATTTTGGCTATTGCCGGGAATCTAAAGTAATTCGTGGTTTAAAAGTGTGGGATTTTCCATTTAATAAAAATACCATGCATCTTTTTACCATCAAGAAAGGGCTAAATGTTACGTCGTTGAAACAGGCATTTGACTTTATGATTGGCAACCATGTTTATATTATCGGCGGTGCTATTGTCGGTTCTCAGAGTAAATGGCAAGAGTTTTATTCTCTGGTAACGGAAAGCCAGAAAATTACGCTGAAAAATAATATCGTGGATGATGATCAGGGTATATTTGTTCTCTGTTATTACAAACGCCCTGAATTATTCACCCTGAATTATCTTGGGAAAGGAAAATGGTTCGACCTGTTCCGTTGCTTCAGGCACTCCGCTTTAGGCGCCAGACTGCAGGCGCTTAGAATTTTTCTCTCGAGGAAGTAGCCCCTGCTGAGGGAATAAATCATCTGAAGATGATTTCAACAGGTCAGATATACGGGAATCTATCTGACCTGTCAGGATTTTAATGATTTCAATATTTTTATTATTATTCAATGTGTTAATGATAATTCCTGCACGGTCTTCATACCGCTTAAAGCCCCTGTCCGCCTCGCATTCTAGCGTGATTTATCCTGCAAAATTAAGAATCCCTGAAGCGTCATCTCGCCTGGTGATATAGGTTTGGGTAAGATGTGCCAAAACTTGCCATGCCTGGAGAATCGCGATGCGCGAAGATTTTTACCAACAGCTGACTTCCCAACTCGAAACCGCTCGAGCAGAAGGGCTTTTTAAAGAAGAACGTATTATCACCTCCGCCCAGCAGGCGGACATCACCGTCGCGGACGGTAGCCACGTTATTAACTTCTGCGCCAACAACTATCTGGGTCTTGCTAACCATCCGCAGCTGATTGAAGCGGCTAAACAGGGGATGGATAAACACGGTTTTGGGATGGCTTCGGTCCGCTTTATTTGCGGTACTCAGGACAGCCATAAACAGTTGGAAAGCAAGCTGGCCGATTTCCTGGGAACGGACGATGCGATTCTTTACTCTTCCTGCTTCGACGCCAATGGCGGCCTGTTTGAGACGCTGCTCGGGCCGGAAGATGCCATCATTTCTGACGCACTGAACCATGCCTCAATTATCGACGGTGTGCGCCTGTGTAAAGCACAGCGTTATCGCTATGCCAACAACGATATGCAGGAACTGGAAGCTCGCCTGAAAGAGGCTCGTGCGGCCGGTGCTCGCAATGTGATGATTGCCACCGATGGCGTGTTCTCAATGGACGGTGTGATTGCCAACCTGCAGGGCGTTTGCGATCTGGCGGATAAGTACAATGCGCTGGTTATGGTCGATGACTCCCACGCCGTGGGCTTTGTTGGTGCCAATGGGCGCGGTACGCACGAATACTGCGATGTCATGGACCGGGTTGATATTATTACCGGCACGCTGGGTAAAGCGCTGGGCGGTGCTTCTGGTGGCTATACCGCAGGTCGCAAAGAAGTTATCGAATGGCTTCGCCAGCGTTCCCGTCCTTACCTTTTCTCAAATTCACTCGCGCCAGCCATTGTTTCCGCCTCTATCAAGGTACTGGAAATGCTGGAGTCAGGCGAAGAGCTGCGTGAGCGTCTGTGGTCAAACGCTCGTCTGTTCCGTGAAAAAATGAGCGCTGCCGGATTTACGCTTGCAGGTGCAGATCACGCCATTATTCCAGTGATGCTTGGTGAAGCAGTTGTGGCGCAAAACTTTGCGCGCGAGCTGCAAAAAGAAGGTATTTATGTCACCGGTTTCTTCTACCCGGTGGTGCCAAAAGGTCAGGCGCGTATTCGCACCCAAATGTCGGCGGCGCATACTCCTGAGCAAATTGAACGTGCGGTAGATGCGTTTACGCGCATCGGTAAGCAATTAGGCGTTATCGCTTAAGGGAGCGGTCATGAAAGCATTAGCAAAACTGAAGGCGGAAGAAGGCATCTGGATGACGGATGCTCCCAAGCCGGAAATGGGTCATAACGATCTGCTGATCAAAATTCGTAAAACGGCGATTTGCGGGACCGACGTCCATATTTACAACTGGGACGAATGGTCGCAAAAAACCATTCCTGTTCCTATGGTTGTGGGCCACGAATACGTGGGTGAAGTGGTCGGCATAGGCCAGGAAGTGAAAGGCTTCAAGATTGGCGATCGCGTTTCCGGCGAAGGGCACATCACCTGTGGACACTGTCGTAACTGCCGTGGTGGGCGTACCCACCTGTGCCGTAACACTACCGGCGTGGGTGTGAACCGCCCTGGCTGTTTTGCTGAGTATTTGGTTATCCCGGCGTTTAATGCGTTCAAGATCCCGGACAATATCTCAGACGACCTGGCTTCCATCTTCGACCCGTTCGGCAACGCAGTGCACACGGCACTTTCGTTCGACCTGGTGGGCGAAGATGTGCTGGTCTCCGGCGCGGGCCCTATCGGGATCATGGCGGCGGCAGTAGCAAAGCATGTCGGTGCGCGTAACGTAGTGATTACCGACGTGAACGAATACCGCCTCGAGCTGGCGCGTGAAATGGGAATCACTCGTGCGGTCAACGTCAGCAAAGAAAGCCTGCAGGACGTGATGAGCGAGCTGGGGATGACCGAAGGGTTTGACGTGGGTCTGGAGATGTCCGGCGCACCACCGGCGTTCCGCACCATGCTTGACACCATGAATCACGGTGGCCGTATTGCGATGCTGGGGATCCCGCCGTCAGATATGTCTATCGACTGGACCAAAGTTATCTTTAAGGGGTTGTTTATTAAAGGTATCTATGGCCGCGAGATGTTTGAAACCTGGTACAAGATGGCCGCCCTGATTCAGTCTGGCCTGGATCTGTCCCCGATTATCACCCACCGCTTCTCTATTGATGAGTTCCAGAAAGGCTTTGACGCGATGCGCTCCGGGCAGTCAGGCAAAGTTATCCTGAGCTGGGATTAATCATTGAACCAGAGGGCATCGCGCCCTCTGGTTTTTCAATCAGGCCTGTTTAGGCCAACCCTGCCACTGATGCTGGAGATACTTCACCAGCGCGCTCTCGGCAATACTTTCACTGATGACTTTAAAGTAGGTGGTGGCATACACCGGCTCAAGAGGCTGTTTCGGTTTACACACCTTCACGCCACGGAACGGGTTACGCGGCGGTGGCAGTTTCCCCGGCTGAGTATTATTCGGCGTTGAGGTATCTACCTGTGGCTCATTAAGCAGGCTGCTCGGCCGCACCAGCGTGATGTCCGGCGGCAGGTTGTACACCATCTGCTGGAGGACACGAACCGTTGAAGGATGGGGGTGACCGATGGCGATTGCTGACCCGGTTTTGCGAGCAAGCTGGATAGCGCGATTGAACTGAAAGCGGATATCCGCTTCGTTCTGAGTATCGTCGAGGAATACTTTCCGCTTAATCACTTTGACGCGAGTGCCGGCCGCGGCGCGCGTGGCCTGGCTGTTACCGATGGTCATGCTGTCCAGGAAATAGAGATTGTACTGCTCCAGCGACAGCATCACTTTTTGCATACCGAACAGGCTGGAGGTCATCGCGCTGCCCATATGGTTATTCATCCCAACTGCATAAGGGACTTTGTTCACCGCGTCGCGGATAATTCTCTCGATTTCGCTACTGCTCATGTCCGGGCGGAGCGTATCTTTCTCTAGCGGTTGTTTGCTAAGTGGCGCCATCGGCAGATGGATCAGAACTTCGTGCCCGGCATTATGGGCTTTAGTGGCCATTTCGCGAGCGTGTGGTGCGTTGGGTAGCACGGCGACAGAGACGTTAGTCGGCAGGGCCAGAACCTGGTTTTCCTGTTGAGGACGATAGCCGAAGTCGTCGATGACGATTGAGAGCTTACCGGCCCACGCGGAGGTTGCCAGCATTAGCCCGCTGGCGGCGGCGAAAAAAACGGTGCGGAACTGAGGCAAAACTTATCTTCCCAACCACGGTTGTGGATTCACTGCCTGGCCCTGGCGACGAATTTCGAAATAGAGTGACGGACGGCCCTGGCCGCCACTGCTACCGACCAGTGCAATAGGTTGTCCGGCACGTACCTGGGTGCCGACGCTGACCAACGCGCTCTGGTTGTAGCCGTAGAGACTCATATCGCCTTTACCGTGTTCAATGACGACAACAAGACCATAGCCCTGAAGCCAGTCGGCAAGGATCACGCGTCCGTCGGCAATGGCTTTAACTTCTGTGCCTTCTGACGCCGCAATAACGATACCTTTCCAACGTAGTTCACCTTGCAGCTGTTCGCCATAGCGATGCAGTAACGAACCGCGAACCGGCCAGTATGCCTGCCCACGTGGCGCACCCAGGCCACCTGTTCTCGACATTAATGAACGTTCGCTTTCGGTTGGCTTGTATGTTGTGCCTTTGTTGGAGGCTTCCTGCTGTTTATTACGAACCTGCTCTGCTTCGCGTGCCTCACGCTCGGCTCGAGCTTTTGCCGCTGCTTCTGCACGGGCTATCTGATTTTGTAAGCGCGTCTGGTTCTGGCGCATCTCACTCAGCTTCTGCTGATCCTGCTGAATGGAGGATTCCAGGCCTGCCAGCGTCTTTTTGCGTTCGTTGCGGGCGCTCTCCAGCTTGGCCTGTTGCGCCTGCTGGTCATACAGCAAGGTTTGCTGCTCGCTTTGCTTACTTTCCAGCTCGGTTTTCTGCTGTGCGGCTTCTGCTTTGGTCTGTTTTAACGCTTCGATAGTCTGCTGACGCGCAGCATTAAGGTAACCGAAATAGGCCTGCAGGCGCTGGCCACGCTCGCTTTCTTCGCCGCTAAGAATCAACTGAATACCAGTATGCTGACCCTGACGAAACGCCGCATCTAGCTGAGCAGCCAGGTTACGTTCCTGGGTTGCCTGCTGTTTTTGCAGTTTGGCGAGGGAGTTGTTCAGCGTCGCGATTTGATTGTTTAAATCGGCGAGGGTGTTCTGGGTTTCGCGCAGCTTACGGCTGGCCGCGGAAATCGCTTCTTCCTGAGCTTTGAGCTGAGCGAGTAAAACGGAACGTTGCTGCTGCTGCTGACGCACCGCACGCTCTTTGGCAGCGATATCCTGTTGAATGGATTGCAGCTGCTGCTTGTCGTCAGCGTGGCTGGAAAAAGGCCATAACAACACGCCAGCGCTAAACACGCTGGCGTAGATAACGGGCTTCACAGCCCATGTCTTTGAAAAAATCGCCTTTCCCCTCATGGGGAGGGATTATTCCACGATGAACAGCGGCTTGCCAGTCATCTCGTGCGGGATTTCCATTCCCATCAGGCTCAACATGGTTGGCGCGATGTCCGAAAGCTTGCCGCCAGCGACAGCTTTCAGGTTTTTTTCACCCACATAGATCAGCGGGACCGGCAGGCTGGTGTGCGCGGTATGGGCCTGGCCGGTAGCCGGGTCGCGCATTTGCTCAGCGTTACCGTGATCTGCAGTGATCAACAGCTGACCGCCAACGGCCTCAACGGCTTTAACCACCTGAGCGACACAGTTGTCGAGGGCTTCAACGGCGGAAATCGCAGCATCATAGACGCCGGTGTGGCCAACCATGTCACCGTTCGGGTAGTTGCAGATGATGGTGTCGTACTTGCCGCTGTTGATGGCACTCAGCAGCTTATCGGTCAGTTCAGCAGAGCTCATTTCAGGCTGCAAATCGTAGGTCGCCACTTTCGGAGAATTCACCAGGACGCGATCTTCACCCGCGAACGGCTCTTCAACGCCGCCGTTGTAGAAGAAGGTCACGTGAGCGTATTTCTCGGTTTCGGAGATGCGTAACTGAGTTTTATTGTGTTTCGCCATCCACTCACCGAAAGTATTGGTCAGTGACGCTGGTGGGTAAGCGCAGGCCGTTTTAATGTCTGCGGCATATTCAGTCAGCATCACGAAGTCGCCAAACTGCACCACTTTTTTGCGGCTGAAGCCGTCGAAATCGCCGTTAACAAAGGCGCGAGTGATCTGGCGGGCACGGTCAGCACGGAAGTTCATGAAGATTAATGCATCGCCGTCGTTCATAGCAGATTCGGCTTCACCTGCGGCGCGAATCACGGTTGGCTTAACGAATTCATCGTTTTCGTCACGAGCGTAAGCGGCTTCCAGACCAGCAACCGCATTGTCTGCCTGGAATTCCCCTTTGGCCTGAGTCATCAGGTCGTAAGCCAGCTCAACGCGATCCCAGCGGTTGTCGCGGTCCATAGCGTAGTAACGGCCAATCAGGGTGGCAACGCGGCCTTTGCCCAGCTCAGCGAACTTGTCGGCAAATTTCTTCAGGGAAGACTCTGCGCTGCGTGGCGGCGTGTCACGGCCATCAAGGAAAGCATGCAGATAAATAGCTTCAGCGCCTCGCTCGGCCGCCAGCTCGATCATCGCCAGAATATGGTCTTCATGGCTGTGAACGCCACCGGGAGAAACCAGACCCATGATATGTACCGCTTTACCGGCGGCAACGGCTTTGTCTACCGCACAGGTCAGGACCGGGTTAGCAAAGAAAGCACGTTCTTTAATTTCAACGTCCAGGCGAGTCAGATCCTGGTAGACGATGCGGCCGGCACCGAGGTTGACGTGGCCCACTTCGGAGTTACCCATTTGCCCGTCTGGCAGGCCGACTTCCAGGCCTGATGCGTTGATCAGGGTATGCGGGCGCTGGGCCCACAGGCTATCCATCACCGGCGTTTTAGCATTAAGAATCGCGTTATCCTGCTGCTCTTCGCGGTGGCCATAGCCATCGAGAATGACCAGGACCATAGGTTTTTTAGTAACCGACATTGCAACAACCTCTGAGTCTAAGACAAAATTTGCGTAATTTTACTACAGCCGATCCGGGCGAATAGCCGCAGAAGATCAAAGAAAGAGGTTGGATGGCGATCGGATTTCATCAGTCTGGTTCTTTTTTTCCGTAACAGCCCGCAGAATCCACATAACATTATTCAGACTGGCTGTAATTGCCACAACGCGAAGGTATACTCCCCACCTGGTTTTCTCATCATTACTTAGTCGGGAGTTATTACCCCCCATGCAAGAAATTATGCAATTCGTTGGTCGCCACCCCATACTTAGTCTGGCGTGGGTTGGCCTGCTGGCCGCGGTACTTTTCATGACCTTTAAAGGCCTGGCCTCTAAAGTTAAAGTGATCACTCGTGGTGAAGCTACTCGCTTAATTAACAAAGAAGATGCGGTGGTGGTTGATGTGCGCCAGCGTGACGACTTCCGTAAAGGCCACATTGCAAATTCACTGAACGTGCTGCCAACTGAAATCAAAAACGGCAACTTGGGTGAACTTGAAAAGCATAAAGCGAAGCCCATTATTGTGGTATGCGCTAACGGTGTTTCTTCACAAGAATCAGCGGCTTTGTTGCACAAGGCTGGTTTTGAGCAGGTTGCGCTGCTAAAAGAAGGTATTGCCGGCTGGAGCGGGGAAAACCTGCCGCTGGTTCGCGGTAAATAATCTGGAAAACTGAGGTAAACCATGGCGAATATTGAGATCTATACCAAAGCGACTTGTCCTTTTTGCCACCGTGCAAAAGCCCTGCTGAACGAAAAAGGCGTGGCGTTTCAGGAATTACCTATTGATGGTGATGCCGCTAAGCGGGAAGAGATGATCAAACGCAGTGGTCGCACCACGGTACCGCAGATTTTTATTGACGCACAGCACATTGGCGGTTGCGATGACTTGTACGCACTGGATGCGCGTGGTGGACTCGATCCCCTGCTGAGCTAGTGCGGTTTGTCTGCCGTGTATCGCAGAGTAAGGACGTTTAAATTTAAGGGTTAACAATGTCAGAACAAAACAATACAGAAATGGGTTTCCAGATTCAGCGTGTTTACACCAAGGATGTCTCTTTCGAAGCACCTAACGCACCGCACGTTTTCCAGAAAGACTGGCAGCCGGAAGTAAAACTGGATCTGGATACTGCATCCAGCCAACTGGCTGAAAATGTTTATGAAGTTGTGCTGCGCGTAACCGTGACCGCTACGCTGGGTGAAGACACCGCTTTCCTGTGTGAAGTTCAGCAGGCGGGTATCTTCTCCGTTGACGGTATCGAAGGCACGCAGCTGGCGCATTGCCTGGGCGCATACTGCCCGAACATTCTGTTCCCATATGCGCGTGAATGTATCACTAGCCTGGTTTCTCGCGGCACTTTCCCGCAGCTGAACCTTGCACCGGTTAACTTCGATGCGTTGTTCATGAATTATCTGCAGCAGCAAGCTGGCGAAGGTGCTGAAAACCATCAGGATGCCTGATGAACAGCCTTAATGCTTCAATGACTGTTATCGGTGCCGGCTCTTACGGCACCGCTCTCGCAATCACCCTTGCGAGAAATGGCCACCACGTTGTGTTGTGGGGTCATGATGCCAAACATATTGCCACGCTGCAGGCCGATCGCTGCAATGCGGCTTTCCTGCCCGATGTCCCTTTTCCCGACACTTTACATCTTGAGAGTGATTTAGCCGTAGCGTTGGCCGCCAGCCGTAATATTCTGGTGGTTGTACCGAGCCATGTGTTTGGGCAAGTGTTGCGCCAAATCAAGCCGCTGATGCGCCCGGATGCACGTATTGTGTGGGCGACAAAAGGGCTGGAAGCTGAAACGGGTCGTCTACTGCAGGATGTTGCCCGTGAGGCGCTGGGGGATGATGTTCCCCTGGCCGTCATTTCTGGCCCAACATTCGCGAAAGAGCTGGCAGCAGGTTTACCGACGGCGATTTCGCTTGCGGCAACCGATGACCAGTTTGCGGATGACCTCCAACATCTTCTGCACTGCGGTAAAAGCTTCCGTGTCTACAGCAATCCTGATTTCATCGGCGTTCAGCTTGGCGGTGCGGTTAAAAACGTTATCGCTATTGGCGCAGGGATGTCGGACGGCATCGGGTTTGGCGCCAATGCGCGTACCGCGCTTATCACCCGTGGTCTCGCGGAGATGACTCGCCTTGGCTGCGCGCTCGGTGCTTCGCCGGAAACCTTTATGGGCATGGCCGGCTTGGGCGATCTGGTACTGACCTGTACCGACAACCAGTCCCGCAACCGTCGCTTTGGCATGATGCTCGGTCAGGGAATGGATGTAGATGGAGCACAGCAAAAGATTGGCCAGGTGGTTGAAGGCTATCGCAATACCAAAGAAGTTCGCGAGCTGGCGGCTCGGGTAGGCGTCGAAATGCCAATAACCGAGGAAATTTATCAGGTATTGTATTGCGGAAAAAATGCGCGCGAGGCAGCATTAACGTTGCTTGGTCGTACTCGTAAGGATGAACGAAGCGGCAAATGAAGGATCGCCTAATACACCGCAATAACTGAAACGTCCCGACCCTGGTGTCGGGCGTTGTTTTTCTGTCTGGAGAGAGCAATGTCGTCTGAAGAACTGGATTTGGTGTGGAGCAATATTAAAGCCGAAGCGCGAGCGCTTGCGGATTGTGAACCCATGTTGGCCAGTTTTTATCATGCGACGCTCCTCAAGCACGATAATCTTGGAAACGCGCTCAGCTACATGTTGGCCAATAAGCTGGCTTCACCGATTATGCCGGCCATTGCCATTCGCGAAGTGGTTGAAGAGGCCTACGCTGCCGATCCGCAGATGATTGCCTCTGCCGCTTGCGACATCCAGGCGGTGCGTACGCGTGACCCTGCGGTAGACAAGTATTCAACGCCGCTGCTTTATCTTAAAGGCTTCCATGCGCTGCAGGCGTATCGCATTGGCCATTGGCTTTGGCTGCAGGGGCGACAGGCGCTGGCTATCTTCTTGCAGAACCAGGTCTCCGTCTCTTTCCAGGTTGATATTCACCCTGCGGCAAAAATTGGGTGCGGGATTATGCTTGACCATGCCACCGGGATTGTCATTGGTGAGACTGCGGTCGTCGAAAACGATGTGTCTATTCTGCAATCAGTCACGCTGGGCGGTACCGGTAAAACCAGTGGCGATCGCCATCCGAAAATCCGCGAAGGCGTAATGATTGGTGCGGGTGCCAAGATCCTCGGCAATATTGAGGTTGGAACCGGCGCAAAAATTGGCGCAGGCTCCGTCGTGCTACAGCCTGTTCCGCCGCATACAACGGCAGCTGGCGTGCCGGCGCGAATCGTGGGTACGCCGGGAAGTGACAAGCCAGCGATAGATATGGATCAGCACTTCAACGGCGCAGGCTTTGAATACGGCGACGGCATTTAGCTTCTGAGAACAGCGCCTTGATACCCTAGCTGGCGCCAGGCTTCATAGACCACTACGGACACCGAGTTAGAGAGGTTCATGCTGCGGCTGTCCGGCATCATGGGAATGCGAATCTTTTGTTCTGGCGGCATGGCGTTCAGTATCTCAGCGGGTAGCCCGCGAGTTTCCGGGCCAAACATCAAATAATCTCCAGCCTGATAGCTCACAGCACTGTGGGCGGGTGTTCCTTTGGTTGTTAAAGCAAACAGGCGCTGAGGGTTTTCGGCTTCCAGAAAGGCGTTATAGTCGCGATGGCGCAGCACTGTCGTAAATTCGTGATAATCCAGCCCGGCGCGACGCAGGCGTTTATCATCCCAGGGAAAGCCCATTGGCTCGATGATGTGCAGGCGGAAACCAGTGTTGGCGCACAGGCGGATAATGTTCCCGGTATTGGGCGGAATTTCTGGCTCAAACAAAACGATATTTAACATACAACCCCCATCAACTAGGGGCGCAGAATAGCAAAATAGCGCCTGAGCAGAAATGAAAACAGGCTCCGTAGAGCCTGGTATTGCGAATGTTTATCCTGTTTGTCAGCGGTGATAAAGCGGCAGCCAGAGCGTCAGGCGCAGGCCGCCCAGCGGGCTGTCGTCAGCTTTTACCCAGCCACGATGCTGCTGCACGGCGGTTTCCACGATAGCCAGACCGAGACCTGTCCCCCCCGACTCGCGATCGCGTGCTTCATCCGTACGATAAAAAGGACGGAAAATCTGCTCTCTGTCTTCCGGGCTGACACCCGGACCGTCATCGTCAACGGTGACGGTAATGCCCTGATTATCGACGGAGAAATTCACAGCTATCTTGGTGTGCGAGTAACGCAGAGCATTGCGAACAATATTCTCCAGCGCACTTTCCAGGGCGTTTGGGTTACCGTACATCAGCCACGGACCCGGCGGGTAGGTGACTTCCAACGACTTACCCATTTGCTCGGCTTCAAACGCAGCGTTATCCAGCATTTCTGCCCAGATTTGGTTCGCTTTCATTGTTTCGCTGACCAGCGCATTTTTTTGCTGATTGCGCGACATCACCAGCAGGTCATTAATCATGCCGTCCAGGCGCTGGGCTTCTGTTTCTATGCGCCCCAACTCTTTGCTCTCACCGCTGCGGCGACGCAGTAGCGCGGTTCCAAGCTGCAGGCGGGTCAGCGGCGTGCGGAGTTCATGGGAGATATCCGACAACAACCTCTGCTGCGCCGTCATCATTCGCTCCAACGCAGTCACCATTTGGTTGAAGCTCGCGCCCGCGGCCTGGAATTCCTGTGGCCCAGCCTCGAGTTCTGGATGCTGGCGTAGGTTGCCCTGGGCGACTTCATCTGCTGCATTCTTGAGCTTGCGGGCAGGTTTCGCGAGGCTCCAGGCCAGCCAAAGTAATAGCGGAGAACTTACCAGCATGGTGACAATTAGCAGTAGTAAAGGCCGGTCGAACAGCAGGTTGATAAAGTCAGATTGAGAGCTGCTGGCCGGGCGAATCAGGTAAAGTTGGTAGTTATCTTCACCATCTCGCACCGAAAATGGGCCAACCAGCTCAACTCGCCCATATTTCTTTTTCTGGGGATGATCGGCGTTATCGGACTGGCCGATAAAGTTACGGATGATCTGCATTTCGTTGCGTTGGGCGCCAATGACGCGCCCTTCGCTGGTGACCAGCAGCAAACGCTGGCCTGGAGGTGCCCATTTGTCGATGGCGCGGAACAGACGCCGCCACCACATCAAATCATTCGGTGGATCGGTTGCCAGTTCAGCTTCGACGTGTTGCTCAATCATGTAGCCCTGACGTTGCTCATTTTCCATCAGCTCGGTCATCTGGCGTGAATCCAGCTTCGGCAGCATCAAAACTAACATCAGTACCAGAGCCAGTGTCAGCCAGAAGATGGCAAAAATGCGCGCGGTAAGGCTACTTATCATGAAGCGGAAACCATCAGATAGCCGCGACCACGTAAGGTTTTAAACCACGGATGACCGTCTTTGCGATCCGGCAATTTACGACGCAAGTTGGAAATATGCATGTCTATGGCGCGGTCGAACGGTGTTAAGCGTTTACCCAATACTTCCTGGCTCAGATGTTCACGAGAAACCACCTGGCCCAGATGCTGAGCGAGGAGATACAGCAGCGTAAACTCTGTGCCGGTTAAGTCCAGCGCTTGTCCGTCGAAACTCGCTTCCTGGCGGCCTGGATTGAGGCTCAGCCCATCGACTTCTACCGTCGGTGAACTGCTGTCGCTGTTTTGTTGCTGCTCGCTCCAGTGTGAACGACGCAGGATGGCGCGAATACGGGCGACCAGCTCACGATCGTTAAAGGGTTTTGGTAAGTAGTCATCGGCACCCAGCTCAAGGCCGAGTACACGGTCAAGTTCGCTACCGCGAGCGGTAAGCATAATGACGGGTGTCTGGTGTGTCTGGCGAAGTTCTTTCAACGTATCAATACCGTTTTTCTTGGGCATCATTACGTCAAGCAATAACAGGTCGATGCTGTCGTCCAGAAGCGTCAACGCTTGCTCACCATCGTGAGCAACAATCACGTCAAAACCTTCCATGTCGAGCAATTCCTTTAGCAGGGAAGTCAGCTCTCGGTCATCATCAACTAACAGGATTTTATTCATTGTGAAATTACCTCCGAGGCAGAAATTACGTCATCAAGGCGCGCTAATCCATGACTTTACGTTGTTTTACACCCCCTGACGCTAGTTTGCAGCGGGAATCGTAGACTGGCTCTCGTTGAATCGCAGCACACACAGATTTCGGGAGCAAGTGATGCGCAATGTTACCGCTGTCGTCATGGCCTCAACACTGGCATTTATCTCTTTAGCCAGCTCGGCCGATGATTTGCCGACCGGCGTTAACTGGCCACAAAGCGATAATCTGGCAAAACGAAACAACGCTCAGAACCACATGTTTGACGGCATAAGTTTGACTGAGCAACAGCGCCAACAGATGCGAGATCTTATGCACCGGGCAAGGCATGATAGCCCACCCGTTAATGTTAGCGAAATGGAGATCATGCATCGTCTGATCACCGCCGATAAATTTGATGAAGTGGCAGTGAAAGCTCAGGCTGAAAAAATGGCACAAGAACAGGTTGCCCGCCAGGTCGAGATGGCAAAAGTACGCAACCAAATGTACCACTTACTCAGTCCTGAACAGCAAGCCGCTTTAAATGAGAAACACCAGCAGCGCATGGACCATCTCCGTGAACTGTCGGAACTGCAGCAGGGGGTTTCGCTGCAGGCCATGAGTAGTAGCAGTACCCGTAGTAACCAGTAACAAACCCTGTTTTCCTTGCCATAGACACCATCCCTGTCTTCCCCGCCTCACCAGGCGGGTTTTTTTTGCCTGACGCTCAGGTCTGATCCGCTATACTACCGGCATTCACCTGCGGGAGCCCCCATGAATCAACAATATGGGCAGCTGGTTAGCCGGGCTGCAATCGCGGCGACCGTCATGGCGTCGTTGCTACTGTTAATAAAAATTTTCGCCTGGTGGTATACCGGCTCGGTCAGTATTCTGGCGGCGCTGGTGGACTCACTGGTCGATATCGCAGCTTCATTGACGAACTTGCTTGTGGTGCGTTATTCACTCCAGCCAGCAGACGAAGAACATACATTCGGTCACGGCAAAGCGGAATCGCTGGCCGCTCTCGCACAAAGCATGTTCATCTCAGGCTCGGCCCTGTTCCTGTTTTTAACCGGTATTCAGCATCTGGCTGACCCTTCACCGATGAAAGATCCTGGCATTGGCGTGGCGGTGACGATTGTGGCACTGATAAGCACCTTAGTTTTGGTGACCTTCCAGCGCTGGGTGGTACGAAAAACACAAAGCCAGGCCGTCCGGGCCGATATGCTTCATTATCAGTCTGATGTTATGATGAATGGCGCAATTCTTATTGCGCTGGCCCTTTCCTGGTACGGTTGGCATCGTGCTGATTCGCTGTTTGCTTTGGGTATTGGCGTGTACATTTTGTATAGCGCGCTGCGAATGGGTTATGAAGCCGTGCAATCGCTGCTTGATCGGGCGTTACCAGACGAGGAACGTCAGGCTATTATTGATATCGTGAACGCGTGGCCCGGTGTCAGAGGGGCTCACGATCTCCGAACGCGGCAGTCAGGGCCGACCCGCTTTATACAGCTTCATATTGAGATGGAAGATAATTTACCGCTGGTTCAGGCGCATGTTGTGGCTGAACAGGTGGAGCAGGCGATTCTGCAGCGTTTCCCAGGATCGGATGTGATTATCCACCAGGATCCTTGCTCTGTTGTTCCGACGGGACGGCAGGGGCATTTCGAGCTTTAGTTTTACGTTGGAAAGTTGGCGCTGACTGGCAGTTTTTGCATAATGTACCGCCATTTGGCCTGACCTGAATCAATTCAGCTGGGAGCCGTTGTTATACTATTTGGGCAGCGTCGAAGTTTCGGATTGCCCGCAGCGTTTTCCGGCAACAGGATTAATTTTGCTTTCAAAGTTCAGAGGTAGTCATGATCAAAAAAATTGGTGTGTTGACGAGTGGCGGTGATGCGCCGGGCATGAACGCGGCTATCCGCGGTGTGGTGCGTGCAGCGCTGTCAGAAGGTTTGGAAGTCATGGGTGTCTATGATGGCTACCTGGGTCTGTACGAAGATCGCATGGTGCAGCTGGACCGCTACAGCGTGTCCGACATGATCAACCGTGGCGGTACATTCCTCGGCTCCGCTCGCTTCCCTGAGTTCCGCGATGAAAACATTCGCGCCGTGGCTATCGAAAACCTGAAAAAACGCGGCATTGATGCGCTGGTGGTTATTGGCGGTGACGGTTCTTACATGGGGGCGATGCGCCTGACCGAAATGGGCTTCCCTTGCATCGGCCTGCCGGGCACCATCGATAACGATATTAAAGGTACCGATTACACCATCGGTTACTTCACTGCGCTGGAAACCGTGGTTGAAGCGATTGACCGCCTGCGCGATACCTCCTCTTCACACCAGCGTATCTCCATCGTTGAAGTGATGGGGCGTTACTGCGGCGACCTGACCCTGGCTGCGGCTATCGCCGGCGGCTGTGAGTTTGTGGTGCTGCCGGAAGTTGAATTCAGCCGTGAAGATCTGGTGGCAGAAATCAAAGCCGGGATTGCGAAAGGTAAGAAACACGCCATTGTGGCTATTACCGAGCACATTTGCGATGTTGATGAACTGGCTAAATACATCGAAACCGAAACCAAACGCGAAACCCGTGCTACCGTTCTGGGCCACATCCAGCGCGGTGGTTCCCCGGTAGCGTATGACCGTATTCTGGCATCCCGTATGGGGGCTTACTCCATCGAGCTGCTGCTACAGGGCTTTGGCGGCCGCTGCGTCGGTATTCAGAACGAAAAACTGGTTCACCATGACATCATCGACGCGATTGAAAACATGAAGCGTCCGTTCAAAGGTGACTGGCTGGATTGCGCTAAAAAGCTGTATTAATCCAGATAGCTGTCAGTAAAAACCGGGCATGGCCCGGTTTTTTATTGCCTGTTATATCGCCAAAAGTTATAGCCAATCTTTTTTTATTCTTTAATCCTTGAAATAGTTTCTGGCAGGCTGGTCGCATCAAACTTCATAAAGAGAGCGTGCGATGAACAAGTGGGGCGTGGGTTTAACATTACTTTTGGCTTCTGGTGGCGTATTAGCGAAGGATATTCAGTTACTCAACGTGTCTTACGATCCGACTCGTGAACTGTATGAAGAATACAACAAAGCGTTCAGTGCTCACTGGAAGCAGCAAACCGGTGATACGGTCACCGTGCGCCAGTCGCACGGCGGATCCGGGAAGCAGGCAACGTCGGTCATTAATGGCATTGAAGCCGACGTCGTAACCCTGGCGCTGGCCTATGACGTTGATGCCATCGCCGAGCGCGGGCGCATTGATAAAAACTGGATCAAGCGCCTGCCAGACAACTCTGCGCCATATACATCCACCATCGTATTCCTGGTGCGCAAAGGCAACCCTAAACAAATTCATGACTGGAACGACCTGATCAAACCGGGTGTGTCTGTCATCACGCCAAACCCGAAAAGCTCCGGCGGCGCACGTTGGAACTATTTAGCGGCGTGGGGTTATGCGCTGCACCACAACAATAACGATCAGGCGAAAGCACAGGACTTCGTAAAAGCCTTATTCAAAAACGTAGAGGTGTTGGACTCCGGTGCCCGTGGTTCGACCAACACCTTTGTTGAGCGCGGCATTGGTGATGTGCTGATTGCGTGGGAAAACGAGGCGTTACTGGCTACCAATGAGTTGGGCAAAGACAAATTTGAGATTGTGACCCCGAGCGAATCTATTCTTGCGGAACCGACTGTGTCCGTTGTGGACAAGGTTGTTGAGAAGAAAGGGACTCAGGCCGTGGCAGAAGCATACCTGAAGTATCTCTACTCACCTGAAGGCCAGGAGATTGCGGCGAAGAATTACTATCGTCCGCGCGATCCTGAAGTCGCGAAGAAATACGAAAAAGAATTCCCGAAACTGAAGCTCTACACGATAGATGAAGAGTTTGGCGGCTGGGCAAAAGCACAGCAGGATCACTTCTCCAACGGCGGCAGTTTCGACCAAATCAGCAAGCGTTAACGTTAAATGGCCCTACGGGGCCATTTTTGTTTCCACGGTCTGACATTTACTCGCAGAATATCTTCCCGTAGAGTGCTGAAAAACTCTACAGGAGACAGGTATGTCGCTCTGGTTGTCGGACCCTCTAATCCTGCCCGGCATTATTATCCTTATCACCATTGTCCTTTGGGCCACTTCTGCCCTCCCGGAATACCTGACTGCACTGTTATTTTTTGCCGCGGCGATGGTGGCAAAGATAGCCCCGGCCGAGGTGATTTTTAGTGGTTTTGCCTCGTCGGCCTTCTGGCTGGTGTTCAGCGGTTTTGTGCTGGGGATTGCGATTCGCAAAACGGGTTTGGCCGATCGAGTTGCGCGGGCGCTGTCCGCCCGGCTGACCGACTCCTGGCTACATATGGTCGGCAGCGTCGTGCTTCTAAGCTATGCGCTGGCATTTGTTATGCCTTCAAATATGGGGCGCATTGCCCTGTTGATGCCGATTGTTGCGGCGATGGCGAAAAGAGCGTCCATCGGCGACGGCACCCGCGCCTGGTACGGTCTGGCGCTGGCCGTGGGGTTTGGCACTTTCCAGCTCTCGGCGACGATCTTACCGGCGAATGTGCCGAATCTGGTGATGAGCGGAGCGGCGGAAGGGTCTTATGGCCTGCATCTTAACTATCTGCCTTATTTGCTGCTGCACACTCCGGTGCTTGGCATTCTGAAAGGATTAGTGCTGATAGGCCTGATTGTCTGGCTATTTCCTGGCAAACCGCAGCCGCCAAAGCAAATTGAGAGTCCAGGACCGATGAGCCCTGAAGAAAAACGGCTGGCGTGGCTGCTGGTCGTTGTGCTCGGGCTGTGGGTGACGGAAAGCTGGCACGGTATTGGTCCTGCATGGATAGGGCTGATTGCCGCCTGTATGACGCTGTTACCGCGAGTGGGGTTTATCTCCGGCGAGGAGTTTGCCAGCGGGGTGAATGTGCGTACCTGCTTCTATGTGGCGGGCATTTTAGCGCTGGCCACGACTGTGACGCATATCGGTCTTGGGGCACTTGTGGGTGAGAAGCTAATGGCGATTATGCCCCTGGAGGCCAGCAGGCCGTTCACCAGCTTTGCCGCGCTAACCGGTATCACCAGCCTGCTCAACTTCATCGTCACTGCGAACGGCGTTCCGGCGCTCTATACCACTTTTGCCGAAAGCTTCTCACAGGCGACCGGTTTTCCACTTTTGTCGGTGATTATGATTCAGGTGCTGGGTTACTCAACGCCGCTTCTGCCGTATATGGCGTCGCCGATTGTGGTGGCGATGGGGTTGGGAAAAGTCCCGGCAAGGGAAGGGATGAAGCTTTGCCTGGCGCTGGCCGTGGTGACGTTTTCGATTTTGCTGCCGCTGGACTATGGCTGGTTCCAACTGCTGCACAAACTCTAAAAAAAAACGGCTCCGCAAGCGGAGCCGTTCATCAATATTATTGGCGTGATTACGCTTTTTTCGCTTCAGCTGCTGCTTTAACGATAACCGCGAAAGCGTCAGCTTTCAGGGATGCACCGCCAACCAGCGCGCCGTCAATGTCTGGCTGAGCAAACAGCTCTGCAGCGTTTTTATCGTTAACGGAGCCGCCGTACTGGATGATCACTTGCTCAGCCACTTTCGCGTCAGCTTTAGCAATGTGATCACGGATAAATTTGTGTACCGCCTGAGCCTGAGCTGGGGTTGCAGATTTACCGGTACCGATAGCCCAGATTGGTTCGTAAGCGATTACCGCACCTTCGAATGCTGCTGCGCCCTGAGTTTTCAGCACGGCGTCGATCTGGCGTGCACAAACTTCTTCGGTTTTGCCCGCTTCGTTTTCAGCTTCGCTTTCACCGATGCACAGAACTGGCACCAGGCCTGCTGCTTTCAGCACGGCGAATTTCTTAGCGATGAACTCATCAGACTCAGCGTGATAGGTACGACGCTCAGAGTGACCGATGATGATGTATTTAGCACCGATATCTTTCAGCATCTCTGCAGAAACTTCACCGGTAAACGCGCCGGACAGGTTAACGTCTACGTTCTGCGCGCCAAGAATGATGTGGCTACCGGAAGCAGCGTGTTTCGCCAGGTCCAGGTACATGGTTGGTGGGGCGATAGCCACGCCGCAGCCTTCCACGCCAGACAGCTCTTTACGCAGGTTAGCAACAAGCTCGTTAACCATGTGTTTGCTGCCGTTCAGTTTCCAGTTACCCATCACTAAAGGATGTCGCATTTTAATTCTCCACGCGGTAAGCAATAAAAAGAATCACTGCCCGTCGGGCAGCTTGGTCTGTGAAACAGTATAGAGAGTCGGCGGGCGAAAGGCTTTGCTTTTTGTCATTTATTCGCCGCTGTTTAGCGTCTCAGATAGCGTTAGCTTAATCGGTTCAACGGCGAAAGTTAGCCCCTTTTCGCCGTTATCTGCCACGACATAGCGAATAGCACCGTCGTTCTGCGCGAAATAGCGTTTATTTTTGCCGTCGTTGAGTAGTTTGGTCAGCTTCTGCTGGCTTTGCGCTTTGGAAAGCGTTGGCGTGAAGCTGCGGATGATCGCAGCCATGTATTCCAGCGCTTTGCCACGGGCGGCTTTTTGCTCCGGCCCCTGAATGGGGAGCCAGGTTATCTGCATCGACTTAATTTTTAGGGTGCCGAGTTCCAGTGCCACAGAAGCATAAAGGTTTTCGTTGATCTTGGTAGCGGCGCGGGTCAGATTGGCTTTGTCACGGCTCTTCTCCACGGCGCGAAATTCGTTCAGCGGTAGCGACGGATTATCAATATCAAATTTGCCACGAAACTGGGTAATGGTCAGATCGAAAGTGGGTGCGCCGGGCAGCAGATAAGGCGCCGCCGGAAGCTGAGAAACTGCGTCTGACGCAGGATCTGCCCGGCTCACCGCCAAAGGCAGCGCCAGCAGCACGAGGGCAGGCAGCAGGTATTTCATCGACACACTTCTCCTGATGGGTTCATCATCCCGATTAAATCGGCAATCCGTTGGCTTGTCAAAACGGGCGGTGACCAGGGTACACTACGCCGCGATAAAATAATAAGGACCTTACCCATGACCATACAGCAATGGTTGTTCTCTTTTAAAGGGCGTATTGGACGCCGCGATTTTTGGATTTGGATCGGCGCGTGGATAGTCGGGCTGATTATTCTGTTTACCCTGGCCGGGGCCGAAATCATGCCGTATTCCACGGCGGGCTTCTTCCTCACCGGCTCGCTGATTCCAACCGCGGCGGTGATTGTGAAGCGCCTGCATGACAGGGATAAAAAAGGCTGGTGGGCGTTGCTCTTTATTCCTGCCTGGCTGCTGGTGGCGGGAAACTGGGAAACCTTTGGCACCTTGTGGCAGTGGGGATTGGGGCGTTTTATCCCGACGCTGATTTTCGTCATGGTGCTGATGGACCTGGGCGCTTTTGTTGGCACCCAGGGTGAAAACCGTTTCGGGAAAGAGACCAGCGAAGTTAAATTCCGCTGATTTACCAGTAATGCTCGGCGGTCATGTGGCCAGGCCTGCGGCGCAGATGTTTGGCCATCTGCCGGGTATCTTTCAAGAGCTGTTGCGTGTCACGCACCATTTGCGGATTACCGCATAGCATCACATGGCTGGTTTCAATATCCATCGGTAAACCAACGGCGGCCTCCAGCTCACCGCTTTCTATCAGCGCCGGAACACGCCCGGTGAGCGAACCTGCGACCGTTTCGCGGCTGACCACGGTTTGAATACGCAGTTTGCCCTGGTAGCGTTCTTGTAGTTCAAGCATCAGCGGCAGATAGCTTAAATCGTTGGCATAGCGGACCGCATGGAGCAGCACGATATTCTCAAAACGTTCAAGGTCTTTGCCTTCCTGCAGGATTGAAAGATAAGGCCCCAGCGCGGTGCCGGTCGCCAGCATCCAGAGTGTTTTGCACTCAGGAATTTCTTCCAGAACAAAGAACCCGGCGGCTTCGCTTACCAGCTGCACTTCATCGCCAGGCTTGAGCGCATGCAGACGTGGGCTGAGTTTCCCTTCGGGAACGGTGACCAGATAGAACTCGAGATCGGGATTACTGGGGGCATTCACGTAGGAGTAGGCACGCTGTACGCGTTCGCCGTCAATTTCCAGCCCAAGCTTGGTAAATTGCCCGGCGGTAAACGCATGCACCGGCGCATGAACCGTCAGGCTGAAGAGAGAATCCGTCCAGTTTTGAACTCTGGTAACTTTACCTGTAACCCACTCCGCCATGTTGTACTCCCGTCGTTGCTTTTTACCTATCTTCACCAGAATGTGGCAGCATTTCCAGCCCAAACGAGCCGGAAAGCTCGAACCAACAAACGAGAAACGTTACAGAATATGCTTCTGTACCTCGGTATCTTTACGATCGAGATAATGAATAGACTGAATGCGGCGGATCGTACGGGATTTACCGCGAATCAGCAGCGTCTCCGTGGTGGCCATATTGCCTTTACGGGTGATCCCTTCCAGCAGATCGCCTTTGGTGATGCCGGTAGCGGAGAAAATAACGTTGTCGTTACGCGCCATTTCATCGAGCTTCAGCACGCGTTCAGCCTCAATGCCCATTGCTTTGCAGCGCGCCAGTTCCTGTTCGCCGATGCGGCGGTTTTCTTCACTGCCGCCTTTTACGTGGTGGCGAGCCAGCAGGCGGCCCTGCATGTCGCCGTCCAGCGCGCGGATTACTGCCGCTGAAACCACACCTTCCGGCGCACCGCCGATGCCGTAGAGGACATCCACTTCGCTGTCCGGCATGCAGGTCAAAATAGAAGCCGCTACGTCGCCATCCGGAATAGCGAACACGCGCACGCCAAGCTTTTGCATCTCTTTGATCGTTTCGTCGTGACGTGGCTTGGCCAGAATGGTTACGGTCAATTCGCTAAGCGGTTTTTCCAGCGCAGCGGCGATGCGGCGAAGATTGTCCTCGAGGCTGAGATTAAGGTCGATGACGCCTTTGGCTCCAGGCCCAACAATCAGTTTTTCCATATACATATCGGGCGCATTGAGGAACGTGCCTTTATCTCCCACCGCGAGCACAGCCAGAGCGTTGGCCTGGCCCATCGCCGTCATGCGCGTACCTTCGATGGGGTCAACGGCAATATCTACCGCGTCGCCTTTCCCGGTCCCGACTTTTTCACCAATGTAGAGCATCGGCGCTTCGTCAATTTCGCCTTCGCCAATGACGATCTCACCGTCGATATTGATTTGGTTAAGGACGATACGCATGGCGTTTACCGCTGCACCGTCGGCGACATTTTTATCGCCGCGGCCAAGCCATTTGTAGCCAGCAAGGGCGGCGGCTTCGGTCACGCGGGAAAATTCGATGGCAAGTTCTCGTTTCATAGCAGACTCATTTAGCAAACAGAATTGCCGGGGAGTTTAGCACAGGCGAGAAAAGGGGCGGGAAAGGCAGAGACTGAAAGGCCCCTTTTCAGGGGCCTTGTAGGGATTATTTCTCTTCGTGATCTTCCCAGGCAAGGGCGCGTTTAACCGCCTTCTGCCAGCCGGCGTAGCGGTAATTACGCTCGGTGGTTTCGATACCAGGGCGGAACTCTTTCTCGATGACGGATTTCTCCTGCAGCTCATCGAGGTTCTGCCAGAAGCCCACGGCCAGACCGGCCAGGTAAGCCGCACCCAACGCAGTGACTTCGCGAACTTCAGGACGCTCAACACGGGTACCCAGAATGTCGGACTGGAACTGCATCAGGAAGTTGTTGGCTACCGCACCGCCGTCAACGCGCAGCGCGTGCAGACGAATACCGGAGTCTGCCTGCATTGCTTCCAGCACGTCACGGGTCTGGTAGGCGATTGATTCCAGAGTGGCGCGAATGATGTGGTTAGAGTTCACGCCGCGGGTCAGGCCGAAAATAGCCCCACGTGCATACGGGTCCCAGTAAGGTGCGCCGAGGCCGGTGAACGCAGGCACAACGTAGACGCCGTTGGTATCCTTCACCTTGTTGGCGAAGTACTCGGAGTCGAACGCATCGCCAATCAGCTTCATTTCGTCACGCAGCCACTGAATGGATGCCCCCGCCATGAATACGGCGCCTTCCAGCGCGTAGTTCACTTCACCTTTCGGGCCGCAGGCGATAGTCGTCAGCAGGCCATTGGTGGAGGCCACGGCTTTCTCACCGGTGTTCATCAGCATAAAGCAGCCGGTTCCGTAGGTGTTCTTCGCCATCCCTTCTTTCACGCACAGCTGGCCAAACAGCGCGGCCTGCTGGTCACCCGCGATCCCGGCAATAGGAATACGCGTGCCGCCCTTACCGCCGATGTTGGTCTGGCCATAGACTTCGGAAGACTTGCGCACTTCCGGCAGCATAGCGCGAGGAATGTCCAGCGCTTCCAGCATGCGGTCATCCCAGTCCAGCTCGTGGATGTTAAACAGCATGGTACGAGAAGCGTTGGTGTAGTCGGTGACGTGTACACGCCCCTGAGTCATCTTCCAGATGAGCCAGGTATCCACGGTACCGAACAGCAGTTCACCACGGCGAGCACGCTCGCGGGAGCCTTCGACGTGGTCGAGGATCCATTTAACTTTAGTGCCGGAGAAGTACGGGTCCACCACGAGGCCGGTGTTGTGACGCACGTATTCTTCCATGCCGTTGCGCTTCAACTCTTCACAGATATCAGCGGTACGGCGGCACTGCCAGACGATAGCGTTGTAAATTGGCTTACCGGTTTCGCGCTCCCAAACTACTGTGGTTTCACGCTGGTTGGTGATGCCGATGGCCGCGATTTCGTCGGAGTTGATGTCGGCTTTCGCCAGCACTTCTACCAGCGTGGAGCTTTGGGTGGCCCAGATTTCCATCGGGTCATGCTCTACCCAGCCTGGCTTAGGATAGATTTGCTCAAATTCACGCTGTGCAACGCTAATGATGTTGGCGTCATGATCCAGGACGACGGCACGCGAGCTGGTTGTTCCCTGGTCGAGAGCGACGATGTACTTTTTTTCTGTAGTCATAATCAAGTCCTGAAGTCAGTATTACAGTGCTTTTTGCTGAGAGGTCACCTTGCTGTCCGGCTTGTCTTCTTCGACAACGCAGACGTCGCATGGCAGGTGGCGACCAATCAATTTACGGTAGCCGAATGCGCCGAGGGAAGCGCCGAGAATAGGCGCAAACAGCGGCACCAGGAAGTAAGGAATATCTTTCCCGCCGGTGAAGGCGACGTCGCCCCAGCCAGCCAGCCACGCAAAGGTCTTCGGCCCAAGGTCACGCGCTGGGTTCATCGCAAACCCGGTCAGTGGTCCCATGGACGCGCCGATCACCGCAATCAGCAGGCCAATCAGCAGCGGAGCCAGTGGGCCACGCGGCACGCCGTTGCCATCGTCGGTCAGCGCCAGAATGACGCCCATCAGAATGGCAGTGATCACCATTTCTACGGCGAATGCCTGGACGAAGTTAATGTGTGGGTTCGGATAGGTGGAGAAGATGCCCGCCAAATCCAGGCTTTCTACGCTGCCGCGCACCATATGGTGCGTTTGTTCGTAGTCGAGGAACAGATTGTAATATAAGCCATAAACCAACGCGGCGGCGCAGAATGCGCCAAGGAACTGTGAAATAATAAACGGCACGACTTTGCGTCCGTCAAAACAAGCGAACAGCCAGAGTGCGATCGTTACTGCCGGGTTAAGATGTGCGCCGGAAACCCCTGCGGTCATATAGATGGCCATTGCCACCCCTAAGCCCCAGATTATGCTGATTTCCCACTGCCCGAACGTGGCACCGGCCACTTTCAATGCAGCAACACATCCCACACCGAAGAAGATCAACAACGCGGTACCCATGAATTCGGCGATGCACTGGCCTTTTAAGGTTGTTGTAGCGGTCTGACTCATAGTGGGGTCCTGAAGGCAAATTGATGATTATTGTTGTCGAGCATCCTTGTCACCTTTATGCCATGTAGGCATGGTGTTAATTTATCGTTAACGAGCACAAACGAGAAATATCGAACTTAAAATGTGCGTGGTGCGTCAAGAAAATGAGCGTTTTCGCGCTAAAAAATGAGCGGTGCCTCATGGGAAAGAAGGGGGAATTACGCGTTTTGTTAACGTGTTTTTTAACAATTCGAATCGACCGTGAACCCTGGCTTTCAGCATAGGCTGAAAAACGTCATGTTACGCAAAGAGCGCGGTAAGCCGCTGGACACGGGCATCCGGGCTACTTACAATCGAGTTACGCTACGTGTTGTGCATACGTTCATAAAGGCGTCGCCGTAGAATCGGGACGAGGATAGCCATCCATCAACGCCTTGCCATTCAGGAGAGTTCGAAATGTCATTTGAAGTGTTTGAGAAACTGGAAGCAAAAGTTCAGCAGGCGGTTGACACGATTACGTTGTTACAGATGGAAATCGAAGAGCTGAAAGAGAAAAATAACGGTCTGGCTCAGGAAGTTCAGCAGGCGCAAAGCAACCATGAAGAGCTGGTGCGTGAAAACAGCAGCCTGAAAGAACAACAGCATGTCTGGCAGGAGCGTTTACACGCGCTGCTGGGCAAAATGGAAGAAGTGTAATTCCTGCTTCCGACAAAAAAACGGGCGCCTGAGGCGCCCGTTTTGCTATTCATCGACCGGATTACTCAATATCCAGCGGATCTTCGGAGAGAATGATGCCGGTGTTATCGGCATACAGATGGTCGCCTGAGAAGAAGGTCACGCCACCAAAATTGACGCGCACATCGCTTTCGCCGATGCCTTCTCCCGCGGAGCCAGCCGGGATGGCGGCAATCGCCTGGATGCCAATGTCCAGCTCTTCCAGGTCATCCACCTGGCGCACCGCGCCGTAAACCACAATGCCTTCCCACTCGTTTTGCAGCGCAAGACGAGCCAGTTCCGCATCAATCAGCGCGCGGCGTACTGAACCACCGCCGTCTACCAGCAGGACTCGCCCACGGCCATTCTCTTCGAGCAGATCGTACAGCAACCCGTTGTCCTCGAAACATTTCACCGTGATGATTTGCCCACCAAATGACGAGCGGCCACCAAAGTTGGAGAACAACGGCTCAACGACGTTGACCTCTTCCTGGTAGATGTCACAAAGCTCAGAAGTATCGTATTTCATAGGATTAAGGTTCATTTGCTGCAGGAGTTGTCAGTATATCGCGTTCTGTTAACTGTTGGCAAAATCATCAATTGTTAATTGATATTTGTCAGTCATCACACAACGGTACTGAGGACGACGCCCAGTGCAAACAGCAGATTCGTCAGCAACGCGGCTTTGACGGTGCGTTCCAGCATCGGGCGCATCGCCACGGGATCTTGCTCCCGCATGACGTAGGTAACCTGCTTGAGCAGCAGCGGCGCGGCCAGAACAAATAACCATCCCCACAGGCTCTTGAGCCAGATAAGGTTAAACAGGGCGAGACAGGCCAAAGCCCCGATGAGCAGAGCGGCATGATAGCGGCGTGCAACAATGGGCCCAAGACGTACAGCAAGGGTATTTTTACCGTTCTCACGATCGCTATCGATATCACGCAGGTTATTGATATTCAGCACTGCGGTGGCGAGTAACCCACAGGCCGTGGCCGGCAGAATCACCAGCGCCGCCAGCGAATTAGCCTGCAGATACCAGGTACCCGCCACGCTAATCCAGCCGAAGAACACCAGCACTGAGATATCTCCCAGCCCCATGTAGCCATAAGGACGGGTGCCGACGGTGTAGGTAATGGCGGCGACGATAGACAGCAGCCCAAGTAGCAAGAAGCCCATGAAATCGGAGAAGGTATGGCAGGCAAGGGCGACCAGCGACAGACCCGACAAACAAATGAGGATGACGGTGATGACCAGCGCACGTTTCATCTGCGCCTGAGTAATCATTCCTTTTTGCATCCCGCGTAGTGGCCCGAGACGGTCTTCTTTGTCGCTGCCTTTGACCGCGTCGCCATAGTCATTGGCGAGGTTAGACAGGATCTGCAAAAGTCCGGCGGTCAGCAGCGCCAGCAGCGCCACAGCCGGGTCAAAGACACCTTGCCAGTAAGTCAGGGCCGAACCGCAGACGATTGAAGCAAACGCCAGAGGTAGCGTGCGTGGGCGAAGGCTTTCCAGCCAGGCCTGGGTGACACTTGTAGGTTGCGAATCGCTCATTATTTGGTTGCCAGTTTAGATAAAAAAATGGAGGGCATAAGCCCTCCATTTCAAATGAAGAAAATGCGTTAGCCGGATTATAGGATAAAACGGCTCAGGTCTTCATCTGCAACCAGCTCATCCAGATGTTTACCGACGTATTCGGCATCGATCAGGATGGACTGACCATCTAACTCGCTGGCGTCATAGGAGATATCTTCCATCAGACGTTCAAGCACGGTGTGAAGGCGACGTGCCCCGATGTTTTCGGTAGATTCGTTTACCTGCCAGGCAGCCTGAGCAATACGACGAATACCGTCCTCGGTAAAGTCGATGTTCACGCCTTCGGTTGCCATCAGCGCTTTGTACTGTACGGTCACGGAGGCGTTAGGTTCGGTCAGGATGCGCTCGAAATCATCTACGGTCAGCGCCTGCAGCTCAACGCGGATAGGCAAACGCCCCTGCAGCTCAGGAATCAGGTCTGACGGGCTCGCAACCTGGAATGCGCCGGAAGCGATAAACAGGATGTGGTCAGTTTTTACCATGCCGTGCTTGGTGGATACGGTGCAGCCTTCTACCAGCGGCAGCAGGTCACGCTGTACGCCTTCGCGGGACACATCCGGGCCGGAGCTGTTGCCGCCGCGCTTACAAATTTTGTCGATTTCATCGATAAACACGATCCCGTGCTGCTCAACTGCGTCGATGGCGTCCTGCTTCAGCTCTTCCGGGTTCACCAGCTTCGCCGCTTCTTCTTCCACCAGCAGCTTCATCGCATCTTTGATTTTCAGCTTGCGTGGCTTTTGCTTCTGGCCGCCCAGGTTCTGGAACATGGATTGCAGCTGGCTGGTCATCTCTTCCATGCCAGGAGGTGCCATGATTTCTACGCCCATCGGTGCAGCAGCGAGATCGATTTCGATCTCTTTATCATCCAGTTGGCCTTCGCGCAGTTTCTTGCGGAACGACTGGCGAGCAGCCGATGGCTCCTGCTGGGCTTCCGCCTGACCCCAGTTGTTCTTCGCCGGTGGGATCAGCACGTCGAGAATACGCTCTTCGGCCATTTCTTCAGCGCGGTAGCGGTTCTTCTCGATAGACTGCATGCGCACCATTTTGACTGCGGCATCGGTCAGATCGCGGATAATGGAGTCCACTTCTTTGCCCACATAGCCGACTTCGGTGAATTTGGTCGCTTCAACTTTGATGAACGGCGCGTTGGCCAGTTTTGCCAGGCGGCGGGCAATTTCGGTTTTACCCACGCCGGTTGGGCCGATCATCAGAATGTTTTTAGGGGTAACTTCATGGCGCAGCTCTTCATCAAGCTGCATACGGCGCCAGCGGTTACGTAAGGCGATAGCGACGGAGCGCTTAGCGTTGTCCTGGCCGATAATGTGTTTATTCAGCTCGCTAACAATTTCGCGTGGGGTCATTTCAGACATGGGAGATCCTTACGCTTTAGACGGTAATTCTTCGATGGTATGGAAGTGGTTGGTATAAACGCAGATATCACCTGCAATATCCAACGCTTTCACAGCGATATCGCGCGCGCCCATTTCGGTATTTTCCAGAAGGGCACGGGCTGCGGCCTGGGCGTATGGGCCGCCGGAGCCAATGGCAATCAGATCGTTTTCAGGCTGGATGACGTCCCCGTTACCGGTGATGATCAGCGACGCGCTTTCGTCGGCCACGGCCAGCAGCGCTTCAAGCTTGCGCAGCATGCGGTCGGTACGCCAGTCTTTCGCCAGCTCAACGGCGGCTTTCACCAGGTGACCCTGATGCATTTCCAGCTTGCGCTCAAACAGTTCGAACAGCGTGAAGGCATCCGCAGTACCGCCGGCAAAACCCGCGATCACTTTATCGTTGTACAGGCGACGTACTTTTTTGACGTTACCTTTCATGACGGTATTACCCAGCGTGGCCTGGCCATCGCCGGCAATAACCACATGGCCGTTACGACGTACACTTACTATTGTTGTCACGATCGGACCCCTTTTGCATCAGCTAAACAGGAGCCCTGCGCGGTGCGCAGGGCCTAATGCCATTATAAATGGGGGGCAATTTTGGGGTTTCAACCCCCGGCGGCAAGACGAATACAGCTGGTATGCCCAGCCATCTTCAGCCGATTGATGGTGCCATCGGCATTGTCTTTACCTTTGATTGGCCCAATAACGACGCGGTTCCAGCCGTTGTTGGTGGTAATGCGGGAGTCAAAGCCTTCAAACGCCAACTGAGCACGAACGGTTTCCGCCTGCTCGCTGCCTTTAAATGAACCACACTGCACCATCCAGCGTTTTTCATCTTTTTTCTCCTGAGCAGCAGGAGCCTGCTTAGCCACTTCTGGCTCACGCGTAATTGGTGCAGGCTGAGCTTCACGCTGAACCGGTTTGGTTTGCTGTGGCGCTTTTTGCTGGCTGTGCGGTGGCGTTTGCAGCAGATCCTGATACGGCTGCTGATTATTTGCCGTAGAGGTTTTCGGCTGTTGCTGCGGCACAGTTTTTGGCTGTTGATAAGGCTGCGTGGTTTGTTGCGTGTTACGCGGCTGCTGGTATGGCTGTTCCGCTACACGCTGCTGAACGCGAGGCTGCTGCGTCTGCGTGTTCCACTGCTGCTGTTGCACAGGCTGAGTTTGCTGCACAATCTGTTTCTGGCGCTGCAGCGTTTGCTGGCGCTGGGCAGGGGTTTGCTCATTCCACGGGACTTCATTCAGCTGCGTAGGCTGCTGGCGCATATCCGCCTGCATTTGCTCCAGCAACTGGCGCTGTTCGTTGGTTAGCTGGCTTTGATTCATGACTTCGCCGCCGGCTGTCGGTTCGGTAGGCGCACGTACGCCAGGCTGGCGGTTTTCCAGCTCTTTAATGTAACGCCAGCGCTCTTCCGGTTTTGGCGGCAGGCCATTGCCGGTCACTTTGTGGCCAGGGAGCGCGTCAATCTCTTCTTTCTTATGGTGAGTAATAAAGTAAAGAGCGCCGACAAAGGCCACCACGACTGCGGCCGCAATGGCAACCATCGTTGGAGAGACGGAGGGCAGACTACGTTGCTTTTTGCGGGGTGTACTTTTTTTGCGCCGCGTCCCTGCCGATTGCCCGCGGCTTACATAATCTCGTTGTGCCACTATCGTTTCGCTGTCTTTATTCGTTTATCAGTCCGCCATGTTACTTAAGGGGCGGGGCTTTGACCAGTTTATGCAGTCTTAAAAACGGCTCAATTTCTGCTGCCGGGCGCGGCAGTGCTGCCTCGCTCAATAAGATCGCAGTCCAGCAGGCGTGAGCCGCTGTTAACGTTTTGGCCGTTCATGTTGTCCAGCAATAGCAGCATAGCTTCCTTACCAATATCGAAACGGGGTTGTGCGACGGTGGTGAGGGGCGGGTCACAGAACTGCGACAGGGCAATATCGTCGAAGCCCATAATCGATAAATCTTCCGGGACTTTAAGCCCGCTGCGCTTTGCCTGAGAAAGCGCCCCTAGCGCCATCACGTCGCTATGGCAGAAAATGGCGGTTGGGGGTTCGGGCAGGGCAATAAGCTGTGCCAGCGCTGCGGCGCCTGCTTCATAGGTAAAATCACCGCGCGCAATATAGTGAGGATCGACGACGATGCCGTTGCGGCGAAGCGCCTGAACGTATCCCTGTAAGCGATAATGGCAAAGCGGCATTTCTTCAGGCCCGGCAATACAGGCAATGCGCTGATGCCCGAGCTCTTGCAGATAGTAAACGGCGTTAAAGGCGGCGGTCAGATTGTCGATATGCACCGTGGGCAGTTCCAGCTCAGGGGCAAACTCATTGGCCATGACCATCGGCGGCAGATTGCGTTGCTCTTCTTTGCTGGCGTCAAACGGCAGGCGTGAGCCCAGCAGCAGCATGCCATCAATTTGTTTTGTGATTATCAGGTCGATGAAGGTTTTTTCCTGCTGATTTTGGTGGGCGCAATCGCCAATCAGCACGAGATAGCCGTGTGAAGCTGCGGTAACTTCAATACCGCGAATGATTTCGCTGAAAAACGGATCGCAGATATCCGGCACGATGACCAGAATAGTGCGTGATTCGCTGCGTTTGATGTTACGCCCCAGAGAATGAGGCAAATACCCCACTTCAATCGCCGCCTGTTCCACGCGATTACGGGTACTTTGTGAAACTTTGTCCGGGTTCATTAAGGCGCGGGATACCGTTGCAGTAGACACTTTTGCCTGCACGGCGACATCTTTCATGGTGGCATTCACCACCGGTTTCTTCGGCTTCACTTCTTCTCCTCACATGCACGCCGCTATCGTCAACACTCCTGTGTGTCTGACAGTCATCACATTCTTAGCAGAAGTTGGCTGTAAGCGGTTACAAATTTTTCACAAGAAATGTGATGAGTATTAGATTTTTCGATCGGCTTCGCATAACCAGCCCGATTGTGCTACCCGTCGATAGGGTCAACATCCAGCATCCATTTCACTTTCCGGGCTTCGGGGAGTGTGTTGATCAGCGTGAGTGAATGGCTGACCAGTTTTTGCAGGCGCCCGCGCGATGGATGCTGCAACAAGATTTGCCAGCGAAAACGCCCGCCGCGTTTGGGCTGCAGCGAGGGAACTGGCCCCATGATCCAGAGCTGCTCATCGCGCAGCGGGCTGGCCTCCAGCAGATTACGCAATTGCTGCAAAAATAGCGGGGCCTGGTGGTTGTTCTGATCTTCGGCCCGAATCAATACATGGCTGGTGTACGGCGGCAAAAATACCGTTTGGCGCTCGCTCAATGCCTGGCTGGAAAACGCATCGTAGCCTTTGGTCAGCAGAGTTTGCAGCAAAGGGTGTTCAGGATGGTGCGTTTGCAGCAGGACTTCACCTTGCTTACCGGCTCGCCCCGCTCGACCAGAAACCTGGACGTAAAGCTGGGCAAAGCGTTCGGCGGCACGGAAATCTGCGGAGAAAAGCGCGCCGTCTACGTCGAGTAAGGCGACCAGCGTGACATCAGGGAAGTGGTGCCCTTTAGCCAGCATTTGTGTGCCGATAAGAATTCTCGCGCCACCCCGGTGCACTTCGGCCAGCTGCTGTTCCAGTGCGCCTTTGCGGCTGGTGGTATCGCGGTCGATGCGGGAAATCGGTACGTTCGGGAACAGCGGCTCAAGGCTGTGTTCAAGCTGTTCGGTCCCCATTCCCACCGGAACCAGATGCGTGGAGCCGCACTGCGGGCACTGCTGCGGGATCGCGCGCTGGCTGTCGCAATGGTGGCAACGCAGATGGCGCTGGCCCTGGTGCAGCGTGTAGTAATGATCGCACCGTGCGCATTCCGCAATCCAGCCGCATTCGTGGCAGAGCAGGGCAGGTGCGAAGCCGCGGCGGTTAAGGAAAAGGATCACCTGGTTATCTGCGGCAAGATGCTCGCCTATCTTTTTGAGCAGTGCAGGGGCTAAGCCGGCTTTGAGCTGCTGCCCTTTCAGGTCGACAACCTGCTGGTGAGCCGGGCGTGCATTTCCGGCACGTTTAGTCAGGCGTAGCTGGCGATATTTTCCCACCTGAACATTGTGCAGAGTTTCTAATGCTGGCGTTGCCGAGCCGAGAATGATCGGAATGTTTTCGGCATGCGCCCGATAAACGGCTAAATCGCGAGCGTGATAGCGCCAGCCTTCTTGCTGTTTATAGGAGCTGTCATGTTCCTCATCGATGACGATGACGCCGAGACGGCAGAACGGCGTGAACAGAGAAGAACGAGTACCAATGACGATGGCCGCCTCACCGCTGCGTGCTTTTAGCCACACGCTGAGCCTTTCACTGTCATTCAGCCCGGAGTGCAGGACTTCAACCGGCGCGTTAAAACGCTCCCGGAAGCGGGCGATAGTTTGCGGAGTCAGGCCAATTTCGGGCACCAGCACTAAAGCCTGCTTGCCCTGCGCCAGCACATTTTCAAGCACACTGAGGTAAACCTCAGTTTTGCCGGAGCCGGTGATGCCGGCGAGCAGCCAGGCGGAGAAATGGTCAGATTCGCTGTGGATAGCCCCCACGGCGGTGGCCTGTTCCGTATTCAGTCTCAGCCGCTCACCGGCAACGGCATAGCTTGCCCGCCAGTCTTCTTCCGCAGGCGCCGCGCTTTTTAAATCACACAGGCCTTTTGTTCTCAGCGCCTGTAACCCCGGCTCACTGATTTCCAGCTCGCCGATTTGATGCCGCCAGACGATATTGTGCCGCAGCGCCGCCAGTGCCTGCTGCTGTTTAGGCGCGCGTTTGAGACTGTTCAGATCAACGGCTTTTCCTTCTTCCGTAGCATACCAGTACCAGAGCGGAGCATGGTGCGCAGGTTTCCCCTGGCGAAGAAGAATTGGCAGAGCGTGAAAGAGCACTTCGCAAATCGGGTGATGATAATACTCCGCAGCCCACAGCAGCACACGCCAGAGTGACGGCGTGAACAGCGAGCGCCCATCGAGAACTTCACCAACGGGCTTGAGTTTTTCCAGCGGCAGATCGCTCGACTGGCTGACCGACATGACGATACCGACAGCTTCGCGTTGCTTGCCAAACGGCACCTGTACGCGGCAGCCTGCGCTAACCTGCACGCCTTCTGGCAGCAGATAGTCGAAGGTACGGGCCAGCGGAACCGGCAGTGCAACGTGGGCTACGGGCATGAAAGCATCCAGGCTGAAAAAAATGACGTATTAGTGTACACTGAGCGCTTGCAAAATTGCGGATCAGTTTGCACCGGGTGAGCAATTTCTGTATGATTCGCCGCCTTTGATGCGCAGTTTTGGTATCAAAAAACCTAATTTATTAACATCGCGTGGTGTCTGGCGTTAGGGCTGGAAGAGCGACGCGGCCTTTACCGAGGTTTACCATGAAAAAAGATATCCATCCTAAATACGAAGAAATTACTGCAAACTGCTCTTGCGGTAATGTTATCAAGATCCGCTCCACCGTAGGTCACGATCTGAACCTGGACGTATGTGGTCAGTGCCACCCGTTCTACACTGGTAAACAGCGTGATGTTGCTACCGGCGGCCGTGTTGATCGCTTCAACAAGCGCTTCAGCGTACCAGGCGCGAAGAAATAAGTTTCGCACTCTGGAAAGAGAAAGGCGCCTGAAGGCGCCTTTTTTGTGTCTGTTATCCGGTAACGCAATAAGAAAAGGCGCCCGCAGACGCCTTAACATCAGATCTTAATATTCCCACGTATCCGGATCGATCCCCAGTTCACGCATAATGACCTTCGCATCTTCCGGGATTTCATCGCTGCGTTCTTTACGCAGGTCAGCATCGTTCGGCAGCGGCTGGCCGGTGAAGGCGTGCAAAAAAGCTTCACACAGCAATTCACTGTTGGTCGCATGACGCAGGTTATTCACCTGGCGACGCGTGCGCTCGTCGGTGAGGATCTTCAACACTTTCAGAGGAATGGAAACCGTAATTTTCTTTACTTGTTCACTCTTCTTACCGTGCTCAGCGTAGGGGCTGATATATTCGCCGCTCCATTCAGCCATGAGATACCTTAATCCTCTTAATCTATGAAAACGTGCCAAAGCCGGGTAAATCCGCGGCGTTGACGATTATCTCTTTTAGTGTACAGCACAGGATAACCCTTTCCTGAGCGCGAAACTCAGACATATACACTCTAAAACGCATAATTTTAACGGCTATTTGCCTTTTGCTCAATCTATACGCAAAGAGGTTTAGATGTCCAGATGTATTGACGTCTATACTGCGGTTGTTTACTCTGAGGCCTGACTTTTATTCGACCAGCAAGGATCGGGCACACCATGACGCGTAAACAGGCAACCATCGCAGTTCGTAGCGGTTTGAATGATGACGAGCAATACGGCTGCGTCGTTCCACCTATTCACCTGTCCAGCACCTATAACTTTACCGGCTTTAATGAACCGCGTGCCCATGATTATTCACGCCGGGGTAACCCAACGCGCGACGTAGTACAGCGGGCGTTAGCGGAGCTGGAAGGCGGGGCTGGGGCAGTAATGACCAATACCGGCATGTCGGCCATTCATCTGGTCACCACCGTATTCCTGAAACCTGGCGACCTGCTGGTGGCGCCTCACGACTGCTATGGGGGCAGCTACCGCCTGTTCGATAGTCTGGCAAAACGTGGGGCTTACCGCGTTTTATTCGTCGATCAGAATGATGAAGAGGCTTTAAACTCTGCGCTGGCGGAAAAACCAAAGCTGGTACTGGTAGAAAGTCCAAGTAACCCATTGTTGCGCGTCGTGGATATTGCGAAAATCTGTGCCGCAGCGCGTGAAGCGGGTGCGATTAGCGTGGTGGATAACACCTTCCTGAGCCCGGCACTGCAAAACCCGCTGGCGCTGGGGGCCGATCTGGTTCTGCACTCTTGCACCAAGTACCTCAACGGCCATTCGGATGTGGTTGCGGGCGTTGTTATTGCAAAAGATCCTGCCACGGTCACCGAACTGGCATGGTGGGCGAATAACATTGGCGTCACCGGCAGCGCATTTGACAGCTACCTGCTGTTGCGTGGCCTGCGCACTCTGTCGCCACGTATGGAAGTGGCTCAACGTAATGCTCAGGCCATTGTTGAGTTTCTCAAGCAGCAACCGTTGGTGAAAAAGCTGTATCATCCTTCACTGCCGGAAAACCAGGGCCACGAGATTGCGGCCCGTCAGCAAAAAGGGTTTGGCGCGATGCTGAGCTTTGAGCTCGACGGTGACGAGCAAACGCTGCGTCGTTTCCTGGGGGCGCTGTCGCTGTTTACCCTGGCGGAATCGCTGGGGGGCGTTGAAAGCTTGATTTCTCACGCCGCAACCATGACACATGCGGGCATGGCGCCGGAGGCACGAGCTGCCGCCGGCATTTCTGAAACGCTGCTGCGCGTTTCAACAGGTATAGAAGATAGTGAAGATTTAATTGCTGATCTGGAAAATGCCTTCCGGGTCGCTGCCGAGGGGTAAGCATGAGTGTTTCAGCACCAGCAGGGACGCCGGTTCGTCAACTGCACAAGTTTGGGGGCAGCAGTCTTGCCGATGTGAAATGTTACCTGCGCGTGGCGGATATCATGACCGAATATTCCAGACCGGGTGACATGATGGTGGTTTCGGCCGCCGGCAGTACCACTAACCAGTTGATTAACTGGCTTAAGCTGAGCCAGAGCGACAGGCTTTCCGCGCATCAGGTTCAGCAAACGCTGCGCCGCTATCAGAGCGACCTTATTAGCGGTTTATTGCCGCCGGAAGTGGCGGATGGCCTGATTGCCGGGTTTATCCACGACCTTGAGCGCCTTGCTGTTCTGCTGGACGGTAAAATGACCGATGCCGTTTATGCAGAGGTTGTTGGTCACGGGGAAGTCTGGTCGGCGCGTTTGATGGCTGCGGTGCTGAATCAGCAGGGCGTTGAAGCCGCCTGGCTGGACGCCCGCGATTTTATGCGTGCTGAACGTGCGGCCCAGCCACAGGTTGACGAAGGCCGTTCCTGGCCGCTGCTGCAAAACTTGCTTGCCCAGCACCCGAATAAACGCCTGGTTGTGACCGGTTTTATCTGCAGCAATGAAGCGGGTGAAACTGTGCTGCTGGGGCGTAACGGTTCTGACTATTCAGCGACGCAGATTGGCGCGCTGGCTGGCGTTTCTCGCGTAACTATCTGGAGCGACGTGGCCGGGGTTTACAGCGCGGATCCGCGTAAAGTGAAAGATGCCTGCCTGTTGCCTCTGCTACGCCTGGATGAAGCCAGCGAGCTGGCTCGTCTTGCCGCGCCGGTGCTACACGCTCGTACATTACAGCCCGTATCCGGCAGCGATATCGACCTGCAACTGCGCTGCAGCTATTCACCAGAGCAAGGTTCGACCCGTATTGAGCGCGTTCTGGCGTCCGGCACGGGTGCCCGGATTGTCACCAGTCACGACGATGTTTGCCTGATCGAATATCAGGTGCCGTCGCATCAGGATTTCAAGCTGGCGCAAAAAGAGCTGGATATGATCCTCAAGCGCGGTCAGGTGCGTCCACTGTCGATTGGCGTGCATCCCGACCGTAATTTGCTGCAGCTCTGCTACACCTCGGAAGTCGCCAACAGCGTGCTGCAACTTCTCCAGAATGCCAGCCTGCAGGGCGAGCTTCGTCTGCGTGAAGGCCTGGCGCTGGTGGCAATGGTCGGGGCCGGCGTTTGCCGTAACCCGCTGCATAGCCACCGTTTCTGGCAGCAGTTGAAAGATCATCCCGTGGAGTTTATCTGGCAGTCGGAAGACGGCATTAGCCTGGTGGCCGTGCTGCGCGTAGGCCCAACGGAAAGCCTGATTCAGGGGCTACACAAGTCGCTGTTTCGTGCTGAGAAGCGTATCGGTCTGATGCTGTTCGGCAAAGGCAACATCGGTTCCCGCTGGCTTGAGCTGTTTGCCCGCGAACAGGAAATTCTCTCCGCCCGTACCGGGTTTGAATTTGTGCTGGCTGGCGTGGTGGACAGCAGCCGTAGCTTGCTGAATTACGACGGTCTGGATGCCAGTCGCGCGTTGGCCTTCTTCAATGATGAGGCAGTTCAGCAGGACGAAGAGTCGCTGTTCCTGTGGATGCGGGCTCATCCGTATGATGATTTAGTGGTACTGGACGTGACCGCCAGCGAGCAGCTCGCCGATCAATACCTGGACTTCGCCAGCCATGGCTTCCATGTGATCAGCGCCAATAAGCTTGCCGGCGCAGGGAACGGCCAGAAGTATCGCCAGATTCGTGATGCGTTTGAGAAAACGGGCCGGCACTGGCTGTATAACGCCACGGTGGGCGCAGGGCTGCCGGTTAACCATACGGTTCGCGACCTGCGTGACAGCGGCGATGCTATTCTGGCTATCAGCGGTATTTTCTCGGGGACGCTTTCATGGCTGTTCCTGCAGTTTGACGGCACAGTGCCGTTTACAGAACTGGTTGATCAGGCCTGGCAGCAGGGGCTAACCGAGCCAGATCCGCGCGTGGACCTGTCCGGTAAAGACGTCATGCGTAAGCTGGTGATCCTGGCCCGTGAGGCGGGTTATGACATCGAGCCGGATCAGGTTCGTGTGGAATCTCTGGTGCCCGCAGGTTGTGAAGGCGGCTCCATTGACCATTTCTTTGAAAACGGTGATGAGCTGAACGAGCAAATGCTGCAGCGGCTCGAGGCGGCCCAGGAGATGGGGCTGGTGCTGCGTTATGTGGCCCGGTTTGATGCGAACGGCAAGGCTCGCGTGGGGGTTGAAGCCGTGCGGGCAGAGCATCCGCTTGCCGCTCTGCTGCCGTGTGACAACGTCTTCGCGATTGAAAGCCGCTGGTACCGTGACAACCCGCTGGTGATCCGCGGGCCTGGCGCCGGGCGCGATGTTACCGCCGGGGCCATTCAGTCCGATCTGAACCGCCTGGCACAACTGCTGTAGTTTCTTTCCCGCACTCTCTTTCTTTGGAAGAGAGTGCGTTTTCCTGCATGTCCCTTTCTCCGTTTCTCCTGAAAAAAATTCATCTTATGTGAGAATTCCTCCACATTTTGTGGTGACATTTTCATTGACGCCTTTCGCCTTTTCGGTCATCTTTCTATCTGGACGTCTAAACGTCTGGATAGCAATAAAACGCCACCACACGATAACGATGCGATTGACGAGGTAAGGGTATGAGCTTTTTTCACGCGAATCAGCGGGAAGCGCTGAACCAGAGTCTGGCCGAAGTGGCCGGGCATATTCATGTTTCCTTTGAGTTTTTCCCGCCGCGCAGCAGTGAAATGGAACAAACCCTGTGGAAGTCTATCGACAGGCTAAGCATCCTGAAACCAACGTTTGTTTCCGTGACCTACGGGGCGAACTCCGGCGAGCGTGACCGTACCCACAGCATCATCAAAGGCATCAAAGAGCGTACCGGCCTTGAAGCAGCCCCGCATCTGACCTGTGTCGATGCAACGCGAGATGAACTGCAGGCGATTGCGCAGGACTACTGGAATAACGGCATCCGCCATATCGTTGCATTGCGTGGTGATCTACCGCCTGGCAGCGGTAAGCCGGATATGTATGCTTCTGACCTGGTGGGGCTGCTCAAGGAAGTCGGCGACTTTGATATTTCCGTTGCGGCCTATCCGGAAGTCCATCCCGAAGCCAAAAGCGCCCAGGCGGATTTACTCAGCCTGCGCCGTAAAATTGAAGCCGGTGCTAACCGCGCGATTACTCAATTCTTCTTTGATGTTGAAAGCTATCTTCGCTTCCGCGATCGCTGCGCGGCCACAGGCATTGATGTCGAGATAATCCCGGGTATTCTGCCTGTCTCAAACTTCCGGCAGGCGAAGAAATTTGCCGATATGACTAACGTGCGTATTCCGTCGTGGATGGCACAAATGTTTGAAGGCCTGGATAACGATGCCGAAACCCGCCAGTTGGTGGGCGCGAACATTGCCATGGATATGGTGAAAATCCTGAGCCGGGAAGGCGTGAAGGATTTCCACTTCTACACGCTTAACCGGGCGGAAATGAGCTATGCGATCTGCCACACTTTAGGCGTTCGACCCAAGCTGTAGACATTGATTTCACATAAAAAAAGCCCCGTTCAACTGTGAGCGGGGCTTTTTACTTTACGGGCTAAAAGCGTTACTGATTACTGCCGCTATCGCCGTAAGGCAGCGCATCGTAATCCCGCAGCGCATTTTTATCATACGGGTTACCAATCCAGCGGGTCGCTTCGACAAACTGCGGGCTGGTGATGGCCCGTGTTGCGTCGTAGCCGTCATAGCTTAAACCGGCTAAATCAGACCAGGTATGAATCAGTTCTGAGCTGCTGTATTTGCGGTTTATATCTCCCGAGAAGTCACGCGGGTGGGCCTGCTGCCAGGTCGGTGACGTCCAGACGATGAACGGGATGGTGTACATATGACGCGTAGGTTTGTTTTCGTTACGCCCCTGGGTCTGATGCGGCGGTGTGTCGTAAACCTCTTCCCCGTGGTCAGAGAAATAGAGCAGGAAGCCGTTAGGATCGCTGGCCTTGTAGTCTTTGATCAGCGTGGAAACCACGTGGTCGTTAAACAGGTTGGCGTTATCGTAACTGTTGTAGGATTCTTGCTGATCTTTGGTTAATCCAGCCGGTAAATCGTCCGTTTTACCATCAAACTTGTTCCAGTTTTCCGGGTAGCGGAAGTCATACCGAATATGTGTGCCGAGCAGGTGCACAATAATGAATTTTTTCGGTGCAGGGTCGGCCAGAACCTCTTTAAACGGCGCGAGGACGTTCGTGTCGTATTCGCGCGCGCTCTGGGTACGCTGCTGGTTCATATAATATTGTTTGTCGGTCTGCTTCGAGAATACGGCCAGCATGGTGTTGCGTTCGGTCATGGTCTGCTGGTTAGTGATCCAGAAGGTTTTGTACCCGGCCTGCTTCATCAGGTTCATCAGCGAAGGCTTAGTCAGGTAGAGGTCCGGATCTTTCTCGTCTGCAAACGTCAGCGCCTGCTGCAGAATTTCAATGGTGTAAGGACGTGAAGTGACGACGTCATTAAACACCGTCATTTGCGGGTCAGTTTTATGCAGCTCATCCAGCTCTGGCGTTGTCTGGCGGTGGTAGCCGTACAGGCTCATGCGGCCACGCTGCGTTGACTCACCAATAACCAGTACCAAAGTGCGCGGCGCATTACCAGAGGCGTCTTTCAGGTTAGCCAACGGCGGCAGCGCATTGTTGGACGTTAGCAGGTTATTCAGGCTGTCCAACTGCTGGCGATATTCGGTATAGGCGACGATAAACTGCCAGGGGGCCGCAGGCTCAAGGCGATAAGAAATACTGGAGAAGGATTCGCCAAGGCTGCGTTTGTTGATAAGCCACTCTTTACCCACCGGATTGAGCACCAGGCCGAACAGGATGGCGAAGGAAACCAACCAGCGCCACGGGTTTGGAATATAAACCGGGCGCAGACGGGTCCAAAGAAAGATGGCACCCAGCGTATAGGCAACCGCAATGAGCAGCAGCTTCAGGCTGAAATACTGACTCAGGTATTCGCTGGCCTCGCTGGCGTTTGTTTCGAACATCACAAACAGAACGCTTTGCGAGAACTCCTGCCCGTAGACGACGTAGTAACCCAGGGCGGCGATTGAGGCTGCCCAAAGGATAACGCCAATAAAGGCGGCAATAATGCGCGTACGCTGTGGAAACAGAAATACAGGAATAAACCACAGAGAGCTAAACAGTAAGGAGTCACGCAGCCCTGTTGTACCGCTGTAGCCTGTTGTTAAGATGGCAATCTGCAAAACCGAGGAAAAATACCAAAAGTAGAGTAAAACCCATCCAAGGGCTTTAATGCTGAACTTACGTTCAGACTGTTTCAATGTGAAGTGCATACTCTTGCCTGTGCTATTAAATTATCATTAACCGTAATGAGAAAACCTTAAGTAAGCCTTAGTTATGAACGCTACGGTGGCTTGTACTCACGAAAAAAGTCACCCATTGCTGGATGACTTTTGCGCACAATATAGAAAATGTGTCGGAATAATGACAGCGTAATTTCAGGCTTGTTCCGGGGATATTTATACGGCCAATGCTTTTGGTTTTTTGTTGTTTATTTGTTGAAGATGGCGGGGGCAATAAACGTGTTAAGTACGTTGAGTGGCGATGAGCGTTTTCACTAGTTAGAAATAAAAACCCCCGCGTTTGCGGGGGAAATGACGAAGCTAAAAAATCTTAGCCGGTATTACGCATCCCGGCGGCAACCCCGGCGATGGTGACCATCAGGGCTTGCTCTACGCGGGCATCAGGCGCTTCGCCTTTCTCTTCCGACTGGCGCGAGCGGTGCAGCAGTTCGGCCTGCAGGACGTTCAGCGGATCGGTATAGATATTACGCAGGGTAATCGACTCGGCAATCCACGGTAAATCTTCCATCAGGTGTGAGTCGTTGGCGATATCCAGCACGACTTTGATGTCGGCTTCCAACTGGTCACGTAGTTGTTTGCCCAGTTTCCACAGCTCTGGCTTCACCAGGCGCTGATCGTAGTATTCCGCCAGCCAAAGGTCGGCTTTGGCAAACACCATCTCCAGCATGCCAAGGCGAGTGGAGAAGAACGGCCAGTCGCGGCACATTGTTTCCAGCTCGCTTTGCTTGCCTTCTTCCACGACCTTTTGCAGCGCCGCGCCTGCGCCCAGCCAGGCCGGCAGCATCAGGCGGTTTTGGGTCCAGGCGAAGATCCACGGGATCGCACGTAAAGATTCTACCCCGCCGTTTGGACGACGTTTAGCTGGGCGAGAGCCCAACGGCAGTTTGCCCAATTCCAGCTCCGGCGTGGCGGAACGGAAATACGGCACGAAGTCTGTGTTCTCGCGAATATAGCCGCGATACATCTCGCAGGACGTCGCAGAAAGTGAGTTCATGATCTGAATCCACTCTTTCTTCGGCTCTGGCGGCGGCAGCAGGTTAGCTTCAAGGATCGCGCTGGTGTAGAGCGACAGGCTGCTGATGGTGATTTCTGGCAGGCCGTATTTAAAGCGAATCATCTCACCTTGCTCGGTGACGCGCAGGCCACCTTTCAGGCTGCCTGGTGGCTGAGAAAGCAGAGCTGCGTGCGCTGGCGCACCGCCACGGCCAATGGAGCCGCCGCGCCCGTGGAATAACGTCAGGGCGATACCGGCTTTCTCACAGGTTTTGATCAGCGCATCTTGCGCTTCATATTGCGCCCAGGATGCAGCCATCACGCCAGCATCTTTCGCCGAGTCGGAATAGCCAATCATCACCATCTGTTTGCCCTGGATAAAGCCACGGTACCAGTCGATATTCAGCAACTGGGTCATGACGTCGTCGGCGTTATTCAGGTCGTCGAGGGTTTCAAACAGCGGAGCAACCGGCAGGGCGAAGGTACAGCCCGCTTCTTTCAGCAGCAGGTGAACGGCCAGCACGTCTGACGGCGTCTTGGCCATCGAAATAACGTAGGCAGCAATGGAACCGCGTGGCGCTTCGGCTACCACTTTGCAGGTTTCCAGCACTTCCTGAGTGTCAGCGCTTGGCTCCCACTGGCGAGGCAGCAGAGGGCGCTTGGAGTTCAGTTCGCGGATCAGGAAGGCTTGTTTATCAGCCTCTGACCAGCTTTCGTAGTCGCCGATGCCAAGATAGCGGGTCATTTCGCCCAGCGCTTCGCTGTGGCGGGTGCTTTCCTGGCGAATATCAATGCGTACCAGCGGCACGCCGAAGCATTTCACGCGGCGCAGGGTGTCCAGCAACTGCCCGTTAGCGATGATGCCCATGCCGCAGGCCTGCAGGGATTGATAACAGGCGTAGAGCGGATCCCAAAGCTGCTCGTTTTGAATGAGCAGACCTTCCGGCTTCGGCAGACGCTGGCCTTTCAGGCGGGCTTCAAGCCAGGCCTGGGTGGAGAGCAGCTGCTGGCGCAGGCCTTTCATGATGTGGCGGTAAGGTTCCTGGCCCGCATCCGGCCCTGCCAGTTCGCTAAGCTCCGCCGTGCATTCCACCATCGACAGCTCGGAAACCAGGACCGCGATATCGCGCAGGAACAGGTCGGTGGCTTTCCAGCGGCTGAGAAGCAGGACGTGACGGGTGATTTCGGACGTTACGTTCGGGTTGCCGTCGCGGTCGCCGCCCATCCAGGAGGTAAAGCGTACCGGGACGAAGTCCACGGGCAGTTTGTAATTCAGATTCTCTTCGAGCTGTTCGTTAAGCTCACGCAGGTAGTTTGGCACCCCTTCCCACAGACTGTTTTCTACCACCGCGAAGCCCCATTTGGCTTCGTCGACCGGGGAAGGGCGATGCTTACGAATTTCGTCGGTATGCCATGCCTGAGCAACCAGCTGACGCAGGCGGCGCATGATTTGGTTGCGCTCGTAGTCGGCGAGATCGCTGTGGTCGAGCTGCTTCAGACAGCTGTTCACTTCGACCAGTTTATGAATCAGGGTACGGCGAGTGATCTCGGTAGGGTGAGCGGTGAGCACCAGCTCCAGAGAGAGAGACTCAACGGCTGCCCGAATGTCTGCTTCGCTGATGCCCGGCTGACTTTTCAGTTTTTGCAGCGTTTTAGCGATGACTTCTGGGTTGCTGGCCGCTTCGCCCGTCGCGGAGATGCTGTGGTACTGCTCTGCGGTGTTGGCAAGATTAAGAAACTGGCTAAAGGCGCGGGCGACGGGGAGCAGTTCATCATTTGAGAGGTTCTGCAGCGTGCTCAGCAGCTCCTGACGATTGGCTTCATTACCGGCGCGGGAGGACTTGGATAACTTACGGATCGTTTCTACGCGGTCGAGGATATTTTCTCCCAGCGCATCTTTGATGGTATCTCCGAGCAGTTTTCCGAGCATGCTGACATTACTTCGCAAAGCAGAATAGCGTTCGTTCATATGACTCCAGCCCAATCTATTATGTAACTTAATTTCACCCGTGAAGGTTCAACACCGCCTTTTATAAAGCCACGTCATAAACCATTCGTCAATTGCTACGAAATCGTTTCAGCAAACGAGGAAATGACGCGAATTTATGAAATTTAATTACCAACTTCGCATATAAGCATTTCTTATAGGAATACTGATTATTCCAGATTAAAAAGGGGGTAAAACCCCCTTTTACCGCGATTAATTAATGCCAACAAAAATGATGCACTACCTGAGTGATTAACTCCCGGGTTGGCTTGATGAAGCGGGTATCGATGTATTCATCCGGCTGGTGAGCCTGGTTGATGGAGCCAGGACCAAGCACCAGCGTTGGGCATACGGTCTGGATAAACGGTGCTTCGGTGCAGTAGTTCACCACTTCCGTTTGCGCGCCGAGCAGTTTCTCAACGACCTGCACGAGCGGGTGGTCCGGCGGGCATTCGTAGCCTGGGATCGGCGGATGAAGTTCAGAGACCGTCAGGCGACCAGGCCAGCGCTGGCTTACCGGTTCTAATGCTTCGGTCAGTAAACCGTTCAGATCGTTTAATGTCATACCCGGCAGCGGGCGAATGTCCATGTGAAGTTCGCAACATGCACAAATGCGGTTTGCCGCGTCGCCGCCGTTAATGTGCCCTAAGTTGAGGGTTGGATACGGCACGGTGAAGGCGTCATGGTGATAGCGATCTTTCAGCGTATTGCGCAGCGTGAGAATGTGGCCGATGGCATCATGCATCAGTTCAATGGCGTTAACGCCTCGCGCCGGATCGCTCGAGTGGCCGGACTGCCCCAGAATACGAATGGCGTTAGACAAGTGTCCTTTGTGCGCACGTACCGGCTGTAGCGATGTCGGTTCACCGATGATCGCACAGTCCGGGCGAAGCGAGGTTGTTTCAGCGAAATAGCGTGCACCTGCCATGGTGGTCTCTTCATCGGCGGTGGCCAATATGTAGAGCGGCTTTTTCAGGGTTGTCACATCCACGTCGCGCAGGGCATCCAGAATGAACGCGAAGAACCCTTTCATGTCGGCGGTACCCAGGCCGTAAAGCTTGTTGTCGTGCTCGGTCAGGGTAAACGGGTCCCGCGTCCAGCGGCCATCGTCGAACGGCACAGTATCGGTGTGCCCTGCCAGTAACAGGCCGCCAGCGCCCTGGCCGCTGCTCGCCAGCATATTGAATTTATTGCGAGTGCCTGGCACAGGCTGAATTTCGACGTTAAAACCGAGGTCGCGGAACCAGCCCGCCAGTAAATTGATTAAAGACTCATTGCTTTGATCCAGCGCGCTGTCGGTGGCGCTGATGGAAGGTGTCGCGATCAGGGCGCGGTAGATCTCGATAAAAGGCGGTAATTTCATCTTCACTGTTGACAGGCCTTAGGTTAGGATAGTATCAATATTCATGCATTAATTGTGAATAAAAATACAATAACGTTGAGCGTAAAGGAACAGTTAAGCGTTCCGGTGAATAAAAAACCACGCTAACGGACGTGGGTGAAAGCGTCAGGCTGGCACTCTGAGCAGACCGAAAAGACAAGGTGAACGACCCAGATGTTGAATACGCTGATTGTGGGTGCAAGCGGTTATGCAGGCGCAGAGCTTGTAAGCTATTTGAATCGCCATCCTGATATGAACATAACCGCTTTGACGGTTTCAGCGCAAAGTTCAGATGCAGGAAAATTGATATCTGATTTGCATCCGCAGTTAAAGGGCATTGTTGATCTGCCGCTGCAGGCGATGTCCGACATCAGCGAGTTCAGCGAGGGTGTGGATGTGGTGTTCCTCGCCACCGCCCACGAAGTCAGCCACGATCTGGCTCCGCAGTTCCTGGCGGCAGGCTGCGTGGTGATCGATCTCTCAGGCGCGTTCCGCGTTAACGACCCGGCGTTCTATGAACGTTATTACGGTTTTACCCATCAGCATCCTGAGCTGCTGGAAAAAGCGGTTTATGGCCTGGCCGAATGGCAGGGTGCTGCGCTCAAAGAGAGCAATTTAATTGCCGTGCCGGGCTGCTATCCGACGGCGTCTCAGCTGGCGCTGAAGCCGCTGATTGATGCCGATCTGCTGGATTTGAACCAGTGGCCGGTGATCAACGCCACCAGCGGCGTCAGCGGTGCCGGGCGCAAGGCCGCGATTTCCAACAGCTTCTGCGAAGTTAGCCTGCAGCCTTACGGCGTGTTTAATCATCGCCATCAACCAGAAATCGCTACCCATCTTGGCGCGTCGGTGATTTTCACCCCGCACCTCGGCAATTTCCCGCGTGGCATTTTGGCGACGATTACCTGTCGCCTGAAAGCTGGCGTTACGCAGCAGCAGATTGCGGAGACGTTTAGCCAGGCTTACGGCGACAAGCCGCTGGTTCGCCTGTACGAAAAAGGCGTTCCGGCGCTGAAAAATGTGGTTGGCCTGCCGTTCTGCGACATCGGCTTTGCCGTGCAGGATGAGCACCTAATTGTTGTTGCCACCGAGGATAACCTGCTGAAAGGTGCCGCGGCTCAGGCAGTACAGTGTCTTAATATTCGTTTTGGCTTCGCCGAAACGCAGTCCCTTATTTAACCGTCGGTCGGGTGAAATGATGAATCCTTTAATTATCAAATTGGGCGGCGTGCTGCTGGATAGCGAAGAGGCGTTGGAGCGCCTGTTTACCGCGCTGGTGAACTATCGCCAGTCCCATCAGCGTCCGCTGGTGATTGTTCACGGCGGCGGTTGCCTGGTGGATGAGCTGATGAAGAAGCTGGCGCTGCCGGTACAAAAGAAAAACGGCCTGCGTGTGACGCCTGCCGACCAGATTGACATTATTACCGGTGCGCTGGCGGGCACGGCCAACAAGACGCTGCTGGCCTGGGCGAAGAAGCATGGCATTAACGGCGTTGGCTTGAGCCTCGGGGACGGGGATAGCGTTACGGTGACTCAGCTTGACGAAGCGCTTGGCCACGTCGGCCTGGCTAAACCGGGTTCGCCAAAACTGATTAATACGCTGCTGGAAAACGGCTTCCTGCCGATTGTTAGCTCCATCGGTGTGACCACTGAAGGCGAGCTGATGAACGTCAATGCGGATCAGGCGGCAACGGCGCTGGCCGCAACGCTCGGCGCGGATTTGATTCTGTTGTCCGACGTGAGCGGTATCCTGGACGGTAAAGGTCAGCGCATCGCTGAGATGACGGCGGCCAAAGCCGAACAGCTGATTGAGCAAGGCATTATCACCGACGGCATGATTGTGAAAGTGAACGCGGCGCTGGATGCGGCCCGTACCCTGGGACGCCCGGTGGATATTGCCTCATGGCGCCACGCGGATCAGCTACCCTCTTTATTCAACGGTGTGGCTATCGGCACCCGGATTCTGGCATAGACAAAGAATAGTTTTAACAAGGACAAGACAATGCAAAATCACGGCATCAAAAAAATCGTTCTCGCATACTCTGGCGGCCTCGACACTTCAGCCATCATTCCATGGCTGAAAGAAAACTACGGCGGCTGCGAAGTGGTCGCCTGCGTGGTGGATATCGGCCAGGATCGTGAAGATCTGAAAGGCGTTGAGCAAAAAGCGCTGCGCTCCGGGGCGTCTGAGTGCTACGTGGTCGATGCGCGTGAAGAGTTTATCAGCGACTATGTTTACCCTGTGCTGCAGACCGGGGCGCTGTATGAAGGCAGCTATCTGCTCGGCACTTCTATGGCGCGTCCGCTGATCGCTAAAGCGCTGGTGGATGTGGCGAATAAAGTGGGCGCAGATGCGCTGTGCCACGGTGCAACCGGTAAAGGTAACGACCAGGTGCGTTTTGAATCTACCTGGGCCGCGCTGGCTCCGCATCTGAAGGTTGTTGCTCCGTGGCGTGAGTGGAACCTGCGTTCCCGTGAAGCGCTGCTCGATTACCTGAAAGAGCGTGATATCCCGACGACTGCCTCACTGGAAAAAATCTACAGCCGTGACGAAAACGCCTGGCACATTTCTACCGAAGGCGGCGTGCTGGAAAGCCCGTGGAATGCCCCGAACAAAGACTGTTGGGTGTGGACCGTTGACCCGCAGGAAGCGCCGGATCAGGCTGAACAGGTCACTGTGACCGTTAAGCACGGCAAGGTTGTGGCCGTGAACGGCGAAGCGATGAGTCCATTCAAGTGTCTGGAAACCCTGAACGCTATCGGGGCCAGGCACGGTATTGGCCGTATCGATATCGTTGAAAACCGTCTGGTGGGTATTAAGTCTCGTGGTTGCTATGAAACCCCAGGGGGCACCATTATGATGGCTGCTCTGCGTGGCGTTGAGCAACTGGTGCTGGATCGTGACTCTTTCAAATGGCGTGAGCAGTTGGGTCTCGAAATGTCCTACGTTGTGTACGATGGCCGCTGGTTTGCACCTCTGCGTAAATCTCTGCAGGCATCTGCCGAGTCGCTGGCGGAAGAAGTGAACGGCGAAGTTGTGCTGCAGCTGTATAAAGGCCAGGTGACGGCGATTCAGAAAAAATCCCCGAACAGCCTCTACAGCGAAGAGTTTGCGACCTTTGGCGAAGATGAAGTTTACGATCACAGCCACGCGGGCGGCTTTATCCGTCTGTTCTCGCTCTCTTCCCGTATCCGTGCGCTGAACGAACTTAAGAAGTAATTTTTTACCCTCACGTGTTCCCAGGCCGGGAATGCGTGAGGGGCAAACGAATATCAATATGATGAATGGAGCATGACTATGGCACTTTGGGGTGGGCGTTTTACTCAGGCAGCCGATCAACGGTTTAAGCAATTCAATGACTCTTTACGCTTTGACTATCGCCTGGCTGAGCAAGACATCGTAGGTTCTGTCGCCTGGTCCAAAGCGTTGGTCACCGTGGGCGTGCTGACTGAAGCTGAGCAACAGCAGCTTGAGCAGGCCCTGAAAGTCTTGCTGGAAGAAGTGCAGGTTAACCCGCAGGCTATTCTGGAAAGCGACGCGGAAGATATTCACAGCTGGGTGGAAGGCAAGCTGATCGATAAAGTCGGTGCGCTGGGTAAAAAACTCCACACTGGCCGTAGCCGCAACGATCAGGTCGCCACCGACCTGAAGCTGTGGTGCAAAATGCAAATCAGCGAGCTGCTGGCTGCCACCCGCCAGGTACAGCAAGCATTAATTGAAACAGCCGAAGCCAATCAGGATGCGGTGATGCCGGGTTATACACACCTGCAGCGCGCGCAGCCGGTCACTTTTGCTCACTGGTGCCTGGCGTACGTCGAGATGCTGGCGCGCGATGAAAGCCGTTTACAAAGCACTCTGCAGCGCCTGGACGTCAGCCCGCTGGGCAGCGGCGCGCTGGCAGGCACCGCCTATGAAATTGACCGCGAACAGCTTGCCGGCTGGTTAGGTTTTGCTTCCGCGACGCGCAATAGCCTCGACAGCGTTTCTGACCGCGATCATGTGCTGGAACTGCTGTCCAACGCTTCTATCGGCATGGTTCACCTGTCCCGTTTTGCAGAAGATCTGATCTTCTTCAACACCGGGGAAGCCGGTTTTGTTGAGCTGTCCGATCGCGTGACTTCTGGTTCCTCCCTGATGCCGCAGAAGAAAAACCCGGATGCGCTGGAGCTGATCCGCGGCAAGTGCGGCCGAGTGCAGGGCGCCCTGACCGGCATGATGATGACCCTCAAAGGCCTGCCGCTGGCGTATAACAAAGATATGCAGGAAGACAAAGAAGGCCTGTTCGACGCCCTCGATACCTGGCTTGACTGTCTGCATATGTCCGTGCTGGTGCTGGACGGCATTCAGGTTAAACGTCCTCGCTGCCAGGAAGCCGCTGAGCAAGGCTATGCCAACGCCACCGAGCTGGCGGATTACCTTGTTGCTAAAGGCGTGCCGTTCCGTGAAGCTCACCACATTGTCGGCGAGGCTGTCGTGGAAGCAATTAAACAAGGTAAAGCGCTGGAAGCCTTAACCCTGGCCGACCTGCAGAAATTCAGCGCGGTTATTGGCGACGACGTTTATCCGATTCTGTCGTTGCAATCCTGCCTCGACAAGCGCGCCGCGAAAGGCGGTGTTTCACCTAAGCAGGTTGCTCAGGCTATCGCCGACGCGAAACAGCGCCTGGTCTAATCCCCTCGAAATTTGAACAAAAAAAAGCGGACATACTGTCCGCTAAAAGTTCACGTTGGCTTTAATAATTCGTCAGGTTCAGAGAACAGAGAGTCTCTGCAGCCGCGCGTCGTTCTGGGGTAAGTCAGAGCGATGCGCCTTGCTGTTGCTGGCTATTATTCACCAACATTGCTTGATAGGGATAATCGTTCGTTGCTATGCTATCTATCGCCATGAACTATCGTGGCGCAGGAGGATAGAGAATGAATATTCGAGATCTTGAATACCTGGTGGCGCTGGCCGAGCACCGCCATTTTCGTCGGGCAGCGGATGCCTGTCACGTTAGCCAGCCGACCCTGAGCGGCCAGATTCGCAAGCTGGAAGATGAACTGGGCGTTATGCTGCTGGAGCGTACCAGCCGTAAAGTGCTGTTCACCCAGGCGGGGTTGCTGCTGGTGGATCAGGCGCGGACGGTGCTGCGTGAAGTCAAAGTACTGAAAGAGATGGCAAGCCAGCAGGGCGAAGCCATGTCCGGCCCGCTGCATATTGGCCTGATCCCAACCGTGGGGCCTTACCTGCTGCCGCAAATTATTCCTATGCTGCATCAGACTTTCCCTAAGCTGGAAATGTATCTGCATGAAGCCCAGACCCATCAGCTGCTGGCGCAGCTCGACAGCGGCAAGCTGGACTGTGCCATTCTGGCGCTGGTAAAAGAGAGCGAAGCGTTTATCGAGGTGCCGCTGTTTGATGAGCCGATGGTGCTGGCGGTTTATCAGGATCACCCGTGGGCGAACCGTGACCGCGTGCCGATGTCCGATCTGGCCGGTGAAAAGCTGCTGATGCTGGAAGACGGGCACTGCCTGCGCGATCAGGCTATGGGCTTTTGCTTTGAAGCGGGTGCGGATGAAGATACCCATTTCCGGGCAACAAGCTTAGAGACGCTGCGTAACATGGTGGCTGCAGGAAGTGGCATCACGCTTTTGCCAGCCCTCGCTGTGCCGCATGAACGCCAGCGAGACGGCGTAGTTTATCTGCCGTGTTATAAACCAGAACCGCGTCGTACCGTCGGCCTGGTTTATCGCCCGGGATCACCGCTGCGCAGCCGCTATGAGCAGCTGGCAGAGGCCATCCGCACGCAGATGGATGGCCATTTCGACTCAGCGCTAAAACAGGCGATTTAAGCCGTTAAGCGCCGCTACCCGATAGGCTTCCGCCATTGTTGGGTAGTTAAAGGTGGTGTTAACGAAGTACTCAATGGTGTTACCGCCACCTTTCTGTTCCATAATCGCCTGGCCGATGTGAATGATTTCGGCCGCGCGCTCGCCAAAGCAGTGGATCCCCAGAATTTCTTTCGTCTCACGGTGGAACAGAATTTTCAGCGTCCCAACGTTCATACCCACGATTTGCGCCCGCGCGAGATGTTTAAACTGCGCCCGGCCCACTTCGTAAGGTACTTTCATCGAGGTTAGCTGTTGTTCCGTTTTGCCCACGGAGCTGATTTCTGGAATGGTGTAGATGCCGGTCGGAATGTCTTCGATCAGATGCCCCGTGGCTTCCCCTTTCACCAGCGCCTGAGCGGCGATACGGCCTTGATCGTAGGCTGCTGAAGCCAGGCTTGGATAACCGATCACGTCACCCACCGCGTAAATATGCGGCAGCGCGGTCTGGTACATGCTGTTGACCTTGATGAGTCCACGGCTGTCGGCTTCGAGCCCGATATTTTCCAGCGCCAGTGAATCCGTATTCCCGGTACGTCCGTTGGCGTAAAGCAGGCAATCCGCCTTCACTTTTTTGCCGGACTTCAGAGAGACAATCACGCCGTCGTCCACGCCTTCAATCTTCTCAAACTCTTCGTTGTGGCGAATTACCACGCCGCTGTTCCAGAAGTGATAGGAAAGTGAATCCGACATTTCCTGATCGAGGAAAGCCAGCAGGCGATCGCGAGTGTTGATCAGATCAACTTTGACGTTCATCCCGCGGAAGATCGATGCGTACTCACAGCCGATCACCCCGGCACCATAGATGATCACGTGGCGCGGTTCGTGATGCAGGCTGAGAATTGAGTCGCTGTCGTAGATACGTGGGTGGGTAAAATCAACTTCTGGCGGGCGGTAAGGGCGAGAACCGCAGGCAATGACAAACTTCTCGGCGGTGTAGGTTTCGACCGACCCATCGTGGCACAGAAGCTCGACAGTGTGCTCATCCACAAAGTGCGCATCGCCCTGCAGCATCTCGCAGCGGTTACGCTCGTAAAAGCCCTGGCGCATGCGGGTTTGCTGGTTAATCACGCTGTCGGCGTGGTTCAGGATGTCGGCAAAAGAGGAGCGGAGAAGGTGAGTGTGGTCGCTGTATAGCGGGTTTTGATTGAATTCAATAATGCGGCTGACGGCGTGGCGGAGGGCTTTCGAAGGGATGGTGCCCCAATGGGTGCAACCGCCGCCGACATTGTGGTAGCGCTCAATCACCGCTACCCTGGCTCCTTGTTTCACCAGCCCCATGGCGGCACCTTCGCCTCCGGGACCGGAACCAATCACTATTGCGTCATAATCGTAGGTTTGTGGCATGGTAAGGCTTACCTGTTTTTATACATAAAGGCAACACGATGGTAACATCAACCAGGAATTTCCCCAATTCTCGTTGTGCTTTTTCCCGCCTGGGCAGGTCAATGTTCCGTAAACAATCATTCACAATACACTATAAAAGCGGTAGCTTGATTCTCTGATATAGTTCCAGCTCTGTTTGAAGGATTCAGGCAATATGATGGGTGTAAGAGCGCAACAAAAAGAGAGAACCAGGCGTTCTTTAGTCGAGGCAGCATTTAGCCAGCTAAGCGCCGAAAGAAGCTTTGCCAGCCTGAGCCTGCGTGAAGTTGCCCGCGAAGCCGGTATTGCGCCAACGTCATTTTATCGCCATTTCCGCGATGTTGATGAACTCGGTCTTACAATGGTAGACGAAAGTGGCCTGATGCTGCGGCAGTTAATGCGGCAGGCGCGGCAGCGCATCGCCAAAGGCGGCAGCGTGATCCGTACCTCAGTGTCAACGTTCATGGAGTTTATCGGCAATAACCCTAACGCTTTCCGCCTGTTGTTGCGTGAACGTTCAGGCACGTCTGCGGCGTTTCGTGCCGCGGTTGCCCGTGAAATTCAGCACTTCATTGCGGAACTTGCCGACTATTTAGAACTCGAAAATCGCATGCCTCGCAGCTTCACCGAAGCGCAGGCGGAAGCGATGGTCACGATTGTTTTTAGTGCAGGTGCCGAAGCGCTGGACGTTGATATTGAACAGCGTCGCCAGCTCGAAGAGCGACTGGTGTTGCAGCTACGCATGATCTCGAAAGGGGCTTACTACTGGTATCGCCGGGAACAAGAAAAAATGGCACTGGCTCATTTATCCGAAGAGTGAAGGAACGAGCAATGAAACAGTTACAAGATAGAGGTACGCTGGCGCTGGCGTTAATCGCTGGTCTGTCGATTAACGGATCTTTTGCTGCGCTGTTCAGCTCGGTTGTTCCGTTCTCGATATTTCCTATTATTGCTCTGGTGCTGGCGGTTTGTTGCCTGCATCAGCGCTATCAGAACCGTACGATGCCGGTTGGGTTACCGAGCCTTGCTGCAGCCTGTTTTGTGTTAGGTGTGTTGCTTTATAGTTCAGTGGTTCGCGTTGAATACCCGGCGATTGGCTCTAACTTTATCCCTTCGATTCTGTCGGTGGTTGTGCTGTTCTGGATTTTGTTTAAAGTTCGCTCCCGCAAATCAGAAGCGGCTGAGTAAGCCCGATAAATAGCAAAAAGGACGCCGAGGCGTCCTTTTTCTATTTGCGCGTGAGCAGTACGCCGCATTCCATGTGATGCGTGTACGGGAACTGGTCAAACAGCGCCAGACGGGTAATGCTGTGAGTCTGGGATAATGTTTCCAGGTTCTCGCACAGCGTCTGTGGATTGCAGGAGATATAAAGGATGTGCGGGTAGGCCTGAACCATTTTTACCGTGTCAGCATCCAGGCCGCTGCGAGGCGGATCGACAAAAATGGTTTCACACTGATAGCTTTTGAGATCGATTCCCTGCAGGCGGTTAAACTCCCTTACGCCGTTCATCGCCTGGGTAAACTCTTCCGCCGCCATGCGGATAATCTGCACGTTATCAATATTGTTGGCTGCGATGTTGTACTGCGCTGCAGCCACGGACGGTTTAGCGATTTCGGTCGCCAGCACACGGTCGAAGTTGCGGGCCAGAGCCAGCGAGAAGTTGCCGTTCCCGCAGTAGAGCTCCAGCAGGTCGCCGCTTGAATTTTCTGTCGCGCTCAGCGCCCATTCCAGCATCTGAATGTTCATGGCCGCGTTTGGCTGAGTGAAGCTGTTCTCAACCTGGCGGTAAATCATCTCTTTTCCGGCAACCGGCAGGCGTTCGTCGATAAAATCCTGGTCCAGCTCAATCTTGGTTTTTGTTGCACGGCCAATCAAATGCACGTTAAAGCCGCGGGCGCGCAGGCTGTCGCGCAGCGCCTCGGCATGCTGCTGCCATTCATCATCCAGCTTGCGGTGGTAGAGCAAAGACACCACGGCCTGATTGCTCAGGGTAGTCAGGTAGTCAATCTGGAACAGCTTGTGGCGCAGGGCTGGAATATCGCGGACGCCATCCAGCATAGCTGGCATCAGGGCGTTAATCAGCTCGCTGGCCGCCGGGAAGCTGTTGACCCGGATACGGCTTTTAGTCTGCTGATCGAACATGATGTGATACAGGTCATCACCTTCATGCCAGATGCGGAACTCAGCTCGCATGCGGTAGTGACTTACCGGTGAGCGGAATACCTCCGGGGCCGGTGCGGCAAAAGGCGCCATCATGCCTTCGAGGCGAGTGACTTTTTCCGCCAGTTGCGCGTCGTACTGATCTGTCGGGAGGTGTTCAGGGGTCATGGCTAGCCATCCAGTCGGTCAATGAATACAAACTACGCGGCGATTGTAGGGATTCGACCCGGGATGTCCAGCCCGATCGCTTTAAGAAGTTCGGCCGGAAGTCTGGACATCCGTATAAGCCTAACGGTAGCATGGCTTTTCCGGCCTCCTGAGAGTTAAAAGGGAACCCAGTGTGATTCTGGGGCTGACGCGCAGCGGTAAGGAACGGCAAGATGAACGCACTCAGCAGACACTGCTTTCTTATATAAGCGGGAAGTCCTCATCTTAATTAAGCCCCCAAGCCCGAAGACCTGCCGGAACGACGTCGCAAGTGATATGGCTATCGCGTGCTATTTGCCATGTCTGCGGCATCCTGGTCGAAAGCGGGTGCTTATATAAATGATGATAAAGAAGGTTTCGCTGTTGACGGCTCTGTCCGCAACGGCTTTTTCAGTTTGGGCGCAGGACAGCAACACTGACAATACCCTGGTAGTGACTGCGAATCGTTTTCAGCAGCCGGTGAATAGCGTTCTGGCGCCGACTTCGGTGGTCACGCGTGAAGATATCGATCGCTGGCAGTCAAAATCTCTGACTGACGTGATGCGCCGCCTGCCGGGGGTAGATATTGCGCAAAATGGTGGCCTTGGTCAGCTCTCCTCAGTGTTTATTCGCGGGACTAATTCCAGCCATGTGCTGGTGCTGATTGACGGCATCCGCCTTAATCAGGCCGGCGTGACCGGCTCTTCCGACCTCAGCCAGATTCCAGTCTCTCTTGTTCAGCGCGTAGAGTACATCCGTGGGCCTCGTTCAGCTGTCTATGGCTCTGATGCTATCGGCGGTGTCATCAACATTATCACCACCCGAGATAAAGACGGCACAACGCTGACGGCGGGAGTGGGCTCAAACGGCTACCAGAACTATGACGCCAGCACGCAGCAAAAGCTGGGGGATAGCACTCGCGTGACTCTGGCTGGCAACTATGAGTACACCAAAGGTTTTGACGTTGTGGCTGAGGGTAATACCGGCGGCCTGCGTCAGCCCGATCGCGACGGCTTTATGAGTAAATCTCTTTACGGAGCACTTGAGCACAGCTTTTCTGAGCAATGGAGCGGCTTTGTGCGTGGCTACGGCTACGATAACCGTACGGCCTATGACGGCCTTTATAGCAGCTTTACGCCAAACCAACTGGTGGACACCCGTCAGCTCTACAGTCAGACATGGGACGCGGGACTGCGCTTTAATAACGATATCTTCCACTCACAGCTGATTTCCAGCTACGGCCACAGCAAAGATTACAATTTCGATCCACGCCTCGGGCGCTACGACTCAAGCGCTACCCTGGATGAAATTAAGCAGTACAACCTGCAGTGGACTAACTCTGTTGATCTCGGTGCAGGAAATGTTGGGGCGGGCGTTGACTGGCAGAAGCAAAGCACTGAACCGGGTACTAACTATGTAACTGACGGCTACGACCAGCGTAATACCGGCGTCTATCTGACAGCGCTGCAAAAGCTGGGTGATTTCACCTTTGAAGGCGCCGCGCGTAACGATAACAACTCAGAGTTCGGTAATCACGGCACCTGGCAGAGTAGTGCGGCATGGGAATTTGTTGAGGGGTATCGCTTTATTGCCTCCTACGGTACGGCGTTTAAGGCGCCAAACCAGGGGCAGCTGTTTGGCTTCTACGGGAACAGAGATCTGAATCCAGAAGAAAGCCGTCAGTGGGAAGGCGCATTTGAAGGGTTAACTTCCGGTGTGAACTGGCGCGTTTCGGGTTACCGCAACCTTGTTGATAACCTGATCGACTTCAACAGCGGGACGAACAGCTATTACAACGTAGGCAAGGCCAATATCAAAGGCATTGAAGGGACGGCTTCCTTTGATACCGGGCCAGTACAGCACAGCGTTAGCTATGACTATGTTGACGCTCGCAATGGCCTGACCGATGCACCGCTGGCGCGTCGCGCTAAGCAACAGGTGAAGTACCAGCTTGACTGGGCGCTCTACGATCTGGACTGGAGCGTAACTTATCATTACCTGGGCTCACGCTACGACACCGATTTCAATACCTATCAAACCGTGAAAATGGGCGGTGTCAGCCTGTGGGATGTTGCCTTGTCGTATCCAGTCACGTCACAGCTGACCGTTCGTGGTAGAATAGCTAACCTGTTCGATAAAGATTACGAGACGGTTTATGGCTACCATACTGCAGGACGGGAATACTACTTGTCTGGCAGCTACACCTTCTGATGCACATCCCACCGTGCTGGTTTTTGACTCCGGCGTTGGTGGGCTGTCCGTCTACAATGAGATTCGGCAGCTTCTGCCGGATCTTCATTACATCTACGCCTTCGATAACGTGGCGTTTCCATACGGCGAAAAGAGCGAAGAGTTTATCGTCGACCGGGTGGTCTCAATAGTGACTGCTGTCCAGCAGCATTATCCTTTAGCCCTCGCTGTTATTGCCTGTAATACCGCAAGCACTGTTTCCCTCCCTGCTTTACGCGAAAAGTTCGACTTCCCTGTTGTTGGCGTTGTGCCTGCGATTAAACCGGCTGCGCGTTTGACGACAAATGGGGTTGTGGGTCTGTTGGCAACACGCGGCACGGTCAAGCGTCCTTATACCCACGAGCTTATCTCCCGATTTGCTACCGAATGCAAAATTGAGATGCTGGGGTCTGCCGAACTGGTGGAGCTGGCGGAGGCGAAGCTTCATGGTGAGCCTGTACCGCTGGACGAGCTGCGTAAAATCCTGCGGCCGTGGTTACGGATGTCGGAGCCGCCGGATACTGTTGTATTAGGCTGCACGCATTTCCCTTTATTACAGGAAGAACTGTTGGAAGTGTTACCTGAGGGGACGAGGCTGATCGATTCCGGTGCCGCGATTGCAAGGCGTACCGTTTGGTTACTGGAACATGAAGCGCCTGAAGCGGCGTCTGCAGATCCGAATATTGCCTATTGTATGGCATTCACGCCTGAAACTGCGCAATTAATGCCCGTTTTACAACGTTACGGCTTTGAAAGGCTCGAAAAACTGGCACTTTAGTGCCGTTTTGAGTAAAAAAACGACGCTTGAAAGTTTTTTTCAAATTAGGGGTTGTCAGGCTCTGAGAACTCCCTATAATGCGCCTCCACTGACACGGCGAAGCGGCTTCGAAAGCGGCTTCACAACCCGGTAGTCAGTCAGACGAAAGCAAAAATAAACGC
>NZ_JBBCPX010000015.1:0-85210 GCF_037150195.1 Cedecea sp. VD22
CCTGCCGCCAGCGTTCAATCTGAGCCATGATCAAACTCTTCAATTTAAAAGTGTTTGATGCTCAAAGAATTAAAACTGTTTATAAAATCAGTAGTCACTCTTCAAGACTTGATATTTGTTTGCATCCGAAGATGCTGAGATATCAATCCTGCGAGTGCCCACACAGATTGTCTGATAAATTGTTAAAGAGCAGTGCTACTTTCTCAGTAGCGCGGGCTGTGCATATTACGCTTTCCCGCTGCGTAGTCAAGCATTTATTTTTCGCTTCACTCCGCCTGACACGCCGCTTTGCAAGCCGTTGTTCCGTGTCAGTGGAGGCGCATTATAGGGAGTTCTTCGCCGGTGACAAGCGTTTATTTAAAAAAACTTTCTGACCGCATTCTTTTTCGCCAACCCGCTTATTTACAACGCTATTTGGTGCTTAACTGTACAATTTCACGGGCAAATCGGGCTACCTGCGGCCAATCGGTATAAACCACTTCTTTACTTGTATCCGTTTCACCGCCGGTCATTTTCATAATTAAGCGGATCATGAAGCGGTCCAGCCAGCCATAACGCGGGTAACGCAATGCACCGGCAAACACGGCACAATGATCGGGCTGCCAAACCGAGTTAAGCAAAAACTTGCGGGTATAAGGATTCGTCTGCGGCGAACGCTTCTCTGGTTTACGGGCAACAAGATTGACCGCGAAAAATGCACTCGCGCGCTCCTTCAGCTGCAGCTGATACTTTTTCACGAACGCCTCAACAGAGGCATGGAAATGTCCGTAGCGAATAGAAGCACCAATGATCACCCGGTCGTAATTAGCCCAGGCAAGTTCCTCGCAGCGATGGAGATTGACCACATCGCTCTCCACGCCCAGCTCTTTCAGTTCAGAAGAGATATAAGAAGCAATCTCACGAGTTTGACCATCTCGGGTCGAAAACAGAATTAAGGTTTTCACACAGGCTCCGGTTACTCGCGCCAGAAAGTAGGCGTGAACAGTACTAGCAGGGTAAATACTTCAAGGCGGCCAAACAGCATATTCACGATCAGGATCCATTTGGCCACGGGATTCATGCTGGCAAAGTTGTCGGCAACGACGCCAAGGCCCGGGCCCAGGTTATTAAGCGTTGCAGCAACAGAGGCAAAAGCAGAGAAGTCATCGACGCCGGTCGCGATGATAGCCAGCATACTGACGATAAACACCAGCGCATAAGCAGAGAAGAATCCCCATACGGCTTCAAGAATTCGTTCCGGCAAGGCCCGGTTCCCAAGCTTGATACTGTAAACGGCATTCGGGTGTACCAGGCGTTTCAGCTCGCGGTTACCTTGTTTAAACAGCAGCAGGATACGAATCACTTTCAGGCCACCGCCGGTAGATCCGGCGCAGCCGCCGATGAAGGCAGAGCAGAGCAGCAAAACCGGCAAGAATAGCGGCCAGCGAGCGATGCTGTCCGTGGTAAAGCCCGCGGTGGTCGCCATCGACACGACCTGGAAGAAAGCCTGGTTCAAAGTCTGCCAGGCTGACTGGTAGGTATTATGGAACCAAAGCACCAGAGTACAGACCAGAACCAGCGAGAGCTGTACACCGATAAACATCCGAAATTCCGGATCGCGCCAGTACACTTTGAGGCTACGCCCGCTCAGCAGGGAGAAGTGCAGACTGTAGTTACAGCCAGAGATCAGCAGGAAGATAGCAATAATGGTATTGATGGTTGGGCTATTGAAGTAGCCCACGCTCGCATCATGTGTCGAGAAGCCACCAATCGCAATAGTAGAGAAGCTATGTCCGATAGCATCAAACGCCGGCATCCCCGCGAACCAAAGCGCCAGCGCGCAAGCAATCGTCAGCAGGACATAAATGAGCCACAGCGTCTTTGCCGTTTCGGCGATACGCGGGCGCATTTTATTATCTTTAAGCGGCCCCGGCATTTCTGCCCGATACAGCTGCAACCCACCGACGCCAAGAATAGGCAAGATGGCCACCGCCAGGACGATGATCCCCATCCCGCCGAACCATTGCAGCATTTGCCGATAGAAAAGAATCGCATGAGGTAAAGAGTCCAGCCCCACCAGCGTTGTCGCGCCGGTCGTTGTCAGGCCAGAAAAGGATTCAAAAAAGGCGTCTGTTACCGTCAGATTCGGCCGCTCGGCAAAGACAAACGGCAGCGCACCCACGCTGCCCAGCACAGTCCAGAACAGCACAACGATCAGGAAGCCTTCCTTCGGTTTGAGATCCCTTTTCTCACGGCGATTTGGCCACCACAGTAAAGAACCTATCGCCAGCGCAACAAAAAAGGTTTGGGTAAAGGCGCGGCCGGCACCGTCTCGATAGATTAGAGCCACTAAGCCGGGGAGTATCATGGTTCCGGAAAAGAGGATAACCAACAGGCCAACGATTCGGGTAATGGCGCGAAAATGCATTTCAGCCGCTTCCTTAAATATCTATAAATAACGAGGTGGGATTATTGTTCAAACGGCAATAAATGCAACGCACCGCGGCTAAAGTCACTCAGCCTGGCGTTGAAGGCAGCCACCTGGGTTTGCGGCAACGCTACGCGCATAGCAACGATGGCCTGGAAGTCGCTTTCCACAATAAGACCATCGCTTTGCTTGAGTAGCGCTTCCACACCCGCCAGCTGCGAATAGTCGCAATGCAAAGTATATTCGGTTAACGGCACTTTGAGCACTGTAGAAAGCTGGTTTAACGCCAGCTGTACGCCGCCGCCATAGGCTTTCACCAGGCCACCAGTACCCAGCTTCACCCCACCGTAGTAGCGCACCACCACCGCAGTGATTTCACCAATACCTTTTCCCATCAGTTGGGCAAGCATAGGTTTCCCTGCGGTGCCTGCAGGCTCACCATCATCCGAGAAACCTAGCTGCTGCGAGTCATCCGGCGCGCCAGCAACCCACGCCCAGCAATGGTGACGAGCGTCCGGGTGTTCAGCCCGGATTTTCTCAACAAATGCTTTAGCCGCTATTACCCCATCCGTATGGGCGACAAAGGTAATAAAGCGGCTTTTCTTGATCTCCTCGCTGACCGTGACGGGCTCGGCAGGGATTGGCCAACTTTCCATTACGCGAGCTTCAGGTTACGCGTCATGTTTTCGATGCTGTTTTCATAGATAACGACGTTATCTTCAATGCGGATGCCGCCAAACGGCTTCAGCGCCTCAATACGCTTCCAGTCGAAGTGTTTGCTGTACTGCCCTTCACGCCACGGTGCCAGCAGTGATTCGATGAAGTACAAGCCTGGCTCGATGGTCAGCACCATGCGAGGTTCCAGCACGCGGGTACAGCGCAGATAAGGATGCTGCGAAGGTGCAGCCAGATGCGTCCCGGTATCGTCCTGCATAAACCCGGCTACATCGTGAACCTGCAACCCAAGCGGATGCCCGATGCCGTGCGGCATGAACGGGGTAGTGATCCCGGCTTCCAGCATCGCCTCTTCACTGATGTCGTTGACCAGCTTGTGGCGACGCAGCAGCTTAGCCAGACGCTGATGGAACTGGATGTGGTAATCGGTATAGCGCACACCGGACTTCATAGTGTCGATCAGCGCCAGTTGCTCTTCGTTCACGTCTTTAATCAGATGAGCGAAATCGCTGTCGCTTTGGGTCGTCCAGGTCCGCGTCAGGTCGGCGGCATAGCCGTTATATTCAGCGCCAGCGTCCAGCAGGAAGCTCCGAATTTCGGCAGGTACGCGATGATCCAGCTTAGTGTAGTGCAGCACCGAAGCATGCTCATTGAGCGCCACGATATTGCCATACGGCACATCGGTATCGCGGTGTCCGGTCGCCGTCAGGTAAGCGATGTTAATATCGAATTCGCTCATGCCGGACAGGAACGCTTCGTGCGCAGCGCGATGGCCGACGACTGCCGTTTTCTGTGCTTCGCGCATGCAGGACAGCTCGTAGTCCGTTTTATAAGCGCGATAATAATGCAGATAGTCGATAACCCCTTTCGGGTTGATGTTGGCTGGCGTGATATCCAGCTGTAATGCACGCTCTGGCACCGGGCCAATGTAGCCAATATTGCTGCGTGCGGCAGGCAGCTGGCTGCCGATACCGTCGGCTTTTGGCAGCGCAATCACTTCAATATCGTCGGTCCAGAAGGATTCCGGCAGCGGCTCCACGTTGTGCCAGTAATCCACCGGCAGATAGAACCACAGCTTCGGCTTATTCACGCCATCCACCAGCAGCCAGCAGTTAGGTACCTGGGTCACCGGCACCCAGGCTTTGAACTGCGGGTTTACTTTAAACGGATAGGCATGATCATCGAGGAAGACATTGAACAGCTCCCCGGAGTGAATAAGTAATGCATCAAGGTTAAAACGCGCCAGAACGTTGCGGGTACGCTCCTGTAGCGTTGCCACATGATCTTTATACAGCGCGGCCAGTGATTCCATAATTTATCCTTCTGTTTTTGTCTCTGTTCGCATCGCATCTTAGCATACCGGACAAACCGCCGAGTTATTTCCGCCGCCTGTGATCGAGTTTGCAAATATTTAAAGAGAAATTTGCATTTCATTAACATCAATTCCACACTCCGCTTCATCTGGTACGACCAGATCCCATTGCTGGATTCAGGAGACTGACATGCTCTACCAAGGTGAAACCCTACATCTCGACTGGCTGGAAGACGGCATCGCCGAACTGGTTTTTGATGCCCCCGGCTCCGTCAACAAGCTGGATACAGCGACCGTCGCCAGCCTCGGCGAAGCGCTGGCCGTACTTGAAAAACAGCCTAACCTCAAAGGCCTGCTGCTGAGTTCCAGCAAATCTGCCTTCATCGTTGGCGCCGACATTACCGAATTCCTGTCGCTGTTCCTGGTCCCTGCCGAACAGCTGACCCACTGGCTGCAATTTGCCAACAGCGTGTTTAACCGCCTGGAAGACTTGCCCGTCCCAACCATCGCCGCGGTGAATGGTTACGCGTTGGGCGGCGGATGCGAATGTGTACTGGCAACCGATTACCGTCTGGCAACGCCGGATACCCGTATTGGCCTGCCGGAAACTAAGCTAGGCATTATGCCGGGCTTTGGCGGTTCCGTTCGTCTGCCGCGTTTATTGGGTGCCGATAGCGCGCTTGAAATTATCACCGCGGGCAAAGACGTTGGCGCAGCAGAAGCGCAAAAACTTGGCCTGGTTGATGGTGTGGTAAAAACCGAAAAACTGCGTGACGGCGCACTGGCAGTCCTCCGCCAGGCGATCAAAGGCGAGCTGGACTGGCAGGCAAAGCGCGCCCCGAAACTTGAGCCGTTATGTTTAAGCAAAATCGAAGCCGGTATGAGCTTCACCATTGCTAAAGGCATGGTGGCGCAGATCGCCGGGAAGCATTACCCAGCGCCAATGACTGCGGTAAAAACCATTGAAGCTGCCGCCGGTCTTGGCCGCGATGAAGCCCTGAAGCTGGAAACCCAAAGCTTTGTGCCGCTGGCTCGTTCCAATGAAGCCCGCGCGCTGGTCGGCATCTTCCTGAACGATCAGTTTGTCAAAGGCAAAGCGAAAAAACTCACCAAAGATATCGAAACGCCTAAACACGCGGCCGTACTCGGCGCGGGTATTATGGGCGGCGGCATTGCTTATCAGTCCGCCTGGAAAGGCGTGCCGGTATTAATGAAAGACATTAACGAGAAGTCGCTGGCGCTGGGCATTAATGAAGCCAGCAAGCTGCTGAACAAACAGCTTGAGCGCGGCAAAATTGACGGCATGAAGCTGGCACAGGTGATTTCAACCATTCAGCCAACGCTGGAATACGCAGGGTTCGATCGTGTAGACGTTGTCGTTGAAGCCGTAGTTGAAAATCCGAAAGTGAAAAAAGCGGTGCTGGCAGAAACCGAAGATAAGGTTCGCCCTGATGCCGTGCTGGCTTCCAACACCTCAACCATCCCGATTAGCGAACTGGCAAGCGGGCTGAAACGCCCGGAAAACTTCTGTGGGATGCACTTCTTCAACCCGGTGCATCGCATGCCGCTGGTTGAAGTCATTCGCGGAGAAAAAACCTCAGACGCCACCCTCGCCAAAGTGGTGGCATGGGCAAGCAAAATGGGTAAAACCCCTATCGTGGTCAATGACTGCCCGGGCTTCTTCGTCAACCGCGTGCTGTTCCCCTACTTTGCAGGCTTTAGCCAGTTGCTGCGCGACGGCGCGGATTTCCGCCAGATCGACAAAGTGATGGAAAAACAGTTCGGCTGGCCGATGGGCCCGGCTTACCTGCTGGACGTGGTCGGAATTGATACCGCCCATCACGCACAGGCGGTCATGGCCGCAGGCTTCCCGCAGCGTATGAACAAAGATTACCGCGACGCAATCGACGTTCTGTTTGATGCCGGACGCTACGGCCAGAAAACCCAGCAGGGCTTCTATCGTTTTAAAGAAGACAGCAAAGGCAAACCGCGCAAAGACCAGGACGAAGCTGTTGATCGCCTGCTGGCAGACGTGAGCCAGCCTAAGCGCAGCTTCAGCGACGAAGAAATTATCGCCCGCATGATGATCCCAATGATCAACGAAGTGGTTCGCTGCCTCGAAGAAGGCGTGATTGCCAGCCCGGCAGAAGCCGATATGGCGCTGGTTTACGGCCTCGGTTTCCCTCCGTTCCACGGCGGCGCGTTCCGCTGGCTGGACACCCTGGGCAGCGCGAAGTATTTCGACATGGCGCAGCAGTACCAAAACCTAGGCCCGCTGTACGTCGTGCCTGAAGGCCTTAAGGCCAAAGCATCACGCAACGAGCCGTACTATCCCCCGGTCGAGCCAGCCCGCCCGACCAGTGACCTGAAAAGCGCCTGAGGAGTGAACATGGAAAAGGTTGTTATTGTTGATGCCATCCGTACGCCGATGGGCCGCTCGAAAGGCGGCGCGTTCCGCAACGTTCGCGCTGAGGATCTGTCGGCGCATCTGATGCGCAGTATCCTGTCCCGTAACCCGGCACTCGAAGCCGCAGCGCTGGACGATATCTACTGGGGCTGCGTCCAGCAGACGCTTGAGCAGGGTTTCAATATTGCCCGCAATGCATCGCTTCTGGCGGAAATTCCTCATTCAGTGCCAGCCACCACGGTGAACCGCCTGTGCGGTTCCTCCATGCAGGCGCTGCACGATGCAGCACGCATGATTCAAACCGGCGACGCGCATGCTTGCCTGATCGGCGGCGTGGAACATATGGGCCACGTACCGATGACCCACGGGATTGATTTCCACCCTGGCCTCAGCCGCAACGTGGCAAAAGCTGCGGGCATGATGGGCCTGACGGCTGAAATGCTTTCCCGCTTACACGGCATCAGCCGTGAAATGCAGGATCAGTTTGCCGCGCGTTCCCATCAGCGCGCCTGGGCTGCCACAGAAGCCGGGCACTTCAAAGCGGAAATTATGCCGACCAGCGGTCACGATGCCGACGGCGTTCTGAAGCGTTACGACTACGATGAAGTGATTCGCCCGGAAACCACGGTTGAAGGGCTGGCGGCGCTGAAACCTGCTTTTGATCCGGTCAATGGCACCGTCACCGCAGGCACATCTTCGGCGCTGTCCGATGGGGCATCCGCGATGCTGCTGATGAGCGAAACTCGCGCCAAAGAGCTGGGCCTGAAAATTCGCGCACGCGTTCGCTCGATGGCCGTCGTCGGCTGCGACCCGTCTATTATGGGTTACGGCCCGGTGCCTGCATCCCGACTAGCGCTGAAAAAAGCGGGCCTGACCGCTCAGGATATCGACCTGTTTGAGATGAACGAAGCGTTTGCCGCCCAGATCCTGCCGTGCATTAAAGATCTGGGGCTGATGGATAAGATCGACGAAAAGATCAACCTGAACGGTGGCGCGATCGCGCTGGGCCACCCGTTGGGCTGCTCCGGCTCGCGTATCAGCACCACGCTTATCAACCTGATGGAGCGTCGCGACGCGCAGTTTGGCCTGGCTACCATGTGTATTGGCCTGGGTCAGGGCATCGCGACCGTATTTGAACGCGTTTAATAAAAAACGAAACTGAGTTTAGTTGCCGTGTTTCCCGCCTGTCAGGGGCGGGTTTTTTATATCTGAAAGATAAAAAAAACCACCGACGATGCGGTGGCTTATTCTGACGACGAACGGCCTTAAATAAAGGAGAAAGCGTCGCCGAACATATGTTCAACCAGCGCCCCGCGCTCGTTGCAGAACAGTTCACGGGCAATTTTCGCCATTTCGAAACGACCTGCGATATAGATATCGTGCCCGCTCAGTGAAGCGTGATCCTGCATAACGGCGGTGAGTACAGTCCCGCTCCGGCCACGCCAGCCTTCTTCCGGCTGCTCAACCACGGCTTCAACACGCAGATTAGGATGCTGCAGGGTCAGCCCTTCCAGCTCGGCCAGGTCGTAAAGATGCTTCTCTTCACGGCCGCCCCAATAGATTGCAATTTCACGCTCTGGGTTACGCGCCAGCGCCGTCAGCAGAATAGAACGAACGTAAGAGAACCCCGTGCCGCCGGCAATCAGGATAAGAGGACGGTCTTCATCTTCGCGCAGCCACGCATCACCGTGTGGCATATCAACCACAATTTCTTGCCCTTTCAGAATACGGTCCATTACCGCCATGGCATAGAGGTTGAGCTCAGAGGCACCAATATGTAACTCAATGAACTCACGCTCGCTCGGCGTGGAAGCCATAGAGAACGGGCGCTTATCCCGCTCATCCATCACCACCATCAAATACTGCCCGGCCTGGAATGAGAAATCGCCTTCCGGCAGCAATCGAACGCGATATACCGTGTCGGTTATCGCTTCTACCGAGGTCACTTTACAGCTTAAGGTTGTCATGCGTCCCCTCTGTCGGGTCAATAATGCTAAACCGTAAAGGTCGCCACTCAGGCGCCTTTGTCGTTATCAAAAATAGCCAGTTCATCCCAGATTGCATCAATACGCGCGCATACCTCAACATCTTTCTTGATTGGGCGCCCCCATTCACGCTGGGTTTCGCCCGGCCATTTATTGGTGGCGTCCAGTCCCATTTTAGAGCCTAGCCCGGAAACCGGGGAGGCAAAATCCAGATAGTCTATCGGCGTGTTATCCACCAGCACCGTATCACGGGACGGATCCATACGCGTAGTGATCGCCCAGATAACATCATTCCAGTCGCGTGCATTGACGTCGTCATCACACACAATAACAAACTTGGTGTACATGAACTGACGCAGGAACGACCAAACCCCCATCATGACTCGCTTGGCATGTCCGGCATACTGTTTTTTAATCGTCACTACCGCGAGTCGGTATGAACACCCTTCCGGCGGGAGATAGAAATCAATAATCTCCGGAAATTGCTTTTGCAGGATGGGTACCAGCACTTCATTAAGCGCCACACCCAGCACCGCAGGCTCATCCGGCGGGCGGCCAGTGTAGGTGGAATGGTAAATCGCATCCTGCCGCTGGGTGACGTGGGTTACGGTGAATACCGGGAAGCTATCCACTTCGTTGTAGTACCCCGTATGGTCGCCATACGGGCCTTCCGGTGCCATTTCACCAGGCTCAATGTAACCTTCCAGCACAATTTCTGCACCTGCAGGAACTTCAAGATCGTTGGAGATACATTTCACGACCTCGGTTTTGGTCCCGCGCAGCAGCCCGGCAAAAGCATATTCGGAAAGCGCATCCGGCACCGGCGTCACCGCCCCAAGAATGGTTGCGGGATCTGCGCCAAGCGCTACGGAGACAGGGAAGCGCTCACCCGGGTGAGCCTCACACCATTCCTGGAAGTCCAGCGCACCGCCGCGATGAGACAACCAGCGCATAATCAGCTTGTTTTTGCCGATCAGCTGCTGGCGGTAAATCCCCAGATTCTGGCGCTCTTTATGCGGACCACGGGTGACCGTTAACCCCCAGGTAATCAGCGGGGCGACGTCTTCCGGCCAGCAGCGCATGATCGGAATGCGATTAAGATCGACCTCATCCCCTTCCCAAACCTGCTCCTGGCAAGGTGCATTACGCAGACGTTTAGTCGGCATATTCAGAACTTGTTTGAACTGCGGCAGCTTATCAAACAGGTCGCGGAAGCCTTTTGGCGGCTCCGGTTCTTTAAGGAAAGCCAGCAGTTTCCCGACTTCACGCAGGGCAGTAACGTCCTCCTGCCCCATGCCCATCGCTACGCGTTTCGGCGTTCCAAACAGGTTACATAGCACCGGCATGGTGTAGCCTTTCGGGTTTTCAAACAGCAAAGCCGGGCCACCGGCTCGCAGCGTGCGGTCGGCAATTTCGGTCATTTCCAGATTCGGATCGACAGGCAATGCGATACGTTTGAGTTCGCCCTGCTGCTCAAGCAGCGCAAGAAATTCGCGTAGGTCGTGGTATTTCATGCAATTTATCGTGACGTCGGATTTGGCCGTCATTATACGGACTTCACCGCCACCATGCTGTATTTTTGTTAAATTAGCGTGAAACTGGCCGCCTGCTGGCCGCCCCAGACAGGTTATACTGAAGCTGTGTATCTCTGCGAAGGACGTTTTGTTATTCTGACGCGCTGAAGCGGGCGAAAAGAGAAATTATGCAATCCTGGTATCTTCTTTACTGTAAACGTGGTCAATTACTGCGCGCCAAAGAGCATCTTGAGCGCCAGGAAGTTAATTGTCTTACACCAATGATCACGCTGGAAAAAATGGTGCGTGGTAAAAGAGCTGCGGTCAGCGAGCCTCTGTTCCCTAATTACCTGTTTGTCGAGTTCGATCCAGAATCCATCCATACCACCACGGTGAATTCCACCCGTGGCGTCAGCCATTTTGTTCGCTTCGGCGCGCAGCCGGCAACGGTTCCGGAAACAGTGATTCATGAACTGATGCACTATCAAATAGAGAATATCCTCGACCCAGAAACGCCGTATCCCGGCGATAGCGTGGTGATTACCGAAGGGGCCTTCAAGGGATTAGAAGCCATCTTCGCTGAACCAGACGGTGAAGCTCGCTCAATGTTGCTGCTGAATTTACTGAATAAGCAGGTGCAGCAAAGCATCAGGAATACCGACTTCCGCAAGGTTTAATGCAAAGAGGCCAGCAAACGCTGGCCTCTTTCTTCCTGAATCGCAACTAGCGCTGCATCTGCTCATCGTGCAGCCATTGGGCAACACGTTTTGAGAAATACGTCAGCACGCCATCCGCGCCAGCACGCTTAAAGCACATCAAAGATTCCATAATGGCCGGTTTTTCGGCCAGCCAGCCGTTCTGAATCGCAGCCATATGCATGGCATATTCACCGGATACCTGGTAGGCAAATGTTGGCACCCCAAAGGTGTCTTTCACGCGGCGCACAACGTCGAGATAAGGCATCCCAGGTTTCACCATCACCATGTCGGCCCCTTCCTGCAGATCTTGCGCCACTTCCTGCAAAGCTTCGTCGCTGTTAGCCGGATCCATCTGGTAAGTCTTCTTATTGCCGCCCTTCAGGTTACCGGAAGAGCCAATGGCATCCCGGAACGGGCCGTAGTAGCAGGAAGCATATTTTGCGGCATAGGACATGATCTGGGTATTCACGAAGCCATCAGCTTCTAACCGGTCCCGGATAGCGCCAATACGTCCATCCATCATATCGCTAGGCGCGACAATTTCGGCCCCGGCTTCAGCATGGGAAAGGGCCTGACGAACCAGAATCTCGCGAGTGACGTCGTTGATCACATAGCCATCAGCGTCAATGACACCGTCCTGCCCGTGAGTGGTGTAAGGGTCCAGGGCAACGTCAGTCAGCAACCCAAGCTCAGGCACAGCATCTTTCAGCGCACGCACAGCGCGCTGTACCAGGCCATTTGGGTTATAGGCTTCTTCCGCATGCAGCGATTTCCCGTCGCTTTCAATGACCGGGAACAAAGAGAGCACAGGGACGCCCAGCTTCGCGACCGCCTCTGCCTCTTTCAGCAGTTGATCGATAGTCATACGATAAACCCCCGGCATAGACGGCACTTCCTGCTGCTGGTTGTGGCCTTCCATGACAAACACAGGGTAAATAAGGTCGTTTACCGTCAGCTGGTTTTCAGCCACAAGACGACGGCTGAAGTCATGACGACGTACGCGGCGCATACGACGCCCGGGAAACGTACCGGGAAATGCATAGCTCATTTAACTTTCTCCTGATTAAAACCCAGTCGGAATAACCGACGAGCATTGTCATCTGTTACCTGCGCAAGCCAGGCCGGGTCTTCACCGCGCCATTCGGCGACCTTATTCAGGATATGGGGCAGATAACAGGGTTCGTTGCGGCGGGACGCAGGTTTTGGTTGTAGATCCCGGGGCAACAAATAGGGCGCATCGGTTTCCAGCAGCAGTTGCTGAGCGGGGATAACCGGAAGTAACTCTCTTAATGCCAGGCCACGGCGCTCGTCGCAAACCCAGCCGGTAATGCCGATAAACAGTCCGCGAAGCAGGCAATCGCGGGCTTCCTCTTCAGTTCCGGTAAAGCAGTGCAGCACCACGCCGGGCAGTTGATCCAACCAGGGGTCAAGTAGCGCAAGAAAACGTTCATGTGCATCCCGGCAGTGTAAAAATACCGGCATCATCAGCTCCGCGGCCAGCGCCAACTGCGCGGTGAAAGCGCGTTCCTGCTCTGCAGGAGTAGAAAAGTTACGGTTAAAATCCAGACCGCATTCGCCGATAGCGACGACCTGCGGGGCCGCCGCTAAACGGCGGATGGCACCCGCAGTTTCGTCATTCCACTGGCTGGCATCATGGGGATGCACTCCGGCGGTGGACCAGCAGTTTTCATGCTGCTGCGCCAGGCGTAACGCTTGTTCACTTTCATGGAGGTTGGTACCGGTCAACATCATGCCACTCAGGCCAGCCTGCCATGCGCGAGCGACCACATCCTCGTGATCTTTTGCGAATTGAGAACTGGTTAAATTCACGCCAATATCAAACATCTCTCCCTCCAAACGACAACCGCCCCTGAGGGCGGTTATTTCATTACTGCTCTTTTTCCGAGCGCGTCTCTTCAGATTCAGGCTCATCATCTTCATCGCCATTACGCCCTTTTCCGACGTAGAAGCGGGAGAAGAAGACACCAACCTCAAACAGGCAGTACATTGGCACCGCCAGAAGGGTTTGCGAGAAAACATCCGGCGGCGTTAACAGCATGCCGACAACAAAAGCCCCAACCAGAATATAAGGGCGCTTCTGTTTCAATGATTCCGGTGTTGTCACCCCCATCCAGCACAGCAGGATAATGGCGACGGGCACCTCAAAAGCTACGCCAAAGGCCATGAACAACGACATCACAAAGTCGAGATATTTCGTGATGTCCGTCGAGACGACCACCCCTATTGGCGCAGTTTTTGTCAGGAAACCAAAGGCGAGCGGGAAGACCACAAAATACGCAAAGGCAATGCCGATATAAAAAAGCAGCGTGCTGGAGAACAGCAGCGGCATCACCAGCTTACGCTCATGCTTGTACAATGCAGGGGCAACAAAAGCCCAGATCTGGTACAGAATGACCGGCGCGGCCAGGAACACCGAAACGTAAATGGTTAATTTTATCGGGGTAAAGAACGGTGATGCGACATCGGTCGCAATCATCGTTGAGCCCAACGGCATATGTTTGATCAGCGGGGCGGAAACCACCTGATAGATGTCATTGGCGAAATAGACCAGCGCCAGGAAAATCACCAGCACGGCGATCATGCTGTTCAGCAGGCGCTTACGCAGCTCGATCAGATGGCTAATGAGCGGTTGGGTATCTTCAACAGCCATAGTTACGATTTTTCACCTGGAAGTTGCGTTGGGGTGACAACGGGTGCAGCCTCGGGCAAAGGCTTCACCTGAGGCTCGACAGCAGATTCGACGACGTTTTCGACCGCCACGGGTGCAGGTGTCACCGTCTCTGAAGGTACGGCATCAGGCGCAGCCGCCTGATGTGCCGCATTGGCTGGCGTGGCACCGTCATGACTTAGCTGTTCATCCTTAACCAACGGGTTATGGATGGTATTCGCTTCGTCGCTGTTCTTTTCAGGATCGTGCTGGGTATAAGAACGCTTCATCGACTCAGCGGCCTGGCGCAGTTCGTCCATTGACGCCTTCAGTTCAGGCGTCAAATTATCCATACTGGCTTTCTCGACCTTTTTCAGGCTGTCCTGCAGTTCCTGCAGCTTCAGTTCCTGAGCGAGTTCGTTCTGCACCGTGGTAGCCAGAGAACGCAGCGCGCGCACCCAGCCAACAACTGTTTTTACCGCCACCGGCAAGCGCTGCGGACCCAGAACAATCAGGCCAATCACAAACACCAGCAGCAGTTCGCCAAAACCAATGTCGAACACGGTTTATACCTGCTCTTTATCGTTGCTTTTCGCTTCGTCTTTTTTCACGTCGCTCGGTTTTTCAGAGAGGGATTTCGCTGTGAAATCAGCATCCTTCTCACCATTTTCTTTCTCTTTGCCGTCGTCGTCGCTCATGGCTTTCTTAAAGCCCTTAATAGACGCGCCAAGATCTGAACCTAAAGAGCCCAGCTTCTTGGTGCCAAACAATAAAACAACGATAACAACAATGATTAGCAATTGTGGCCAACTGATGCCCATACCTACTCCTGAATAAAGATGTTAAGGCAATGAGAACCGCTATTATACGGCAATCACCCGTTAATTCCGATTAAAGTTCAGGCAGAGCGCCGCCAGCCAATCAGCCAGACAACGATTCCCCCCGCCATCAACCAGGCAGGCATAAAGTCCCACTCAGGTTTGTTGATCAGCAGCAGCGTCCCGCTCAATATAAGCGTGGCACCGATGCCGAACAGGTAACGCGACTGTCCCTGCCGCACGTGATGAAGTTGCAGGTCGCGCTGAATTTTATCAACGCTAAGCTGTAATTGCTTGCCCTGGCGCAAACTGTTGTACACCAGTTCCGGCAATTCCGGCATTTTTTCCACCCAAAAAGGCGCTTTTTCTTTGAAAGCACGTACCAGAGCAGGAATACCAACCTGATCTTTGATCCAGCTTTCCAGAAAAGGTTTCGCCGTTTTCCACAGATCCAGCTGCGGATAAAGCTGCCTACCGACGCCTTCGACGTATAAAAGGGTCTTCTGCAGTAAAACTAACTGCGGCTGAACTTCCATGTTGAAACGACGCGCGGTATTGAACAGGTTCAGCAGCACATGGCCAAAGGAGATCTCCGCCAGCGGCTTCTCAAAAATAGGTTCACACACGGTGCGAATCGCAAACTCGAACTCTTCGACATTCGTATCTGCCGGCACCCAGCCAGAGTCCACATGCAGCTCGGCTACCTTGCGGTAATCCCGGTTGAAGAAGGCAATAAAGTTTTCTGCCAGATAGCGCTTATCGTCTTTGTTCAGCGAGCCCACGATACCGCAGTCGATACCAATGTATTGCGGATCTTCCGGGTGGTCGTAGCTCACGAAAATGTTGCCCGGATGCATGTCCGCATGGAAGAAGCTGTCGCGGAAGACCTGCGTAAAGAAGACCTGCACGCCACGTTCGGCAAGCAGCTTCATGTTGGTGCCCTGAGCTTCGAGCGCAACGGTGTCAGAGACCGGAACCCCGTAAATCCGCTCCATCACCATCATGTTCTCGGTGCAGTAGTCCGAATAAACCTCCGGCACATACAGCATCGGGCTATTTTCGAAGTTACGCCGCAGTTGGATGGCGTTCGCCGCTTCACGCAGCAGGTTTAACTCATCGATCAGCGTTTTTTCGTATTCACGCACCACTTCCAGCGGGCGGAGACGACGGCCATCCGGCAGCAAACGCGGCACCCAACGGGCGAGGCGATAGATAAGCTTCATATCGGCTTTGATCACCGGCAGGATATCAGGCCGAATGACCTTAATCACGACCTCTTTGCCGCTCTCTTTCAGGCGTGCGGTATGCACCTGAGCAATGGAGGCAGAGGCCAGAGGCTTGATGTCAAAATCGTCGAACCAACTTTCAACGGGAATGCCGCCCATCGCCAGTTCAATCTGTTTCTTCGCCAACGCACCGTCAAAAGGCGCAACTCTGTCCTGCAACATAGCCAGTTGGTCAGCAATGATCGGTGGGAACAGATCGCGACGGGTAGAAAGCATCTGACCAAACTTGATCCAAACGGGACCGAGCTCCTGCAGCGCAAGGCGTAGACGTTCTCCCAAAGGCTTATCACGGTGACGATTCGGCATCCAGAACAGGCAACGCCGCCACAAACGTAACGGCAGCGTAATGCGCATTTTGGGAATCAGTTCATCAAGGCCATAGCTCAGAAAGGTACGGACAATGAAATAAAGGCGGCGAATTTCTCCTGGCGTCATTTGCCCTCCAGCTTATCCAGCCGTTTGCTGAGTGCGTCCGCCGAGCGTGCCAGCGCTTCGGTTTCCTCTGCAAACCAGGCCACTTCGAGTGAGCCAGGCGCAACGCGCCACTCTTCGGTGAGCGCTTCTCCCAGATACTGCTGATTGCGGATCAATCCTTTTTTCAGCAGCTTTCCGCCATGACGCGCAAACTTACTGATACCTTCAGAGGCAATATCGCCTATATACGGAGCCAGCAGTTCCGCAGGATCAAACTCCGCGAGATCCATCAGCGATGCCAGATTTTGTACAACCTGAATGTCACCTGCCACGTCAAGTTCACCGCTGCGAATCAGAGCGGTAAGTTGCTGGCGATCGCGCAGTTTCGGCAGCACGCCGATATGGGTTGTGACGCTACAATCCGCCTCACCTTCCCACTGGCTCAGTACGTCCAGCTGTTGTTCACTGAACACCAGCACCAGCGGCGCTGAAAATTCTTTCAGGCTAACGCGCAACGTCTTGCCCTGCAGGCGTTGACGCGCGGATTTCAGGCTACGATCGCGCCAGAGGAAGGTGTTCAGCACACCTTCAATTCCGGCAGTCATCAGCGACATAAATGGCATCGCGGCTCCCTGTTAGAATTTATAGCCACGGTGCAGGGCGACAATCCCACCGGTCATATTGTAATAGGTGGTGTTTTCAAACCCGGCTTCTTCCATCATGCCTTTCAGCGTTTCCTGATCCGGGTGCATGCGAATGGATTCTGCCAGGTAGCGATAGCTTTCGCCGTCCTGAGCCACCATTTCACCGATGCGCGGCAGAATGTGGAAGGAATACGCGTCGTAGGCTTTGTTCAGCGGCTCGAAAGCTGGTTTGGAGAACTCAAGCACCAGCAGGCGGCCACCGGGTTTGAGAACGCGGAACATAGAGCGCAATGCAGCGTCTTTATCCGTGACGTTACGCAGGCCAAAGGAGATGGTGATGCAGTCAAAGGTGTTGTCCGGGAATGGCAGCGCTTCGGCGTTAGCCTGCACGTATCTGACGTTCCCCACAATGCCGATATTGCGCAACTTTTCACGCCCCATTTTCAGCATCGAATCGTTAATATCGGCCAATACGACTTCACCGGTCTCACCAACCAGGCGAGAGAATTTCGCCGTCAGATCGCCCGTACCGCCCGCAAGATCCAGCACGCGCTGGCCACGACGTACGCCACTGCAGTCTATCGTGTAGCGTTTCCACAACCTGTGGATACCAAAAGACATCAGGTCGTTCATTACGTCGTATTTCGCCGCAACAGAGTGGAACACGTTCGCCACCATATCGACCTTTTGCTCTTTAGCTACGGTACGGAAGCCAAAGTGCGTTGTTTCCTGGGATCCGGACTCCTGGGATTCATCAACCATCTCAATGCCTGCTTAATAAAGAAAATGTTCGGGAAGTGTAACAGAATGGGCGTGAAAGCCCTATGATTCAACCGTGCTACTCAGCCTCAGTTTAACGCTCTTCACCCGTGCGCGATGAAGACAAAGTATCGAATTCAGCCTCAGGTTCTTCGCCCGCATGGCCCAGTCGAGCCGAATCATCCTCATCTTCCTGACGAGCGCGCTCGACCAGATCTGGATTCATCTCACGTTTGACTTCTACGCCAAGTCCGCGAAACGCATCTGCCTGAACCAGGATATTCCCACGCCCGGATGAAAGTTTTTTCATCGCCTGCCGGTAGTTATCCTGCGCCTTATCGAGACTTTGCCCAATCGCAGACATATCATCCACGAACAGGCGCATTTTATCGTACAGGCGCCCCGCCCTGTCGGCGATTTGCTGGGCATTACGGCTTTGATGTTCATAGCGCCACAGATTGGCAATAGTGCGCAGCGCCACCAGCAGCGTCGTCGGGCTCACCAGCATAATGTTATTTTTCAGCGCTTCGCTAATCAGTTCAGGCTGCCTGTCGATAGCCAGCAGGAAAGCGGGCTCAACGGGAATAAACATCAACACATAGTCCAGCGAACGTAGCCCGGGTAGCTGTTGGTAATCTTTGCGCCCCAGCAGGCGAATATGGCTGCGGATAGCGGCGATGTGCTCATTCAGCGCACTTTCACGCGTGAGTTCATCTTCACCATTGAAGTAACGCTCATAGGCCACCAGCGTCATTTTTGCATCAATAACAACGTCTTTGCCCTGAGGCAGGCGGACGATAACATCCGGCTGCATACGACTGTTGTTTTCAAGCTGGATGTTCACCTGAGTCTGGTATTCATGCCCTTCACGCAGGCCAGAAGCTTCCAATACCCGAGTTAACACCACTTCCCCCCAGTTACCCTGGGTTTTGTTGTCGCCCTTCAGTGCTTTGGTGAGATTGAGCGCCTCTTGCGCCATTTGTGCATTGAGCTGCTGCAGGTTACGGATTTCGTGCGTCAACGTATGCCGTTCGCGTGCTTCCTGGCCAAAACTCTCCTGGACCTGGCGTCGGAAGCCATCGAGCTGTTCTCGAAGTGGGGAAAGCAACACGTTAAGGCTTTGGCGGTTCTGCTCTTCAACCTTACGCCCGCTTTGCTCAAAAATACGGTGGGCCAGATTCTCAAACTGCTCGTTCAGGCGCTGCTCGCTGTTAAGCATTTGGCGATGCTTGTCTTCAGCATTGAGCCGGGTTTGCTCGAGCAACGTGGTCAGCTCACGAATATCTGCTTCCTGCCCGCTGTTAATTTCCATTTGAGCACGGACCTCACGGTTAAGCTGGTCGCACTCATCTCGCCAGTGCTGGTTTTGCTGAAGCTCCTGCCGCGCGGCTGTAAGCTCACCGTAGATTTCACGCTGTTCTTCATGCAAAGCCGCCAACCGCTGCGCCGCACGCAGACTGGCGACAAGCCAGCCGGTCAGCAAGCCCACCAACCCGATGCCCAGCCCAAACAACAGTGAAATATCCATGCTTCCCCCAAAACGATACCAACATCGGCAAAATAAAATTCTGCTGTATAAATGTCCAGATGAAAAGGGATTTTCCGGAAGGGAGCGCGCAAAGCATAAAAAAAGCCGGCGAGCGCCGGCCTTATGATCGGAAAAGCAAAACTACAGCAGGCGACGCGCCGCCTCGACCACGATTTTCACCGCGTGACTTTCCGTTTTCTTCATGGTTTCCGCGTTAGGGATCTCTTGCTGAGTACGGTTCACGATGACCCCGGCAACCATACCCGCACGCAGACCCTGGCTGGAGCACATGGTCAGCAGCGTGGCGGATTCCATTTCATAGTTCATCACGCCCATTTGCTGCCACTCTTTCATTGAGCCTTTGAAGCGGCTAACTACGCGGCCGGAGAGCGTGTCGTAACGCTCCTGACCAGGGTAGAAGGTGTCGGAGGATGCCGTCACGCCGATGTGCGTCGTTGCGCCCACGGCTTTTGCCGCTTCAACCAGCGCGGTAGTACATGCGAAGTCTGCCACAGCCGGGTATTCCATTGGCGCGAAGTGCAGGCTGGCACCATCCAGGCGAACAGATGCGGTGGTCACGAGCACATCGCCGACGTTGATGTTCGGCTGAATCGCCCCGGTAGTCCCGACGCGCAGGAAAGTGCGAATGCCAAGCTGTGCCAGTTCTTCAACGGCAATAGAGGTAGATGGGCCGCCGATACCGGTAGAACAGATGATAACCGGCTTGCCGTCGAGTTCAGCACGCCAGGAAGTGAATTCACGGTGGGAAGCCAGCTTAACCGGCTTGTCCATCAGCGCGGCGATTTTTTCCACACGCTCAGGATCGCCAGGGACGATGGCAAGCGTAGCCCCTTGCAGGTCATTTTTAGTGAGGCCGAGATGGAAAACATCAGACTTGGACATAACAGACTCCTCTGTTGAGTAGGTTTCAGGAGAAGCAAAGCGACACTTTACAGAACCCCTGAGCATAATTTCGTGATGACGCTCACTTTGGATGAAACAAATTACATTATTTGTATATTCATATGCGATCAGCATCACAATTAAGCGTCAATCGGGCTATTTTTTGAACTTTGACGGCGTTTTTTGCCCGCCAGATTTGCTACTAATCCTGGCTATAGTTATCACACTGCGCTAATGCTGGTTCGGAGAAAACCATGAAACAAAAGCAAACAACACATAACACACCGGGCGAAGGTTTCGCACCGGCGGCATCCCCCATCGCCCCCACCGCTTTGCTAACGCCGGACGACACTATTCTTTCTGGGGAAACGTCAATTCCAAGCCAGGGCGACAATATGCCGGCTTACCACGCCAGGCCCAAAAATGCCGATGGCCCGCTGCCGGTCGTGATTGTCATTCAGGAGATATTTGGCGTTCACGAACATATCCGCGATCTCTGCCGTCGACTGGCGCTTGAAGGCTATCTGGCCATCGCCCCGGAGCTTTATTTTCGCCAGGGAGAACCGGGAGATTTTGCCGATATCCCCACGTTGTTAAGCGGCCTGGTCTCAAAAGTGCCGGATAACCAGGTGCTGGGCGACCTTGATCATGTGGCCAGTTGGGCGTCACGCAACGGCGGCGATGCGCATCGCCTGATGGTCACCGGTTTTTGCTGGGGCGGGCGAATTGCCTGGCTTTATGCGGCGCACAATCCACAGCTGAAAGCGGCCGTCGCCTGGTACGGCAAGCTGACGGGTGAGAAAACGTTGAACTCTCATCACCACCCGGTAGATATCGCCGTCAATCTTAATGCGCCAGTGCTAGGCCTTTATGGTGGTCAGGATACCGGGATTTCTCAGGAAAGCGTTGAGACCATGCGCCAGGCACTAAGAGCGGCCAATGCCAAAGCGGAAATCATTGTTTACCCGGAAGCCGGACATGCTTTTAACGCTGACTACCGCCCGAGCTACCATGAAGCGTCGGCCAAAGATGGCTGGGAAAGGATGCTGGCGTGGTTTAAACGGTACGGAGTAAGGAAGTAAAGCCGGTCAGTTACCCCGGACTGCATAACATAACGGGCCGTCCGTCACGGCCCGTTATATCCCTGACATCTAAAAATCGTATTCGTTAATCACATCTAGAATACTTTTTTCATTATGGTAGCGAGTTCTCAAAGCACCCTGCTGCGATTTTGCTTTACCACAAATAACATTAACCTGTTTTTCAATATCCTTTTGCTGCTCTTTTGGCAAGCTCGAATCCCATTCACCAGATAAATGCTGGCAGTCATCTGCATTTATTAGAAACTCAGTAACGTCTTTTGGATATTTATCCGCAGCCTGAGCGCAGGAAACCAAAAAGAATAGCGCACAGAAAATTAGGCTTTTATTCATTTTATCGACCATCCGTTGACCAATGAGGTTTATCGTTAGCACCGCCGTGATACTTTATCACATCAAAGCTTTTCCCTACTTCATGTAATTGAGCATTCATGCCATCACGGGGCATTGTTTTGATAATAACAGTCTCACCTTTATTATCTTTAATTTCCAGGTTACCCATCCACGACAGCGTCATATCAATAGCATTGCCTTCCGTATGTCGGCTCCTTAACGCCGGAGCAACGTTGAGATTGGACATGCCATAAGCCCGGACCATCGCTTTTGCCGCATTAATGCTTTTATTTCTGTCAGCCTTTCCGTTCGCACCATTATGCACCCATTCAATTTCCACACCCGATTTTTCAGGAATATTGGCGGGTTCAACCATGCCTCGTGCCAGCTTCCAGGACCAGTGCATTAAATATGCCCTTTCCGGCGGACGTAACGTCGCCGAAATAGTTACCCTGACGCCAGCATCTTCAAGGCTTTTTAGAAAATTATTAACATTTGCCCGGAATATTGGACTCAGGGTTTGCGTGTCACTACTTCCCTGGAATCGACTAACCCAGCTTTCACCGCTTAGCTGCTTCATAAGTATCCTTTTATTTCACAAAAAAAGACAAACTGCGCAGTAAGCTTCTCAAGAAAAAATTCAGCGTGACAAGGTGAATGTTGGATAAATACGACTTTCAGAAAAGAGTAAGGGCATTATTCCTGGCATTAGCATGCATTAGCGAACAGGGAGATGAGGGCGTGATTTTAACTGTGTGAAAAACGGAGGCTCTCACCTCCGTTTTAGTATTAAGCCTCGCGCAGATTCTGGGCCGCTTGCACCATGTTTGCCAGCGCCGCACGGGTTTCTGGCCAGCCACGGGTTTTCAGGCCGCAGTCCGGGTTAACCCACAGGCGCTCTGCCGGAACAGATTCCGCCGCTTTCTTGAGCAGGGCTTCAATCCATTGCACATCCGGAACGTTTGGAGAGTGGATGTCGTACACGCCCGGCCCGATTTCATTCGGGTATTCGAACTCTTTAAACGCCTCCAGCAGATCCATATCGGAACGGGAAGTTTCGATGGTGATCACGTCCGCATCCAGCGCCGCAATGGAGTCCATGATGTCGTTGAACTCGCAGTAGCACATGTGGGTATGGATTTGGGTGTCATCTCGCACCACGGCGGCGTTCAGACGGAAGGCCTCCACGCCCCACTCCAGATAAGCCTGCCAGTCGGACTGGCGCAGCGGCAAACCTTCACGCAGGGCGGGTTCATCAATCTGGATGATACCGATACCTGCGGCTTCCAGATCCGCTACTTCGTCACGCAGGGCCAGCGCAATCTGCTTCGCGATAGTCTCCCGGGAAACATCTTCACGCGGGAAGGACCAGCAAAGAATCGTCACCGGACCGGTCAGCATGCCTTTAACCGGTTTGTCGGTCAGGGACTGCGCGTATTTGGCCCACTCAACGGTGATCGGCTCCGGACGGCTGATATCGCCGATAACAATCGGGGGTTTCACGCAGCGGGAACCGTAGCTCTGCACCCAGCCGTTCTGAGTAAAGACGAAGCCATCCAGATGTTCGCCGAAATACTCAACCATGTCGTTACGCTCAGCTTCGCCATGCACCAACACGTCAAGGCCCAGACGTTCCTGCTCAACAATCGCCTGTTTAATGTGTTCGGCGATACCGGTGCGATAGTTGCTCGCGTCCAGCTTGCCTTTTTTGAAGTCCAGGCGCAGGCCGCGAATTTCAGTTGTTTGCGGGAAGGAGCCAATGGTCGTTGTTGGCCAGGCCGGCAGGTTGAAGCGTTCACGCTGGGCTGCTGCACGGGCAGTGTAAGCATTCTGGCGCTGGCTGTCCTGGGCGGTAATTTTAGCCAGACGCTCGCTGACAGCGGCATTGTGCACACGTTTGGACTGACGACGAGCCTGAATCGGGGCGCTCCATTCAGCAATTTTGGCGGTATTCCCACTGTTTAATGCTTCAGTCAGTAAGGACAGCTCAGCACACTTCTGCAGGGCAAAAGCAAACCAGCTTTTAACTTCGGCATCCAGGCGAGTTTCTACGCTCAGGTCAATTGGGCTGTGCAGCAGGGAGCAGGAAGATGCCACCCACAGCTCACGTTTACCCACCAGGTCTTTTAACTGAGCATATTTCTCCGTCAGATCGGCACGCCAGACGTTACGGCCGTTGATAACACCCGCCGACAACAACCAGTTTGCAGGCAGTTTCTTATGGATGTCATTCACGTCATCTTTGCCATGTACAAAATCAACGTGCAGACCCTGCACCGGCAGCGCGGTGATGGTGTTCAGGTTTGGCCCCACGCCTTCGAAGTAGGTGGTAAGCAGCAGCTTCACCTGGCCGATCAGCGCGTCGTAAGCGGGTTTGAAGGCATCCAGCCATGCTTTTGGCAGCTCCAGCACCAGCGCAGGCTCATCGATTTGTACCCACTCAACGCCACGCTTCGCCAATTCGGCCAGCACCTGCTGGTAGACCGGCAAAATATCTTTCAACAGGCTCAGGCGATCAAACTGTTCGCCTTTCACTTTGCCCAGCCACAGGTAAGTCACTGGCCCAAGCAGGACAGGTTTCACCTTATGGCCCAGCGCAAGCGCCTCGTCGACTTCTTCCAGCAACTGAGTCCAGGTCAGTTTGAACCGCTGCCCCTTAGTAAATTCCGGCACCATGTAGTGGTAGTTGGTATTGAACCATTTGGTCATTTCTGCGGCAGCAGCAGGCTCGCCGGTTGGTGCCCGGCCACGGCCGATGCGAAACAGCGTATCGATATCGACGCTGCCGTCTTTGTTCTGATGACGAGCCGGTACGTTACCGAGCAGCAGGCTGGTGGTCAGAACATGGTCGTACCATGCGAAATCGCCCACCGGCAGTAATTCGACGCCGGCTTGTTTTTGTTGGTCCCAGTGGCGGGCACGCAGTTCGCGGCCAACCGCCAGTAATTCTTCGCGGGAGGTATTCCCTGCCCAGTAGCTTTCTTGTGCTTTTTTCAACTCGCGCTTAAGGCCGACGCGAGGGAACCCCAGGGTGTGATTATGGATTGTCATGGTCTTTCCTCTATTCGGTGCGATGTATTTAGCCATCCAGATGTTTACACTTCTATAATCAGCAGGTACTGTATAATCCTCAAGCGCAATTTGTTCATGCCGAAGTGAAGGACTTTCATGATCGAGATTAAACACCTGCGGACGCTGCAAGCGTTACGACACAGCGGTTCGCTGGCCGCCGCTGCTGCCGCCCTGCATCAGACTCAGTCGGCCCTCTCTCACCAGTTCAGCGATCTGGAGCAGCGGCTCGGCTTCCGCCTGTTTATCCGTAAAAGTCAGCCACTTCGCTTTACGCCGCAGGGGGAGATCCTGCTGCAGCTGGCGGAACAAGTGTTGCCGCAGATTGGCCGCGCCCTGCAGGCCTGCAATGAGCCGCATCAAACCCGGCTGCGCATTGCGATTGAGTGCCACAGCTGCATTCAGTGGCTGACGCCTGCGCTGGAAAATTTCCGCCAGCACTGGCCGCAGGTGGAGATGGACTTTAAATCCGGCGTTACGTTTGATCCGCAGCCTGCGCTGCAGCAGGGCGAGCTGGATATCGTTCTGACATCGGATATTTTGCCGCGCAGCGGGCTACATTATTCGCCGATGTTTGATTTTGAAGTGCGCCTGGTGATGGCGACCGACCACCCATTGGCGAAGAAAGAGAGCATTGAGCCTGAAGATTTAACGCTTGAAACGCTGCTTATTTACCCGGTACAGCGTGAGCGTATGGATATCTGGCGTCATTTCCTGCAGCCAGCAGGGGTTAGCCCGTCGTTGAAAAACGTCGATAACACGCTGCTGCTGATTCAGATGGTATCGGCGCGGATGGGGATTGCCGCCCTGCCGCATTGGGTGGTGGAAAGCTTTGAGCACCAGGGCCTGATTGTGACCAGAACCCTGGGTGAAGGTTTATGGAGCCGCCTCTACGCCGCGGTACGTGACGGCGAACAGCGCCAGCCGGTGACCGAGGCGTTTATTCGCTCGACGCGCCAGCACGCCTGCGACCATTTACCGTTTGTGAAGAACGCGGAGCGACCCATCGGCGATGTACCCACAGCGAGGCCATTATTACCGTTCCCCCAATAATAAAGCTCGGCCAGTGGGGCTGCTCCTGCCAGATGGCAAGATTCACCAGCAGCCCGGCCGGGACGTGCACGTTGTTCATGATGCCGAGCGTGCCGGCGTCCACCTGAGTTGCGCCGTAGTTCCACATAAAATAACCCAACCCGGAAGCGACAACGCCAAGCCAGACCAAAATCCCCCACTGTAGCGTCGTGGTGGGGAGTTTCTGCGGATTGCCAAGCGCAAACCAGGCAACAACGGCGACAATAAACGCCCCCAGATAGAACCACGAAAACGCGCAGTGCTGCGGCATCGGGTGCGTTTCCATCAGGCGCTTGTAGCCCACCATGCCGATAGCGAAGCAGATGTTCGCCCCCTGCACCAGCAGCAGGCCGATCCAGAAGTGATCGCTGACTTTATCGTAACGAATAATCGCCGCGCCAATCACCGCCAGCCCCGCACTCAGCGCATAGCCCCAGCGCAGTTTATTGCCGCTCAGCAGGTCGTAAATCAGCGTGACGTACAGCGGCGTCATTACCGTGAAAAGCAGGAATTCGGATACCGTGAGATAGAGGTAAGCGCGGAAGCTGAAGAGGTACATCACGCCCAGCTGTAGCGCGCCCACCAGCATGTACAGCAGCAGGGTTTTGAGCGGGTAGCCTTTAAAACGCAGGAACGGCAGAAACACCAGCGCCGCCAGGCCAACGCGCATCAGCACCGAGAAATAGCTGTCCACATGCCCGGCGAGGTACTCCCCAATCAGGCTAAACGAGAAGGCCCACAGAATCGTGGTAATGATGAGTAATGGCACAATGAGCAATCCACAACGAACAAGATTGCGCCATTGTACTGAGAGGAGGCTACATCGGCTTAACTATTTAGTTGACGAGTGGGTATTTATTAACCACTCGTCATTTGCCGATCACTCAGTCTTGAGGAACAGCTTACGCAGATAATGCGGCACGGCGTTGTCGCCGTTGGTGCCAATCACTTCCAGCTCCGGCAACAGATCTTTCAGGCGCTGGTGAGCGTTGCCCATGATGCAGCCCTTACCGGCCATGCTCAGCATCTCGGCGTCGTTCATGCCGTCGCCAAAGGCAATGCAATCCTTCAGGCCGTAACCCATCGCTTTCGAGACCGCTTCCAGAGCGTGTCCTTTGGAAACACCGCCCGCCATCACTTCCAGACAGGTCAGCGTCGAGAAGCTGACGTTCACGCGGTCACCCCAGCGGGCGTTGATCGCCTGTTCCAGCGGCAGCAGCGTGTCGTGATCGTCGCAGGTAAAGAATACTTTGCTGACGCCGTCGGCTTCCAGCAGGCCCGGTTCAAACAGGGTGTAGCTGAATTTGGCTTCCTGGAAATACTTCATCTCTTCCGGGCGGTGGCGGTTCATAAACCACTCGTCGCCTTTGTAGACGTTGGTCACGATGTCCGGGTTGTTATGCACCACGCCAAACAAGTCCTGAGCGATGTCGTGGTCGAGATCGTGAGAGAAGAACAAGTTGCCGTCGGTATCGTGCACGCGAGCGCCGTTCGAGGTGATCATGTACGCCTTGATCTCAAGATTGTCGCGAATTTGCGCCACATCGATATGGTGACGGCCGGTGGCAAAAACAAAGTTAACGCCTTCAGCGGTGAGCAGTTTTAACGTTTCTTTCGCGTAAGCGGAGAGGAAATGATCGGGAGACAGCAAGGTGCCATCTAAATCTGAAGCAACGACGTGGTACATAGGGATATTCAGCCTCTGGAGAGATATTTTCAATTAGTTATGCCGGTCGAAAAACTCAAGCACGGCAGACAATGCTCTGGCTCGCATAGCGTCCTTCTCAAACAGGATCTCGTGATACGCGCCTTCAATGACGTAAGGTGTTTCCCCCTCACAAGGGTGGCCCGCCGCGGCCATAATTTCGCAGAATTGCTGGTGCGCGCGGTTATCGACCACTCGCTCCTCTTCCGCCTGGAGTAAAAAGATCGGCGTGGTGATGGCAGTGGCTCCTGCTAACACCTTTTCTCCGGCGAGGATCCCTTCTCGTACCCAATGGAACGTTGGCCCGCCCACCCGTAATGCTGGCTCATCAGCATAAAAACGCAGGCTGCGGCGGTACCGCTCTTCGCTGTGGGTCAGGACGTTAACGCTAAACGGCAGCGCGCGCCAGCGGCCAGTCCCAATGGCGTATCCTTCCCGAATACGTGGATGCCCTTCGGCCCAGTCAAGAATATGACGCACCATCCATTCCGGCCAGCGCAGGATAATACCAAACATCGGGGCGCAGAGCGCGACCGCATCAAAAGCGCCCGGGGCTTGCTGTAACCATAACGCGGCAATGGCGCCGCCCATCGAATGGGCCAACAGGTAGCGTTTACGCCAGTGCCCTGACGCCACTTCCTGCTGGTAAAAATGGTCAAAATCTTCGACATAGTCACTAAAGTTGACGACGTGGCCACGGTGGGTGTCCGACAGCATGCGTCCTGAACGCCCCTGCCCGCGGTGGTCGATGATCAACACATCAAACCCGCTGTGGAACAGGTCATACGCCAGCTCAGCATATTTCACGTAGCTTTCTATTCTACCAGGGCAGACCACAATCACGCGATCGTGCTGCGGTGAACAGAAGCGAACGTAGCGAACCGGCACGTCGTCCACGCCGGTAAATTCGCGCTCTTCCCGCTTGCGCCAGAAGTCCGTCAGTGGGCCCGTGGCAAAAGCAGCAAATGCGCCTTCGCGTTCTAACCATCCATTTTTATGCTGAGAAATAGGGGTCGGCATCAGGTATCTGTGGTTTTTTTATGGCCCGTGGCACGCTTATCAACAATAGCGTATTGTGGCATAAAAGCGCGCGTTCAGGGAGTTTCGCATGACCTTCGAGTGGTGGTTTACCTATCTGCTAACCACAATAATTCTTAGCCTTTCCCCCGGCTCTGGTGCCATCAATACCATGACTACCGCTATCAGCCACGGCTATCGCGGTGCGGCAGCGTCAATTACCGGACTGCAAACCGGGCTGGCGCTGCATATTGTGCTGGTCGGCGTTGGGCTTGGGGCCCTGTTTTCACGCTCGCTGCTGGCCTTTGAAGTGCTGAAGTGGGCGGGCGTTGCCTATCTTATCTGGCTGGGCATCCAGCAATGGAGAGCCGCTGGTGCACTGGACTTAAACACGCTGGCCACCACGCAACCGCGCAGCAAACTGTTCAAGCGAGCGGTGTTTGTTAACCTGACCAACCCGAAGAGCATCGTGTTTCTGGCCGCGCTGTTTCCGCAGTTTATCGTCCCGCATCAGCCCCAGGCGATGCAGTACGTTGTTCTCGGTGTTACCACAGTCGTCGTCGATATTATTGTGATGATTGGCTATGCGACCCTGGCCAAACGGATTGCCGCCTGGATTAAAGGGCCGCGCCAGATGAAAGCCCTGAACCGGGTCTTTGGCTCGCTGTTTATGCTGGTTGGCGCGCTGCTTGCGGGAGCGCGCCAGGCCTGATTATCGGGAGATGATCAGGTGAATACCAAACCCGGTGAACAGAGCGCCAGCCATACCGTCTATCCATTTGGCGAGGCGCTGATAGCCGCGACGCATTTTTGGTAAGGCGAACAGGCTCGCCACGATAGTGAACCAGGCGAAGGTTTCAATCGCGATCAGCACAAACAGGCCCCAGCGCTCGGCGCTGCCCACGTTGTCGCCAACAAAAAGCGAGAACACGCTGCCGAAGTAGATAATCGCTTTCGGGTTAGCCAGGTTCGTCAGCAGCCCTTTCACAAAGCTCTTCCCACCGCTCGCCAGCTCGACTTTTGGCGCCTCTTCGCTTTTAACTTCTTTCTTGAATGCACCGCGCAGCATCTGATAGCCCATCCAGCAAAGATACAGCCCGCCGCCGACCATGATGATGTTATGCAGCCAGGCCATTTTTTCGAGGATAAGATGCAGGCCTAGCAGCGCCACGCCTGCCCAAACCATGACGCCAGCGGTGATCCCCAGCACGCCCATCATCGCCTCTTTGCGAGAGCGGCTTACGGCAGTCTGGGAAACAAAGAAAAAGTCAGGCCCCGGGCTCATCAGGGCAACGATGTGCACCAGCGCCACGGTCAGAAATAGCATTAACATAGGGAATAGCTCGCGTGCAGATAATTCGAAGAGTCATTATCCTGCCACTTTTCTTCGCGGCAGGCTACTCTTCATCCACACCGTCAACGTGGTCGCGGATAAGCGTCATAAACGGGCGGCCAAAGCGCTCAAGTTTGCGCGTCCCCACCCCGTTAATGCCCAGCATCTCGCCGGGCGACAGCGGCATCTGTTCCGCCATTTCAATCAGCGTCGCATCGTTGAATACCACATAAGGCGGGATGTTTTCTTCATCCGCGATGGATTTGCGCAGCTTTCTGAGTTTGGCGAACAGCTTGCGATCGTAATTACCGCCAAAGACTTTCTGACTGGCGCGCGGCTTGATGGCGACAACACGGGGCACCGCCAGCATCAGCGGCTCTTCACCACGCAGGTAAGGACGTGCCGCTTCCGTGAGCTGCAGCGCTGAGTGCGCGGCGATATTTTGCGTCACCACGCCGAGGTGAATGAGCTGGCGGATCACGCTGACCCAGTGCTCCGTCGTGTGCTCGCGGCCCTCGCCGTAAATTTTCAGTTTGTCGTGGCCGAGATCGCGAATTCGCTGGTTGTTGGCCCCCCGTAGAACCTCAACCACGTAGCCCATCCCAAAGCGCTGGCCGACGCGGTAAATGCAGGACAGCGCTTTTTGCGCGTCCATCAGACCGTCATAGCGACGAGGCGGGTCGAGGCAGATATCACAGTTGCCGCAGGGCTGCTGGCGGCCTTCGCCGAAGTAGTTCAGCAGCACGAGACGGCGGCAGGTTTGCGCTTCGGCAAACGCACCCATGGCGTTGAGCTTATGGCGCTCGATATCCTGCAGCTGTCCCGGTGCTTTTTCTTCAAGGCATTTACGCAGCCAGGCCATATCCGCCGGATCGTAAAACAGCATCGCTTCCGCAGGCAGGCCATCGCGCCCGGCGCGGCCCGTTTCCTGATAGTAAGATTCAATGTTGCGGGGGATATCGAAGTGGGCGACAAAACGCACGTTCGGCTTGTTGATGCCCATGCCAAAAGCGACGGTCGCGACCACGATTTGCAGATCGTCACGCTGGAATTTCTCCTGCACGTCACCGCGCACCTGATGCTCCAGGCCCGCGTGATAAGCGCCAGCGCTGATGCCTTTGCTTTGCAGTCGGGCGGCAATGTCTTCCACTTTCGCCCGGCTGTTGCAGTAAATAATCCCGGACTTACCGCGCTGTTCCTGAATATAGCGGGTGAGCTGATCGAGCGGCTTAAACTTCTCCATCAGCATGTAGCGAATGTTCGGCCGGTCGAAGCTGCTGATTTGGATAAACGGATCGTGGAGTCCCAACAGGCGCACGATATCGAGCCTGGTGGTGTCGTCCGCCGTGGCCGTTAATGCAACAAAGGGGACGGCAGGCAATCTTTCGCGAAGCTGACCAAGGGCGGCATATTCCGGGCGGAAGTCGTGCCCCCACTGCGAAATACAGTGGGCTTCGTCCACCGCCACCATCGAAAGCTGCCAGTTGCTGAGATGGTCAATAAAATTGTCCATCATCAGGCGTTCAGGCGCGATATACAGCAGACGAATTTGCCCGGTACGGCAGCCGGTCATCACCTCCAGCTGCTGTTCACGGGTTTGGGTCGAGTTAAGACAGGCCGCCGCCACGCCGTTCGCCAGCAGCTGATCGACCTGGTCTTTCATCAGGGAAATCAGCGGGGAAACCACCACGGTCAGACCGCCAAATACCAGGGCAGGAATCTGATAGCACAGGGATTTACCACCGCCGGTTGGCATCACTACCAGGCAGTCACGCCCCTCCAGCACCGTGTCGATGATGGTTTCCTGACCCGGACGGAACTGTTGGTACCCAAAGGTATCCTGCAGAACCTGTCTCGCCAGCGACGCCTGATTGATTACTTCCGCCTGTGCCACGCTATCCCCACTACCTAAAATTCAGGCGCCATTTTCAGCGCCTGGAAGAGAAACTGCAATGCTTTAGAAAAGATCGTTTAGCATAACGCCTACGCCAACCCGTGTCTGGTTAAAGTTGTAATCGATGAGCGATTCACCGTAGCCGCTATAGACCTGGGTATAGAAGCGAACGTTTTTCGAGATCGGGTAACTCAAGCCAAATTCTGCCCCGCCGTAGCCACTATTCCAGTTGTATTGCCCCTTCACGCTGAAAATCGCATCGCCCAGCGCATAGCCCACCTTAAGCTGGTAGTAACCCATGTATTTGGTGATGTCCGGGTTGTCCTCTACGCTCCCCACTACGTACCAGGGTTTGACTTCCACCTGCCAGTCGCCGTGTTGTGCCATCAGGCGGGTGTACAGGCGGTTCCAGCCGCGCGAGGTTGGGTCAGAACGACCGTTTGAATCGTGGTTATAGCCAAACTCGACGTCCCGCAATGTCCAGCCTGCAAACGTTGCCTCCGTTGCGAAACCGAGGAATAGCTGAGGCTCATAGTTGGTTTCACGAAACGGGGAGGATTCATTGCGGTTGGAAAACTGCCACCAGGATTTCTGGGTATAGGAGGCGGCCAGCACTGAATTATCCCCCAGAATTCCGCGCCAAAGCGGGAAGGCCAGGCTGAGCTGGAACTTCACCTCGTCTTTGCGCGCATTGCTGGCCCAGTCATAAGAGCTAATTGCCTCTTTGTTCATATCGCTGGTCCAGGTGTACAGCAGGTAATTCGTGTCGTACGGGTACAACGTGAAAGGGTTGTCGTGTTCCTGCAGCAGATTGGCAATGATGCTGCCTCGCACCGCGGGCTTGTCGTGAATCTTATCGATGGTGGTTTCTTGTGCGAAGGCGGTCAAGGGCAGCATCGCGGCTACTCCCCACCCCAAAGGTTTCAGCATTAGTCCCGTTCTCCATAACAAAAAGTGTCTAAATATTTATTGCCAAACATTTTACCGCAGGATGGGCCAAAGCACGTCTCTACGGTTCCGAAAGTGGAAAGCAACAATTGAGAAGCATAAACTACACACTTTGTTAACTTATTCGTTATTTGTTCGAGGAATGAACGATGTCTTCCCCCGTATTGACCACAGAAGCCGCCCTCAAGCTGGTGGGCGAAATCTTCGTGTATCACATGCCGTTTAACCGCGCGCTTGGCCTGGAGCTGGAGCGCTACGAAAAAGCGTTCGCCCAGTTGAGCTTTAATAATCAGCCGATGATGGTGGGCAACTGGGCACAAAGCATCTTGCACGGCGGCGTTATTGCCTCCGCGCTGGACGTGGCGGCTGGCCTGGTCTGCGTAGGCAGTACGCTGACTCGCCACGACACCATCACCGAAGACGAGCTTCGTCAACGTCTGTCCAAAATGGGCACCATCGATTTGCGCGTGGATTATCTGCGTCCGGGCCGCGGAGAGCGCTTCACGGCCAGCAGCAGCCTGTTGCGCGCCGGTAACAAAGTTGCGGTAGCGCGAGTAGAGCTGCATAACCAGGACCAACTGCACATTGCCAGCGCAACGGCTACCTACATGGTAGGGTAAGGATGTAAACCCTGTTATTATTTGCTCACTATTTTTTTGCTGAGTTTTCTTCATGGATCCGAAACAGACACGTCAGGGGATCTTGCTTGCCCTGACGGCCTACTTTATCTGGGGCATCGCGCCGGTATATTTCAAACTGATTCACTACGTACCGGCGACAGAAATTTTGACCCACCGCGTTATCTGGTCATTCTTCTTTATGCTGGCGCTGATCACTGTCTGCCGCCAGTGGCCGCAGGTGAAACGCTCCTGCCAGAACCGTAAAAAGATCCTCGCGCTGGCGTTAAGCGCCGTGTTGATTGGCGGTAACTGGCTGCTTTATATCTGGGCAGTGAATAATCAGCACATGCTGGAAGCCAGCCTGGGTTACTTTATTAATCCACTGGTGAACGTGCTGCTGGGGATGCTCTTTTTGGGTGAACGCTTCCGGCGGATGCAGTGGGTCGCTGTCTTGCTGGCCTTCTGTGGCGTGCTGGTTCAGCTCTGGACTTTCGGTTCTCTGCCGATTATTGGCCTGGGCCTGGCCTTCAGCTTTGCTTTTTACGGCCTGATCCGCAAAAAGATTGCCGTAGATGCACAAACCGGGATGCTGTTTGAAACGCTGTGGCTGCTGCCGATCGCGGGCATTTACCTGTTTGGCATCGCCGACAGTGCCACCAGCCATATGGGGATGAACCCGTGGACGCTGAATCTGATGCTTATCGCCGCCGGGGTGATCACCACGGTGCCGCTGCTTTGCTTTACTGCCGCCGCGACCCGCTTGCGCCTTTCCACGCTGGGCTTCTTCCAGTATCTGGGGCCGACGCTGATGTTCCTGCTGGCGGTGACGTTCTACGGCGAAGTGGTAACTGAAGATAAGCTGATTACTTTTGGCTTTATCTGGGCGGCGCTGGCGCTGTTTATTGCCGATGCGATTTATACCCAGCGGCGTCTGCGTAAGGTATAAAATACGCTAACCGTTATAGGTTCAATTTTTTTAGTAATGTGCCTGTGAAGCAGCAGGCACAAATCAATATACGGAGTAGTGACGTAGAAGCATTCATGTTAGTGTAAAAAATCAATGGATTAATAATATTTAAGGACAATGGATGTTTTCATCATCGAGTGATTTTTATATATTCCTTGCAGTTATAGCAATTATCTATACAACTCCTTTTATTTATACACCAATCACTATTTACGGCGCATTTAAGAAAAAAGAACAAATTACATTCATCAAAATAATATTATCTGCCAATGTTTTAATAATAGTTAACATACTCTATTATTTTTTCTCACCAAATAGTTTGCCCTATAGCTCCCATACGATTTTTTTTATCACCATGAGTCTGATAACTTTCCTTCCAGCCTCTTTGTCATTGTTAATTAACCTACCCAAAAAAGTTGACATTTATACGTACATAATACTGTTCAGCTTATCACTTTGTGTATATAATTTTTATTGCTTTTCAGAAAAATTAAAGCAAGATCACCGCGCAATGATTTTTTCTGCGTTGGAACAAGGGAATATAAAAAAACTTCAGCAAGTATTTAATGATGAATGCTCAAATAATAGTATCACTTTTGATTATCTATACGAAATGGCTGAGGTTGAAACTTATCCTGCAAAATCGTTTACCTTTATGCTGGACTGTATGGCTGGAAGCACCGAGACGAAACATGTCCCATTTCAGTTTATAATCTTTTACAAAAACGCATTACTTCGTGAAAATACAAACACAGCACTATTAAACCTACTCTACGCTGATTATTATCATAAACTCAATGAAAGTGATAAAAATAATCTTGTAGAAGAAATCACTTCCGAAATAAACAACCGCTATTCAGCTAAAAATACATGGTTCGTAGAGCGCTTTAACTTCCTTATCAAAAAACATCCAGAATTAACTAACTACATAAAAATAGATGAGCAAGATATCATAAACGCAATAGATTACGGCAATATAACCTTTATTAATTACGCCCTCCCATATCATTCTACTAAAAATGAAAATCTGCTTTTGGCAACAAGTGTCTTAAGCCATGCAGATGAAAAAATCATGAAAAAGATTGAGGAAAATAAAAACTTTCTAAATATCGAGCTGTTGAGCTCAGATCATCACGTTTGGAGGAACAGTAAAATAGATCTATTAAGCTATATATTCAGATATGGCTCAGAAAATTTAATCATTTGGTTACTCGCCCGAGGGATGGACGACACGGCCACATTTGATTATCAGGAGAGTTATGTCAACTCTACTAATGATCAAAAGGAATACTCCTGTAGAAATTACCTGATGGATCACATTCGTGACAATCCCGAAATAAGTCATGAAAATAAATGGTCAATTCGCACAGTACTAGAGCTGAGAAGCAACTGCCCCTCAAGATAATCGCAGAGACAAGATAATAAATGCTATCGACAGATGCGGCCTTCAGGACGAAAGCCGCAACCGGTTTAAAGCCAGTTCTTACGCTTAAAATAGAGATAGGGCGCTAAGCCCGCGAGCATCATAAAGATGATCGCGCCGGGGTAACCAAAGCTCCACTTCAGCTCAGGCATAAACTCGAAGTTCATCCCGTAGCTGGACGCCACCAGCGTTGGCGGCAGGAAAACAACCGAAACCACCGAGAAGATTTTGATGATGCGGTTCTGCTCGATGTTGATGAAGCCCATCGCCGCCTGCATCAGGAAGTTCACCTTCTGGAACAGAGATTCGTTATGCGGCAGCAGGGATTCGATATCTCGCAGGATTTCGCGAGCCTGCTCCAGCTGGCTGCCCGGCAAACGTGCCTTACGCACCAGGAAATTCAGCGCGCGCTGGGTATCCATCAGGCACAGACGAACCTTCCAGCCGATATCCTCCAGTTCCGCCAGCGTCGAAAGCGCGGCGTCGTATTCGTCGCCCTGATGCCCTTCCATGATCACACGGCTAAGCTGCTCCAGATCGCTATAAATGTTTTCGATTTCATCCGCCAGCTGTTCGATTTTGGTTTCAAACAGATCCAACAGCAGCTCCCACGCATTGCCGTCCGCCATGGACTGATTGCGGGCGCGCATGCGGTACAGGCGAAACGCAGGTAGCTCACGTTCACGCAGCGTGTACAAGCGGCCTTCACGAATGGTAAAAGCGACCGTGCTGTTACCGGCGTGGTCATCGGCATCTTCAAAGAAGAAAAAGGAGTGGATGTGAAGGCCGTCTTCGTCCTCAAAAAAACGCGCGGACGCTTCGATGTCTTCCAGCTCTGGTCGGGTTGCCAGGCTTTGACCAAGTTCCGTTTGCACTCGCTCTCGCTCGCTCTCTTCCGGCTCGACGAGATCGACCCATACCGAATTGGCAAGGGTATCCGTCTCGTCCAGCTCAATGCGGGCAAGGCGATTATTTTCCAGTTGAAATGCGCTCAGCATGACCGGGACTCCCAATGCAAAAAAAGATCAGGGACAATTCGGTTGGCACACAGACAGAAACAATAGAGGTTTCAGACCATTAAACAGTCTGACTCAAGGGGCGACGGAATGAAAATACACGAGGTCGCTGACAACCACGAAGGCTATCAGCATCAGAGGATAGCCTTAGAAGTTGTACCTGGATGACAGGTTATTGAGCCAGCATCTACTGGGTGTGTCCAAGGCGAGTGTCCTCTTAGCGTATTCGTGCGCGCATGTTACGCCACCACTAATATGGCGTCAACACGCAACGGGACACGGCTGAACAAGTTCATGCCAGTGACATATTAAGGGTAGCCCACGCACTAAAAATTGTAATTAGTTTCTGTAGGTTACACGGTTTCCAGGCGCGCATAAGCGGCAACTAACCACTTGATTCCCTGCCCCTGGAATGCCACCTGCAGGCGGCTGTGCTCCCCGCTGCCTTCCAGGTTCACAATGGTCCCTTCGCCAAACTTAGGATGACGCACGCGCTGCCCCAGGCTAAAGCCAGAATCGTTCTGGGCGAGAGGAGTCCCCATCCGCTGATGGCTGACCGGACGGCTGATACTTGCGCGCAGGCGAACTTCTTCCACGCAGTTTTCGGGCAGCTCGCCGATAAAGCGAGACGGACGATGGTAGGCTTCTTTCCCATACAGGCGACGCGTTTCCGCATAGGTCAGCGTCAGCTTTTGCATTGCGCGGGTTACGCCCACGTAGGCCAGACGGCGCTCTTCTTCCAGGCGCCCACCCTCGTCGAGGGACATCTGGCTCGGGAACATGCCTTCCTCCATCCCCACGATAAACACCTGTGGGAACTCCAGTCCTTTGGCCGAGTGCAGCGTCATGAGTTGCACGGCATCCTGCCAGGTATCTGCCTGGCCTTCCCCCGCTTCCAGCGCGGCATGGGAGAGAAACGCCTGCAGCGGCATCAGATCTTCGTCTTCGTCGTTGTAGCTGAACTGGCGCGTGGCCGTCACCAGCTCTTCTAAGTTCTCAATTCGGGTCTGGCCTTTCTCGCCTTTTTCCTGCTCATACATGATGAACAGGCCTGAATCTTTAATTACCCGGTCGGTCTGGACGTGCAGCGGCATATCCGCAGTTTCATGGGCGAGCGCGTCAATCAGCTCCATAAAGCGCTGCAGCGCGGAGGCCGCACGACCAGCCAGTGCTTTTTCCTGCAGCAGCAGGCGGCAAGATTGCCACAGCGTTAGCTGCTGGTCACGCGCGGTCTGTCGCACGACGTCGAGCGTGCGGTCACCGATACCGCGGGTTGGCGTATTCACCACGCGTTCAAAGGCAGCATCGTCGTTGCGGTTGGCCATCAGGCGTAGATAGGAGAGCGCGTCTTTGATTTCCTGACGTTCGAAGAAGCGCATCCCGCCGTAAATACGGTACGGCATGCTGCCCTGCAGCAGCGCCTCTTCCAGCACGCGCGACTGGGCGTTGCTGCGGTACAGAATGGCACATTGCTCGAGCGCACCGCCGTTTTCCTGCCAGGTTTTAATGCGGTTAACCACGAAACGGGCTTCGTCCAGTTCGTTGAAAGCGCAATAGATTGAGATAGGTTCGCCGTCGCTGCCGTCGGTCCACAGCTCTTTACCAAGGCGGCCAGAGTTATTGGCAATCAGGGCGTTGGCCGCGTTCAGAATGTTGTTCGTCGAGCGGTAGTTTTGCTCCAGACGAATCGTTTGTGCCCCCGGGAAGTCATTCAGGAAGCGCTGGATATTTTCAACCTGCGCCCCGCGCCAGCCGTAGATCGACTGGTCATCATCGCCGACGATCATCACTTTGCCGGTGTCCCCGGCCAGCAGGCGGATCCACGCATACTGAATGCTGTTGGTGTCCTGGAATTCGTCCACCAGGATGTTGGTGAAACGCTCGCGATAGTGATTCAGGATATGTGGTTTGTGCAGCCACAGTTCGTGGGCGCGCAGCAACAGCTCAGCAAAATCCACCAGCCCGGCGCGGTCGCAGGCTTCCTGATAGGCCTGGTATACCTTCTGCCAGGTTTGCTCCACCGGGTTACTGTAGCTTTCAACGTGATGTGGGCGCAGGCCCTCGTCTTTTTTGCCGTTGATGTACCACATCGCCTGGCGCGGCGGCCACTGCTTCTCGTCCAGGTTCATCGCTTTAATCAGGCGCTTCAGCAGGCGCAGTTGATCTTCGCTGTCGAGGATTTGAAAGTCCTGCGGCAGGTTGGCGTCCATATGGTGCGCGCGCAGCAGACGGTGTGCCAGGCCGTGGAAGGTACCCACCCACATCCCGCCCTGGCTGGTGCCCATCAGTTGACCGATGCGGTGGCGCATTTCCGCCGCCGCTTTGTTGGTAAAGGTCACCGCCATGATCGAGTAAGGCGAGCAGTTTTCGACCGTCATCAACCACGCAATGCGGTGCACAAGCACACGTGTCTTACCACTGCCCGCCCCGGCCAGCACCAGCATATTGCTGCGCGTGGCGGCAACCGCTTCGCGCTGTTTGTCGTTGAGGCTGTCGAGCAGGTAAGAAACGTCCATTGGCACCGCCGAAAAAGAGAAAGAGTTGGCTCAGCCAACTACTGGTGATTTGTACAGAGTTACTGTTGATTATATCAGCGCGAGAAGGGATGCCAACCGCGAAATCTCCAGATGCGGTAATAAACGGCTGTCATCTATACGCATCAGGTCGCCTTCGCGCAGGTTAATCCAGCAGGCTTGCATTCCGCAGCGCACGGCACCCGCCACGTCGGTGGTCAGGTCATCGCCGACATGCAGGATTTGCTCCAGCGGCACACCTAAACGCTGCGCAGCGGTATGATACATATCGCTGAAAGGTTTAGCTCGCCCGTCCGGCCCGGCCCGCAGGATGAATTCGAAGTAGTTATCCAGCCCGAACAGGTGCGGCTCTGCGTTACCGTTGGTGATCGCCACCAGCGGCCATTTTTTAGCAAGCTTTGCCAGCGTGTCGTGCGTTTCCTGTGGGATGTCGATGCGGCTGCGCCATTTTGCGAAGTTCTCCATGGCGGCACCGGCACCGGTAAAGGCCTCTTCCGCGCTAAGTCCGGCATCCAGCATCATTTGCTCGACGGCACGGCGACGCCATTCGGTGACATCATGATAAATGTCCGGCTCTTTCACGCGAAGCGCTTCACGGCTGCGGTGAAAATCCAGGGCAGTAAACGCGCTGAGCTTTGGGTGATAATTCTGCACAAAGGCCAGCGACTCCTGAGTGGTACGCAGGATCACCGGATGGTTATCATAAAGCGTATCGTCGAGATCGAACGTCAGAGCAGCAATTTGCCCGAGCGGGCGGTAAAAATGCATTACGATTTCCCCCGTTTGGCGCGTGGATGCGCGGCATCATACACCGAGGCTAAATGTTGAAAGTCGAGATGGGTATAGATTTGCGTAGTGGACAGGTTAGCGTGCCCAAGCAGTTCCTGAACGGCGCGCAAATCGCCGCTAGATTCCAGCATGTGGGTGGCAAACGAGTGACGCAGTTTATGGGGATGCACATGGCTGCTTAGCCCCTGCTTGATACCCCATTCGCCAAACCGCTTTTGCACATTGCGGGCGGATATTCGCTTTCCCGTCTTCGCCAGAAATAACGCATCGTCGTCCGGGCCAAAAAGTTCGCGCAAATCCAGCCAGTGTTCAACCCAGGTCACTGCGCTCCGGCCAACGGGTACGCGGCGCTCTTTGCTCCCTTTCCCCATCACCCAGACCTCTCCGGTAGAAAGATCTATATGACTGCAATTCATATTCACCAGTTCGGAAAGACGCAGGCCAGCGCCGTACATCACTTCCAGCATTGCCCGATCGCGTACTGCCAGCGGATCGTTCAGATCGATATCCAGCAGATGATTCACATCATCGACTTCAATGTTTTTAGGCAAATGCCGACCGGCTTTTGGCGTGGTGATGCCTTTGGCCGGGTTCGCCTTTAGCTCTCCCTGGCTGACCATCCAGTCGAAAAAGCTGCGTAGTGCCGAAAGTCTTAATGCGAGGCTGGAGGCCTGTAGGCCAGCCCTGCGGCTACGCACGGCCAATGAACGCACGGCTGCGGCATCGCATTGCTGCCAACTGGTGAGCTTCATCTCTTCTGCAATGTGAATAATCGCCGTGAGCTGGCGCTGGTAGTTCAGGAGAGTGAGCGGGCTGAGCTGACGCTCAACCTTGAGGTATCGCAGAAAACCATCAACGTGAGATGTTAATACGGAAGTGGTCATGCCCGTTCAATCCAACGCTCCAGCAAGTCTGGCAGCATCAGCGCCAGCTCGTGCAGCAGCTGAGTGCCCTGCCCCTGTTGATAATGTTGCGGGTCGCGGCTACTGAACAGCAGAACGCCAAGATCGCCCTCGTTGCCCATCAGCGACAGGGCAACGGAACCAATGGCTTTTGCCTGCGGCAAGACCAACAAAAGTTCCGGGCCATTAAGCGGGCCGAGGTAGTGCTGGCTTTCGCCAAGACGCTGAATACGCAGCGGCTCAAAAGCCGGGCGGTTCAGCGCGAGATGCGTGAAGTCTGACGGAGCGCCGATACGCCAGCGGTCAGCAAAAAGCCGGATGTTCGCCCCGGCAAGACCCATGTCCCGCGCCCAGCGATGCAGCCGGTTCAGCATTTCCTGCAGGCTGGAAGCCGAAGCCAGTCGCCCCTGAAGCTTCAGTAGCCGATAGAACAGACCTTCGTTGGCGCTCGCCTGCTCCATCAGCAGCGTCATGTTCTCTTCGAGGTGATTGATGTGGTTACGGCTGCGGGCCATATGCCACTCCACCAGCGAAACGCTGCCGCGCACCGGGTGAGGAACCTGCATGCTCTCCACCTGGTGGGCATTGCGAATAAAGAAATCAGGGTTGCGCTGTAAGTATTCGGCAACCGCGACATCGTTAAGCTCAAGAAGGGCTTCTTGCTGTTCCTCGGCATTCTTCATAGATGTATAAATCCATCATAGACGTGGGCCGCCGGGCCGGTCATGTAAAGCGGTGACCCTGGCCCTTTCCAGGCGATATCAAGACGGCCGCCAGGTAGCTCAACGCGTACCTGCTCCGCCAGTAATCCTTGTTGAATTCCAACCGCCACTGCGCCACAGGCGCCGCTGCCGCAGGCTTGAGTTTCGCCCGCACCGCGTTCATAAACGCGCAGGCGGATGTGTTCGCGGCTCACCACCTGCATGAAGCCGATGTTGGCTCGCTCAGGGAAGCGTTCATGGCTTTCCATCACTGGGCCCAGGCTTTCAACCGCGGCGGTTTCGATGTCATCGACCTGAATGACGCAATGCGGGTTCCCCATTGAAACGACGCCGCACATAATGGTTTGTTCGGCGGCACGCATAATATAGGTCTTTTCTGCTTTGTTTGCCCGGAACGGCACCTGGGACGGTTCGAAGTTAGGCTCGCCCATATTGACGCGAACCATCTCATCTTCCGTCACGCTCAGTACCATTCTGCCATTGGCGGTACTGACGCGAATTTCACGCTTATTGGTCAGCCCTTTCAGGCGCACAAAGCGGGCAAAACAGCGCGCGCCGTTACCACACTGGGAAACTTCACTGCCATCGGCGTTAAAGATCCGGTAATGAAAGTCGAGATCGGGATCGTAGGGAGGCTCAACGATCAGCAACTGATCGAAGCCGACGCCAAGATGACGATCCGCAAGCCGACGGATCAGCTCCGGAGAGAAATAAACATTCTGCGTCACCGCGTCGACGACCATAAAGTCATTACCAAGGCCATGCATTTTAGAGAACTGCATCTTCTGCTCCATTAGCGCGGTTACAAAGCACGATTTAGCTAGTAAACAACCTGAGTCGGCGCATCATCAATGCCGCGACTGTTGCGGACGGGTGCCGTCTGGACAGGTTGCTCTGGGGTTGCGCTGTGCGTTGTCGGCGTCGCTTTTTTATCAGCCGGAGGGAAATAAAGAGGCCCCTTCAGGCCGCAGCCGGTGAGGCTGACGAGCGTCAGTGCCAAAGCTAGAGGGCAGAAAATCTTCTTCATTATCGGGTAGCCTGTGATTCACTATTCTGCCGTCTATCATCGCAGGTGAACCCTGAAAAGCAATACTCTTCATCACCCAGACCGCTGAAAATCACCTGGCAGTAAATCGGGCAAGAAAATAATCGCTGCTACCTGGCCCTTCTCATCGCTGACGCAGGTTGTCTTTCAAAAGGTGGCACAGATAAAACGGATGAGTATTACGGCCCTGAATGATCCCTGAGCCGCAGTTTCTAATTACCGGCGATGCTCTTATACTGCCCTGAAATCCCAACAGGAAGCAGACATGAACGACAGCGAATTTCACCTTTTAGCCGATAACCTGTGGCGCACGATTGAAGAGCGCCTGGACGACTGGGACGGCGATAGCGATATTGATTGTGAGATCAACGGTGGCGTGCTGACCATCAGCTTTGAAAACGGCAGCAAAATCATTATCAACCGCCAGGAGCCTTTGCATCAGGTGTGGCTGGCCACCAAAAGCGGCGGCTACCATTTCAACCTGAAAGGTGACGAATGGATATGCGACCGTAGCGGCGCAGAGTTTTGGCAGTTGCTGGAAGAAGCGAGCACGCAGCAGGCAGGTGAAGCGGTTAGCTTCCGCTGATTACGGCTGGTACTGCTGCAGCAGCGGCGCTGAGTTGTCGTCCTGATTAACCGGCGCGGCTGTTGTGAGTGACTGGGTGCGGAACGGAATGACCTGCACCCGCCCATCCGTTTTCACAATCTGATAGAACTGCGGCAGGTTGAAGTTGATGAAGCTTGAGCCGTAGGTGAAACGATCGTGGGACGAGGAGTAGAAGCGGCTCACGTCGCGCACTAGCTCTTCTTTGCTGCCTTCGCAATGATGATAAACTTCCGCCCGGTTGCTTTCATCCAGGATATAGATGTTGAAGCCTTGGTCTTCACTGGCTTCTTCAAAGAAGAACTGAATAATCCCTTCACTGGCAAAGCCATCCACCACCGCCGGCAACTGCACCTGGTTAGTGCCAACCTGCACCGACAGGCCATGCAGCTTGTTGTGCGAGATGGCACCATAAAACTCAACGGCGTTTTCCAGTTTTTGTACCGAGACATTCAAACGCTCGAAGAACAGGCCCCATGTCTGCCCGGAGACGCGCAGCGCTTTAAAGCGGCCCGGCTCCTGGCGCGTGCTGGAAAGGCGGAATTCGATGCATTCAGACACCAACTGCTGTACGCGAGTGCGGATCAGGCCACGCAGGTGCTGGCTGTAGCAGAAGACTTCCACGCTATCCGGCGGTGCGGCGTCCTGGTGCATTTTCCCAAGAATGGTTTTCAATGCCTCGATCATCGCCTGCTCGCCGTTAAAGTGCAGGGTACGCACTTCGTTCCACGAGTTGCGATACAGCAGGTCAACGCTGCCAATCAGGCACTGCTGCTGCTCGCCGAAGCTGAACACATCCAGCTTACGGAAATCGAAATGCACAACCTGATTGCGGAAGGCGGCCGTCGGGTCATATTCAAGGTTGACGATAATCGCCAGATGGCGAATCTCGCACGGGCTATACAACGCTTTTGGCGTCGGTGCCGGGAGCCGCAGCGGGAAGTGATGGGAAACATCCGCCACCATCTCCTGCAGCTTCGGTAAATCACAAATACCGTTGCCCTTAATAAACAGGCGGGTACGCGAGGTCAGCAGGCCGTTAAAGTAGGCCCACGCCACCAGCTTATTAAGATAACGGTTATATTCCAGCGGTTGATGGCTGACGATAGAGTCCATGTTCGGTGCGCGGTTGTAGAGATACCAGCCAGAGCGGTTCGCACGGCCAAGCGGCACATGGATAAAGGTCAGGTTCGGTTCAGACAGATCGGGGGAAATCTGCGGGTTTACCAGCGTGACTTTGCCCGGCAGCGCTTCAAACGCAGCGTACAGCTTACGCGTTAACACGCCGATGTCCTGCGGACTGGCGGACACACTCAGATTGTTGCGGCGCGCAAAGCGGATCAGATTGCGGTAACTTTGCATCATCGCGTCGAGCAGTTCGTTGTGCGCCTCGCGGACCTGGTCGATTTTCCAGTTTGCACGGTTGTCCAGCATCGCCAGACGCGCTTCGTCCCAGCCCCAGCTCTTCACCAGTTGACTAAGGACTTCGCGGCGCCAGCCAACACAGGCACGCTCACGTGAAAGTTTTTCGCAAACTTTCAGATAGAAACAGCGGCGAACCAGGTCCAGACGCGCATGATCTTCGATTTGCGTCAGGTACTCGGTGACGCGTTCCAGCATCATGCAGTACGGATCGAGGCCAAAGGAGACAATTTCGCCGTCGTGCAGGCGCTGTTTAATGTCTTTTGCCAGCAGGCGCGTGTTCGGATATTCCCAGGAATACGCCTCCAGCAGCAGCGTTTTCAGCACGGCTTTATACGGCGAGTCGATGCTTTTATAGAGCTGCCACAGGCTGGCACCAAAGTACTCTTCAGCAGACAGTGAACTTAATCCACCGAGATCTAGCCACTCGTTCGGCGTCAGGACACCCTGCGCATAGAGGCTCATCACGTAATCGTCGTAATGCTCTTCTTCATCGCCCGGCACCATGTTCCACAGAATGCGCTTCCCGGCCAGACGTACCGCAGTGCGGTAAAATTCGTCCAGCAGCAAAATATGCTGGGTAGAACCGCAGTCTTCGCCGCCCAGGCTGCCGCTTTCGTTGTGGCGGAAGCGGTTTTCATCAATCAGGAAGAAACTGACCTCAACGCCAAGGGAGGCCGCCCAGCTTTCCAGCAGGCTACATTTGCGCTGCAGCAGTTGGCGCTCGTCGTTATCGAGCCAAGCCTGGTGGCAAACCCAGATATCAAGGTCAGAAGAGCAGCTCTGCCCCACGGAGGAGGTGCTGCCCATAGAATAGAGGCCGGTGATCGGCAGTTCGCCCGCTGGCGTCTCCTGAGGCGGCATACCGCGCTGCAGCTCGAGTTCGTCCAGGTAGTGGCGTTGGGTTTCATCAGGCGTGTAGAGGCAAATGCCGCGGGGAACGTTACCGTCAAGGTAACCCGGCATCAGCGGGTGATGATAATGTAATAACGTTGGCAGTAGACTGTAGACCTGTTGGAAGGCAGGCCCCATAGCAGCAAGCGCACGATCTACGCGCAGTTGGTTGATGGCATCCAGTCTCTGTTTAAGTGTCTCAATATAGAGGTACAAGACGTATCGCCTGATGGTTTCAGTATTACGAAAAAACCCGTTTCCTGGTTGTTGTCCCCATTATTATAAACGATCGGGACAGCAATTGCTGGAAACGTGATCAATTTAACACCTTGCCTGTTGACCGTAAAGAAAGATGCGCTACCAAAGTGGTAGATGCCCTGGCCACAGGCTGTTTCTTCCATAATACGAATCACGTCCCTCTGTTGCCGGAAAAACCGCCGAACCTGACAGCCTTCCGCTAAGAGTGGTAGGATGGTCAGTGGACGATAATTACGGTAACAAGCATGTTAGACAATATACTCAGAATTGCCACTCGCCAAAGTCCCCTTGCACTCTGGCAAGCACATTATGTTAAGCAACGTCTTGAAGCTTTTCACCCGCAACTCACCGTTGAACTGGTGCCAATGGTCACCCGTGGCGACGTCCTGCTGGATACACCGCTTGCCAAAGTCGGCGGCAAAGGGCTGTTCGTTAAAGAGCTTGAGCTGGCAATGCTGGACGGGCGCGCGGACATCGCCGTCCATTCCCTGAAAGATGTGCCGGTGGCATTCCCTGAAGGTCTGGGGCTGGTCACCATCTGCGAGCGCGACGATCCCCGCGACGCTTTTGTTTCCAATCATTATCAAACGCTGGATGAGTTGCCTGCCGGCAGCATTGTGGGCACCTCAAGCCTGCGCCGTCAGTGTCAGATAGCCGAGCAGCGTCCAGATCTGGTGATTCGTTCCCTGCGCGGCAATCTTGGCACCCGCCTTGGTAAACTGGATAAAGGCGAATACGATGCCATTATTCTTGCCGTTGCCGGGCTAAACCGCCTTGAGATGCAGGATCGCATTCGCTACGCCTTACCGCCGGAAGTGTCTTTACCCGCAGTCGGCCAGGGCGCCGTCGGCATCGAATGTCGCCTGGACGATGAACGCACCAAAGCACTGCTCGCACCGTTGAATCACCATGAAACCGCCGTTCGCGTGAGCGCCGAACGTGCGATGAATATGCGCCTTGAAGGTGGCTGTCAGGTGCCGATCGGCAGCTATGCAGAGCTGAAAGATAACGAGCTTTGGCTGCGCGCATTAGTTGGCGCGCCGGACGGTTCCATTATGGTTCGTGGTGAACGTCGAGGTAAGCCAGAAGATGCCGTGGCCATGGGTGTTTCACTGGCTGAAGAGCTGTTGAATAACGGCGCAAGGGAAATCCTCGCCGACGTTTATGATGGAGACGCTCCCGCATGACGATCCTCGTCACCCGCCCCTCCCCAGCCGGGGAAGAGTTAGTGAGCCGACTGCGCACACTCGGGCAGGTGGCTTACAGCTTCCCGCTTATCGAGTTCTCGCCCGGCCGGCAACTATCGCAGCTTCCGGCCCAGCTTGCGGCGCTCGCGCCAGGCGATCTGGTCTTTGTCCTCTCACAGCACGTCATTGACTATGCCGCCCCACTTTTGCGCCGTAACGGCATCCCGTGGCCGGGCAATCTCAGTTGGTTCGCCATCGGCAGAACGACAGCGCTGGCTTTCCATATCGTCAGCCATATTCCTATTCGTTACCCACAAGATCGGGAAACCAGCGAAATCTTGCTACAATTACCGGAATTACAAAATGTTGCTGGTAAGCGCGCATTGATTTTACGTGGTAATGGCGGGCGTGAACTGTTGGGCGAAACGCTGGAAGCGCGAGGTGCAGAAGTTAGCTTCTGCGAATGCTATCAGCGAAGCGCTATTATTTACGATGGAACAGAAGAAGCCCACCGTTGGCACGCCCGGGGGATCTCAACGCTGGTCGTGACCAGCGGCGAAATGCTACAGCAGCTTTATACGCTTACGCCTGACTGGTATCGCGAGAACTGGTTACTTCGCTGTGAGTTACTTGTTGTCAGCGAGCGTTTGGCAAGGCTTGCCAGGACATTGGGTTGGCAGAATATTCGGGTCGCCGCGAATGCGGACAATGACGCGCTGCTTCGCGCGTTACAACACACCTAACAATAACAGGACGCCACAATGACGGAACAAAATACTTCCTCCGCCATAGTTGAGGAAACCACACCCGCGGCGGAGACGCCATCACACGCCGAGCCCGTGACGAAGAAAAATCGTTCCGGCATTGCCGGTATTGCGCTGGGGGCCATCGCGATTGCCATTGCCCTGGCATTAGGTGGCGGACTTTATAGCTATGGTAAGCATCAGGCGTCCACTCAGACGGCCACCAGCGATGCGCTGGCAAATCAGCTGATTGCCCTGCAAAAACAGCAAGAAGAACAAAAAAGTGAATTTGAAGCGGCGCTAAAACAGCAGACGACCGCACTTAGCGACGCCAGCAAACAGCAGGCAGCGCTGGCACGTCATCTGGACGAAGTGCAGCAAAAAGTCGCGACTATTTCCGGTAGCGATTCCAAAACCTGGCTGCTGGCACAGGCCGATTTCCTTGTGAAACTGGCCGGCCGCAAGCTGTGGAGCGATCAGGATGTCACCACGGCCGCTGCGCTATTGAAAAGCGCTGACGCCAGCCTGGCAGATATGAACGATCCAAGTTTGATCACCGCTCGCCGCGCACTGACCGACGATATCTCTACGCTGTCTACGGTAACACAGGTCGACTACGACGGAATTATCCTCAAGCTCAATCAGCTCTCTAACGGCCTGGATAATTTGCGTCTGGCCGACAACGACAGCGATGATTCCCCGATGGATTCTGACAGCAGCGAGCTGTCAGGTACGATTACCGAATGGCGCCAAAATCTGGTGAAAAGCTGGCACAGCTTTATGGATAGCTTTATTACTATCCGCCGCCGCGATGAAACCGCGGTTCCGCTCCTGGCGCCGAATCAGGATATCTACCTGCGCGAAAACATCCGCTCCCGCCTGCTAGTCGCCGCGCAGGCGGTGCCACGCCATCAGGAAGACACTTACAAGCAGGCGCTGGATAACGTTTCAACGTGGGTTCGCGCCTACTACGACACCAATGATTCCGCCACCAAAGCGTTCCTTGAAGAGCTTGATGGCCTGAGCCAGCAAAGTATTCATATGGATATTCCGCAAACGCTGCAAAGCCAGGCCCTGCTTGAAAAGCTGATGCAGACTCGGGTTCGCAATTTGCTTGCTCAGCCGGCAAGTCCTGCGGCCAATAATGCGCAGCCAGAAGCGGCCCCCGCTCAGCCGGCACCTGCCGTAAGTCAGGGGGAATAAGTATGATTAAAGTCTTATTGCTCTTCCTGCTGCTGATTGCGGGCATCGTGCTGGGCCCAATGCTGGCAGGCCATCAGGGCTATGTTTTAATCCAGACCGATAACTACAACATTGAAACCAGCGTGACCGGATTAGTCATTATTCTGATCCTGACCATGCTGGTGTTGTTCGCCATCGAATGGGTATTGCGCCGCATTTTCCGTACCGGTGCCCGTACCCGTGGGTGGTTCCTGGGCCGCAAACGCAGCCGCGCCCGCAAACAGACCAAAGCCGCATTGTTGAAACTGGCCGAAGGCGATTATCAGCAGGTTGAGAAGCTGATGAGTAAGAATGCCGATCACGCCGAACAGCCGGTGGTTAACTACTTGCTGGCTGCCGAAGCCGCCCAGCAACGCGGGGATGAAATTCGTGCGAACCAGCATTTAGAGCGCGCCGCCGAACTGGCGGATAGCGATCAGCTCCCGGTCGAAATCGCTCGCGTTCGCCTGCAGCTTGCCCGCAATGAAAACCACGCCGCACGCCACGGCATTGATAAGCTTCTGGAAATTGCGCCGCGCCATCCTGAAGTGCTTCGCCTGGCCGAGCAAGCTTACCTGCGAACCGGCGCGTGGAGTTCCCTGCTGGATATTCTGCCGACCATGGAAAAAGTGCAGATTGGGGATGAAGCCCACCGCGATGCGCTGCAACAGCAGGCTTGGATCGGCCTTATGGATCAGGCGATGGCCGGACAGGGTAACGAAGGCCTCAAAACCTGGTGGCGTAATCAAAGCCGTAAAACGCGCCACCAGACCACGCTGCAGGTCGCCATGGCAGAGCATCTTATTGAGTGCGATGATCACGACGCCGCCCAGGAGATCATCCTTGACGGGCTGAAGCGCCAGTATGACGATCGTCTGGTATTGCTGATGCCGCGTCTGAAGTCAGGTAACCCAGAGCAGTTAGAGAAAGCATTGCGCCAGCAGATCAAAACGCAAGGCGATCGCCCTTTACTGCAGAGTACGCTTGGCCAGTTGCTGATGAAACACGGTGAATGGCAGCAGGCATGTGATGCATTCCGTGAGGCCATTAAACAGCGCCCGGATGCCTACGATTACGCCTGGCTGGCAGACTCTCTCGACAAATTACATAAGCCTGAAGAAGCCGCCCTCATGCGTCGTGACGGTCTGTTGCTCACGCTGCAAACTCCCTCTAACAGCTGATCATCAGGGCGGAGCTCTACCGCCCTTTTCTTTTTCCCACGCAAAAAAAAACACCTGCCAAAAGGCAGGTGTTAAAACAGGTCTGTTTGACAACTAAGTGGTGCTTCACTCAACGTTATGTCCAGGGTGTTCGATGAGACCCCATGGGGGCGACATCTGTCGGTGGACGATAAGCACCGTAATCGGCTCTGCGTCATTCCTTGGTTTATGAAGCCGAAGCAAACATAAGAAGTGGAATGAGCATCTACGCAGGTATTATTGCACAATACATGCCAGGTTTGCATGCAGAAACGGACTCAACTACCAAAATTAGTATTTTCATAGTATTAGCACCACAAAGCTTTCTCCTCCAGGCTTTCCCGCCGGCCTGCACCGGCAGAAATAAATTGTCTCCTCCAGGAGACAAGCCGTGGCTTAAATAAAAAAACCAAATAAAAACATGAGATTAAATGTCTCCATTTGAAGACACAAAATCACCCGATTGTCGCACCCAGGCGACAATTTCAGCGGCAGAATGACAAGGGTGGGTTTGCGACCGCGGGAATTTGCGAGGGGAGACATCCCCTGCGGGCCGTTGCTGAAGCAACGTTGCCTCGCTACGCTCGGCTCAAACCTCCTTCGAAGGTTCTCATCCTCTGTAAGTTTCAGATGCAAAAAGGCCAGCTCGAAAGCTGGCCTTTTCTAAAGTGGTCGGCGAGAGAGGATTATTCCCCTAAGGGCCGTTGCTGAAGCAACGTTGTCTCGCTGCGCTCGGCTCAAACCTCCTTCGAAGGTTCTCATCCTCTGTAAGCTTCAGATGCAAAAAGGCCAGCTCGAAAGCTGGCCTTTTCTAAAGTGGTCGGCGAGAGAGGATTCGAACCTCCGACCCACTGGTCCCAAACCAGTTGCGCTACCAAGCTGCGCTACTCGCCGAAATACTGCTTTTACTGCTGCTTTCAACACATCAAAAGCTTATTAGGGCTCCGGGCTGAAAGCAAAAACCCTTCTTTAGAAGGGCTTTTAAAATTTGGTCGGCGAGAGAGGATTCGAACCTCCGACCCACTGGTCCCAAACCAGTTGCGCTACCAAGCTGCGCTACTCGCCGAAATACTGCTTATACTGCTGATTAATTTAGGTGTGGTGCGAAGAGAGGGACTTGAACCCTCACGTCCGTAAGAACACTAACACCTGAAGCTAGCGCGTCTACCAATTCCGCCACCTTCGCATACATCTAAATTAATGGGGTGGCTAATGGGACTCGAACCCACGACAACTGGAATCACAATCCAGGGCTCTACCAACTGAGCTATAGCCACCACTGTAAAACTTTCACGCGGTACATGATACCACCGCAGCTCTAGCGCCATTATAATAAATGGTGCGCCCGACAGGATTCGAACCTGAGACCTCTGCCTCCGGAGGGCAGCGCTCTATCCAGCTGAGCTACGGGCGCGTAGCGCCGTTGCGGGGTCGGATAATACGGGCTTCGTGCTCAGCTGTCTAGTGCTTATTTCAATAAAATACTCGCAAAACTGCGCGTTTGGTTATGCTTTGTGCATCCTGATGCTTATCCGTTCAGTTTTTCACTAACGGCATGCTTATTCAGGCCAAACACCTTATAAACCAACGTCACCGCAGCCAGGAAAACAACGCCGACCGTCAGCGACATTCGCGTATCTTCATTCAAGCCCATCCCCACAAGCACACACGCCAGGAACGCCATGGTCAGGTAGTTAGCCCACGGGAATAAAATAGATCGGAACGGGTGGCTGGCAATGGCTTCCCGGTGCGCCTTACGGAAGCGAATCTGGCTAATCAGGATCACAAACCACGGCACCATGCCCGGTAATACGCTGGCGCTGTAGACATAAACGAAAACGCGCTGCGGATTTGGAATGATGTAATTCAGACAAGAACCGAGCAGCAAAATACCGATAGAAACAGCTACCCCAACGACAGGCACGCCGCTACGGGAAACTTTCGCCATTTTGGCCGGGAGCTGGCGGTTTTTCGCCAGGGCATACAGCATACGCCCACAGCTGTACATACCGCTGTTACAGCCAGACAATGCCGCCGTCAAAACAACAAAGTTAATAATCCCTGCCGCCGCGGTGATGCCTATTTTCGCGAAGGTCAGTACAAACGGGCTACCTGTAGTGCCGATTTGGTTCCATGGGAAAATAGTGACGATAACGAAAATCGCGCCCACATAGAAAATCAGAATACGCCACAGCACTTTCCCTACGGCACTGCGTAAGGTGACCTGCGGGTTCTTAGCTTCGCCGGCGGTAATACCAATTAACTCCACGCCCTGATAGGAAGCCACAACAATACACAACGCGGTCAGGAATCCTTTCCAGCCGCCAGCAAAGAAGCCGCCGTGCTCTGTAAGGTTGCTAAAGCCAGTCGCCTGACCATGATTTCCAAAACCGAAAAAGATAACGCCCAGGCCAACGACAATCATCACGATGATGGTTGTCACTTTAATCATTGCAAACCAGAACTCGATTTCCCCGTAAAGGCGCACTGCCGCAAGGTTTGCCAGCGCCACAAGCCCTACGGCAAAAATGGCGGGCAGCCACTGAGGAAGATCCGGGAACCAGTATTGGACGTAGACGCCAATCGCTGTAATTTCGGAGATGCCAACCGCCATCCACATAAACCAGTAAGACCAGGCCGTCAGATAGCCGAAAAAGGGGCTCATATAGCGGTGCGCATAGACGGCAAACGACCCGGCTACGGGTTCAAGGAACAACATTTCTCCCATTGAACGCATAATAAAGAACACGAACAGGCCCGCAATAATGTACGCCAGCAGTACCGACGGTCCGGCCCATTTGAGGGTACTGGCGGCGCCCATAAACAGGCCAACACCAATGGTCCCTCCCAGGGCGATAAGTTCGATGTGTCGAGCTTCCAGCCCGCGCTGCAGCTCTGCTTTTTTCTCTGCCATAAATCCTCTGTATTGTGTTTGCTTTACTCCGGTTTTTACCGGTTATTGTGTTTGGTTGTTGCCAGGGTCAATAACAGGCCATGCAGCGTCGGCAAGAGATTTGCTGGCGCAACATCACTACGGCACTGCATCGAGTTGGCGCAATGGTTCCGTATTTTTTACAAAATTACAAATAACTGCGTAACAAACTGGAATAAGTCTGGTTGAAAATCGTGCAGAGAAAGCAAAACGCGCCCGGATGAGCGCGTTGAAAGGTTTAAAGCTTACCGGTCAGATGCCAGCGCTGATAGCGCAGCAGTCTGAGTTGTCTTTTGATTCTGGTTGGCTGGGATAACAGCCGGTATAACCACTCCAGCCCGAATTTTTGCCAAACCTTAGGCGCCCGCTTTACTCGCCCGGTAAATACGTCATATGTACCACCGACGCCCATATAAAGCGCATGGGGATGGACCTTCCGACACGCCTGCATCAGGATCTCCTGACGTGGCGAGCCCATCGCGACGGTAACAAGCTCAGCCCCACTGTCACGAATGCGCTCAAACAAGGCTGGCCGCTGCGCATCGGTAAAATAACCGTCCTGGCTGCCGACAATATTGACCTGCCAAAGCTGCCGTAGCTTAGCTTCGGTCTGCGCAAGAACGTCGGGCTGGCCGCCCACCAAAAATACCGGGGTCCCTTCCTGACCCGCCCGTACCATCAAGGCTTCCCACAGATCGGCCCCCGCTACGCGATTAACCACAGCTTCAGGGTATTTTTTCCGGATGGAGCGAACGACGCTGATGCCGTCGGCGTATTTGTATTCCGCTGCCGCAATCAGACCGCGAGTTTGCTCATCGTCTTCTGCCGTCAGCACTTTTTCAGCATTAATCGCCACTAACGTCCCCTGGCGCAATCGCCCCCCCGCATAGAGATAATCCAGCGCATGCTGCATATCTCGCCATCCCAACAGGTCAAGACCACGAAGAGTATAAAAAGGGGCTTCAGTAGAGTTGTTCATGAATATCCTTGTCATGCATTTTGCGCGTCGACTGCGGACACGCGGCGCAAGCGCTGATGAATAAGCCCCGCGCTTTCAAATAGCCAATAAAGTAATTTTGCCACAACAAGGCAGGCGCCAAAAATGACCAGGAAGAACACCACGCGTGAAACAAAAGAGTCCAGCCCCTCACGAGCCAGAACGATCATATTGAAAATCGCCCCGAAGCAGAACGCATAGATTATTGCCGCTTTATAGCGATTACTTTCTCTGTTCGCCAGCTCATACAGCCAGTCAAACCATTTGATAATCAAGCCGACGACAACTGCCCCGAGTGGGATAAACCACACGCCGCCCATCACCACCAGCGAGCCGATCAGCGTTGGGGAAATGGCCAGTCCCGAATGGTTGTTCAGTACCTGCCAGGTGAAATAGTTCGCGGTATTCAGCACCGTGCCAGGACGATCTGGCCAGACCCAACTGGGGATAAATACGTAGAAATCCCGAATAATAGGTGCGAGCCCCTGGAATTCAATCTTGTCGTAATTTTGCAGCAAGAGACCCAGATTCTCCCACGGAGAGAACGTATCTCGGGTCAAATAAAGGAAGGTATAAAACGCTTCGTCACCGCTGACGTTCAGGCCGTAGCGCTTAAGCGCCAGCCAGAACATCCCGACGATCCCTAGCACACCCGCCGCCGCCAGCATCCAGAGAGAGATCCACCCGCGAATAATGCCGATAAACAAGAAGATGGCGAAGGCGATGATGATGTTGGCACGCGTCCCGCCGACAATCATGTACGTTAACAGGCCGAAACCCACAGTACTGACCAGGAAGAAGATCCAGGCCCAGCTGTCCTGACGCAGAAAGTAAACCACCAGCATGGCTGGTATAAAGAAATAGAAGAAGCGCTTAAGCGCTACGCCTGACACTTCACTGGAGAAAATTTGGCTGTAAGAATGCAGCTTAAACAACAGGAAGCCGTTATGGGCAAAGAAGATGCCGACGCTGACCAGAGCCACTAACACCAGCATCAGCCACGTCAGGTTCGTCTCAACGCGATTCATGGTAAATAGTGGACGCCGCTCCATGTGCCCTGCCTTCGCCCTAAGCCGCGTTTTATAGGTCACATAGTAAATGCCATAGAAACAGGCCGCTGCGAGCTGAGCTTGCAACAGCACGTCCGCGGGCACCACCGATACCCCAAAACGAAACACCAGGGTACAGGTAAACGGAAAGCCGAAGAAAAAGGTCAACAGGTAAAGCAGTGAAAAGAAGACGTTGAAGTTAAAGCGCACGCGGCGAAACTCTTGATACGTCAACAATCCGATAAACCCGACCGACAGGAACCAGACAACAAATAACCCGCCAAATTGCGTCAGACTCATTTTTGCTCTCCAGCCGCGGTGCTAAGCGCGCGATGCCACCCATCGATATAGTTAGGGTTAAAGAAAGCGATGCTTTGTTTATCCAGTAAGCGTAGCTGGCGCTGAGCTTCCCGCACCGTCGCCTCATCCAGGATATCCTCGGTAAAGAGCACCGGAATATGCTGCTCAACCATGTCTTGCCAGAAAGGATTTTTCCGGTTCAGCACGCAGGGGATCCCGGCCTGAATCAGTAAGCAAAGCGTGCCGATGCCCTGCTGGCGTGCAAAGATAAAATAGCCGAGATCGCACTGACGCAGCAGAGTGAGGTAATCATTGAATTCGATTTTTTCCGTCAGCACGTCAAAATTTTCCGGGCTAAATAAACCGCTGCCAGCCTGCTTTACTTCTGCAATATAAGCTTCGTTATTTGTCGGGTATCCCATCGGCACAACAATGCGCACCGTGTCGCCAAATTGCTGATGAATAGCCTTCAGTGCATCAACATGCTGGTTGCTGCGGTCACCAGAGTTGCCCACGAGTAACGTCAGCTTCCCGCTGTGTTGCCGATCAACAGCCATTGTATTGAGGCCAGGATCCATACGCGTTGGGAAATACAACAGCTCGCCAGGCACCTGTGGGTGCCGCCGGTGAAAATAGCTTAAATCCCCACGCGTGGCGTAAACGCGCCCAACTCGCCCTTGGGCAAAACGGCGTAACTGGTAAAAAAGCCGAAATTTGATGCTGCGTGATACCTCATAAAGATCGGCTCCCCAGATATGCCAGTTCACCTGCTCCGGCTTTAGTCCCCCGGTTAGCAAGGCAATCCAAAGACTGCCGTTAAACTGCCCGTGAAAAAAGAAACGCTGCTGTCGGTTAGCTCGAGCTTTTGCCACAATTTCTGCGGCAATAGCCTGCTTTGAAGGGCATAGAGAGATCGACAGCGCCGGAAAAGCGGACAACAAAGAGCGATCCTCTGAAACCACGATAAACTCTCGTGCATGAGGCGTCGTGGCGGACAGAACGTCGTTAAAAAAACGTAATACCGTCTGATTATGATGCGGGATATCAGATCCCAATACGTGAATCAGTGTTGTCATGCTCGTCTACGATAAATAAGAAATACGCCACAGCAGAGCGCAAAATAAACAATATAGGTCGCCATATAAGCCTGAGCCGCGCCCAGCGCACCATGAGCAGGTATTAACCAACGCGAAAAGCCGGTTAACAGCATAAACTGACTGATTTCAGTCAAAATATAAAAGCGCAGTGACGCCTTCGCGATAACCAAATAGCCAAACACATAGGCGCCTACCTTCAGCACATCCCCCACCAGCTGCCAGGCAAACAAATCACGCATGGCGATAAATTTTGGCGAAAACAGTAGCCAGATGGCGAAATCACGCAGCAGCCAGACTGTCAGGCTTGCGGCTGCCACGGCGGGCAGAACAAACTTTAGCGAGCGCACAATTTCACGCGTGATGGCGCTTTTTTCTTTCAGACGAGCAAGCGTTGGCAACAGGTAAACGCTAAAAGATGCCGTAATAAACTGCAGATAAGCATCTGAAATACTGCTTACCCCTTGCCAGATACCGACTTCGTCCCAACTGTAATGTTCCGCCAGCAGGTTTCGCATCATCACATAGGCCACGGGGAGCGTGACTGAGGTGATCAGCGCCATGAGCGTAAACTTGCCAAGATGGCTGGCCAGCAGCTTATCCCAGCTCGGTCTCAAATAGCCCAGCGGAACATGTTCACGCCTGACCAGCATAAGCACCGCAGGAACGACGACCAGAGCGGGGACCAACGCGAGACCTAACAGCGCCCCCTGGTAACCGCCGAAGCGATAGCAAGCATAATAAGCCAGCACGCCAACAACGCTGCCTGCAATTAACGCAAGTGCGTTACCCGCCGCATCACGAAACCCCTTCATAATGGCCAGCGACAGGTTTGCCCAGGCAATGCCCATCTGAACCAGTGCCACCAGACGCACCAGGTTCTGGTAGTCCGCATGACCAAACAATCCAAGGCTTATCGGTCCCGCGGCCAGAACGAAAATCACGGCCAGCAGCGACGAAAAACCCAACACCATCGCCGAGGAGGTGCCAAGTACCCGCTTTAACTGCTCCGGATTGTCATGATGTTCAGCAACGTATTTGGTGACACCGTTAAAAATACCCGCACCAGCAAGCACGCCGAGCACGGTCACCATCTGACGAAAATTACCGGCCAACCCCACCCCAGAAGGGCCAAAGGCAACGGCCAGCATTTTGACCACCAGCAAACCGGCACCAATTTTTACCAGCGTGGACCCGGCGGTCCACAGTGATGCTTTAGCTAACGACATCTCAGGCGAAGTAGCTTTGCAGCGTATTGATGACGGTGCGTTGGTTCACTGGCGGCAAGTTATAGAAAAGCGGCAGGCGAAGCAAACGCTCACTTTCACGAGTGGTGAAGCGATCTTCCCCGTGGAATCGACCAAATTTCTCACCGGCCGGGCAAGTATGCAGCGGAATGTAGTGGAACACCGCCAGGATCTCCGCTTCTTTCAGGTAGGAAATCAGCGCGCTGCGGTCTTCAATATCGCGCAGCTTGATGTAGAACATATGGGCATTCTGCACGCAATTTTGAGGAATAGTCGGAAGTTCGATACGCCCGGCTTTTGCTAACGGCAAAAGAGCGTCGTGATAGGTTTGCCACAGCTTCAGACGCTGCTGGTTAATCTGTTCTGCCGCTTCAAGCTGCGCCCAAAGATAAGCCGCCTGCAGATCGGCCATTAGGTAGCTTGAGCCAATATCACGCCAGGTGTATTTATCCACCTGACCGCGGAAGAACTGACTGCGGTTGGTGCCTTTCTCACGAATGATTTCTGCCCGCTCGATTAAAGCAGGGTCGTTAATGAGCGTCGCGCCACCTTCCCCGCCCGCGGTGTAGTTTTTCGTCTCATGAAAACTGAAACACCCGATGTGGCCAATTGCACCCAGCGCGCGGCCTTTATAAGTCGACATCACGCCCTGAGCGGCATCTTCCACCACAAACAGGTTATGTTTTTTGGCGATGGCCATGATGGTATCCATTTCACAGGCCACTCCTGCGTAATGGACCGGCACGATAGCTCGCGTTTTTTCAGTAATTGCCGCTTCAATTTTTGTTTCGTCGATGTTCATGGTATCAGGGCGCACGTCCACAAAGACGATGACGGCCCCTCGAAGCACAAAGGCATTAGCCGTCGAAACAAAGGTGTAGCTCGGCATGATCACTTCATCGCCAGGCTTGATATCCAGCAGGATAGCGGCCATCTCCAGCGAAGCTGTACAAGACGGCGTCAGCAGCACTTTCTTGCTGCCAAAACGTTGCTCCATCCATTGCTGGCAGCGGCGAGTAAATCCCCCGTCTCCGCACAGTTTGCCGCTGCCCATAGCAGCCTGCATGTATTCAAGTTCAGTACCAACGACCGGCGGAGCGTTAAATGGGATCATTTTTTCACCTGTATAACCAGAAGGCGGTGCTTTCTATGGTGGCACCGCTTTTAATGTAGCGACGCAGCGCGGCGGTATTACTCACCTGAGTTGCCACCCGCAGGGTTTGCAAACCACGCTGACGACACCAGTCTTGCGCAGCAGCCATCAGTTCCTCGCCCAATCCTCGTCCAGCAAGCAGGCCAATTCTGGCCTCGACATCATTTAACTGCCGTAACGTCACAAAGCCCTGGGGCTCATCGCCGTTCTGCCGCAACAGGCACTGGTGATCGAACGTGCCAAGGACGGCGTTTTCAATCCATTGCGCATAGAAACGGCCGCTGTCCCCGGCCTTATACCAGGGCGTACGAAAGCGGCTTTGCGTGAATACCTGAGAAGCCGCCTGGCGAAGCGAAGGGATATCATTCGGCTGGGCGATATCGACGGGAATATTTGCATTTTGCGTGCCAACAGAAAGGGCCAAATCCACTTCACCTTCGACAAGCTGGAAGCCAAGCTGCTGCAGACCATCCAGCCAGTCGGTACGATGAGAGGGAATTTTTGCCTGGACGCGCGACCAGGTATTTAACTGATCTTCCTGCAGCGCGGGGGCTTCCTCAGAGAAGCGAACCGCGCAGCTGTTTACGTCAAAGAAACGATTTTCCCAGTCCAGAGGAGTCAGGGTGCCGTGAATTGGGCTCATAGTCAGTTATCGCCAAACACCTTTGGTGTCGACAATCCACGGCTGATGCACCTTATCAGCAGGAACAGCTTTAAATTCTTTATGATCAACCAGCATCACCAGCACGTCAGCCTGTGCAAGCGCGACGTCTGCCGAAGTTAATTCACAGTGGCCGACAAGCTTCCCTGGTAACTCGTGGATATTGGGTTCCACCACCAGCGTTTTACCGCTGTGCCATTCGGCCAGTATCTCGGCAATTTCCATTGCCGGACTTTCACGTAAATCGTCGATGTTGGGTTTGAAAGCAAGACCGAAGCAGGCGATGGTTAATTCGCTGGCGCGGCGGCCTGTTTCAGCCAGGCAATCGGCTATCGCAGCTTTAACCTGATTAATGACCCAGAACGGCTTGCCGTCGTTCACTTCACGTGCGGTGCGGATAAGACGAGCCTGCTCCGGATTTTGCGAAACGATAAACCATGGATCGACCGCAATACAGTGCCCGCCAACGCCGGGCCCAGGCTGCAGTACATTCACGCGAGGATGGCGATTGGCCAGGCGGATAAGTTCCCAGACGTTAATCCCCTGATCGGCACAAATCAGCGAGAGTTCGTTAGCAAAAGCAATATTAACATCGCGGAAGCTGTTTTCCGTCAGTTTACACATTTCGGCTGTGCGAGAGTTGGTGATAATACATTCGCCTTTAAGGAAAATGTTATACAACTCGCTTGCGCGGGCAGAACATACCGGCGTCATACCGCCAACGACGCGATCGTTTTTGATAAGCTCAACCATCACCTGCCCCGGTAAAACGCGTTCCGGGCAATAGGCGATATTGATATCCGCAAGCTCCCCTACCTGTTGAGGGAAGCTCAAATCCGGACGCAGGGCAGCCAGCCATTCCGCCATTTGCTCCGTCGCGCCGACGGGAGAGGTTGATTCCAGCACGACAAGCCCCCCTTTCTTAAGTACGGGCGCAATGGATTCTGCAGCCGATTTCACATAAACCATGTCGGGTTCATGATCGCCCTTAAAAGGGGTCGGCACAGCAATCAGATAAGCATCGGCCTCGACGGGCTGCACGGTAGCGCTCAGGTATCCGCCCTCAACGGCAGATTTCACCACTTTGTCTAAATCAGGCTCAACGATGTGAATTTCACCTCGATTAATGGTGTCGACCGCCCGCTGGTTAATGTCCACGCCGATGACTTTTCGCTTGCTGGAGGCAAACGCGGCAGCGGTAGGCAGGCCTATGTAACCAAGGCCAATAACGGAGATGGTGGCAAAACTCATGATCTCACCTGATGTTGTTTTAAGGCATTCAAAATACGGCGGCAGGCTTCTCCATCCCCGTAAGGGTTATGGGCACGGCTCATCGCCTGGTATTCTTGCTCATCGCTGAGCAGTCGAGTGACCTCTGCCACAATTCGCTCTTCATCAGTCCCCACCAGCCGTACAGTGCCGGCGGCAACAGCTTCAGGACGCTCAGTGGTGTCACGCATGACTAACACTGGCTTCCCAAGAGAGGGGGCCTCTTCCTGAATCCCGCCGGAATCGGTCAAAATAAGCCAGGCGCGATCCATGAGATAAACAAACGGCAGATACTCCTGAGGCTCAATCAAAACAACGTTATCAACGTGCCCCAAAATTCGTCTTACCGGCTCACTGACGTTTGGATTCATATGAACCGGATATACGATTTGCACATCGCTGTTTTGTGCGGCAATTTTTGCCAACGCGTGGCAGATACGCTCAAACCCTTCGCCGAAACTTTCCCGACGGTGTCCGGTGACCAGAATCATTTTTTTTCCGGCATCGAGGAAGGGATGTTTCGCCTCTATTTCCTGGCGTACAGATTCCTGAGTCAGGACGCGATCTCGCACTGAGAGCAAGGCATCAATAACGCTATTGCCAGTCACGAAGATTTTTTGTTCGCTGATATTTTCTTTCAGCAGGTTCTGACGCGAGTTTTCCGTCGGTGCAAAATGCCAGGAAGCAAGATGTCCAGTTAATGTACGGTTTGCTTCCTCCGGCCACGGGGAGTAAAGGTCGCCGGTACGTAACCCCGCCTCAACGTGTCCAACAGGGATCCGCTGGTAGAAGGCAGCAAGGCTTGCAGCAACGGTCGTGGTTGTATCGCCATGAACCAAAACAACGTCCGGCTTAAAGGATTCCAAAATAGGCTTCAGCCCTTCCAGAATTCGGCAGGTAATTTCCGTCAAGCCCTGCCCCGGTTTCATAATGTTTAAGTCATAGTCTGGCGTAATGGAAAAGAGATGTAATACCTGATCCAACATCTCACGATGCTGTGCCGTTACACATACTTTCGCGTCAAAAAACGCGTCTTTTGCCAACGCATCCACCAACGGCGCCATTTTAATAGCTTCCGGGCGCGTGCCAAAAACGGTTAATACTTTCACGGTGATTCTCTTATGTTGAATAAAGTGGAGGCATTCCATCGCTCCTCCACAAGATAAAGGGCCTACGCGGTCTTTGGACGGCGAGCTAAAGCTACTCCAGCACCAACCAGTGCCCCAACCGCACCCCACATAATCAGCAGGAATGCACGACGAGGGCTGTCACGCTTAACTGGCTCTTCTGGCGTGCGTAAATAGCGATAGTTTTGGAAACGAGTATCGACGGTTGGTCCGACATTCAGCGTGTTCAGCATCGCCCGGTTTTGATCGTAATCGATATCAAAATCAGGGCCCACGGCCTGAAGGCTTTCCAGGCGTGCCTGCAACATAGGGCGGCCCAGCATGAACATTTCTGAATCCGGAAGTTCTTCTGCGGGAACATTCGTTTCGCTGCGGGTGATATTTTGCTGTTGAGCGATTTTCAACGCCTGCTCAATGCTTTTTACTTTGCGATCGTAGATAGAGTGCGCGACAGCCTCCTGCCGTTTAACCTGCGCTTTCATCTGAACGGTACGGGCCGCCCAGGCCCCGGTCAACTCTTCGTTCAGGTGGCTAGCCGCGCGCTGGCTTGCAAAAGCAACGTATTGCCGTAAAAGATTGTTGGCATCTGCAGCGGTTTCAGCCACCAGTTTGACGCTGTCGTTAATATTGCGCGCGCTGTCACCAGGGGTGTACTGGATATTGTCGACAATCTCATCCAATAGCGCGGCATCCGCTTTACTGTTACCGACCTGACGCTGCTTGTAGTAATCCGTCTGTAGCCAGAAATCCCTACGGGTATCATATGCAGAAAGCTGCACAACGAATTCTTTATAGGCTTCGTCCATGACCGAAGGCTGATCCGCCGTCGCCATATTCGCTTTCACATCGAGGTTGCGCAGAAACTGTTGCTGAGAATAGTAGCCCCCCAGCATATTGACCGTTGGACGATCAGTGATAGCCGTTGCACTCCACTCTTGTTTCGCTAAAAAGGTGTAAATCAGCGCAATAAGGGCAAACACAAAGGCAATTCCGATAATCCAGAATTTGCCCTGCCACAGCGTACGGAACAGGCCGCGGATATCCAGCTCGTTCTCTACCACCGGGTAATTACCTGGCATATGCTCTTTCATCGCTTCCCCAATTCAAGTCAGACTAAATGTTTACGTTGTTTCTTCGAGTGCGACGTTTATGGCGCCTGATAAAACGAGCGACTTTCCAGGCTCGTTTAATACAAAAATCGTATAGCACAAATGCTAGCAAGAACAATGCCAACATCAGCCATTCTGGAACAAAGTGCACATATTCACCGGCAACGCCGATACCAGCAAGCAGCGCTGCGGCCAGGGTAATCAGCACAAAAGCCTGCCTTGAGGTAAATCCCGCCCGCATGATCAAATGATGAATATGCTGCCGATCCGCGGAGAACGGGCTCATACCTTTGCGCAACCGTCGATACATAATCGCAATCATGTCCATCAGCGGAATCGCGATAATCCATAACGCGGTGACCGGGCTGATAGGATGTGTTTTACCTTGGGTGGTTTCCAGCAAGATCCAGATAATCGTAAAACCGAGCAGCGTACTGCCGGCATCGCCCATAAAAACTTTATAGCGCCGCCCCAACAGGCCAAGGTTCAAAATGATATAAGGCAAAATGGCAACGATCATCGCGAAACACCACATCGCCAGGCTGTGCTGCCCATCCAGCAGAAGGATGATGCCCATGGCCGCAAAAGAAACCGAAGAGAGTCCCCCCAACAACCCATCAATGCCATCCACCATGTTGAAAGCGTTGATTGCCGCCCAAACCGCAAACAGCGTCAGGAAGTAACCAAAAGGCCCCAGCACCAATTCCCAGGGGCCTAAAATATAGCCGAGGCTACCTAGGTAAAGATTGCCGATGACCATCATGACAATCGCAATAATTGCCTGCACCGCAGCACGAATTTTCACGCTAATGTCGTAACGATCGTCCAGGGCACCTACCAGTACCAGCGTGCCGGCACATAACAGGTATAGCCAAAGATGCGGGATATAATAATTGCCGATCAAAAAAGTAAAGCAAACGCCGGCAAATACGGAAATACCGCCCACCAGCGGGACCGTCCCCTGATGGCGTTTACGGAAATTGGGTTTATCAACCAGGCCAACGCGGCGGGCAGCTTTGCGCGCACAAAAAAGGAATGCAGTAGTGAATAAAAAAATGAGGATCAGGTCAGTTCCAGCGGTGAGTAGATTCACAGTGCAGGCTCTCGGAAAAATGGAAGACCAGACGCAACAACATATTTAAATCTCCCTGCAAGACAGGTATTAGTCACAAATTCCTCCCTGAAGCTGCAGCAAATAATACAGGCAAACAAAATAATCAAAGATGATGACGCAGTATCCGCTGCCATCATAAAGCTGGCTATAGGAATTAGCCGCGTACATATCGTATAGAGCAGAAACGAAAAACGCCACGACTAAGCGTGGCGTTCCCCGAGTTTTTGTTGCTTACGAGCGCTTCATCATGTCGAAGAAGTCATCGTTTGTTTTGGTCATCGCCAGCTTATTGATGAGGAATTCCATGGCATCAATTTCACCCATTGGATGAATGATTTTGCGGAGAATCCACATTTTCTGCAGCTCTTCCTGCGTGGTAAGCAGCTCTTCTTTACGCGTACCGGAACGGTTGTAATCGATGGCCGGGAAGACGCGTTTTTCAGCGATCTTACGGGACAGATGCAGTTCCATGTTACCGGTGCCTTTAAACTCTTCGTAGATGACTTCATCCATTTTAGAGCCGGTATCGATAAGCGCGGTGGCGATAATAGTCAGGCTACCGCCCTCTTCCACATTACGTGCAGCACCGAAGAAGCGTTTTGGACGATGCAGGGCGTTCGCATCCACACCACCAGTCAGGACTTTGCCCGATGCCGGAACAACGGTGTTGTAGGCACGAGCCAGACGCGTGATGGAATCGAGCAAAATGATAACGTCTTTCTTATGTTCAACCAGACGTTTCGCCTTCTCGATAACCATTTCGGCAACCTGAACGTGGCGAGAAGCCGGCTCATCAAAGGTAGAAGCAACAACTTCACCTTTAACCAGACGCTGCATCTCGGTGACTTCTTCTGGACGTTCGTCGATCAGCAGCACCATCAGTACACAGTCTGGGTGGTTATAGGCAATGCTCTGCGCGATGTTCTGCAGCAGCATGGTTTTACCGGCTTTTGGCGGTGCCACGATCAGACCACGCTGGCCACGACCAATTGGCGAAGCCAGATCCAGTACACGTGCGGTTAAGTCTTCGGTAGAACCGTTACCACGCTCCATACGCAGACGAGAGTTTGCATGCAGAGGCGTTAAGTTTTCGAACAGAATCTTGCTACGGGCGTTTTCCGGCTTATCGTAGTTAACTTCGTTAACCTTCAGCAGCGCAAAGTAGCGTTCGCCTTCTTTTGGCGGACGAATCTTACCGGAGATGGTATCCCCTGTGCGGAGGTTGAAACGGCGGATTTGGCTGGGAGAAACGTAGATGTCGTCGGGACCGGCGAGGTAGGAGCTGTCTGCGGAACGGAGGAAACCAAATCCATCCTGCAGTATCTCCAGCACACCGTCACCAAAGATATCTTCGCCACTCTTAGCGTGTTGCTTCAGGATGGAGAAAATGATGTCCTGCTTGCGCATGCGGGCTTGGTTTTCCAGCCCCATATTTTCGCCGAGAGTAATCAGCTCAGAAACCGGCGTATTCTTTAATTCGGTAAGATTCATAATGGTGGGTTCTTAAACTCGGGGTAAATCTCGAACTTAGTTTCGTGAATGGTATGGCAGGGTCATCCATGCCTGTTTAATGGCTACCACACATGTCTGATCGCTGCCTGGTCATAGGAAAAACGCAGAACTGAAACGACGAGACGGAATGGGTGATAAGCCCGAATTCGGTTATGCGTCCGTTGTGATTGCTGTAAAAGAGAGTTGATTTGACAGCGAACGGGAAGCATTAAGGTAATACAAAGATTCAAACTTAAGGGCAAGTTTAAAGCGAAGTCATAGGTAACTTAGCATGTGTGACGCCGGGCGTCCAGCAGCTCGCAAAAAAATGCAAGTGCGGCACGCACCGGCTGAGATTCCATTATGCCAGATTGGCGTCGAGGAACTCTTTTAACTGGCCTTTAGACAGCGCACCCACTTTGGTCGCAGCGACTTCGCCATTTTTGAACAGCAACAGGGTTGGGATACCGCGGATGCCGTACTTCGGTGCCGTGCCCGGGTTCTGGTCGATGTTCAGCTTAGCTACGGTGATTTTGCCCTGATATTCATCAGCGATCTCGTCGAGAATCGGGGCGATCATTTTGCATGGACCACACCACTCTGCCCAGAAATCAACCAGAATCAACCCTTCAGCTTGAAGCACGTCCGTGTCGAAACTGCCGTCAGTCAGGTGAATAATTTTATCGCTCATGTTCAACTCCACAGGATTATGTCTACCTTGTTGGTGTAGCATTAACCAACTTGGGGTGACTTTATTTCACCCGGTTTATTTCAACGGATGTGCTTTCGTAAAGCAATAGTAAACTGATATTCTACCACACTATGAGCAAAACACATTTGACCGAAAAGAAGTTTTCCGACTTCGCCCTGCACCCTAAGGTGATTGAAGCCCTTGAAAATAAAGGGTTCCATAACTGCACCCCAATTCAGGCACTGGCACTTCCGCTGACTCTGGCGAATCGTGACGTTGCAGGGCAGGCGCAAACCGGTACAGGCAAAACGATGGCGTTTCTGACGTCCACGTTCCACTATTTACTTTCTCACCCGGTTCCAGAGAACCGTCAGGTGAATCAACCGCGCGCCTTGATTATGGCGCCAACCCGCGAGTTAGCGGTACAGATTCACTCTGATGCGGAACCGTTAGCTCAGGCGACTGGCCTGAAGCTTGGCCTTGCCTATGGCGGCGACGGCTATGACAAACAGCTGAAAGTGCTGGAAAGCGGCGTCGATATTTTGATCGGCACCACCGGCCGACTGATTGACTACGCTAAACAAAATCACATTAACCTGGGCGCGATTCAGGTTGTCGTCCTGGATGAAGCGGATCGCATGTACGATCTCGGCTTTATTAAAGATATTCGTTGGCTGTTCCGCCGCATGCCGCCGGTCACCCAGCGCCTGAATATGCTGTTCTCAGCCACACTTTCCTACCGCGTACGTGAACTGGCTTTCGAGCAGATGAACAACGCGGAATATGTGGAAGTTGAGCCCGAGCAGAGAACCGGCCACCGCATTAAAGAAGAGCTTTTCTATCCTTCTAACGAAGAGAAAATGCGTCTGCTGCAAACGCTACTCGAAGAAGAATGGCCGGACCGTGCCATCATCTTCGCTAACACTAAACATCGCTGTGAAGATATCTGGGGCCATCTGGCGGCCGATGGTCACCGAGTTGGTTTGCTAACCGGCGATGTCGCGCAGAAAAAACGCCTGCGTATTCTGGAAGAGTTTACTCGTGGCGATCTGGATATTCTGGTCGCAACAGACGTGGCAGCTCGCGGTCTGCACATCCCAGCTGTGACGCACGTATTTAACTACGATCTGCCGGACGACTGTGAAGATTACGTTCACCGCATCGGCCGTACCGGTCGTGCCGGGGCAAGCGGTCATTCCATCAGCCTGGCATGTGAAGACTACGCGCTGAACCTGTCGGCGATTGAAACCTATATTGGCCACGCCATTCCGGTAAGCAAATATAACGCTGAAGCACTGTTAAATGAGTTCCCACCGCCAAAACGTCTGACCCGTAGCCGCCCTGGCAACGGTCCACGCCGCGGTGGCGCTCCTCGTGGTAATCGTCGTCGCGCAGGTTAAAAATCTATGCTAAGTACCGCCTCACTCTATGCAGCAATTGATCTGGGTTCTAACAGTTTTCATATGTTGGTTGTGCGTGAGGTGGCAGGAAGCATACAAACCCTGACCCGCATTAAGCGAAAAGTTCGCCTCGCTGCTGGCCTCAACAGCGAGTGCGTTCTCTCCCCGGAGGCCATGGAGCGTGGCTGGCAATGCCTGCGCTTATTTGCCGAACGACTCCAGGATATCCCTCAGAATCAAATTCGCGTCGTGGCTACGGCCACGCTGCGTCTCGCCGTTAATGCCGATGTTTTTTTGCAAAAGGCGCAGGAAATCCTGGGTTGCCCGGTGCAGGTTATTCGCGGTGAAGAAGAAGCCCGCCTGATTTATCAGGGCGTTGCCCACACTACAGGCGGCGACGATCGCCGCCTGGTCGTTGACATCGGTGGTGCAAGTACCGAGCTGGTAACGGGCACCGGGGCGCAAACAACCTCGTTATTCAGCCTCTCAATGGGCTGTGTCACATGGCTGGAGCGTTTCTTTAGCGACAGAAACCTCGCTCAGGAAAACTTCGCCGCGGCAGAAACGGCGGCTGCAGAAGTGCTCAGCCCGGTCATTGCCGAGCTTAAAAGCCACGGCTGGAAGATTTGTGTTGGCGCGTCTGGAACCGTGCAGGCGCTGCAAGAAATCATGATGGCGCAGGGGATGGATGAACGCATTACCCTGGCAAAACTTCAACAGCTAAAACAGCGAGCGATTCAGTGCGGCCGGCTGGAAGAGTTGGAAATTGAAGGCCTTACGCTTGAGCGCGCGCTGGTTTTCCCAAGCGGCCTGGCCATTCTCATCGCCATCTTCCAACAGCTTGATATTGAATGCATGACGCTTGCAGGCGGCGCCCTGCGTGAAGGTTTGGTCTATGGAATGCTGCATCTTGCGGTGGACCAGGAGATTCGCCAGAGAACGCTACGTAACGTTCAGCGCCGTTTTATGGTAGATACCAGCCAGGCGGCTCGCGTGGAGCAGCTTGCGCAGAATTTTGCTTCACAAATCGCAGAACTGTGGGGGCTGGATCCCCTCAGTCAGCAAATGCTGGCGAGCAGCGCCCTGTTGCATGAAATTGGCTTAAGCATCGATTTTAAACATGCCCCGCAGCATGCGGCCTATCTGGTGAGAAATCTGGATTTGCCGGGCTACACGCCCGCGCAGAAAAAATTGCTGGCAACGCTGCTGCTTAACCAGACCAATCCCGTCGATCTCTCTTCGCTCCACCAGCAAAACGCAGTCCCGCCGCGCGTGGCGGAAAGACTCTGCCGTCTTTTACGTCTGGCGATTATTTTCGCAAACCGCCGCAGAGACGATATCCTGCCCGAGATTAAACTGCAGGCCGACGGCGAAACCCTGCATCTGGCATTGCCCGACACCTGGCTTGCCTGTCACCCTCTCGGTGCCGAACTGCTGGAACAGGAAAAACTCTGGCAGAGCTACGTTCACTGGCCCCTCAGCGTCAATTAATCTAGCTTTTACGCGCTTTGGCCAGCATCTCGCGGATGTTGGCCACATTACTCTGCCCTTTTTGCATCCGCTCTTCGGCAGAAACCACTTTCCGCTCAGTTTCCCAGCTTAAATCGTCCTGTGGCAGCTCCATCAGGAACCGGCTTGGTTCAGGCCGTATCAGCTCGCCATACTGCCGGCGCTCCCGGCAAAGCGTAAACGTCAGCTCTTTTTGCGCCCGGGTAATCCCCACGTAAGCCAGACGACGCTCTTCATCCACGTTATCTTCGTCGATGCTGCTTTGGTGCGGCAAAATCCCTTCTTCCATGCCCACAAGGTAGACGTAGGGAAATTCCAGCCCCTTAGAAGCATGTAGAGTCATCAACTGAACCTGATCGGCCTCTTCTTCGCTTTCACCACGCTCCATCATGTCACGCAGGGTAAAACGCGTCACCACCTGGATTAACGTCATCGGCTCATTCAGGTCGTTGCCTTCAAGCATCTCGGTCATCCAGCTGAAAAGCTGGTTAACGTTTTTCATCCGCATTTCGGCAGCTTTTGGGCTGGGCGAGGTTTCATACAGCCAGCTTTCGTAGTCGATGCCGTGGATCAGGTCTCGCACGGCGGCCACCGGTTCGCGCTCGGCAAGCGTTGCCACGTCCCGCAGCCAGTGGGTAAAACGCTGCAACGCATCAAGGCCGCGCCCGCTGAGCGTCTGGCTTAACCCCATATCGAAGCTGGCAGTAAACAGACCTTTATTGCGCTGCATCGCCCACTCGCCAAGCTTTTGCAGCGTTGCCGGGCCAATTTCGCGCTTGGGTGTATTTACAATACGCAGAAATGCGCTGTCATCATCCGGGTTCGTTAACACGCGCAAATAGGCGAGCAGATCTTTAATTTCCGGACGAGAGAAAAATGAAGTACCGCCGGAGATACGATACGGGATGCGGTTTTGCATCAGCATCTTTTCGAACACCCGCGACTGGTGGTTGCCGCGGTACAGAATCGCGTAATCTTTATAGTTGGTTTTATTAATAAAGTGGTGGGCGATAAGCTCGCCGGTGACGCGCTCGGCCTCATGCTCTTCATGATTAGCCGTCACGACCTTCAATTCTGCGCCGTGTTCAAGTTCAGAGAAAAGCCGCTTCTCAAAAACGTGCGGATTGTTGGCGATCAGAATATTGGCCGCATTCAAAATCCGGCGGGATGAGCGGTAGTTCTGCTCAAGCTTGATGACTTGCAGCGCCGGAAAATCTTTGCTCAGCAGAACCAGGTTTTGCGGATTTGCCCCTCGCCAGGAATAGATAGACTGGTCATCGTCGCCTACAACGGTAAAGCGCGCCCGCGCGCCAACCAACAGTTTCACCAGCTCGTACTGGCTGGTGTTGGTATCCTGATATTCATCCACCAGCAGATAGCGAATACGGTTTTGCCAGCGCTCCCGGACTTCTGCATTGCGCTGCAGCAGCAGCGTTGGCAGCAAAATCAGATCGTCAAAATCCAGCACGTTGCAGGACTTCAGGTGCGTATCGTAAAGGCCGTAGCAATGGGCAAAAATACGATCCCTTTCGCCCTTCGCCTGCGCGGCGGCCTGCGCCGGAGACAACAACCCGTTCTTCCAGTTGGAGATGGTTGAAATCAGCTGTTGAAGCAGCACCTTATCATTTTCTAACAGGCCTTCAGTTAGCTCTTTTAGCAGCGCGGTCTGATCGGTATCGTCAAACAGCGAGAAGTTAGATTTCATACCAAGCGCCGCGTACTCGCGCTTGATAATCTCCAGCCCCAGCGTGTGGAAAGTCGAGATCATCAACCCCCGTGCCTCTTTGCGCCCCAGCGTCTGCGAAACGCGCTCTTTCATTTCGCGGGCGGCCTTATTGGTAAAGGTCACCGCCGCGATTTGGCGCGCCTGATAGCCACTTTCGCGAATCAGATGCGCAATTTTATTGGTGATAACGCGCGTTTTACCCGAGCCCGCCCCGGCCAAAACCAGGCAGGGTCCTGTGACAAATTCGACGGCTTGTTGTTGGCCAGGGTTTAAACGCATACGGTCACTCAATGAAAGTCAGGAGGGGACAAAAACAGCGTGGTAGTATAGCGAGCGTAATCAACATGACTCAAGGCACTATCATGGCAAAAACCGCAGCAGCACTGCATATCCTTGTAAAGGAAGAAAAACTGGCTCTGGACCTTCTGGAGCAGCTTAAAAACGGTGGCGACTTCGAAAAACTGGCGAAGAAGCACTCTACCTGCCCATCCGGCAAAAAAGGCGGCCATTTAGGTGAATTCCGTCAGGGGCAGATGGTTCCTGCGTTCGATAAAGTGGTCTTTTCCTGCCCGCTGCTGGAGCCTTACGGCCCGCTGCACACTCAGTTCGGCTACCACATCATCAAGGTGTTGTACCGTAACTAAGCCAAAGGCCGGGATATCCGGCCTTTTCTTTACTTTGTCGACTGCAGCGTCTGCTGAGCTTCATGCTTCAGCAAGTGCGTGCCGACCGCCATCTGGAATACTTTAAAAATAATGCCGTTCACGAAAGTGGTCAGCGTGAGGGTAATAAACGCCGTCATAATCCAGTCGATCACCGGCATCCCGCTGTGCAGCAAATAGGGACGGTAAATCAGCATTCCGGCAAACACGACCCAGTGGCTAAGGCAGTAGAAACATTGAAAGAGATGGCCCAGCATCGCATGCTTTTTCGCCGTCCAGCCGCGTAACCCTGCAAACAGTTCAGTTTGCGTTATCGTCATCGAAATACTGGCGGCGGCCAGGGCGATCATCAGACAAACTGGCAGATCCGTGGTTAAGGTTGAAATCATTCCTCATGCCCCTTTTCATTGAAATAGCTAATAAATTCGCTCCCGATATCTTGTAATGTCAGGCTTTTAAACCGCGCCAGTACCAGCTCTTCAGCCGCGGTAAACGTCTCGGACATCACTCGATTTACCCCCTGCTCCACCAGGCATTGCGGGTTTTCATTACGGTTACCTAGCGCAAACAGACCCGGCGATCCCAGCGCCAGATAAATATCCAGCAGCGTCACTTCGCTAGCCGGGCGGCAGAGTCTCCAGCCGCCGTGGTGACCTTTGGTTGAGCAGACGATGTTGTTCTCGCGCAGACCGGCGAGCACTTTACGAATAAACGCCGGATTGCCGTCGATAAAGGCGGCCATTTGTTCCGATGTGAGCGGTTTGTCCATCTGCTCCAGGTGAAGCAGGATGTGCAATGTTGCTGAGAAGGAGTTATTTATTTTCATGTAACTTACAATATTACATAAAAAGAGAGGCGGCAAGATAACAGGCACAAAAAAAGGCGCCGAAGCGCCTTTTTCATTTCAAAAACACATTAGCCAGCAACAGCGATGCGTTTCATATCGGTCATGTAGCCACGCAGTTTTTGACCCACTTTTTCGATTTCGTGGCTGCGAATGGCTTCATTGACGTCACGAAGTTGAGCGTTGTCTACCGCAGCGGCTGGGATCTCTTTACCCAGATCGCCCGGCTGCAGCGTGGTCATGAACTCTTTCAGCAGCGGTACGGCCGCGTAGGAGAACAGGTAGTTACCGTACTCAGCGGTATCAGAAATAACCACGTTCATTTCGTACAGGCGCTTACGAGCAATGGTGTTAGCAATCAGCGGCAGCTCGTGCAGGGACTCATAGTATGCCGACTCCTCGATGATGCCAGCGTCAACCATGGTTTCGAAGGCCAGCTCAACGCCTGCTTTCACCATGGCAATCATTACCACGCCTTTGTCGAAGTATTCCTGCTCGGAAATCTTACCTTCAAACTGCGGTGCAGTTTCGAAAGCGGTCTGGCCGGTCTCTTCACGCCAGGTATGCAGTTTCTTATCGTCGTTAGCCCAGTCAGCCATCATGCCGGAGGAGAACTCACCGGAGATGATGTCATCCATGTGTTTCTGGAACAGCGGAGCCATAATGGTTTTCAGCTGCTCGGACAGCGCGTTGGCGCGGATTTTTGCCGGGTTGGACAGACGGTCCATCATCAGCGTGATCCCGCCCTGCTTCAGCGCTTCGGTGATGGTTTCCCAGCCGAACTGAATCAGTTTTTCTGCATATGCAGCATCAGTACCTTCAGCCACCAGCTTGTCGAAGCACAGCAGAGAACCGGCCTGCAGCATACCGCACAGGATAGTTTGCTCGCCCATCAGGTCAGATTTCACTTCCGCAACGAAGGAAGACTCCAGCACGCCCGCACGGTGGCCACCGGTGGCCGCAGCCCAGGCTTTGGCAATCGCCATACCTTCGCCTTTCGGATCGTTTTCAGGGTGAACTGCGATCAGCGTTGGCACACCAAAACCACGTTTGTATTCTTCGCGCACTTCGGTGCCCGGGCACTTAGGTGCTACCATCACCACGGTGATGTCTTTACGAATGGTTTCGCCGACTTCAACCACGTTGAAACCGTGGGAGTAGCCCAGCGCCGCGCCGTCTTTCATCATCGGCTGTACGGCCTGAACAACGGAAGAGTGCTGTTTGTCTGGCGTCAGGTTAACAACCAGATCCGCCTGTGGGATCAGCTCTTCATAAGTACCCACTTTGAAGCCATTTTCGGTCGCTTTACGCCAGGATGCACGTTTCTCGGCGATAGCTTCCGCACGCAGGGCATAGGAAACATCCAGCCCGGAGTCGCGCATGTTCAGACCCTGGTTAAGACCCTGAGCACCGCAGCCGACGATGACGACTTTTTTACCTTTGAGGTAGCTTGCTTCATCGGCGAATTCATCGCGCCCCATGAAGCGACATTTACCCAACTGCGCTAACTGCTGACGCAGGTTCAAAGTGTTGAAATAATTAGCCATCGTAGAACTCCGTATGTGTCGTGTTGTGCTTATTGTAAGGGCTCTGCAGCCGTGTCGTGCTGCCTAGAATGAACCCACTATATGACAGGAAATGCGTTGCTTAAATTGATATATTAACAACATCGCGTTGCAATTATTGCAATGCAAAAACGAGGCTTGATGACCATGGATTTACGCGATCTGAAAACCTTTCTGCACCTGGCTGAAAGCCGCCATTTTGGGCGTAGCGCGCGCGCCATGCACGTCAGTCCCTCCACGCTTTCGCGCCAGATCCAGCGTCTGGAGGACGACCTCGGGCAACCTCTGTTTTTGCGTGATAACCGCACCGTGACGCTGACTGAAGCCGGCGAGCAATTACGGCTGTTTGCCCAGCACACGCTGCTGCAATATCAGCAGATGCGCCACACGCTTGGCCAGCAAGGTCCTTCCCTTAGCGGAGAGCTGCATCTGTTTTGCTCGGTGACCGCCGCATACAGCCATTTGCCGCCCATTCTGGACCGCTTCCGTGCTGAACATCCTTCCGTTGAAATCAAGCTGACCACCGGCGACGCCGCGGATGCGGTAGAAAAAGTCGACTCCAACGAAGCCGATCTCGCCATTGCCGGAAAACCAGAGTCCCTTCCGCCTGGCGTGGCTTTCTCAATGCTGGAAAATTTATCCGTGGCCTTGATCGCCCCCGCTTTGCCTTGCCCTGTCAGGGCGCAGGTAAGCCAACCGGAGCCAGACTGGGCCAAAATTCCGTTTATCATGCCCGAGCAAGGGCCCGTTCGGCGCCGTATAGAACTGTGGTTCCGCCGCCAGAAAATCAGTAACCCGGTAATCTACGCTACCGTCGCCGGCCACGAAGCCATGGTGTCAATGGTGGCGCTGGGATGTGGCGTCGCGCTGATCCCGGAAATCGTGCTGGAAAACAGCCCGGAACCGGTGCGCAACCGCGTGCTGGTTCTGGAACGTAACGATGAGAAAGCGCCGTTTGAACTGGGCGTTTGCGTACAAAAAAAGCGGCTCAATGAGCCGCTTATCAGCGCGTTCTGGAAGCTTCTACCCGGTAGCCATTAACCGGCCAGGAAGAAGCGGAACGCCGGGTTTTGCGTTTCGTCGTGACATTCGTAACCCAGTTCGTTGAGCCGGGTTTCGAAGTCCGGCTCATTTTCGCCCAGCTCAAACGCCGCGAGAACTCGCCCGTAGTCGGTGCCGTGGCTGCGGTAGTGGAACAGAGAAATGTTCCAGTGCGTCCCCAGCGTGCTCAGGAACTTCAGCAGCGCCCCCGGCGATTCCGGGAATTCAAAGCTGTACAACCGTTCGCGCAGCGGCTTCGAAGGTCGGCCGCCCACCATGTAGCGAACATGCAGCTTCGCCATTTCGTCGTCAGAGAGATCGACCACACCGTAGCCGCCTTCGCTGAGCTGAGCGATGATCTCTTTACGCTCTTCCAGTCCGCGAGTCAGTCGCACCCCAACAAAAATGCAGGCATCGTCAGAGCTGGCGTAACGGTAGTTGAACTCAGTGACCGAGCGACCGCCCAGCAGCTGGCAAAACTTCAGGAAACTGCCTTTTTGCTCTGGAATGGTGACCGCCAGCAACGCCTCCCGCTGCTCGCCCAGTTCACAGCGCTCCGAGACATAGCGTAGCCCGTGAAAATTCACGTTTGCGCCAGACAGCACATGTGCCAGGCGTTCGCCACGAATGTTGTGCTGCTGGATGTACTTTTTCATCCCCGCCAGCGCCAGCGCGCCGGAAGGCTCGGCGACAGCACGCACATCCTCGAACAAATCCTTCATCGCCGCGCAGATGGCATCGCTGTCCACGGTGATGATGTCGTCCAGGTATTCCTGGCACACGCGGAAGGTTTCGTCGCCGATGCGCTTAACAGCAACACCTTCGGCAAACAGCCCTACGCGCGGCAGCTCAACCGGGTGCCCGGCATCCAGCGCCGCCTTGAGACAGGCAGAATCTTCGGCTTCAACCGCAATCACTTTGATCTGCGGCATCAGTTGCTTGATCAAAACCGCTACGCCAGCCGCCAGGCCACCGCCGCCAACCGGCACGAATACGCGATCGATGTGCGCATCCTGCTGCAGCAATTCCAGCGCAACCGTACCCTGCCCGGCGATGACTGCCGGGTGATCAAACGGAGGCACGTAGGTGAAACCTTGCTGCTGAGAAAGTTCGATGGCTTTGGCTTTTGCCTCATCGAAATTCGCGCCATGCAGCAACACTTCGCCTCCGAAGGCCCGCACAGCATCGACTTTGATATCCGCAGTAGCCACAGGCATAACGATCAGCGACTTAATACCCAATCGCGTGGACGAAAGCGCGACGCCCTGAGCGTGATTTCCCGCAGAAGCGGTGATCACGCCACTGGCTTTTTGCTCGCTGTTCAGGCCAGCAATCATCGAATAAGCCCCGCGCAGCTTGAAGCTATGCACAGGCTGGCGGTCTTCACGCTTAACCAGAATGACGTTATCAAGGCGCGAAGAAAGCTTTTCCATTTTTTGCAGCGGCGTTACCTGCACAACTTCGTAAACCGGCGCGCGCAATACCGCGCGCAGATACTCTGCTCCGCCGGGGGCATCGGGTAGCGGTTGTGACTCAGCCATAATTAGCCTCCAAGCTTGCTTTTATCACGCACGGCGCCTTTATCCGCACTGGTGGCGAGGCTGGCGTAGGCGCGCAGGGCGAAGGAAACCTGGCGCTCACGATTGCGAGGCGTCCATGCCGCTTCACCGCGAGCTTCCTGCGCTTCACGACGTGCAGCCATTTCCTGATCGGTGAGCTGCAGCTGAATACCACGATTAGGGATATCAATGGCAATCATGTCGCCGTCTTCAATCAGGGCGATATTGCCGCCGCTCGCGGCTTCAGGAGAAACGTGGCCGATCGACAGACCCGAGGTCCCGCCGGAGAAACGGCCGTCGGTGACCAGCGCGCAGGCTTTACCCAGTCCCATAGATTTCAGGAAGGTGGTTGGGTAGAGCATTTCCTGCATGCCTGGCCCGCCCTTTGGTCCTTCGTAGCGAATAACAACCACGTCACCTGCAACGACTTTACCGCCGAGGATGGCTTCTACCGCATCGTCCTGGCTTTCATAAACTTTGGCCGGGCCGCGGAATACCAGGCTACCTTCATCCACGCCAGCGGTTTTAACAATACAGCCGTTTTCCGCGAAGTTGCCGTACAGAACGGCCAGGCCGCCATCTTTGCTGTAGGCATTTTCCAGTGAGCGAATGCAACCGTTAGCGCGATCGTCATCCAGCGTGTCCCAGCGGCAGTTCTGCGAGAAAGCCTGGGTAGTACGAATGCCCGCCGGACCCGCGCGGAACATCGTTTTCACCGCCTCGTCTTTGGTCAGCATGACATCGTATTGTTCCAGCGTCTGCGGCAGGGAAAGGCCAAGCACGTTTTTCACTTCGCGGTTCAACAATCCGGCGCGATCCAGCTCGCCGAGGATCCCGAGTACGCCACCCGCACGGTGCACGTCTTCCATATGGTATTTCTGGGTGCTTGGCGCGACTTTACACAGCTGTGGAACCTTGCGGGACAGCTGGTCAATGTCGGTCATGGTGAAGTCGATTTCAGCTTCTTGCGCGGCGGCCAGCAGGTGCAGAACGGTGTTAGTGGAGCCGCCCATGGCGATATCCAGCGTCATGGCGTTTTCGAACGCCTCTTTGCTGGCGATGCTGCGCGGGAGCGCGGTGGCATCATCCTGCTCGTAATAGCGCTTGGTCAGTTCAACAATGCGTTTACCCGCGTTCAGGAACAACTCTTTGCGGTCAGCATGCGTCGCCAGCAGTGAACCGTTACCCGGCTGAGACAGACCTAGCGCCTCGGTCAGGCAGTTCATGGAGTTGGCAGTGAACATACCTGAACAAGAGCCGCACGTTGGACACGCGGAGCGTTCAACCTGCTCGCTTTGCTCGTCAGAAACTTTCGGGTCCGCACCCTGAATCATCGCATCGACCAGATCCAGCTTGATGATCTGGTCGGAAAGTTTAGTTTTCCCGGCTTCCATCGGGCCGCCGGAGACGAAGATCACCGGAATGTTCAGGCGCAGCGAGGCCATCAGCATCCCTGGGGTGATTTTGTCGCAGTTGGAGATACAAACCATGGCATCGGCGCAGTGGGCGTTCACCATGTACTCAACCGAGTCGGCAATCAGCTCGCGGGACGGCAGGGAATAGAGCATACCGCCGTGCCCCATCGCGATACCGTCATCCACCGCAATGGTGTTGAACTCTTTCGCTACGCCGCCGGAGGCTTCGATTTGCTCGGCAACCAGTTTACCCAGGTCGCGCAGGTGAACGTGGCCCGGTACGAATTGGGTAAAGGAGTTGACGACCGCAATGATCGGTTTGCCAAAATCGGCGTCGGTCATCCCCGTTGCGCGCCACAGCGCGCGGGCACCCGCCATATTGCGGCCGTGGGTTGTAGTGGCGGAACGATACTTAGGCATGCTTTATTTACTCCAGTCTGTCGGGTAGCAGGCGGTCAGTTGCCGCCCGCCTGATTATATTTTTGTTTAAGGCTTACGGGTTTACCTGATCTAACCAGCCCCACTTGTCTTCGGTTTCGCCGGTGAACAGGCCAAAGAATGCCTGTTGAATACGTTTGGTGACCGGGCCACAGCGGCCTTCGCCCACCTGAATGCGGTCTACGCTGCGTACCGGGGTGATTTCAGCGGCGGTACCGGACATAAAGACTTCGTCGGCCAGGTACAGAGATTCGCGCGACAGCACCTGCTCACGGACTTCAATGCCCAGGTCTTTTGCCAGCTTGATGATTGCATCGCGGGTAATCCCCGGCAGCGCTGAAGAGGTAAATGGCGGGGTGTAGATCACGCCGTCTTTTACTTCGAACAGGTTTTCACCCGCGCCCTCAGACAGGAAGCCGTTCACATCGAGCGCAATCCCTTCCTGATAGCCGTGGCGGCGTGCTTCGCTGCCGACCAGCAGAGAAGAAAGGTAGTTACCGCCCGCTTTGGCCGCGGTAGGAATGGTGTTTGGTGCCGCACGATTCCAGGAAGAGACCATTGCATCAATCCCCTGATCCAGCGCTTCAGCGCCCAGATAAGCGCCCCACGGGAAAGCCGCAATGATCACGTCGGTGGTATACCCTTCCGGCGGATTAACGCCCATACCTACGTCGCCAACAAAGACCAGAGGGCGAATGTAAGCGCTGGTGAGATTATTTTTACGGATAACCGCACGACAGGCTTCCATCAGCTCATCCACGCTTTGCGATACCGGGAAGCGATAGATTTTTGCTGAGTCACGCAAGCGCTGCATGTGTTCACGATGACGGAACACCACTGGCCCTTTGTGCGAGTCGTAGCAACGGATGCCTTCGAAGACCGAAGTACCGTAGTGCAGCGCGTGGGACATTACGTGAACTTTCGCTTCTCCCCACGGAGTCATCTCGCCATTGAACCAGATGTAATCAGCTTTCTTGGTCGTCATTGTTCTCTTCCTTTTACGCTCAGGCGCGGATTTGTTGTGATGTTTGTGGCTGGATTTCAACGCAGGCAACGTCAACCAGCTTGCTTAATTGAGTAAACAGTAATTCGACTGGCCGCAGGCTAGCAACGGTCAATTCAATATTAATATTGTCGGTATTCCCCGCCGCGGCCATATTCATCGCGCAGATCTGGAATCCACGATGGCGCACTACGCGTAAAACACGTTCTAACGTTTCCGGGCGGAAGCGAGCCTGCACTGCGAGCTGATGTTGCATCATGATAATTTCTCCAGCATTTGCGAGTTACTGGCACCGGGCGGTACCAACGGCCAGACGTTTTCGTACTCATCGATCGAGACGTGAAGCATGTACGGGCCGTCGCTGTTCAGCAGGGCGTCTAACGCGGCTTCTACCTGGTCTTTACGGGTGATGTGCTGACCTGGAATGCCAAAGGCGCTGGCCAGCGTGAGGAAATCAGGGTTGTCGGTCAGGGTGGTTTCACTGTAGCGCTCTTCAAAAAACAGCTGCTGCCACTGTCTCACCATGCCCAGGCGTTGGTTATCGAGCAGCAGGATTTTGACCGGCAACTGTTTGCGCTTGATGGTGCCTAACTCCTGAACGTTCATCATGAAAGAGCCATCGCCGGAGACGCAAATAACCGTATCTTCCGGCCTTGCAACCTGAGCACCAACGGCGGCGGGTAAACCAAAGCCCATCGTGCCAAGCCCGCTGGAAGTGATGAAGTTCTCAGGGCGGGTGAAGGTCATGTGCTGTGCGGTCCACATCTGATGCTGGCCTACGTCGGTGGTCACAACGGCTTCTGCTGATTTGCGCTCGGAGAGCTGCTTCAGCAGCAAGGGGGCATAGATAGCCTGACCCGGATGATCGTAGCGCCACTGGTGTTCTTCGTTCAGGGCGGCGACATGCTGCTGCCAGGAGGCAATGTGCAACGGCTGTTGCAAGGCCGGTAAAAGCTGATTCAGCGGCCCCTGCAACGCGACATGCGCCTGGCGCAGCTTGCTCAGCTCCGCAGGATCGATATCCATGTGGATAACTTTGGCGTGCGGAGCAAAGGTATTCAGCTTCCCGGTGACGCGGTCATCGAAACGGGCTCCAACGGCCAACAGCAGATCGCATTCCTGAACGGCGAGGTTCGCCGCCTTGGTGCCGTGCATTCCCAACATACCGGTATAAAACGCATGGTCGGCCGGGACTGCACCCAGCCCTTTCAGAGTGACTGTGGAAGGCATACCCGTGACGGAAATAAACTCACGGAGCGCTGGAACCGCCTGCGCCATCCCAACGCCGCCGCCAACGTAAAGCATCGGCTTTTTGGCCTGAGCGAGCATTTCACGGGCCTGCTGCAATTCAGCCAACGGTAGGTGAGCATCATCTTCAACGGCAGATAACCAGGCCTCAGGCTCACCAATAGCCAACTGAATATCTTTTGGAATATCGACCAGAACGGGGCCTGGACGGCCAGAATTAGCAATCTCAAAGGCCTCGGCAAGGACACGCGGCAATTCATCAAGGGATTCGACGAGGAAACTGTGTTTGGTGCAGGCAAGCGACAGGCCGAGGACGTCAACTTCCTGGAAAGCGTCAGTCCCGATCAAAGGTGCAGCCACCTGACCGGTGATGGCAACCACAGGAACAGAATCTAAAAGTGCGTCAGCAAGGCCAGTTAACAGATTTGTCGCACCGGGGCCAGAAGTGGCAATACACACACCGGTTTTGCCCGTTGAGCGGGCATAACCAATAGCTGCCATGGCTGCACCTTGCTCATGGCGACACAGTAGATGTTCCACACCACCGTCGTACAACGCATCGTACACCGGCATAATCGCGCCGCCAGGATAACCGAAAACTGTTTCAACACCCTGCGCTCGCAACGCATGTACTACCCACTGTGCACCATTCATAGTTAGTTCCCCGTCTCATTACCGGAGAAACAGCATTTTATTCTGCAACACATACTCTGTTCCTCGCTTCACATTCTTCAGTCAACAAAAAACCCCCGGACCTTTCGGTGCGGGGGTTCTTTTCGATTCAGGCTTGATTTTTAAGCCTTTCTTTCTCCAAGTGCAGCCCCGCACGGTGGGATAATAATCACCACCACGCTAATCACGACCAGGCTAATCACTCGTAGAAGGGCTGTCATTTTCTGTATGTTCTAACGTCTAGTTCGAAGTAATGCCTACAGAGTTATCACAGAGTTGACGTAAAGCACAATATTTTTTTATGACGAAAAGATCGCCGTTGAAATTAATTAGCATAAAAACTATTTAATTTCAGTGCATAACGAGAAAGTGAAAATAATTCATAAAACTGGTCTGCTGAGGATATTTTCTGCGTAATACCAGTAAAAAGTTATTGTTCTGCGATCGGCTTCGCAGCCAGAGCTGTAAAAAAGAAAGCGGATAAAAAAGTCAGGGAGGTACTTCCCGGTGCATAAAACGAACAATATTTAATCTTTTATTGGCGCGGCAGAATGAAGTTTTTCACGGAGGAAAAATGTCACTGTCGGTTGTCTATACCAGAGCAGCACTCGGCGTTCACGCCCCACAGGTTACGGTTGAAGTGCATATCAGTGCTGGTTTACCAGGGCTTACGCTTGTCGGCCTGCCTGAAACTACCGTGAGAGAAGCCCGGGATCGAGTCAGAAGCGCATTGATCAATAGCGGCTACACATTTCCAGCGCGTAAAATCACTATTAACCTTGCTCCGGCAGATCTTCCTAAAGAAGGTGGCAGATACGATTTGCCGATTGCTCTGGCGCTGCTGGTTGCCTCTGAGCAGCTAAATACGCCCAAGCTGGCCAAGCTTGAGTTTATCGGCGAGCTTGCGCTGACCGGGGAGCTACGTGGGGTTTCTGGGGCCATATCATCCGCTATGGAGGCTTTGAATGCGGGGCGAGAAGTCGTGGTTGCCGCAGAAAATGAAGAAGAAGTAGCCCTGATCGCTAAACCGGGCTGCTTTGTGGCCACGCATCTGACCGAGGTATGCGCCTGGCTGGAAGGAAAACACGACCTCCGCACCCCGGTTAGCCCTGCGCTGTGGCAAGCTGATAGCCTGGAAGACATGAACGAGATTATTGGGCAAAGTCAGGGAAAACGAGCGCTGGAAATTGCGGCGGCTGGCGGGCATAACCTCTTACTGATAGGCCCACCAGGAACGGGTAAAACCATGCTGGCGAGCCGGCTCAATACGCTCCTTCCTCCTTTGAACGATGTTGAAGCATTACAGAGCGCTGCCATTCTGAGCCTGGTACAATCTTCGCATCTTCATCGCCATTGGCGTCAGCGTCCGTTCAGGGCTCCCCATCACAGTGCCTCGTTAACTTCCATCGTGGGCGGCGGGGCTATCCCGCAGCCAGGAGAAATTTCGTTAGCGCACAACGGCGTGTTATTTCTGGATGAATTACCTGAGTTTGAGCGCCGCGTACTGGACTCGCTTAGGGAACCTATTGAATCAGGTGAGATTCATATCTCTCGCACCCGGGCAAAAATCACCTACCCCGCGGATTTTCAGCTTATCGCGGCGATGAATCCCAGCCCTACAGGGCACTATGAAGGCAAACATAACCGTGCCACGCCCCAGCAGACTTTACGCTATATGAATCGACTCTCGGGCCCTTTTCTCGACCGCTTTGACCTCTCAGTGGATATCCCGCTTCTCCCGGCAGGAATGCTGAGTAAAACGAACCATCAGGAAGAAAAAAGCGAGAGAATAAGGGAAAGGGTAATAGAGACACGCGACAGGCAACTCTCCCGGCAGAACAAGCTAAATGCCCGACTCAGCAATCATGAGATACGCGAACACTGTGAGCTTGTGCCGAATGATGCAGTTTGGCTGGAGGAAACATTACTCAAACTGGGCCTGTCGGTCAGGGCATGGCAACGTCTTCTGAAAGTCTCTCGTACCATCGCGGATATCGAGCATTGCGAGAGTATTACTCGGGCACACCTCCAGGAAGCACTGAGCTATCGAACTATTGATCGGCTGCTCCTGCATTTGCACAGACTGACAGAATAAAAAACGGGGCTTTCGCCCCATTTTTTAATCATCACTATCGCTGTAGTCTTCAACCGTATCCATCTGCGGTTTACCGCCAGACAGGGTATGAAAACGTTTTGGACGCTTAATACGCGACATGTACTTGCTCCAGACACGTTCCGCTTCAGTAGCAGGCTCGCGCACACCACGGCATACGGCAACAAACTGCACTTCTTCTTCAGTGCCTGGTTCGCGCTTACCGAGATCCAGCTCATTGAACGCAAAGCCATGACGTTCTAACAGCTGTGCCTCTTTGATGGTGAAATCACCATGACGAGCAAACCCACGTGGATAATGTTTATTGTCGAAAAACCGATTAGTCGTCGTAAAGCTTTCCGCCATCCTACACGCTCCTGATTTTCTTGGCCGAGCTATTTATGGCGCGGAGTATTAGTTACGCTTGACAGAGTGTAAAACAAAACATTTAAATCATAACGACAAATTATTTTTTGGAGTAAGCCGTGGACACCGAATTACTTAAAACCTTCCTGGAAGTTAGCAGAACACGGCACTTTGGTCGCGCTGCAGAAGCACTTTATTTGACGCAGTCTGCGGTAAGCTTTCGCATCCGACAGCTCGAAAATCAGCTTGGTGTAAACCTTTTTACCCGCCACCGCAATAACATACGGCTGACAACTGCCGGGGAGCGCCTGCTGCCCTACGCAGAAAACCTGATGAATACGTGGTTAGCAGCGAAAAAAGAGGTATCACATACTTCTCAACATAATCAGCTCACGCTTGGTGCCAGCGCATCGCTTTGGGAATGTATGCTTTCTGAATGGCTCATTGCGCTTTATCAACAGCATAATGGCCTGCAGTTCGAAGCACGAATTGCACAACGTCAGTCACTCGTTAAACAGCTTCATGAGCGCCAGCTGGATTTATTGCTCACAACTGAAGCGCCAAAAATGGACGAATTTGCCAGCCAGTTGCTAGGTTACTTCAGCATGAGGCTTTATGGTCCTGCCGCGGAAAGCCGTAAAGCTTCACTCAACTATTTACGCATCGAGTGGGGTGCGGATTTTCACCAACATGAGGCCGAGCTCATTGGAAGTGATGATATTCCGGTATTAACTACCAGTTCAGCAAAAATAGCCTGCAAGCTGATCTCTGAACTTAACGGTTGCACCTTCCTGCCGATTGAGTGGGCAAAAGAACAGCCCGGGATCTGGCCTGTCCCCGAAAGCACAACGCTTTCCAGACCATTGTATGCTGTCTGGTTACAAAACACGGACAAACAGAGTGTTATCAAAGAATTATTGAAGACACCATTAAAGGCGCAGTAATGCGCTTTTAATAGCTAAGAATATAAAAGAGAGGAATTTTGGACAAAAAAAATCCTTTGCCTAAGCAAAGGATTATATATGGCAGGGGCGGAGAGACTCGAACTCGCGACACCCGGTTTTGGAGACCGGTGCTCTACCAACTGAGCTACGCCCCTAAATTTTCCTACTATTAAGCCTGCTTAAAGAGCAGGCTTAATTTTAATAAGTGGCGGAACGGACGGGACTCGAACCCGCGACCCCCTGCGTGACAGGCAGGTATTCTAACCGACTGAACTACCGCTCCACCGAATTTTTCTACAACCACCGGTTTGTTGCTCCGGTTTACTGCTTAATTTGATGCCTGGCAGTTCCCTACTCTCGCATGGGGAGGCCCCACACTACCATCGGCGCTACGGCGTTTCACTTCTGAGTTCGGCATGGGGTCAGGTGGGACCACCGCGCTACGGCCGCCAGGCAAA